>NZ_CP108538.1:5978125-6635000 GCF_035994185.1 Streptomyces sp. NBC_01217
GCCCCGGAGCAGGTCCTCGGACTCACCTTCACCAACAAGGCGGCGGGCGAGCTCGCCGAGCGCGTCCGCAAGGCCCTGATCGCGGCCGGGGTCACCGATCCGGACGCCATCGACCCGGACAACCCCCCGGGCGAGCCCAGCATCTCCACGTACCATGCGTTCGCCGGCCGGCTCCTGACCGAGCACGGGCTGCGCATCGGCCTCGAACCGACCACGCGCCTCCTCGCCGACGCCACCCGCTTCCAGCTCGCCGCCCGCGTACTGCGCGAGGCACCCGGCCCCTATCCGGCCCTGACCAGGTCCTTCCCCACACTGGTCAGTGATCTGCTGGCTCTCGACGCCGAGCTGGCCGAGCATCTCGTACGCCCCGAACAGCTCGCGGAGTACGACACCGACCTGCTCCGTACGCTCGAAACGGCCCGCCTCACCAACGCCGAGCTGCGCAAGATCCCCGAGGCCGCCGAGGCCCGTCGCGAGCTGCTGCAGCTGACCCGCCGCTACCGCGAGGCCAAGAAGAGCCGCGACCTCCTCGACTTCGGCGACCAGATCGCCCTCTCCGCCGAGCTGGCCCTCACACGCCCGGAGGTCGGCGCGATCCTGCGCGGCGAATTCCGCGTCGTACTGCTCGACGAGTACCAGGACACCTCGGTCGCCCAGCGCCTGCTGCTCTCCGCCCTCTTCGGCCGAGGCCCGGAGGAAGCGTCGCCGACCGGCCACGCCGTCACCGCCGTCGGTGACCCCTGTCAGGCGATCTACGGCTGGCGCGGCGCCTCCGTGGCCAATCTCGACGACTTCCCGCTCCACTTCCCGCACGCCGACGGCACCCCCGCCACCCGCTACTCCCTCAGCGAGAACCGCCGCAGCGGCGGCCGCCTCCTCCATCTCGCCAACCGCCTCGCCGCACCGCTGCGCGCCATGCACGAGGGGGTCGAGGCGCTGCGCCCCGCCCCGGGCGCCGAGCGCGACGGCATCGTCCGCTGCGCCCTGCTCCGTACCCACACCGAAGAGATCGACTGGCTCGCAGACTCGATAGCCCACCTCGTGAGAACGGGGAAGGCGCCCGGCGAGATCGCCGTCCTGTGCCGCACCGCGGGCGACTTCCCGGAGATCCAGGCCGCGCTGGTGGCCCGCGACATCCCGGTCGAGGTCGTCGGCCTGTCCGGGCTGCTGCATCTGCCCGAGGTCGCCGACCTCGTCGCGGTCTGCGAAGTGCTCCAGGACCCCGGAGCCAACGCCTCCCTGGTCCGGCTGCTCACCGGCCCCCGCTGGCGGATCGGCCCCCGCGACCTGGCGCTCCTCGGCCGCCGCGCCCGCCTCCTCGTCCACCGCGCCACCCACGGCGACGAGGACGACTTCGACGCCGACCGCCGCCTCGCCGAGGCTGTCGAAGGCATCGACCCGGCCGAGGTGATCTCGCTCGCCGACGCGCTGGACACCTTCCTCGAATCGGGCGGAGGGAAGGACGACGGCCTTCCGTTCTCCGCCGAGGCCCGCGTCCGCTTCGCCCGCCTCGCCGCCGAACTGCGCGACCTGCGCCGCTCGCTGGCCGACCCCCTGATGGACGTGCTGCACCGCGTCCTCGCCACCACCGGCCTGGAGGTAGAGCTCTCCGCATCGCCGCACGCCCTGGCCGCCCGCCGCCGCGAGACCCTCGCCAACTTCCTCGACGTGGCGGCCCGCTTCGCCGCCGTCGACGGCGAGGCGACCCTCCTCGCCTTGCTGGGCTTCCTGCGCACGGCGGTCCAGTACGAGAAGGGCCTGGACAACGCCCTGCCCGGCGGCGAGAACACCGTCAAGGTCCTCACCGCCCACAAGTCCAAGGGCCTGGAGTGGGACGTCGTCGCGGTGCCGGGCCTGGTCACCGGCCAGTTCCCCAGCGGCCAGTCCCGCGACGCCTGGACCTCCCAGGCCAAGGTCCTCCCGCACGCCCTGCGCGGCGACACCGCCACCCTCCCCGTCGTCCACTCCTGGGACGCCAAGGGGCTCAAGGGCTTCAAGGAGGAGATGAAGGAGCACCAGCACACCGAGGAGCTCCGCCTGGGATACGTCACCTTCACCAGACCCCGCACCCTGCTGCTCGGCTCCGGACACTGGTGGGGCCCGACGCAGAAGAAGCCGCGAGGCCCGTCCGACTTCCTGCACGCGCTGTACGAGCACTGCGTGGCCGGGCACGGCGAGATCGAGGCCTGGGCGGACGAGCCGGCCGAGAACGAGGAGAACCCCGCGCTCGCCGAGAAGGCGGCCGACCGGGCATGGCCGCTTCCCCTGGACGACACCGCCCTGACCCGCCGCCGGGCGGCCGCGGACACGGTGATGGCCCATCTGGAGGCCCTGGCCGCGGAGAACGGGGGCGCACAGGACGCGTACGAGACGTCGCCCGACGCTCAGGAGCCGTACGCCGACCCGTATGACGCCGACCCGTTCCCCGACGACGAGGCGTACTTCGACGACCCCGGCGACTGGGAGTCCCTGCCGACGGAGCCCCCACCGTCCCCTGCCACGGCCGCCACTCCCACACCACGCGTCCCCGCGGCCCGCGCCCCCGAACCCGCCGAGGGGCACCGCCTCACCCCCGAGGAGTCCCGCACCCTCGCCTCCTGGGACCGCGACCTCGACGCCCTCGCCGGTGAACTGCGCCGTGCCCGCGCCACCGTGCGCGACGTCCTCGTACCCGCCTCGCTCTCCGCCACCCAGCTCCTGCGCCTCGCCGAGGACCCCGAGGGCTTCGCCCAGGAGCTGGCCCGCCCCATGCCACGGCCCCCGCAGCCCGCGGCCCGCCGGGGCACCCGTTTCCACGCCTGGGTGGAGTCCCGCTTCGAGGAGCTGCCCCTGCCCATGCTCGGCCCGGACGAACTGCCCGGCGGCGACGAGAGCGACGCCGAGATCGCCGACGAGCGCGACCTCGCCGCACTCAAGGAGGCCTTCGAGCGCACCCCGTACGCCCGCCGCACCCCGTACCGCGTGGAGACGCCGTTCCAGATCACCCTGGCCGGCCGGGTGATCCGGGGCCGTATCGACGCGGTGTACCGCACCGGGGACACGTACGAGATCGTCGACTGGAAGACCACCCGCACCAACACCGCCGACCCCCTCCAGCTCGCGGTCTACCGCCTGGCCTGGGCCGAGCTGCACGGTCTGCCGCTCACCGACGTCACCGCCACGTTCCTGTACGTACGCAGTGGAGAGACCGTCCACCCCACCCGCCTCCCGGGCCGGGCAGAGCTGGAACGACTTTTCCTGGACGAGCGATAGGCTCAAGGTCATGAGCGACACCCCGGACAGCGCCGTCCGTACGTACACCGAGCAGCACCGCACAGCCTTCCTCGACGACCTCGCCGACTGGCTGCGCATCCCGTCCGTATCCGCCCAGCCGGTCCACGACGGAGACGTACGACGCAGCGCCGACTGGCTGTCCGCCAAGCTCAAGGAGACCGGTTTCCCGGTCACGGAGATCTGGGAGACGCCCGGCGCTCCCGCGGTCTTCGCCGAGTGGCCGTCCGACGACCCGGACGCCCCGACCGTCCTGGTCTACGGGCACCACGACGTACAGCCCGCCGCCCGCGAGGACGGCTGGGACACCGACCCGTTCGAGCCGGTGATCCGCGACGGCCGCATGTACGGGCGCGGCGCCGCCGACGACAAGGGGCAGGTGTTCTTCCACACCCTGGGCGTCCGGGCCCACCTGGCCACCACCGGCCGCACCACCCCCGCCGTCAATCTCAAGCTGCTGATCGAGGGTGAGGAGGAGTCCGGTTCGCCGCACTTCCGCGCCCTGGCCGAGGAACAGGCAGCCCGGCTCACCGCCGACGCCGTGATCGTCTCCGACACCGGCATGTGGGACGAGACGACCCCCACGGTCTGCACGGGCATGCGCGGCCTCGCCGAGTGCGAGATCGAGCTGTACGGCCCCGAGCAGGACATCCACTCCGGCTCGTTCGGCGGCGCCGTCCCCAACCCGGCCACCGCCGTCGCCCGGCTCGTCGCCGCGCTGCACGACGCGGACGGACGGGTCGCGGTCCCCGGCTTCTACGACGGCGTGACGGAACTCACCGACACCGAGCGCGCCCTCTTCGCCGAGCTGCCCTTCGACGAGGCCACCTGGCTGCGTACGGCCAAGTCCCGGGCGGCGTCCGGCGAGTCCGGCTACTCCACGCTGGAGCGCGTCTGGGCCCGCCCCACCGCCGAGGTCAACGGCATAGGCGGCGGCTACCAGGGCGCCGGAAGCAAGACGATCATCCCGTCCTCCGCCCTGGTGAAGATCAGCTTCCGGCTGGTCGCGGGCCAGGACCCCGACCGCGTCCAGCAGGCCGTCCGGGCCTGGGCCGAGGCGCAGGTCCCGGCCGGCATCAACCACCGGATCACCTTCTCGCCCGCCACCCGCCCCTGTCTGACCCCGCTGGACCACCCCGCCCTGCAGGCCGTGGCCCGAGCCATGGGACGGGCCTTCGGCCAGAAGATCCTCTTCACCCGTGAAGGAGGCTCGGGACCCGCCGCCGACCTGCAGGACGTGCTCGGCGCCCCCGTCCTCTTCCTGGGCATCTCCGTACCGTCCGACGGCTGGCACGCCCCCAACGAGAAGGTCGAGATCGACCTCCTGCTCAAGGGCGTGGAGACAACCGCCCATCTCTGGGGCGAACTGGCCGCCGCACTCCGCTGAATCCTCTGAACACCCGAACCGTCCCGGGGGAGTAGGAAGCACCTGTGAGCACCTTCGACAACGCCACCGCAGACCGGCCTATCGGTCTCACGGCGCCCAGCGGCATCGACCGCGCGGCGCACCACCGCCTCGACGAGGCCTGGCTGGCCGCCGCGTGGAGCCACCCGACCACCCGTGTGTTCGTCGTCTCCGGCGGGCAGGTGCTGATCGACGACACGGCCGACGGCGGTACGGAGATCGTCATGACCCCGGCCTTCGAGGCCCCGGTCACCGAGACCCACCGCTACTTCCTCGGAACCGACGAGGACGGCGTCAGCTACTTCGCGCTCCAGAAGGACTCCCTGCCCGGCCGCATGGACCAGCCGGCCCGCCCGGCGGGCCTGCGCGAGGCCGGGCTGCTGCTCGGTCCGCGCGACGCGGGCCTGATGGTGCACGCGGTGGCCCTGGAGAACTGGCAGCGCCTGCACCGCTTCTGCTCCCGCTGCGGCGAGCGCACCGTCATCGCGGCGGCCGGTCACATCCGCCGCTGCCAGGCCTGCGGCGCCGAGCACTACCCGCGTACCGACCCCGCGGTCATCATGCTGGTCACGGACGACCAGGACCGCGCCCTGCTGGGCCGCCAGGTGCACTGGCCCGAGGGCCGCTTCTCCACGCTCGCGGGCTTCGTCGAGCCGGGGGAGTCGATCGAGCAGTCCGTGGCCCGCGAGGTGTTCGAGGAGGCGGGCATCACGGTCGGCGAGGTCGAGTACATCGCCAGCCAGCCCTGGCCGTTCCCGTCCAGCCTGATGCTCGGCTTCATGGCACGGGCGACCTCGTCCGAGATCGACGTGGACGGCGAGGAGATCGAGGAGGCCCGCTGGTTCTCCCGCGAGGACCTGACGGCGGCCTTCGAGTCGGGCGAGATCCTGCCCCCGTTCGGCATCTCGATCGCGGCCCGCCTGATCGAACTCTGGTACGGCAAGCCGCTCCCGAGGCCGGGCACCGTCGGCTGACGGGCGGGCGGCGTCCCGCGCACGCACAGGAACGCCCCCTCAGGCGCTCTCGGCCGAGGGGGCGTTTGCGTACCGCGGAGCGGCGGGATCAGGCGGCGAGCGCCTGCTTCACCTGAGCCAGGGACGGGTTCGTCATGACGGCCTCGGCGCCCGTGGAGCCGACCACCAGGACGGTGGGAACAGTCTGGTTGCCCCCGTTGGCCTTCTCGACGAAGGCCGCCGAGTCCGGGTCCTGCTCGATGTTGATCTCGTTGTACGCGATGCCCTCGCGGTCCATCTGGCTCTTGAGCCGACGGCAGTAGCCGCACCACGTGGTGCTGTACATCGTCACAGTGCCCGGCATCTCTTCGCGCTCCTCTGTCTCGTTCGTCTCGTCACGTTGCGTCGCCGCGTCTCGCGGAAAGGCTGGAAGGGTGCCCCCCCCGCAGGGAGTGGAACGTACGCGATCCGGCCGCCATTCCCGCACTCGCCCCGCATTAGTACGACAGATACTGCCCCCCTGTGGACAACTTCCGCGCCCGCCTCCTGCGACCTGGCAGCATGGCGGGGTGACAGCAGCAACGCATTCCTCACCCTTCCCTCAGGTCCCCGAGTCGGCGGACGCCGTGCTCGACGGCCTGGACCCCGAGCAGCGCGAGGTCGCCATGGCCCTGCACGGCCCGGTGTGCGTGCTGGCCGGAGCCGGTACGGGCAAGACGCGTGCGATCACGCACCGCATCGCCTACGGGGTGCGCGCCGGGATACTCCAGCCCGCAAGTGTGCTTGCCGTCACGTTCACCAACCGGGCCGCGGGCGAGATGCGGGGGCGGCTGCGCCAGCTCGGCGCGGGCGGGGTGCAGGCGCGTACGTTCCACTCCGCCGCCCTGCGCCAGCTCCAGTACTTCTGGCCGAGGGCGGTCGGCGGTGACCTGCCACGACTGCTGGAGCGCAAGGTCCAGCTGGTCGCGGAGGCCGCGGCCCGCTGCCGCATCCGGCTCGACCGCAACGAGCTGCGCGATGTCACCAGCGAGATCGAGTGGTGCAAGGTCACCCAGACCGTGCCCGCCGACTACCCGGCCGTGGTCGCCAAGACCCAGCGCGACGCCCCGCGCGATCCGGCCGAGATCTCCCAGATCTACGCGATGTACGAGCAGCTGAAGCGCGACCGCTCGGTGATCGACTTCGAGGATGTGCTGCTTCTCACCGTCGCCATCCTTCAGGACCGCCATGACATCGTCGACCACGTCCGCCGCCAGTACCAGCACTTCGTGGTCGACGAGTACCAGGACGTCAGCCCGCTCCAGCAGCGGCTGCTCGACCTCTGGCTCGGCGACCGGGACACCCTGTGCGTCGTCGGCGACGCCAGCCAGACGATCTACTCCTTCACCGGAGCCACCCCCGACCACCTGCTGAACTTCCGCACCCGCCACCCCAACGCGACGGTGGTCAAGCTGGTCCGGGACTACCGCTCCACCCCCCAGGTCGTCCATCTGGCCAACGGACTGCTCGGCCAGGCCCGCGGCCGCGCCGCCGAACACCGGCTGGAACTGGTCTCGCAGCGCGATCCCGGCCCCGAGCCGGTCCACACGGAGTACGCGGACGAGCCCACGGAGGCCGAGGGCACCGCCCGCCGCATCCGCGATCTGATCGCCACGGGCGTCCCGGCAGGCGAGATCGCCGTGCTCTACCGGGTCAACTCCCAGTCCGAGGTCTACGAGCAGGCCCTGGCCGACGCGGGCGTGCCGTACCAGCTGCGGGGCGCGGAGCGCTTCTTCGAGCGGGCGGAGGTGCGGGAGGCGGGCGTCGCCCTGCGCGGCGCGGCCCGCGCGGGGGGCAACGACTCCCTGCTCGACGACGCGGAGGGGCTGCCCGCGGAGGTGCGCGCGGTGCTCTCCACCAAGGGGTGGACCTCGCAGCCGCCCGCGGGCTCGGGCGCGGTGCGCGACCGCTGGGAGTCCCTGGCCGCGCTGGTCCGGCTCGCCGAGGACTTCGAACAGGCCAGGCCGGGGGCGACGCTCTCCGATCTGGTGGCGGAGCTCGACGAGCGCGCCGCCGCCCAGCACGCGCCCACGGTCCAGGGCGTCACCCTCGCCTCCCTGCACTCGGCGAAGGGCCTGGAGTGGGACGCCGTGTTCCTGGTCGGGCTGAACGAGGGCATGATGCCGATCACCTACGCCAAGACCGACGAGCAGATCGAGGAGGAGCGCCGGCTGCTGTACGTCGGCGTCACGCGGGCGCGCTTCCACCTCTCGCTGTCCTGGTCGCTGTCCCGCTCGCCCGGCGGCCGCGCCGGACGGCGCCCGAGCCGGTTCCTGAACGGGCTGCGCCCCGGCTCGGTGGCGCTCGCCGCGCGCGCCGCGGCCGGTGGCGGCGGGATCGAGAGAGGTCCGGGACCGGTCGCCAAGCGTGGCCGCCGGGGCCCTGCCCGGTGCCGGGTCTGCGGAAAGACCCTCACCGACGCGGGCGAGATGAAGCTGATGCGCTGCGACGACTGCCCCTCCGACATGGACGAGGCGCTGTACGAGCGGCTGCGCGACTGGCGGGCCGTCAGGGCGAAGGAGATCGGCCAGCCCGCGTACTGCGTGTTCACGGACAAGACGCTGATGGCGATCGCCGAGGCGGCGCCGTCCAGCGCGGGCGAACTGGCCGGGATCTCTGGGGTCGGCGCGCGGAAGCTGGACCGGTTCGGGACCGCGGTCCTCGCCATTTGCGCAGGTGAGACGGTGGAGGAAGGGCCCGGGAAGACCGATGACGAGGTGTGAGAAAAACTCGTCGGAAAAATAGTTTGCGCCCGCCCCAGTCATCACCATAGGTTCTTAACCACGGGAACAGCGACTTCTCTGAAGCCCTGGTCCTGTGCTGTACTTATCCGAATACGCAGGACCGGCCCGCCGGTCCACCCGAGACGCCGAGAGGAGGCGATTGAAGTGATCAGCATCATCGAGACCAACAAAATGACCGATCTCTCGGTCGTCTCCGCCTGCTCGCTCGGCCTCGTCCGCTCTTCGGATTCCTCGCTTCGTGGCACCGGTATGTCCGGCATTTCCGCCGTCAGCCCGCTGCCCCTGTCGGGTCTCCCCGTGCGGGAGCGCAATGAGCGACCGACCCAGGCACCGGCAGCAGCAGTAGCGAAGGGACAGGCCCAGGCCTATGCCTTTGCGGCCGCCGGTGCAGGAGTGGAAGCCGGCGCCGACAAGCAGACGAAGCACCACACGATGTGGGCCTTCCGTGGGCCTGAACCCTGGAGTGATCCAGCCTGATTCAGAATCAGGCCGGCGCCTTCAGGGCCGCGGAACCCCACTCGGGATCCGCGGCCCTTTTGTTTTGTCCAAACGGACGGGACAGCCCGAAGGAGCCTCGGGACAAGCAGCACCCGGTACCAGCCGCCCCCCGGCCAACAGGCCGGAACGACCAGACGAGGACACCACCCACCGTGCAACTCGAAGCGCACGCCCCGTCCGTACCGCCTTCCGAAACGATCCCGCCGCCCGGCCTCACGGAGGACTCCACCTTGATCCCCCTCACCGCGCTCACCGCGCTCGACGACGCCATCGAGAACCTCGGCGTCCCCGTCCCCTGCCGCTCCTACGACCCCGAGGTCTTCTTCGCCGAGTCGCCGGCCGACGTCGAGTACGCCAAGTCCCTCTGCCGCACCTGCCCGCTCGTCGAGGCCTGCCTCGCCGGCGCCAAGGAGCGTCGCGAGCCGTGGGGCGTCTGGGGTGGTGAGCTCTTCATCCAGGGCGTCGTCGTCGCTCGCAAGCGGCCGCGTGGCCGTCCGCGCAAGAACCCGGTCGCGGCGTGATCGCCGGACTGGGGGCCACGGCCCCCAAACCCATGAAACGCATCGGAACCATCGACCGCCCCCACACCCACGATCCCCGAAATCAGGCACCAATGTCCGTCCCCACGAATGAGCCCGTCGGCTCCGCGACACCGAACGTCACGATCATCGGCGCGAACGACTCGCGTCAGAACAGGACCCGCGAAATGCAACTCATCCCAGAAGCCCTGGCTCGTGCCCATATGCACGACCGCTTGAGGGAAGCCGAAGCGGAGCGCCAGGCCGTGCGCCTGGTCTCCGCCCGGCGGATGCAGCGCCGGGCGGAGCGCGCCTCGATGCGCGCCCGCCGTGCGCTGGCCATGGCGGTCATGCAGTAGTCAGGCCGAACACCAGCAGCACCCGCTGCCGGGCAGCCGCTCTGCCCGGCAGCAATCAGTACCCATGAGTCAGTACCCCTTCCGCGGGGCCGGTCCGTATGGGCCGGCCCCGCGGTCGTGCCGTGCGGTCATGCTGTGTGGTGCCGCGCGGCACAGCGGCGACGGAGTTATCGTCACGAGGTGGACGAGGAGACTCATCACCGGATTCAGCAACCCGCGCAGAGGGACGCCGCCGTGGTCGTCTGCGCTCTGTGCGGCACCTCCGCCGACAGCGAGAGCGCACCGCCGACCTGGATCTGCTCCGTGGAGAACGGCAGACACCAGTACTTCTGCGAAGCGTGCGCCCGCACCCACATCAGGGCGATCGAAAGCCGTCTCGATTCCGCCTGGTGGTGACACCCGGTGGCCCTAAGACCGCCCCGCCCCTATGCACCGGCGGTCGCATCGCCCGCCAACTCCTGGACCGAGGGCTCCTGCTCATCCTCCGTCACGAACCCCGGCACCCAGGACTCCAGCTCATCGCGCAGCCGCACCGTCGCACCCAGCTGGCACAGCACCCCGATCGTGCTCAGTGTCACCCGGTGTATCAGCAGATAGGCGGGCGGCAGATTCAGCTGCCTGCCGAGCTGATGAGCGGGCGAGCGGGGATCCGCGATCCGCGCCGCCTGATTACGCATCCAGCCCCGGGTGAAGGTGAACTCCTCCACCTGGGCCGGTTCGATGATCGGGAGGAGGTAGTCGAGCACCGCAACCGGGTCGAGATCGATCGAATCCCTGACGAACCCCTCCTCGCGCAACAGCTCATACACCGCGTCCGCATCACCCGCCAGCGTCAGCCGCAAGGAGTCCCCGATGGGCTGCGGCAGCCCGCCCGGCAGCCGGTCCACTGTGCCGAAGTCCAGCACTCCCAGCCGCCACTGCCCGGCCTCGCCGGCCCCCTCCTGCGGGGGAAGCAGCCGGAAGTTGCCCGGGTGCGGGTCGGCGTGCAGCAGACCGGTGCGCGCGGGGCCGGAGAAGAGGAAGCGCGCCAGCAACTGACCGGCCCGGTCACGCTGCTCCGGCGTACCCTCCGCGATCACATCGGCCAGCGGAACCCCGTCCATCCACTCCGTCACCAGCACCTGGTCGCACTGGTGCACCACACCGGGAATCACGACATCGGGGTCGCCCGCGAACTCCTCGGCATGGTGCCGCTGCGACCGTGCCTCCTGCTCGTAGTCCAGCTCCTCCGAGACCCGGTCGCGCAGCTCCGTGATAAGCGGCTTGATGTCCATTCCGGGGATCAGCGGGCCGAGCAGCCGGGCGAACCTGCTGAGTTGGGTCAGATCCGAGAGCAGCGCCTCTCCCGCGCCCGGATACTGCACCTTCACCGCGACTGCCCGCCCGTCGTGCCACACCGCCCGGTGCACCTGACCGATCGACGCGGCGGCCGACGGCTTGTCCTCGAATTCGAGGAACAGCTCCCGCCAGTCCTCGCCGAGCCGTTCCCCGAGCACCGCGTGCACGGTGTCGCTGGGCAGGGGAGGCGCGGCCTCCTGCAGTTTTGTGAGCGCCGCCCGGTACGGTCCGGCGACCTCCGCGGGCAGCGCCGACTCGAAGACGGACAGAGCCTGCCCCAGCTTCATCGCCCCGCCCTTCAACTCGCCCAGGACCTTGAAGAGCTGGTCCGCGGTGCGCTGCTGCACCTCCCGGGCGACCAGCTCCGCCGACTTCCCGCCGATCCGCTTGCCCAGACCCCACGTGGCCCGGCCGGCGAAACCCAGCGGCAGGGCGGCCAACTTGGCGGTACGCGTGACCGCTTTCCGGGGTAGATCAGACATGAGCCCCTCCAAATCCCAGACTGCCGTACCGCGTGCGGCGGTTACCCGGCCATTGTGTCGTGCGCCGTGTCGGCCACGGAGGCGCGCTCCCCCTCAGTGTGCCCAGCCGCCCCGCAGGAACAGCCGAGGTGGGCCCTGATCCGCTCGGTCCGCCAGTCCAACAGCGGCAGCGCGGCCTCCCAACGGGTCCCCGTGCTGGCGGGCAGCTCCCCGTCCAGAAACGACAGGGCATGGGCGGCAGCCAGACCGGCCACCGCCGTCGCCAGTCCGAGGTCACAGGCCTGCACGGCGGTGCGCCGCCCGGACCGCCACTGAGCCAGCATCCTGGGCCAGTCCCCATCCCGGTCCGCACGCTGCAGGTCCAGACACCCCGCGCACGCCGTACCCCCGGGCAGCACCAGGGGCCCCACCACTCCCGTCGCCTCCATCACTCCTGCATAGAGGTGGGGAGTCCCCGAAGCGATCCATGGTTCGGCCGGGCGGGGGTCGGGGGCGTACACCGCGAGGCCGTCGCGAGGGGCGATCACGATCAGCGACAGCCCCGGCTCGCCGCCCGCCGCGGAGCCGGCGGTCTCCGATGCCCGGGGTGCCGCACCGGTGGCGGACCTGCGCACCAACTGCCGGGCGGAGGTGTCCCTGCGCTCCCCGACGGCCGCCGGTGGAAGCCCGCCGGGCGATACGTCCCACGGCTCGGTGCACCCGCCGTCCAGAACTTCCACCCGGCCCACCCCGGATCCGGACAGCACCGCCGCGATCGCGGCACCGACCCGGCCGGCGCCCCGCACCTGGACCCGCATCGCCCGGCGGGCCGCCAGCCGCCGCAGCCCGCCGCCCGGCTCGGGATGGACGACGGAGAGCGATGCCAGATCGGGGCGGTGCCGCTCCAGGGCGCCGGGCCGGTTCCGTAACGCATCGGTCTCCGGGCCGGCGGTCCGCACATCGTCGATCAGGCCCGCACTCAGCAAGCGGCCCACCAGGACGTCCACTTGATGGTCCGACAGATCCAGCGCCCGGGCTTCCTGGCGCAGCAGCGGCAGGCCGCGCGTACCGTCGAGCAGTTCCAGAAAACAGCCCGTCGCGATATCCATCGGACCGAGCTTCACCGCGTGGGCGTGAGTCACCCCGAATTGCACGGTGCCGTGGCTGCGCCATGCGCGGCGCAGCGTGGGCTTCAACATCGGATACACGGCGTCCCCCGGTCTGTGTTTCATGATCTTTACGCGTGGGCCTCGGCCCGGACCTCCGCGAGATCCGTTGTCAGAATGCAGCCAGGCGTCGAAGCGTGCAGAAAGTTATCCACAGGCATGGGGTATTAGTCGTTCAAATGGTGCATGCCATGGAGCGGATCAAGCGCGAACCGTCCCGGAGGCGGGACTTCCCCCGCTGGCACCGGGTAACGTCATGGCGTGCCCGCCGACCCGTCACCCGGATTCGCCGGGGAGACCCCCGCGCGCAGCGCCGGAACCCATCAGCGCAGCGCGGCGACCCGTCCGCCCCGCGCCTCGGCAACGAGCGCGGTCGAGGTCCGCAGGAGCACCCGCCGCAGCAGAACGGTCTCCGCCTACCGGGAGGGGGATCGCACAATCGTGCTCATCCCCGCCCGGATGTCGGAGGCCGAGGAGCAGCGCTGGGTCAACGTGATGCTCGACAAGCTCGCGGCCCAGGAGAGCAGACGCATCCTCGGCGACAGGGAACTGGCCGAGCGGGCCGAGCGGTTGTCCGCCCAGTACTTCGAGGGCCGGGCCAGGCCCGATTCGGTGCGGTGGGTGACCAATCAGAACACCCGATGGGGGTCCTGCACCCCGGCCGAGGGCAGCATCCGGCTGTCGCACCGGCTGCAGGGCATGCCCGAGTACGTCGTCGACTACGTGCTGGTCCATGAGCTGGCCCATCTGCTCGTGCCCGGCCACGGTCCGCGCTTCTGGCGGCTGCTGGAGGCGTATCCCCGCACCGAGCGGGCACGCGGCTATCTGGAGGGTGTGGTGGCGGCCGACCGGCTGCCGCATCTTCCCGCCGCGCGCGGTGAGTGACGCCCGGAGGTTCTGTACCGGGTGTGTACCGACTTAGCTCAATGTCGGAGTTTGCGGTTAGCCTGACGCGACGCATTCACATTCGGGATGGGGGACGGTCGTTACGCATGGCCAGGGAATTCCAGCGCGGCCACAAGGCCAAGATCAGCGATCTCACGCCGGGGACGGACCTGTACGTAGGTGTGCAGATCGCCGGCCCGGGACTGACCTTTGACATCAGCTGCTTCGGCCTCGATGCCAATGAGCAGCTCTCCGACGACCGGTATTTCATCTTCTTCAATCAGCCGAAATCGCCCGAGGAGTCCATTCAGCTCCTCGGCGCCCAGGCCGGTGACACCGAGTCGTTCCGCGTCACCCTGGACCGCATTCCGGCGAACATCCACAAGCTGTCGTTCACGGCGACGGTCGACGGCGCCGGACAGATGTCCCAGGTCGGCCCCGGGTACATCCGGATCGTCGCGGGTGGCGAGGAAGTCGTCAGGTACGCCTTCAACGGTTCGGAGTTCACCACCGAGCGCGCGGTGATGCTGGGTGACTTCTACCTGAAGGACGTGTGGCGGTTCGCCGCAGTTGGTCAGGGCTTCGACGGCGGCCTCGACGCGCTGCTGAAGAACTTCGGCGGCGAGGTCGCCGAGGAGGAGCCCGCCGCGCCTCAGCCGCAGGGTGCCGCTCCGTCGTTCGCCCCGCCCGCCGCGTCGGTGCCCGCCCCTTCCTTCGGGGCCCCGGCCGCGCCGCAGGCACCCCAAGTTCCGCAGCCGGCTCCGTTCTTCGGCGCCCCGGCCGCGCAGCCCCCGGCACCCACGCCGCAGCAGCAGATGCACGCCGCACCGACGATGGCGGCCCCGTTGGCGCCGCACGGTGGCATGGTTCCGCCGCCCGCCCCCGCACCGGCTCCATACGGGCAGCCGCCCCAGCAGCCGCAGTTCGGGCAGGTCCCCGGCCAGCAGCCGCCGCCTGCCCCGCCGTACGGCCAGCAGGCTCCCGCTCCGTACGGCCAGCAGCCGCCCGGAATGCCCCAGGGAGTCCCGCAGGGTGTGCCGCAGGCCGGTGCCGGTCTTCAGGCAGCGCTCCAGCCGTACAAGGAGACGGCCACCGGGCAGCGGTGGACCCCGCAGAATCAGCAGCTGATGCGGGTCGACCTCACCATGGGCGGCACGCCCGTGCTCGCCCGCCAAGGCAGCATGGTGATGTACCAGGGCAAGGTCGACTTCAGCTACAAGGGCGCCGGATTCGCGGGCCGCATCGTCGGCAATGCCACCGGCCAGGAGATGCAGCTGATGCGCTGCACCGGCCGCGGACAGGTCTTCCTCGCCGAGGACGGTTCCCATCTGCACGCCATCGAGCTGCAGGGCGACGGCATCTGCGTCTCGGCGGAGAACGTCCTCGCCTTCGACGAGTCGCTGCAGCACGAGGTCCGCAGGATCGAGGGCCACGGCATTCCCGGCGGCGCCCTGTTCACCATGCAGTTCCAGGGCACCGGCACGGTCGTCGTCAAGACCCATGGCGTCCCCGTCGTCCTGCCCGTCACGCCGACCACCTTCGCCGACTGCAACGCCGTCGTGGCCTGGTCGTCCGCGTCCCAGGTGATCATCTCCAGCCAGGTCCGGCTGCGCCGCAACGCGTACCCGGGACACAGCGGAGAAACCGTGAACCTTCAGTTCCGGGGCGCCCCCGGCAACTTCATCGTCGTCCAGCCCTACGAGGTCTGAGGGAGCCCGTCATGAACCAGCAACTCGCGGGCTACGCCCCGACCCCCGTCACGGCCCGTATGGAGAACCACGGCCGCGCGATGCTCAAGGTCGCCATGGCCACCGGCCAGGACCTCTACGCACGTACCGGCTCGATGGTCGCGTACGAGGGCTTCATCCAGTACGAACCCAACCCGCCCGCCGTCCGCCAGATCGCCTCCCAGTGGATCACCGGCGAGGGCGCACCGATCATGAAGTGCTCCGGCGACGGTCTGCTCTACCTCGCCGACTACGGCGCCGATGTGGTCGTCATCAACCTCAACAACGACTCCCTCTCCGTGAACGGCACCAACGTCCTCGCCTTCGACGGCCATCTCACCTGGGGCGTGGAGCGGGTCAAGGGCCTCGCCAAGTTCGCCGGACAGGGCCTGTGGAACGTCTGCATCTCGGGTACCGGCTGGGTCGCCATCACCTCGCGCGGCACGCCGATCGTCGTCGACTGCGGACGCGGCGAGGACGAGACCTATGTCGACCCGGACGCCCTCGTGGCGTGGTCCCCGAACCTCAAGGTGAAGGGCAAGCGCAGCTTCAAGGCCTCCTCGCTCATCGGGCGGGGCAGCGGTGAGGCGTACCAGATGGCCTTCTCGGGCCAGGGCATCGTCGTCGTACAGCCGAGCGAGGACAGTACCGACCGCCTGCGGGTCCGGAACTGACGGGGGAGGAGAACACACCATGCAGAGTCCGCTTTTCAGCTACACGGAACAGCAGTCCCAGGACCGGTACACAGTCCAGAACCCGCAGCTCCTGCGGGTCTCGCTGACCGGCCAGGACGACGTCCTCGCCCGCAAGGGCGCCATGGTCGCCTACCAGGGACTGATGGAGTTCGACGGCGAGTACCGGTCGCAGGGGCAGCGCCGCGCCCGCGCGAGCACCGGTGAGGGCCTCGACCTGATGCGCTGCTCCGGGCAGGGCACCGTCTACCTCGCCAACCTCGCGCAGTACATCCACGTCGTGGACGTGGACCGCGACGGCATGACGGTGGACAGCGCCTATGTCCTGGCGCTCGACTCCTCGCTGCACACCGAGGTCATCGCCGTCGACAGCCAGTACGGCATCTCGGGCACCGGCAAGTACCAGCTCAACATCTCCGGCACCGGCAAGGTCGCTCTGATGACCTCGGGCCAGCCGCTGATGATGCAGGTCACGCCGGACAAGTACGTCAACGCCGACGCCGACGCGATCGTCGCCTGGTCCAGCTCGCTGCGCGTGCAGATGCAGGCACAGACGCACTCCACGGGCGTCTGGCGGCGGCGGGGCAACACCGGCGAGGGCTGGGAGCTCAGCTTCCTCGGCCAGGGCTTCGCCCTGGTCCAGCCGAGCGAGGTGCTGCCCCCGCAGAACCACGAGATCGGCCAGGGCGTCCGGGCCCAGTACGGAATGGGCCAGCACGGCGCCCACGGTCAGAACCAGAACAACGCCTGGAACTGAGCCGCGGCGCTCCGGCGCGGACGGCACGGGTGAGCGAACGCCACGGGTAAGGGGCGGTCTCCAAGGGAGGCCGCCCCTTACCCGCGGCACCCGCGGCGCGTGTGGCGCGTGTGGCGCTCCTACCGGTGCTGCTCCAGCGCGGCACGGACGCGCGTCATCAGCCGTACGACCGAGGTGTCGGCCACCGAGGCGACCTCGTCGTAAGCGAACCAGCGCAGGTCCAGCGACTCGTCGCTGATCTGTTCCGTCGCGCCCGACGGCGCGAGCGCCGCGTACTGCACGTCCAGATGCCAGTGGCAGGGCGCTGGGATCGGGTGGCGATCCAGCCTCACCGGTCCGCCCGCGAGCAGGGTCAGGCCGCTGATGCCGGACTCCTCGGTGGCCTCCCGCAGCGCCGCGGCGGCCAGCGTGGTGTCCTGCGGCTCGCAGTGGCCGCCCATCTGCAGCCACATCTGCAGCTTGCGGTGCAAGGTGAGCAGGACCCGGCCGCGCTCCGGATCGATGACCAGGGCGCTGGCCGTCAGATGTCCGGCCCCACAGGCCTTCCACATGCCGTCGGGATGCAGGTCCAGATGGTCCAGATAGACCTGGCGCAGTTCGTCCTGGGCCGGGTCCACCGGGTGCTCGTACGTCTTCAGTACGTGAACGGCGTCGTCGTAGAGGCTCACTGGTCGGTGTCGCCCTTGCCGCCGTCCTTCGTGCCGTCGTTCTTCCGGCCGTCGGTTCCCTCGGGACCCGCGTCGCCCGCCTCACCCGCGTCGGCCTCCGGCTTCTGCGGACCCTTCGCGGCCTCGCCGAGCATCTTGTCCAGCTCGGAGAAGTCCAGCTGCTCGTGGTGCACAAAGCCGTCCGGATCGTCCAGGTCCTGGGCGGTCGGCAGCATGTCGGGGTGCGCCCACAGGGCGTCGCGCCCGTCGAGACCACGGGCGTCCGTGAGCGAGGCCCACAGGCGCGAGGCGTCACGCAGCCGCCGCGGACGCAGCTGAAGACCGATGAGCGTGGCGAACGTCTGCTCGGCCGGCCCGCCGGAGGCGCGCCGCCTGCGCATCGTCTCGCGCAGGGCGTCCGCCGAGGTCAGACGGGACTTCGCGGCCTCGTGCACCACCGCGTCCACCCAACCCTCGACCAAGGCGAGCGCCGTCTCCAGCCGGGCCAGGGCGGCCTTCTGCTCCGGGGTGTCCTCCGGCTGGAACATGCCCTGCTGAAGGGCGTCCTGCAGCTGCTCCGGCTGCGACGGGTCGAACTGGCCGACCACGTCCTCCAGCTTGCTGGTGTCGACCTTGATGCCGCGCGCGTACCCCTCGACCGCGCCGAACAGATGCGAGCGCAGCCACGGCACATGGGCGAAGAGCCGCTGGTGGGCGGCCTCGCGCAGGGCCAGATACAGTCGCACCTCATCCTGCGGCACGCTCAGGTCCTTGCCGAACCTCTCCACGTTCAGCGGAAGGAGCGCGGCCTTGCCCGCCGGGCCCAGCGGCAGCCCGATATCGGTCGAACCCACCACCTCACCCGCCAGCACACCGATAGCCTGTCCGATCTGCTGGCCGAACATCGCGCCGCCCATCGACCGCATCATGCCGATCAGCGGGCCGGCCATCGCCTGCATCTCCTCGGGCAGCACATCGCCCATGGCCAGACCGACGCGCTCGGCCACCGGGTCGACCAGCTTCTGCCAGGCCGGGAGGGACGCCTCGACCCACTCCGCACGGCTCCACGCCACGGTGGAGACCGAACCGGAGGGCAGCGACGTCACGCCGTCCAGCCACAGATCGGCAAGGCGCAGCGCCTCGTCGACCGCGGACTGGTCGGACGGGCCGACGCTCGCGTCCTTGGTGCCGTCCGGCGTGCCCTGCGAGACCGTCTGGCGGGCGATCTGCTTGGCCATGTCCCAGTTCACGGGACCGCCCTCGTAGCTCAGCATCTGGCCGAGCTGCTGGAAGGCCGCACCCAGGTCGTTGGGGTTCATCGTGCCGAACATCGCCGCGAACGGGTTGTCCCCGCCCGCGCCGGGCCCGAAGCCGAACGGGTTCGCCGGCCCGCCCGAACCCTGCCCACCTCCGGTGGGGTCCTTCTTCTTGCCCTCGTCGCCGTTTTCCGGCTCCTCCGGCGGAAGGCCGAATCCGAATGGGGTGTCACTCACGGGTTTCCTCGGCTCGTAGGGCCGCCGGCTCGAACCGACGGCGACTGCCCGACATCACCATCCAGCGTAGACACCAAAAGACCCCTCGGGCCCTCAGTGCCCCGCCGGCTCCCGGCCTGCGGCAGGATGGACGCCACCTGGTACGTACGCGTCATTCGGGTACGTACTGAAGACAACCGCTGGAGACGCCCGGTGAGTTCCCCAGATCCTCAGGTTCGCGCAGCGCGAAACCTGTCCGACCCCTCGACCGAGAACAAGCCCGCAAAGAGCCGCTCCAGGAACCGTGGCCCCGTCGTCGCGGTCACCGGAGCCGCGGGGGGCGTCGGTGAGCTGCTCACCGCACGCCTCGCGGCATCCGAGGAGATCAAGCAGGTCATCGCCATCGATGAACGCCGCGGAGAGGTCTCCGAGGCGACCTGGCACATCCTCGACGTACGGGACCCCGCGATCGCGGAGAAGCTGCGCGGCGCGGATGTCGTCGTGCACCTGGCACTCGATCTCGACCTGGAGACCGACCCCGCGGCCCGCACCGCCTACAACGTGCGCGGCACCCAGACCGTGCTGACGGCCGCCGCGGCCGTCGGGGTCCACCGGGTCGTGCTGTGCACCTCGGCGATGGTCTACGGAGCGCTGCCCGACAACGACATCCCGCTCGCCGAGGACGCGGAACTGCGCGCCACGGCCGAGGCCACCGGCGTCGGGGACCTCCTGGAGATCGAACGGCTCGGCCGCCGCGCTCCTCGCGCCCACCCCGGACTCAATGTGACCGTGGTCCGGCCGACCGTTCTGGTCGGCGGCACGGACACCGCGCTGACCCGCTACTTCGAGTCGCCGCGCCTCCTGGTCGTCGCCGGATCGCGCCCCACCTGGCAGTTCTGCCATGTCGAGGACCTGGTCACGGCCCTGGAGTACGCCGCTCTGGAGAAGATCGACGGCGAGTTCGCGGTCGGCTGCGACGGCTGGCTGGAACAGGAGGAGGTCGAGGAGCTCAGCGGTGTCCGCCGGATGGAGCTGCCCTCCGCGGTGGCCCTCGGCGCCGCCGCCCGGCTGCACCGGATCGGCCTGACCCCGTCCCCGGCGGGCGATCTGGCGTACACGATGCACCCCTGGGTGGTCAGCGTGAGCCGGCTGCACGACGTGGGCTGGCGCCCCGCCTGGACCAACGAGGAAGTGCTCGCCGCGCTGCTCGAAGAGGTCGAGGGCCGCCACACAGTCGCCGGACGCCGCCTCGGCCGCAAGGACGCCACCGCGGCGGGGGCCGCCGGTGCGACCGTGGCGCTGCTCGGCACCGCGGCCCTGGTCCGCCGCGCCCGCAAGGCCCGCCGACGGATCTAGGGCCACGGCGGATCCACCGCAAGACCGTGGGCGTGGGACCTCTGTAGAAGGCTCCAAGGGCGGGCGCGGCCCGCCGGTGGAAAACGCTATTCCACGATGCCGGTGCCGTACGGCACGATGGCCCCATGGCTCCCACCCACGACCACCCCGGCGAGCAGGCGGCAACCGACCCCATCCGGCTGCTGGCGATTCGCGACACGCCGTTGTCGGTCGACGAGATCTTCCGGGCCGTCGGGGACGACGCAGCGGGCGGCACAGCGCTCTTCGTCGGTACGGTGCGCAACCACGACGGCGGTCAGGACGTCGGTGCGCTCGGGTACTCCTGCCACCCCTCCGCGCAGGACGAGCTGCGCCGGGTGGCCGAGAAGGTCGTGGCGGATTTCCCGGTGCGGGCGCTGGCCGCGGTCCACCGAGTGGGTGACCTCGGAGTGGGCGACCTCGCTGTGGTCGTCGCCGTTTCCTGCCCGCATCGTGCGGAGGCGTTCGAGGCGTGCCGCAGGCTGATCGACGACCTCAAGCACGAGGTGCCGATCTGGAAGCACCAGAGTTTCTCGGACGGTACCGAGGAATGGGTCGGAGCCTGCTGAGCGCAAGCCGATCGGGTGGTCGTCGGCCCCGATTTGCGTAACCGCCCCCCTGCCGCGAGCGTTGGTCCTGCAGATGGTTAATCTGCTGATCAGTCAGTTGCGGTCGCTCACGGGGTAGGGAGGTCGTAGTGGCAGCACTCGCTTGGTTGCTGATTCCGCTTTTCGCTGCACTCGGTGCTGCGATATGGGGAAGCTGGGCTACCCGTAATCGCACAGCCGGTGATGTCTCGGAACTTGCCGGGTATGCCCGGTTCCGCGAGGCGATGGAGAAGTCGGACTCCGGTTCCGACGTCGTCTGAGCTTCCATCGAATGTACGCAGTCGCCAATTCGCACAGCGATTTTGGCCGCCGACGCCGTCCGGCCCGGCGCCGTGCCCGGCTTCCCGCCCCGTACGGACCGGCCCCGACGGTGCACTGACAGACCCTTCCCGTACTGTCGTTCCATGCCACGCCGCACCGCGACGATGCTCGCCTCCACGCTGATCCTCATTGCGCTGCTCTGCGCGGGCGTGCTGATCAGAGTGCCGTATTCGGAGATGTCTCCCGGGCCGACGGTGAACACCCTCGGCAAGATCGGCGGCGAACCGGTCCTGCAGATTTCCGGGCACAAGACGTACCCGACGTCCGGCAACCTCAATATGACGACGGTCAGGGTCACCGGCGCCGACTACCGCATGAACCTCGTCGAGGCCGTCTACGGCTGGCTGGCCCACGACAGCGTGGTCGTCCCGCACGACACCCTCTACCCCGACGGCAAGACCGAGCAGCAGTCGACGCAGGAGAACGCCGAGGAGTTCAGCCAGTCCCAGGAGAGCGCCAAGGTCGCCGCCCTGAACGAGCTGGGCATCCCGGTGTCGTCGCGCGTCGTGGTGTCCACGGTCGTCAAGGGCAGCCCCGCCCAGGGCAAGCTGCACGCCGGTGATGTGATCAAGCAGGTCGACGGCAGCGCGGTCGAGCAGCCCGGGGACGTCGCGAAGCTCGTCACCCGCCACAAGCCCGGCGAGGACGTCACGTTCACGATCATCCCGGCGAAGACGGCACAGGCGGCCGAGAAGGCCGGCAAGGAGCCCGAGGGCAGCCGGAAGATCGTCATCACCACGGCGAAGGCCCCCAAGGAGAACCGCGCGATCGTCGGCATCCAGGCCGGGACGGACCACACGTTCCCGTTCCGGATCGACATCAAGCTCGCCGACGTCGGCGGCCCGAGCGCCGGTCTGATGTTCTCCCTGGGCATCATCGACAAGCTGACGACCGGCAAGCTCACGGGCGGCAGGTTCATCGCGGGCACCGGCACGATCGACGACCAGGGCAAGGTCGGCCCGATCGGCGGCATCAACATGAAGCTGGTCGGCGCGCGCGACGCGGGCGCCCGGTACTTCCTGACGCCGAACGACAACTGCAAGGCCGCCGCATCCGACACCCCGAGCGGACTCACGCTGGTGAGGGTGAAGACGATCGACGACGCGAAGAATTCGCTGGAGAAGATCCGCGCGGGGGACACGGCCGGCCTGCCGAGCTGCTCGGCGGGCTGACCGCGCCCCCTCGACGGGGACGCGACGCAGATGCGGGCGGGGACGCGGCGGGGTCAGGCCTCGAAGGTCGCGGCCAGTGCGTCGGCCAGCCCGGGCACCAGACCGGCACCGGTCCGCACCTCGCTCGGCGAGTCCTTCTCGCGGAGGCGTACGGCCGCCTCACGCGCACCGTCCCGCAGGACGGCCACGGTCATCCGCACCTCCTGGCGCTCCGGGTGCTTGGCGACCCACTTGGTCAGCTGGGCATCGCTGAGCCCCTCCGGCACGGAGGCCTCGGCGGACGGCGGCAGCATCAGCCGCTCCACCGTCATCGCGCATCCGATCACCGCGTCGGGCCAGGCGATCGTGGCGAGGAACTCGTCCAGGGCGGTGCCCGGCGAAAGCTCCTCCTGCTCGATGGGCGTCAGTGAAGCGGTCGGGGAGTCGGAGCCGTCGAGGCCGAGCTGGGCGGCGAGGCCGGGCTCCTGGGCCCGCAGCCGGGCGGTGTCGACGAGAGCGAAGAGCCGGGCCGGCTGGTCCCAGCCGAGGCCGGAGATGTACTCGTCGATTTCGAGCACGGCGACGGTGAGGGGGCTCGCGGCCATCGGAGGGCCTGAGGGGGAAACGTTGGGCATGACCAACATCCTGCCTCCTTCCGCCCCGGGAACGGGAACTAGGTAAAGCCTCAGTAAGTTGCATAGATGGGCTCTACGATCGCTGGGCCCGCTCCACACGACCCGCGAACTTCGAGGTGCGCACGTTGGCTTTCCAGATGCCGGACCGCGGCGGAGGCCCGACCGGGCCACGGATCAGAGTCGGCCGCCCGTCCCGGCGCGCCCGTACCCTGCTCATGACACTGGGCGTCCTGGCGGTTCTCGCCATGGCGTTCGTCATGTTCGCCGGGTTCTGGACGGACTGGCTCTGGTACCGGTCGGTCGCGTATTCGTCCGTCTTCACCACCACCCTGTGGACCAAGATCGGCCTGTTCCTCGTCTTCGGACTGCTGATGGCGATCGCCGTCGGCCTGAACATCTGGCTCGCGCACCGGCTGAGGCCGCCGCTGAGCGCGATGTCGCTGGAGCAGCAGAGCCTGGACCGCTACCGGATGAGCCTCGCCCCGTACAAGAAGTGGGTGCTGCTCGCGATCACCGCGCTCGTCGGGCTGATCGCCGGAGCATCCGCCTCCGGTCAGTGGCGCACCTGGCTGATGTATGTGAACGGCGTGGCGTTCAACCAGAAGGACCCCCAGTTCCATCTGGACGTGTCCTTCTACGCCTTCGACCTGCCCTGGTACCGATTCCTGCTGGGCTTCGGCTTCGCGGCCACGGTGCTCTCGCTGATCGCTGCCGCGCTGACCCACTACCTGTACGGCGGGCTCCGCATCACCAGCCCCGGCGCCCGGGCGACCGGCGCGGCCACCGGCCATCTGTCGGTGCTGCTCGGCGTCTTCGTCTCGCTGAAGGCCGTGGCCTACTGGCTCGACCGGTACGGCCTGGCCGTGAAGTCCAGCGACTTCAAGGCCACGGACAACTGGACGGGCCTTCGGTACGTCGACGCCAACGCCTACCTTCCGGCGAAGACCATCCTGTTCTGCATCGCGGCGATCTGCGCCGTGCTCTTCTTCGCGACGCTCTGGCGCCGCACCTGGCAGCTGCCGATGATCGGCTTCGGTCTGATGGTGCTCTCGGCGATCCTGATCGGCGGGCTGTACCCGGCGATCGTGCAGAAGTTCCAGGTCCAGCCGAACGAGCAGGCCAAGGAAGCGCCGTTCATCCGGAAGAACATCGACGCGACGCGTGACGCGTACGACATCGATGACGCGCAGGTCGACGACTACTCGGGCAAGAGCACGACGAGCGACGACGCCAAGCTGCGCGCCAGTGCGGACCAGGCCGCCAGCTACCGGGTGATGGACCCCAACGTCGTCTCACCGGCCTTCCAGCAGCTCCAGCAGAAGAGGAACTACTACCAGTTCCCCAAGACGCTGGACGTGGACCGCTACAAGGACGACGCCGGCAAGGACCAGGACACCGTCATCGGTCTGCGCGAGCTCAATCTGGACGGCATCCCCAAGCGCAACTGGATCAACGACCACTTCACCTACACCCACGGCTACGGCGCCATCGCGGCCCGGGGCACGACGACCGGCAAGAACCCTCTGGGTTCGCCGGACTTCACCGAGTCGGGTCTGCCGACCACCGGTGAGTTCGGCGAGTACGAGCAGCAGATCTACTACGGCGAGAAGACCGAGCAGTACTCCATCGTCGGCGGGCCCCAGAAGGAGCTCGACTACGAGGAGGACGGCGAGAAGACCACCAGCTACCAGGGCAAGAGCGGGGTCAGCCTCGCCAACGCCTTCAACCGCGCCGCGTACGCCGTGGCGTTCAGCGAGCCGCAGATCCTCTACTCGGGGGCCATCGGCGAGGGCTCGCGGATTCTCTACAACCGCACGCCCAAGGAGCGCGTCGAGGCGGTCGCCCCTTGGCTGACCATCGACGGCGACGCCTACCCGGCCGTGGTGAAGGGCCGTATCCAGTGGGTCGTCGACGCGTACACCACCACCAACGGGTACCCGTACGCCTCGCGTACGACGCTCGGTGACACCACGGCCGACTCGCTGACCACCAACCAGCGCGCGGTCGTCGCCCAGCAGAACCAGGTCAACTACATCCGCAACTCGGTGAAGGCCACCGTCGACGCGTACGACGGCAAGGTCAGGCTCTACGAGTGGGACACCGAGGACCCGGTCCTCAAGACCTGGCGCAAGGCGTTCCCGGGAACGGTGGAGCCGCGGGCCGACATCCCCCAGGACCTGATGGACCACCTGCGGTACCCGCAGGATCTGTTCAAGGTGCAGCGCGAGCTGCTCACCCGCTACCACGTCACGAACCCCGCCCAGTTCTACAGCGGCAGTGACGCGTGGCAGGTCCCGGACGACCCGACCAACAAGGAGTCCGGCGCCGTCCCGCCGTACTACCTGAGCATAAAGATGCCGGACCAGACGGCCCAGAAGTTCTCGCTGACGACGACCTTCACCCCGAAGGGGCGGCCCGACCTCGGGGCGTTCATGGCGGTGGACGCGGATGCGGCCAGCAAGGACTACGGCACGATAAGGCTGTTGAGAGTCACCACCACGGTGAAGGGCCCCGGTCAGGTACAGAGCGAGCTCAACGGCAATGACGACGTCGCCGAGTTCGTCAGAAACCTGAAGGGAACCGACTCCGACATCGAGTACGGCAACCTGCTGACCGTGCCGCTCGAAGGGGGCTTCCTCTACATCGAGCCGGTGTACACGCGCGGTGGCACGCAGAACTACCCGCTGCTGCGCAAGGTCGCCGCCTCGTACGGGTCGAAGATCGTCTTCGAGAACAGTCTCGGGGAGGCGCTCAACGCGGTCTTCGGGGTCACGGGCACCACCGAGCCGCCTGCGGAGACCACCCGGCCACC
The DNA here is from genome assembly GCF_035994185.1 of Streptomyces sp. NBC_01217. Classification (NCBI taxonomy): domain Bacteria; kingdom Bacillati; phylum Actinomycetota; class Actinomycetes; order Kitasatosporales; family Streptomycetaceae; genus Streptomyces; species Streptomyces sp. NBC_01217. The sequence continues at coordinate 6,003,958 of NZ_CP108538.1, forward strand.
GGGTGAGACCACGCAGCCACCGGCCACCGGTGACGCGGCGCTGAAGAAGGCGATCGCGGATGCGCAGAAGGCCTATGCGGAAGGCGAGGCAGCCCTGAAGAAGCAGGACTGGAGCGCGTACGGCAAGGCCCAGGCGGATCTGCAGGACGCGCTGCAGCGTGCGGCGGCAGCCCAGCCCAAGTCGGGCAGTGAGAATAATGCGGGCAATTCGGATGCTTCGGATAAGGCGTCCGATGCCGGCAGTAGTGGCTGAGTAACTCGGTAAAGGCTCACCCTCGCGTCGTGGTACGGTTTGAACACAACGGCGCGGGGTGGAGCAGCTCGGTAGCTCGCTGGGCTCATAACCCAGAGGTCGCAGGTTCAAATCCTGTCCCCGCTACTGAAAGACGAAGGCCCGGATCCTTTCCAAGGATCCGGGCCTTCGTCATGCCGTGGGGAATTTCTTGAGCGGTGGGTGTGAAGTGCGGTTCGCGGGGCACGAGTTGTGCCCGGACGTGTTTGACTTGTCTCTCTGTGGGCATGTCGACAAAACGCTGAAGTGACCTCACTGGCCGCGATATACCAGGTGTACGCGGGTTGTAGGTGGTGCGACGATGGTATTTATGGGGGACAGGGCAACTCTGTTGGAGACAGGGCGGTTTGCGCAGCGCCGCGTTCATCGGACGGATAGCGTGATGAATGCGGCTTTTGGCGCTGCTGCCGCAGAGAACAGCGAGACCACTGAAACCACTGAAACCACTGAGATCATCGGTACGACCGAGACCAGCGAGACCGCCGAGACTGTGGGGTGTGCCGCGACCGTCGAGAGCACGGAGAGCGCAGAGGCCACCGGGAACACCGGGTCCATTGAGGCCGCGGAGAGCACCGAGACTCCCGGGGGCCCTGAGACTCCCGAGAGCCCCGAGAGTGCCGAGAGCGAGGCGCGTCACCGTCGCGCCGCCGACGCCGGGGACACCACGTCGATGAGTGTCCTCGGTGCCCTGCTGCTGCGCCGTGGTGATCTGGAGGGCGCCGAACCCTACCTGCGCGCGGCCACCGCCGACGGGGACCGGGCCGCAGCCAACAACCTGGGTGTCCTTCTCCACCAGCGCGGATACACCGACGACGCGGCGGGCTGGTGGCGTATCGCGGCCGTGGCGGGTTCCGCCGCCGCCGCGCACGCGCTGGGCCGCCACTACCGCGAGCGCGGCGACGAGCCCGGCGCCGAGTACTGGCTGCGGCAGTCCGCCGAGCAGGGCCATGCGCTCGGCGCGTACGCCCTCGCCGACCTGCTGGAACACCGCAGCGACGTCGGCGCCGAGCGTTGGCTGCGCGCCGCCGCCGAGCAGGGGCACCGGGAGGCCGCGTACCGCCTCGCGCGCATGCTGGACCGCAACGCCGCCGACGACCCGCACGACGCCTTCGGCCGCCCGGGGCTGGGGCCCGCACCCGGCCCCGTCGCGGGCGCCACCGGTCGTCCGGGCGCCACCGGTCGTACCGCGGTGCGCAGCAACGACGGCCCCGTGGCCGGTCCGGCGGCCGGGCGCGTGGGCGAGGCCGAGCAGTGGTACCGGCAGGCCGCCGCGCGCGGTCACCGCCGTGCCGCCCTGCATCTCGGCGCCATCCTCGAACAGCGCGGCGAGCTCAAGGAAGCCGGCCGCTGGTACCTCATCTCCGCGAAGGCCGGCGAGGCACGGGCCGCCTGCGCGCTCGGATTCCTGCTCCGTGACGCGGGCGACGAGGAGAGCGCCGCCGTGTGGTGGCTGCGCGCCGCCCAGGACGGCGACGGGAACGCCGCCAACGCCCTGGGTGCCCTGCACGCCGCCCGTGGCGAGCAGCAGACCGCCGAGCGCTGGTACCGCGCCGCCATGGACGCGGGCGACGTCAACGGCGCCTACAACCTCGGGCTGCTCTGCGCGGCCCAGGACCGTACGCCGCAGGCAGAGCAGTGGTACCGCCGTGCCGCGTACGCGGGCCACCGCGAGGCCGCCAACGCACTGGCCGTACTCCTGCTCCAGGCGGGCGACGCGACCGGCGCCGAGCCCTGGTTCTCCAAGGCCGCCGAGGCGGGCAGCGTGGATGCGGCCTTCAACCTCGGCATCCTGTACGCCGGACGCGACGAGGACCGTACGGCACTGGTCTGGTACGAGCGGGCCGCGGCGGCCGGTCACACCGAGGCCGCGCTGCAGGTCGGCATGGCCCTGCTGCACCACGGCGAGGAGCGGGAGGCCGAGCGCCATCTGCGCTGCGCGGCGGGCGGCGGCAGCGCCGAGGCCGCCTTCCGGCTGGGCGGGGTGCTGGACTCGCGGCAGCCGCCGCCCGGACCTCCCGCGCTCGGCGAGCCGATGCCGGAGAAGACCGAGTGCGAGGAGTGGTACGAGCGGGCCGCCGAGCAGGGGCACCGCCGCGCCCAGGTGCGGGTCGGCATGCTCGCGGCGGCCCGGGGCGATGTGGACAGCGCGGCCCGCTGGTACCGCGAGGCCGCCGAGTCGGGCAGCCGCAACGGCGCCTTCAACCTCGGCCTGCTGCTGGCCCGCGAGGGCAGCGAGCGCGAGGCCGCGCTGTGGTGGACCCGCGCCGCCAACGACGGTCACGGACGGGCCGCCCTGCGCCTCGCCCTGCTGGCCGCCCGCCGAGGGGAGCTCACCGAGGGGCAGCGCTGGTGCGCGCGTGCGGTCGAGCTGGGCCCGGCGGAGGTCGCCGAGCGGGCGGCCCGGCTGCTCGAAGCGCTGCACCAGGAGCTCACCGCGTAAGCCCGTGCGCGGGGCGTCGCAGGGGCGGCGCCCCGGCGCATCCCCGCGAGCTGCCGAAACCGATTTGCGCTGGTCCGGAGCGGTGACGTACGGTGGAACCACAACGACGCGGGGTGGAGCAGCTCGGTAGCTCGCTGGGCTCATAACCCAGAGGTCGCAGGTTCAAATCCTGTCCCCGCTACTGAACGCAGAAGGCCGGATCCTCCAGAGGATCCGGCCTTCTGCGCGTACTCACGTCCACGCGCATGACCCGGAGTTCGTGGCCCGCCGCCTCCGAGTGCATCCCGCCTCCGAGTGCAGCGCCCGGTCGACGGCCTTCCGCCGGACGGCTCAGCTCGTCGCGGCGCAGTTCGGGCAGATGCCGCGGTAGGTGACCTCGACATCGGAGACCGTGAAACCGAACCGCTCGTCGCTCGGCAGATCCGCCAGCGGGTCGCCCGCCGGGTGCACGTCGCGGATGGTGCCGCAGCTCGCACAGACGAGGTGGTGGTGGGGGCGGTGTGCGTTCGGGTCGTACCGCTTGGCGCGGCGGTCCGTGGAGACCTCGATGACCTCGCCGAGCGTCACCATCTCGCCCAGGGTGTTGTACACGGTGGCGCGGGAGATCTCGGGCAGCTTGGCGACGGCCCGGGCGTGGACCTCGTCGGCCGTCAGGTGCACATGGTCCCCGTCGAGGACCTCGGCCACGACACGCCGCTGCGCAGTCATGCGCCAGCCGCGTCCGCGAAGTCGTTCCAGCAGGTCACTCATGGAAACAAGCCTAACAGTGAGGGGACCAGGTCTCGAACGGGTGTGACTTTGGATGGCCACTTGACTTGGACAATGTCCATTGTAGGATCGGATACGGCATACGCCAAGGGACAGGCTGTGCAGGACATGACGAATGTGCAGGAACGACGCAGGAGGCGCACGTGACGCAGGGACCGCTCACCACGGAGGCCGGCGCGCCGGTAGCCGACAACCAGAACAGCCAGACCGCGGGCGTCGGCGGTCCGGTCCTGGTGCAGGACCAGTCGCTGCTGGAGAAGCTCGCGCACTTCAACCGCGAGCGCATTCCGGAGCGCATCGTGCATGCCCGCGGCGCCGGTGCGTACGGCACCTTCACACTCACCCGTGACGTCTCGCGGTGGACGCGTGCGAAGTTCCTCTCCGAGGTCGGCAAGCAGACCGAGACGTTCCTGCGCTTCTCCACCGTCGCGGGCAACCTCGGCTCGGCCGACGCCGTGCGCGACCCCCGCGGTTTCGCGCTGAAGTTCTACACCGAAGAGGGCAACTACGACCTCGTCGGCAACAACACCCCGGTGTTCTTCATCAAGGACGCCATCAAGTTCCCGGACTTCATCCACACCCAGAAGCGCGACCCGTACACCGGCTCGCAGGAGGCGGACAACGTCTGGGACTTCTGGGGTCTGTCGCCCGAGTCCACCCACCAGGTGACCTGGCTCTTCGGTGACCGGGGCATCCCGGCCACGCTGCGTCACATGAACGGGTACGGCTCGCACACGTACCAGTGGAACAACGAGGCCGGCGAGGTCTTCTGGGTCAAATACCACTTCAAGACCGACCAGGGCATCAAGAACCTCACCCAGGCCGAGGCCAACAAGCTCGCCGGTGAGGACCCGGACAGTCACCAGCGCGATCTGCGCGAGGCGATCGAGCGCGGCGACTTCCCGTCCTGGACGGTGCAGGTCCAGATCATGCCCGCGGCCGAGGCTGCCACGTACCGCTTCAACCCGTTCGACCTCACCAAGGTGTGGCCGCACGAGGACTACCCGCCGATCGAGATCGGGAAGCTGGAGCTCAACCGCAACCCGGAGAACATCTTCGCGGAGACCGAGCAGTCGATCTTCAGCCCCGCGCACTTCGTGCCGGGCATCGGTCCGTCCCCGGACAAGATGCTCCAGGGCCGTCTCTTCGCGTACGGCGACGCGCACCGCTACCGCGTCGGCATCAACGCCGACCACCTGCCGGTGAACCGCCCCCACGCCGCCGAGGCGCGTACCTACAGCCGCGACGGCTACCTGTACGACGGCCGCCACAAGGGCGCGAAGAACTACGAGCCGAACAGCTTCGGCGGCCCGGCGCAGACGGACCGGCCGCTGTGGGAGCCCACCTCGGTCACGGGTGAGATCGGTACGCACGAGGCCCCGAGCCACGCCGAGGACAACGACTTCGTGCAGGCCGGCAACCTCTACCGGCTCTTCTCCGAGGAGGAGAAGACCCGGCTGATCGACAACCTCGCCGGGTTCATCGCCAAGGTGTCGCGCGAGGACATCGCCGAGCGCGCGATCAACAACTTCCGCCAGGCGGACGGCGACTTCGGCAAGCGTCTGGAGGCCGCGGTCCAGGCCCTGCGCGGCTAGTACCGACGCCTGTCGTCGACGGTGGGCCGGTTCCTTCTGCGGAGGGGGCCGGCCCACCGGTCGTTCATGGGGCTCAGACGACGAGTTCCGCGTGGTGGCGGCGCCTGATGGGCGCCCAGCAGCGCAGGATGTCGCGGACCGAGACGATGCCGACCGGTCCGTGGTCGTCCAGCACGATCAAGTGGCGGAATCCGCCATGTGTCATGGCCTCCGCGGCCTCTTCCAGGGTCCAGGTGGGCGCGGCGAAGACCACATCGGTGGTGGTGTGGGTGGATGCGTTCTCGACATCGGGGTTCAGGCCGGAGCCGACCGCGTTGAGGATGTCGCGCTCGGTGAGAATGCCGAGCCCGCTGGTGTCCCGGTCGAGGACGACTGCTGCTCCGATGCGGCGGGCCGACATCAGTTCGGCCGCCTGGCGGAGCGTATGGGTGGGTCCGATGGTGAGGACCAGCGTGCTCATGGCGTCACGGACGAGCATGAAAGGAGCCACCTCCTTGGTGAAGCGACTGTGTGAGCCGATTCACAAGTTCACAAGCGGGGGGACTCTCAGAGTTGCACCGATACGGGACGGGAACAAGGGGGAGCGAGACCATCCGAGGGGCGTGCGGTGGTGCGCGACGCCCCTCGGGGGCGTGTTTCCCGATCGGTAGCGGTCGTTGTCCGCCGTCGGCCGCGGCGTTGCCCGCATGGCCGGCCAGGGGTGACCCGGGCTGTCACGGACGGTGCCGGACCGCTCCGGATCGGTCGGCTGTCGAGACCACAACTGAGACCGGCGTGCGGACGCCCCGCCGGACATCAGCGGTCGAGGCGCTGTGCGGGGCGGCCGAGGAACACGGGCCGGGCTGAGATGCGGACGGCCGCGGAGACGGCAGTCCCGGGGCCTCGGGAGAGCTGTGACGCCGCGCAGCCCCAGCAGTCGGCGGCCCTGCGGTCAGGAGCGTCCCGGCTCGGCCGCGTCCTCGAAGGCCAGCCGCAGGGTGTCGCAGGAGATGGCCGGTGAGGCCTCGCCCGGCGGCAGCGCGGGGGCGAGGGCACGGAAGACCGCGTGCACCGCGTCGGGTCCGTACTCCCAGATGTTCTCCGTCGCCCGCAGCAGCGCGCCTCCGCGGGCCAGCGGTTCGACCGCGAAGAAGGCGGCGCTGTCCCGGAGACGGTCGAGGCCACCCAGCGCCTCCACGACGCCCGGGGAACAGACCGTGATCCACGCGTAGCCGCGCAGGACCGAATCCAGGTCCGGGAAGGTGTCGTCCTGGAAGAGACCCAGCGTGGCTTCCAGAGCGGTGCGGCCGGTGGCGACTTCCGCGTCGTCCGCGATGCTGCCGAAGAGAACCGACTCGTGGGCGTGCGCCTGCGCTCTCAGAAATGCGGTCCAGCGGTTCTGCGCGTCGTTTCTCGTGCCGGGATCGGTGAATTCCTCGGTGGTGCGGTCCACGACGAGCGCGATCCAGTCCGGAGCGTCCCGTTCGCGTACGACGGAGACGTCCAGCCAGGGTTCACCCGGAAAGCCGTCGCTTCCCACCACGGCCAGTTGCACCTTGGCCTCGGGTGGCATTTTCTCCACGCCCCGGAGGAATGTCCGCCAGTTCTTCGGTGACCAATAGGTCTCGACCTGACGACCGGAGGCCCGGGTGACGAGCAGTGAGGCCCAGAAACTCCCGGGAGGTCCGTACGTACTGTTTCCCCCGGTGATGGCCGAGGCGCGGGCGGAGAGATCCAGGTCGTACCCGAACTTCTCCCCCAGCGCCCCGGCCGCTTCGGCCAGGGCCGCGGTGAACCACGCCTCGGCCACCGCGCGGTAGGCGGAGCCGTCCTCGGGGCAGGGCAGGTTGATCTCGGCGCGCAGACTCGAGTTCAGCCTGATCTCCTGCTCCACCGCCATGTCCTGCCCCTTTGCTCCGCCGGTTGTGCACCGCGCCCCACGGACGTCAACCGAAGGCTACTGCACCACGATCGGCGGCCTGAGCGGCCGATCGTGGTGCGGGGCCGTCACGCCGGGCTCAGGAACAGCGCGGTCAGGAGGGCCACAGTCGCGAGCGCCCCGGACGTGTTGGTGTCCGGCGTCGACACCGTTCCCCAGTCCCAGCCCCACTCGTTGTTGGTCTCCCCGCCCGGAAGCGGGGCGTGCTGCGTCGCGCCAGGCGCCGGCATGTACGGATTCGCGGGCTGGGGCACCCTTTCCGGAACGGCCGTCGGATTCGGTTGCGGAACCGGCGACGGGGAGGGCTTGTCGATCTTCTTCACCTTCATGTACGTGTACACCTCGATTCCCGCGGCCTTCGACGACGAGCGGACGGTGATGAGTTCATTGCCCTTCGCGCTGGGGGCCGACTGCGCCAGCGGGAACTTGAACCCTGCAACGACCTCTCTCTTGTCCCCCTTCGCCCGCAACTGCTTGGTCAGATACTTGATGTAGTTCTTGAGCTGCGCGGGTCCGGTGGATTCCGCCGACGGCCTCGATGACCTGTAGTTGGCCGATTCCTTGTGCTTGATCTCCCAGACGTAGACCTTCTTGTCCGTCCAGTAGATGAGGTCCGCGTACCCGGTCTTCTTCTTGCTCTCGTTCTTGACGTTGATGCTGCCGTACGAGCCGTGCTTGATGGCGTTTGCCTTGCGGCTCGTGGTCACGGCCCCGTGGCCATTGCCGTTGGAGAGGTCGTAGTAGCGGACCGCCAGGGCCCGCAGAAAGACCGCCGTGTCGTGGCGGGAGATCCACAGCGTGCGCCAGAAGCTTCCGCCGAGCAGGAAGTCGAAGAACAGTCCGGACGGATCGCTGTACGCGATGGGGTTGTTGACGCTGTAGCTGTAGCCGTTGAGGCTCTGCGGCAGATACGGCGTCGCCAGTGGGTCGGGAGACAGGAAGCGGCCCAGGCTGGGGTCATAGAGCCTCGCCCCGAGGAGGGAGAGGCCGGTGGAGTCGTCCTCGGCCTTGCCCAGGAAGCCCCGGTCCGTGCCCGTGGGCAGCGCGGTGGCGCCGCGCTGTTCGCCGAACGGCAGGTAGCGCCGCTTGGTGACCGCGCCCGTCGCCTGCGCCACCATCAGCTGGGTGGAGCTCTGCGTGTCCGACATCAGCCAGATGAGCGTGCCGTTGGTGGTGCCGTCCGCCACGCGCACGGCCACCGCTGTCTTCTCCAGCGCGTAGTAGCGGCTGGCCTTGGTTCCGGCGGTGGTGGAGTGCAGTTCCTGGCCGTCCAGGTACAGCACCTTCTCGCTCTTGCCGGTGCGCAGGACGACATTGCCCTCGACGTCGTAGACGTACGTCGACACCTCGTCGCCGGTCGGCTTCTTCTGCGTGACCTTGGTCAGCCGCTGCTGCGCGTCCCAGGCCAGGTCGGAGCTCACCCCGCCGACGGTGCGCGAGGTCAGCTGGCCCTTGTCGTTGTAGCCGTAGCTGTCCGTGCCCGACGACGTGGTGACGGACGTGACCGCGTGCGGGTGCGCCTGGCCGGCCGTGTAGGTCGTCTCGTCGGCGCTGTAGCCCGGGTACTTGTAGTCCTTGACTGTCGTCCCCGTCGCCGTGGTCGCGGTGACGGACTGGATGTTGCCGAGCCGGTCGTAGGTGTACTGCTGCTGGTAGGGATCGGGACCCGCGAAGTCCGACTGCGGTGTGGTGCCGCAGGTCGTGGCTGCCGTGGTCCAGGCCGCCTTCAGCCGCTGGAGGCCGTCGTAGGTGTAGCACTGCTGCTGGTTCGCGGTGGTCTCGCGCAGCGTGGTGACGATTCCCGCGTCGTTACGGGCGTAGGTGTCCTCCTGAACCTTGGTGGTGGTGCCCGAGGTGAGCGTGTTGGTGGTGACGTTCTTCAGCCAGCCGGTGCCGTTGGCGTCGTCGTAGGCGAAGGTGCGGGTGGCACTCGTGCCGGTACCCGCGGCGCCGTACGAGCGGGAGATCGTCCTGCCGAGGTCGTCGTAACCGACCCCGGACACATAGGTCGCCAGCGCGCTGGCGAGCTTGGTCGGGTCACCGTACGCCGAGCGCTGGGTGGTGACGGTCTCCGCGGGCAGTCCGCCGACCGCCGGGTAGTCGACCGAGGCCGTCTGGTCGTTGAGGTCGTAGTGGTAGCCGAAGGTGTAGCTGCCCTGGAAGCCGTTGCCGTCGCTGGGGACGACCGTCGTCTTGGACGTGGCCCGACCGCGCGCGTCATAGGCGTCGACCTTCGACACATAGCCGTAGCCGCCCGCGTACGAGGTGGTCGAGGCCAGCAGCCCCTTGCCGCCGGTGGCGGTGTCCCACTTCCACTCGCTCAGCAGCGCGGAGCCCGAGGAGACCGACTTCTGGCGGTTGAGCTCGTCATACGCGTGGGTGAGGACGGTGGTGCCGTCCGTGACGGTCTCGACGTTGCCGTTGGCGTCGTACGTGTTCGTGCTGACGCCGCTGTCGAGATCCTCGGTCCTGAGGCGCTCTCCCGCCCAGTTGTAGGTGTAGTGGGTGGTGTTGCCCCGCGCGTCGTGGACGTACTTCAGACCACCGCTGCGCGTGTACTCGTACTCCGTGGTGTAGGACTCCGAGCCGTTGTGTTCGACCACCTTGACGGTCTGGTCGTCGACGTCGGTGTAGGTGTCCTTGGGCTCCCCCACCGGCGGAAAGACGGTGGTGAGGTCGGCGCCGCCGTAGCTGGTCACGGTCTTGCTCGCCGACTGCTCGCTGCCCCTGACCAGGATCTGCGACAGCGTGGTGCGCCCGGCCCAGTCCACTTGCAGGTCGTTGTAGGCCGGGATGTCGGCGACGGCCGGATTGACCATGCCGGAGCCTGCCGCCTGGCTGTTGTAGAACTCCGCCGACGTGCCGGCGACATTGCCCGAGGAGTCGTAGCGGGTCACCGTCACCGTGCGGCCCGTGCCCGACGACGCGGGCATCTGCGCCTCCCGCGTCCGGCCGAGGCCGTCGACGTAGCCGACCGACTTCAGGAAGGTGGTGCCGGACTGGAGGATCTCGGTGGTCACCTGCGCCGGCGCGCCCGTCGCCACGTCGGGCACACCGGTCGAGGACGGGGCGACCGGGACCGCGTAGGAGAACTTCATCGACGGGGTGCCGTCGGGGTAGTTGGCGGACTCGGTCGGCTTGAAGACCTGGATGGTACGGCCGAACGCGTCGTAGACGACCCGGCTGGTGTTGCCGTTGGCATCCACGGTCTTCCACGGCTCCCCGAAGAACCGGGAGACGTACGTGGTCGAGGTGAGTGCTGTTCCCCCGGTCGGGGTCGGGGTCGTGGTGGTGATGCCGTCGTTCGGCCAGGACGTGTTCGGGTTGTACGTGGTGGTGGTCAGGTTCTGCTTGCCGTCCCAGGTCTTGGTCTGGCGCCCGGCGTCGTCGAAACCGCCCCTGGTGGACCGGTAGTTGGTGGCGTCGGTGTAGGTGCGGACCTCGGTCGCGTTGCCGTCGGTCAGCTTGGCGTCGTTCTCGGACTGGGCCGTGGCGCCGTCGAAGAGCGTGACGGTCCGCCTGTCCTGGTGCAGGGTGTCCTGCCCGGCCGCCTGGTCCTGGGCCTGTGTGGTGCAGGAGACGGAGTAGTGCCGTTCGTCGTCCTGATACACCATCCACCGCTTGGTGCCGGTCGCGTCGAGCTGGTCGGTGTTGTAGGCCCGCCCGAACTCGGTGCACGTGTTGTCGGAGACGTTGGTCTCACCCCAGTCGTCCACGCGCATCGGCAGACCGAAGGCGGTGGAGGCCGTCTCGCTGTCGTCGTACTCGTTCTCGATGATGTGCTCGCGCCAGGTCGACAGGTCCGTGTCGGTGGAGTCGTAGACCTTTTCCAGCGTGCGCGTCTTGCTCTCCCGTATGAAGCGGGCGTCCGGCAGACCCGTGTACTGGGCGGTGTTGTGCATCCAGTACTCGTGCCACTCCCTTGCCTGGGACTTGTCCGCGTTGTCTCGCGTGGAGGTCTCCAGCGGCTTGCCCGCCAGCCATGCGGAGTCGGTCCACTCGGTGCCCTCGGAGTCGGTGACCTTCACCGTCCGGGTCTGCGAGGGGTCCGTCTTGGAGGTTCGGTCGCCGTCCAGGCCCCGGTACAGCCAGTTATAGGTGGAGTGCCTGTTGGAGTTGGCGCCGGTGGTGACGAGCACCTTGCCGTAGCCGCGCCACTCCGACCAGGACTCGTCCTCGTCCTTGGCGATCGGGTCGGCCGTGAACCGCCAGCCCGGGGCGCCGTCGTACTCGTATGTCGTGGTCATCGAGGGATCGCCGTCCCCGAGATCGCCGGGATCCACCACGACCTGCGTCACGACGAACTTCTTGAACCAGCCGGTCCGCTCGGTCGTCTCGCCCTCCGGCGTCCACTTCTGCCAGAAGCACTCGGAGTCGTTGTTCGACTGTGAGGGCAGGTTGGCCGCGTCGCACTGCCGGGAGACGTCACCGTCGGAAGCGTGCCCGTAGGTGACGGCCACGCTGGAACCCAGGTCGGTGAAGACCTTGTTGACCCGGCGGAAGTTCAGCAGCGCGCCACCGCCGACCTGGTTGTCCAGGTACTCGCCGTTGAAGTTGATGGTCGGCAGGGTGATGTCGTCCCCCGCGTAACCGCGGCGCTGGATGTAGTCGAGCCAGAGCGTGCCGTCGATGGACCCCTCGGGGTTCATCAGCGCGTACTTCATCTGGTACTGCGTGACCAGATCCCAGCTCGCCGCGTCGTTGTCGCGGACGTACGTCTTGATGTCCCAGAGCATTCCGCGCTGGAAGAACGTGGGGTAGTACGTCTTGCCCGCGCAGGACTCGCCGTCCTCCGGGCCGTCGCAGATGAGGTCGACCGGCACGTCCGGGTACGACGACGGGGACGCGTCGATCGTCGGGCAGTCCGGCGGGGTGTTGTCCAGCGGGTCCTTCTCGTTCATCCGCTCCACACAGCGGTTGACGTGCTGGAACTCCACCTTGGCAGGCAGTTGGGCGCCCGCGGTCTGCGAGGACCAGCCGTACTCGATCCGGCTCAGGTATGCACCCGCGTCATAGGAGCGGGCCTTGTCGGCCGCGGCCACCGAACGGTAGTAGTTCTGCTCCTTGTCGTAGAAGTAGGAGTTCTCGACCTCGTTCGACGTCACCACCCGGTCCAGGCTCCAACGCCAGGCCTGCGTGCAGGGGTTGGGGGACGAGCTGTTGCAGGGCTCGCCCGCGTCGTCACCGATGACGGGGACGGTCAGCACCGAGTTCGTCTTGCTGAGCGAGCGCTCGGAGCGACCCCAGCCGAAGTAGTAACGGGTGCCGTCCTGCTGGGTGATCACCCAGAACTCGTCCGTGTTGTCCGAGCCGTAGCCGCCGTTGAGCTTCTGCACCTTCCAGCCGGGATCGTCCTGCATGTGGAAGGAGCCGGTACCGGTGTTGTCCTGGATGAGCTCTGTCGTCATCCCGTTGATGTTGATGACGTACACGGCTCCGTTCGGGTCCGTGGACGAGTTCGGCGAGTCCCAGCACAGGTCGCCGAATGTCGGGTGCCCGTCCTGGGCGCAGTTCTTGTAGCGGCGCTCTATGTAGCCGAGGTTCAGGTCCCAGCCCATCCCGACCCAGGAGGCCTGGTTGTTGGAGGCCGACGTACGGCCGTCCACCGACTGAGAGTTGTAGGTCAACGCGAGGTCCGGGGCCTCACCCATCGGAGGTTCGGGCACCTCGATCGGCACCTGATAGGTGAACGCGCCCGAGCCCATCGACACGTCCCACTTGCCCGTGGGCGACAGCGTGCTCGCCCGGTAGTCGCCCTTGTCGGACGACGAGCCCGTGGTCAGCGCGTAGACGGAGGGCTCCGCCAGTGCCGCCATGCCGGAGTGTGTCTCGGTCTGCGGCGCGGCCTCGACCGTCGCCGTCAGCTTCTGTCCGTCCGTGTCGTTCTTCGACGGTACGTAGCTGCTGCTCTGGCAGGCCTTCGCCTTCGGGTTGGTTGCCGCGCAGGCCGGCAGCTTGATCAGCCGCAGCCGGGAGGCGAAGTCACCTCCGTAGGCGTGGGCGAAGCCCGAGTAGTCGATGGAGACCTCCACCGCTCCGGCCGTCTGCCCGCCGTCCCGGCGCGCGAGCCGCAGCCCGAGCCCCAGACCGCCGGCGGCCTCGGCCTCCGAGCGCCCCAGCACCTCGACGTCGACCTTGGAGGGCGCGCGATCCGCTGCCGCACCCCTGGTCTTCGCCGTGGACGCGGCCGTGCGGACCGACACCACCGATCCCTTGGCCGACTCGACCGGCACGGATCCCAACGTCACGGTGCGGCGGCCGGACTCGGGCCAGGTCACCTTCGCAGGCTTCTTCTGGGACGGCTCGGCCATCTGCGACACCGGGCTGTCCAGTTTTCCGGTCGGCACGCTCGGTTCGTCACCACTCGGCAGTGCCACCGCCGCCGATGGCGCGAGCGCCACGACCGACAAGAGCCCGGCCAGCAATGCCTTGCTGACCAGGGCAGCCGTGCCTCGAGAACACATACGTCTCACGAAGCTCCCACCCCCTACGCGAAGAAAGATCAATAAAATGTTCGCCGAGGGTAAGAATTTCTCATCTGTCATGTCTAGTTCATCAAAAGGGGCATGCGTCACCTCACGGTCATCTCGCAGCTGACTCGCGTCCATCTCGGAGGCATCTCGAAGGTGTAGCTGGTAGTCACATGCACCCCTCTGGCAACATCCGCTCGACAGATATATGTTCGACCGGCCTCAGGGGGGTCTGGTGCGCTCAGCATCACGCCATGGTTCAAGCCGTCTCGCCGCGGTTCTCATCTCGGTCTCGCTCGTCGCGGGTCTTCAACTCGGTTTGGCGGGCAGCGCGTCCGCGGCCGTCACGGCGGGCCCGGTCTTCAACAAGCCGACCGGCACCGCGGCCGAGCAGCAGGCGATACGCACACGGCTGCTCGACTACATCAACCAGTCGCCGTCCGGCTCGTCCATCAAGGGCTCGGTCTACCACTTCTGGGACGCGGAGCTGGCCCAGGCCATCGCGGACGCCCGCGCCCGCGGCGTCGATGTCCAGCTGATGATGGACGAGAGCGACGTCAGCGACAACGCCGACGACCCGACGTACGGAATCCTGAAGACTGCGCTCGGCACCGACCGCGCCCAGAGCTCCTTCGTCGGGCTGTGTCCGGTCGACAAGTCCTGTCTGGGCGAGCCCTCGCAGGGCGCCTCGATCAACCACAACAAGTTCTGGCTGTTCTCACAGCTCGAAGGGGCGTACGACGTCGTGGTGCAGACCTCGTCGAACCTCACACCGTCCAGCTACAGCCGGTTCTGGAACGACGCCTACGTCGTGCCGAACAACGTGACGATCTACACGGCGTACAGCAACTACTTCGCCAAGCTCGTGGGTCAGGACTGGGCCAACTGGCAGTACAGCACCACCACCAGCAGCCCGTACAAGGCCTACTTCTTCCCTCGCCCCGCGGACGACCCGTCTCCGGGCGACACCATCACCGGTGTCCTCGACAACGTCACCTGCACGTACACCGAGGACGGCACCACCAAGCACACCAAGGTGCGGGTCGGCATGTTCAAGCTCACCCGGCTCGCGGTGGCCCAGAAGCTGGTCGCGCTCAAGACCGCGGGCTGCACGGTCGACATCGTCTACTCGCAGACCGACAGCGGCTCCTCCAGCGGCACCTGGGAGACCCTGCACGCCTCCGGTGGTCCCACGCTGCGCTGCTACAACTGGGACGACGACAGCGACCCGGACACCGCCTCGCGCATCATCCACTCCAAGTTCCTGCTGATCGAGGGCAAGTACGACGGTGCCACTGGTCAGAAGGTCCTGTGGACCGGCAGCCACAACTACACGGGTCCGGCGCTCACCAAGAACGACGAGGCGCTGCTGAAGGTAGACAGCGACGCCGACCACGATGCGTACGTCACGGACTTCAGCGCGGTGAAGGCGGCGGCCGTGCCGGGAACCGCCGACGACACGAGCGCTTGCAAGGGCGTCACCGGTACGCCCGAGACCTGACCGCCCCGCAGCCGTCGGCCGAGACGACGAACTCGGGACGCGACCCGGCGGTGTGCACGCAGAAAGTGCCTTCCTGCTGTGCTGACAGAGGCTTTGGACAAGCCTCATCATCCCAGCTCAGAAGGCACTTTCGCGTTCCCGCTCAGGATCCGGACGCCACCGTAGGTGATGTTTCGCCCGCCGGGCGTCGAGACCGCCTACGCCTGGCGCAGGTCAAGCCGCAAGCTGCGTCAGTAGCGCTGGTTCAGATAGCCCAGCAGCTCGTGGTGGAGCAGCCCGTTCGAGGCTGCCGCGTTCCCGCCGCCCGGGCCGGGTACGCCGTCCAGGCTGGTGAACCGGCCGCCCGCCTCCTGGACGATGATCGCGTTCGCGGCCATGTCCCAGAGCGAGAGTTCCGGCTCCGCACAGATGTCGACCGATCCCTCGGCGACCATCATGTACGGCCAGAAATCCCCGTACCCGCGAGTGCGCCAGCAGGCCCTGGTCAGATCCATGAAGCCGTCGAGCCGGCCCTGCTCCTCCCACCCGGTCATCGAGGCGTACGCGAACGAGGCGTCCGCGATCCGCTCCACCTTCGAGACGTGCAGCCGCGTCGCGGAGGTCAGGCTGCGGCCGGAGAACGCGCCCGCGCCCTTCGCCGCCCACCAGCGCCGGTTCAGCGCGGGGGCGGACACCACGCCGACCACCGGCTGGAAGCCGTTCTCGCCGGCCTCCATCAGCGAGATCAGCGTCGCCCAGACCGGCACGCCGCGCACATAGTTCTTGGTGCCGTCGATCGGGTCGACGACCCAGCGCCGAGGGCCGGTGCCCTCGATGCCGTACTCCTCGCCCAGAATCGCGTCGCGCGGGCGGGCCCGATGGAGGTGGCCGCGGATCAGTTCCTCGGCGGCCTTGTCGGCCTCGCTCACCGGCGTCATGTCCGGCTTGGTCTCGACCTTGAGGTCCAGAGCCTTGAACCGGTCCATCGTCGTCGCGTCGGCGGCGTCCGCCAGCACGTGGGCGAGGCGCAGATCATCGTGGTAATCGGGCATGCCGTCACAGTATCGACCGCGGGTGAACGGAGCTACACGACCCTGCGGCCGCGCGGACCATTGACAGTCCCCGGGGGCGCGTCAACTCTGGAACGCGAAGCCCTTGGCGCGGGAGGCGACGATGCCCACAGCGCGAGACGCATTGCTGGACGCCGCCCACTCGGCGCTGGCGACGCTGCCCTGGTCGGCGGTGCGCATGGTCGATGTGGCGTCCGCCGCCGGGGTCTCCCGGCAGACCCTCTACAACGAGTTCGGCAGCAAGGACGGCCTGGCCCGCGCGCTGGTACGCGGCGCCGCCGACAGCTATCTGGCCGGCGTCGAACGGGCACTGGGATCGGCCGGCGGTACGGGGGACAGACTGGCCGCCACCGCCGCCTGGACGGTTCGCGCGGTTCGGGCGAACGCCCTGGTCAGGGGGCTGCTCACGGGCTGCTGGAGTGAGCGGTTACCCCGTCCCGTACGCCCCCCGGCACAGACCGCCTCCCTTGTGCCCGCCCAGCGGCGCGCCGATGCCGGGGCGCCGACGCCCGCCGAGCTGCTCGGCCAGGTCGGAGCGCGGGCGGCGGCCGCCCTCGACGAGGGACGGCCACCGCACGACCCCCGGGCGCTGGCCGCGACCTGCGAGATCGCGCTGCGGCTCGCACTGAGCTACGCGCTGGTCCCGGCTCCCCCGGGGACGGAGGGGGAACCGGCACCGCTGGTGCGCGAGGCGGTGGAGCGGCGGCCGCCCGGATGAACGCCGGCCGGGGCGAACCCGCAACGGTTCAGTGGGACGAGCCCGAGAGCTGCAGTCCGATCACTCCGACGATCACCAGGGAGATCGAGATCAGCTTGAGGGTGGAGACCACGTCGTCGAGGAACACCATGCCGTAGATCGCGGTGCCCGCCGCGCCGATGCCCGTCCACACGGCATAGGCGGGCCCCACGTCGAGTTTCTTCAGCGACAGCGTCAGCAGACCGAAGCTGCCGAGGGCGAAGATGCAGAACGCGACGGTCGGCCAGAGCCGGGTGAAACCGTGCGAGAGCTTCAGACAGACGGCGAAACCGGTCTCCAGAAGTCCTGCGACCACGACCAGCAGCCACGCCATCTTCAGTGCCCTCCCGCGTCGGTGACCGCCTTGCCACGCTGGGTGTGATTATGCACTTACCTGCAGCGGGAGATCGCAAACGTGCCCGGATCAGTCGCCTTCGCGTCGTTCCCGGGTGGACATCAGCCGCCGCAGCGAGTCCAGCCGCGCCGGATCGGCGTGGCCGTCCGCGACCCAGGCGTCCAGGGCGCACTCCGGTTCCTGGCTGTCGTGGGTGCAGCCGCGCGGGCAGTCCTCGGTGCCCGGCTCCAGGTCCGGGAACGCGTGGATCACCCGGGACGGGTCGATGTGGTGCAGCCCGAAGGAGCGCACACCGGGGGTGTCGATCACCCAGCCGCGATAGTCGGGAAGGGGGAGCGCCAGCGCCGATGTGGTGGTGTGCCGGCCACGGCCCGTGACCGCGTTGACGACTCCGGTGGTACGCCGCCGGTCCTTCGGTACGAGCGCGTTGACCAGCGTCGTCTTCCCGACGCCGGAATGCCCGACGAAGGCGGTGACCCGGTCGTGCAGCTGCTCGCGGACCCGGTCGGCCGCGTCGCCGTTCTCCAGCTCCTCGCGGTTGGTGACGATGAACGGGACGCCCAGTGGGGTGTACGCCTCCAGCAGCTTGTCCGGGGAGGCGAGGTCGGACTTGGTGAGCACGAGAAGCGGGGTGAGCCCGCCGTCGTACGCGGCGACCAGACAGCGGTCGATCATGCGCGGGCGGGGCTCCGGATCGGCCAGCGCGGTGACGATCGCCAGCTGGTCGGCATTGGCCACGACCACCCGCTCGTACGGATCGTCGTCGTCCGCGGTCCTGCGCAGCACCGAGCGGCGCTCACCGATGCGGACGATGCGGGCGAGGGTGTCCTTGGCTCCGGACAGATCGCCGACGATGGAGACGGTGTCACCGACCACGGCGGCCTTGCGGCCCAGCTCACGGGCCTTCATCGCCATGACCGTACGGCCGTCGACGAGGCAGGTGAGGCGGCCGCGGTCGACGGTGAGGACCATGCCCTCCTCGGCGTCCTCGTGCTTCGGGCGGGTGTGCGTACGGGGCCGGTTGCCCTTCGGGTTGGGGCGGAACCGGATGTCGTCCTCGTCGGGGTTCTTGCCGTAGCGGCGCATGTCTCAGGCCCCGAGCATTCCGGTCCACATCTGCGGGAAGTCCGGCAGGGTCTTGGCGGTTGTCGCCACGTTCTCGATCTCCACTCCGGGGACGGCAAGGCCGATGATCGACCCCGCGGTTGCCATCCGGTGGTCGTCGTACGTATGGAAGGTACCGCCGTGCAGCGGCCGGGGCCGGATGCGGAGCCCGTCGGCGGTCTCGGTGACATCTCCGCCGAGCTCGTTGATCTCCTTGGTGAGCGCCGCGAGCCGGTCCGTCTCGTGCAGCCGGAGGTGGGCGACACCGCTCAGCGTGGACGGGCCGTCGGCGAGGGCCGCGACCGCCGCGATGCCGGGGGTGAGCTCGCCGACCTCGCCGAGGTCGACGTCGATGCCGTGGATGCGGCCCGAACCGGTGAAGGTGAGGCCGCGCTCGGTCAGCTCGCAGCTGCCGCCCATCGCGGTGAAGATCTCCCGCAGCGCGTCGCCCGGCTGGGTGGTGCGCTCGGGCCAGTCGGGGATGGTGACCCGGCCGCCGGTGACCAGCGCGGCGGCGAGGAACGGCTGGGCGTTGGAGAGGTCGGGCTCCACGGTCAGATCGCGGCCGAGCAGGGCGGAGGGGGAGACCCTCCAGACGTTCGGCTCGCCGCCGGTCTCCGGCTCGTCTACCTGGGCGCCGACGGCCCGCAGCATGTCGACGGTCATCCGGATGTGCGGCATGGAGGGGAGTTTGTCGCCGGTGTGGCGCACCTCCACCCCCTGGTTGAAGCGCGGCCCCGACAGCAGCAGCGCCGAGACGAACTGGGAGGACGAGGAGGCGTCGATCGCCACCGGGCCGCCGTCCAGCGCACCGCCGCCGTGCACGGTCAGCGGCAGCGAGCCGCGCCCGTCGTCGTCGATCCGGGCGCCCAGCACGCGCAGCGCGTCGATCACGCCGTTCAGCGGGCGCTCGTACGAACGGGGGTCGCCGTCGAAGCGGATCGGGCCGTCGGCGAGGGCCGCGACCGGCGGCAGGAAGCGCATGACCGTGCCCGCGTTGCCGACATCGATCGTGGTGGGGCCGTGCAGACCGGCCGGGATGACCCGCCAGGCCTCGCCGGAGGCGTCCGGGCCGCCCGCGACGGAGGAGCTGGAGGACACCGTCTCCTCGATGCCGACGCCCATCGCGCGCAGCGCCTCGGCCATCAGCAGGGTGTCGCGGGAGCGCAGCGGGCGGCGCAGCCAGCCGGGCTCGGCGGCGAGGGCGGCGAGGACGAGCGCGCGATTGGTGACCGATTTCGATCCGGGCACGGTGACGGTCGCGTCGACGGCGCCGCTTGCGTGGGGGGCGGGCCAGAGGGCGGGGTGCACGGAACTTTCGGTCATGGACCTCACTTTAGTGGCTCCCCGCAAACCCGAATCTCGATCAAAAGGGAAGAAACTCGGGCGTAATACAACCGTGGTAGGTGCCGTCGGTCGGTACCGGACCTCGCGGACCGGATCTCACAGACCGAGCAGCCAGCGCCCGCCGCCGATCAGCGAGCAGAGCGACACCGCGTGGAAGAGGAACAGCCACAGCGCGGCCGGCACATCCGTCAGCCGCGACAACTGGTCCGCGTCCGAGTCCGGCGCACCGCCGTGCCGCCGCTTCGACTGGAGCTCGAAGGCCGGGCGTACGCCCCCGAGCAGCAGGAACCAGACCACGGTGTACGCGAACAGCGACTGCCAGGCGGGCGAGGCCAGCCAGGACACCAGCAGGAAGGCCGCCCCGGTGAGGATCACCGTCAGCGCCCCGTACACATTGCGGATCATCACCAGCATCACCGCGAGCAGCGCGGTGGCCAGCCACAGCAGCAGCGTGATCCTGCCGTCGACCAGCAGCCACGCCCCGCCCAGGCCCAGCAGCGGCGGGGCGGTGTAGCCGGCCGCCGCAGTCAGGATCATCCCGATGCCGGTGGGCCTGCCGCGGCTGACCGTCAGCCCGCTGGTGTCCGAGTGCAGCCGGATTCCGGACAGCTGCCGTCCGCTGATCAGCGCGATCAGTCCATGTCCGCCCTCGTGCGCGATGGTGATCGCATTGCGGCTCAGCCGCCATATCGGGTTCGGTACGACGGCGATCAGCGCGAGCGTGCCGGTGACGACCACCAGCCACTGCTCGGGTGCGGGCTGGGTGCCGAAGACGCGGTCCCACAGATTGCCCAGATCGGTGCTGTCCATGCTGCGGGCGGCTCCTTGCGGTATCGGCGTCTTGTCGTCGTGACGGTCGTGGCAGTCTGGCACTCATGTGCGGACGGTATGCAGCGAGTCGGCGGCCCGAGGACCTGACCGGACTCTTCCAGGTCGAGAAGTGGGAACCGGCCGAGGCCCTGGCTCCCGATTGGAACGTGGCGCCGACCAAGGAGGTCTACGCCGTACTGGAGCGTCCTGTGAAAGACGCAGACGATCAGCGTCCGGTTCGCCAGTTGCGCGCCCTGAAATGGGGGCTCGTGCCGTCGTGGGCGAAGTCCCCCGAGGGCGCCGCCCGCATGATCAACGCCCGCGCGGAGACCGTCCACGAGAAGCCGTCCTTCCGCCGCCCCTTCGTCTCCCGGCGCTGCATCCTGCCCGCCGACGGCTACTACGAGTGGGTCACCGGCGTGGACGAGCGGCAGCTGGAGGAGAAGGGGAAGAAGAAGCGGCCGCGCAAGCAGCCCTACTTCGTCACACCCGCCGACGGATCGGTCTTCGCGATGGCCGGGCTGTACGAGTTCTGGCGCGACCGGACCCTGCCGGACGACCACCCGATGGCCTGGTGGGTGACCTGCTCGGTGATCACGACCGAGGCGGAGACCACTCCGCTCGCCGTCGCCCCCGCCGAGGGCCCGGCCGCGCTCGCCGACATCCACCCCCGGATGCCGCTGATGCTGACCCCGGACCGGTGGGACGCCTGGCTCGACCCCTCGCGCACCGACGTCGAGGAGCTGAAGGGACTGCTCGCACCGCCGCCCGGCGGGCTGATGCGGGCCTACCCGGTGGCCACGGCCGTCAGCAACGTCCGCAACAACGGTCCCGAGCTGCTGGAGGAGCTGGCCGCGCCGGAGGAGAGCACGCTGTTCTGACGACCCCGCCGCGACCGGGCAGGATGGGGTGCGTGAGTACCCCGGAGACAGGCCGCAGGACCGAGACGGTCGACACGGACGCCGGACCGGCCAGGATCACCTGGTTCCCCGCGCAGCCGGTGAAGAACGCCCGGCTGGTGCTCGCCGTCGGTCATGGCGCGGGCGGTGGCATCGAGACGCGCGACCTCCGGGCCCTGGCCGCCGCGCTGCCCGCCCACGGGGTGACCGTCGCCCTGGTGGAGCAGCCGTGGCGGGTCGCCGGGAGGAAGATCGCGCCTGCCCCGAAGACCCTGGACACCGGCTGGCGCGGCCTGTGGCCCGCGCTCACCGCCCCGGGGCTGCCCGTCGTCGCCGGAGGGCGCAGCGCCGGGGCCCGGGTGGCCTGCCGGACGGCGAAGGAGCTCGGCGCCCATGCCGTCCTCGCGCTCGCCTTCCCGCTGCACCCGCCGGGAAGGCCGGAGAAGTCCCGCAAGGACGAGCTCCTCGCGGCCGGCGTACCCACCCTCGTCGTGCAGGGCGGCAATGACCCGTTCGGGCGGCCCGCCGAATTCCCTCCGGGGGAGTACGGGATCACCGAGGTGCCCTACGGCGACCACGGGTTCGCCGTGGCGAAGAGGTCCGGTCTGACCGAGGATCAGGCGATGGAGGTCCTCACCGCCGCCGTGACCGCGTGGCTGAGCACCCTATGACGTACACGCCCGATTCGGCGGCCCGCACGCACCCCCGGGAATGTTGAGCGAGAGGCCACTGTTGTCGGTGACATCGGTACATCAACGTCGTCTGTGGAGAGGGAGTCCGTCGCATGGGTTCGACCATCTGCCCGCGCCGCTCGAACGCCGCTGACCTGGAGTGGACGGTCCTGCATGCGGCCAAGACCACTCCCGAGCGGGCACTGAGCGGATCGGATCGACAGCCCGTCTCGAAGCAAGGTCGACTATTCTCCGATTCGAGCGGGTCCGGTTTCGGCTCCGCCACAGCGTTGGAGGAGGTGGGTCCGGTCACTGGGACCGACACAGGGACCGACGACGGCCGCGCACAGGAGACGACCGCCGAGCGCAATGCGCGCTTCGAGCGGGACGCTCTTGGTTTCCTCGACCAGATGTACTCGGCCGCGCTGCGCATGACGCGCAACCCCGCGGACGCCGAGGACCTGGTCCAGGAGACGTATGCCAAGGCCTATGGCTCCTTCCACCAGTTCCGTGAGGGCACCAACCTCAAGGCGTGGATGTACCGCATCCTCACCAATACGTTCATCAACTCGTACCGCAAGAAGCAGCGCGAACCTCAGCGCAGCGCCGCCGAGGAGATCGAGGACTGGCAGCTCGCGCGCGCCGAGTCGCACATGTCGACCGGGCTGCGCTCCGCGGAGTCGCAGGCTCTCGACCACCTGCCCGACTCGGATGTGAAGTCCGCTCTGCAGGCGATCCCCGAAGAGTTCCGCATCGCCGTGTATCTCGCCGATGTAGAGGGCTTTGCCTACAAGGAGATCGCGGACATCATGGGGACACCCATCGGTACGGTGATGTCCCGACTGCACCGGGGCCGCCGCCAACTGCGCGGCATGCTGGAGGACTACGCCCGTGAGCGCGGGCTCGTCCCCGCCGGTGCCGGAGAGTCGGACGATCGGAAAGGCTCGGGCTCATGAGCTGCGGAGAGCCGCACGAGACGGACTGCTCAGAGGTCCTCGATCATCTCTACGAGTTCCTCGATCACGAGATGCCCGACAGCGACTGCACCAAGTTCGAGGTGCACTTCGAGGAGTGCTCCCCGTGCCTGGAGAAGTACGGCCTGGAGCAGGCCGTGAAGAAGCTGGTGAAGCGCTGCTGCGGTCAGGACGACGTGCCGACCGATCTGCGCTCCAAGGTGATGGGCCGGATCGATCTGATCCGCTCGGGGCAGGCGGTGCCCGAGCAGGACGTGACGGTCTCGGAGACCGGTCAGCAGACCGTCGCCAAGGAATGACGTCCGGGGGCCGCGCGTAGCCGCGCCGCCCCCGTCCGTACCCCGCATCGGCCGCGTCCCGCGCACATCACCCGAATGTGCTAATCGGGCTCATTGACGCTCGACGGGACACTCAACTCGCTAGCCTGGCGCCTTCATTGACCATGATGGGGGGCGGGCCGGGCGGGTGAGGGCCACACGCGGGGCGGCGCGCGCGTACATTGCGGCGGTCGCGATCGGCGCACTCTTATGCGTGCTTCCCGTGCTGCGAACGGACGCCGGGACCCCATGGGCGACCGTCGGACTGCTCACCGCGCTCTATCTGGTCTGTGAACTCCTCGGCCGCGGCCCGTTCTTCGGCAGCTCCGTGCCGATCAGCGCCGGATCGTTCTTCCCACTGCTGCTCGCCGCCGCCTTTCTGCTGCCGCCCGGCGCGGCCGCCCTGGTCGCGCTCCCCGGATCGCTCGTCGGCCGGGTGGAGACCGCGCCCGCCACCGCACGGCGGATCTGGCGGGCCGCGCAGCTCGCCGTCACCGTCTGGGCGGCCTCGTCCGTCCACGGTCTGCTCGGCGGCGCCGCCACGCTCGGCGGCACCGGCAGTGGCACCGACCGGCTCCCCGACCTCCCGTACGCGACTCTGCCCGCCTGCGCCGCCACCCTCGCCTTCAGCCTCGTCCTGGCCGTGCTGGACGGTTCCATCCTGGTCGCGGCCGAACGGGTGCCCGTCCGGCGCGCCTGGAGCGGGCTGCTGTCCCGCTCGCTGGGACCGCATCTGGTGCACGGACTCGCCGGACTGATGATGGCCGTCCTGTGGCGCGGTCCGTACGGGCCGCTGTCCGCGCTCATCCTCCTGCTGCCGATGTACATCTCCTGCTGGGTCTTCGCCCAGTACCACCGTGAGCACGCCGCCCACCGCGCCACCATCAGGGCCCTGGTGCAGGCCGTCGACCTCAAGGACACGTACACCCGCGGTCACAGCGAACGGGTCGGACAGGCCTCCGTTCTCATCGCCCGCGAACTGGGCATGGACCAGGACCGCCTGGAGGTCCTCCGGTTCGCCGGCATCCTGCACGACGTCGGCAAGCTCGGCGTCCCGACCAGGGTGCTCCGCAAGGACGGGCCGCTCACCCAGGAGGAGCGGCGGGTGATCGAACTGCACCCGGAGTACGGCCACGAGATCGTCCGCGGCATCGGCTTCCTCGGCGAGGCGCGGGCCGCGATCCTGCACCACCACGAGCGGCTCGACGGCAGCGGTTACCCGTACGGGCTCAGCGGGCGGGACATCCCCGAGTTCGCCCGGGTCGTAGCGGTGGCGGACGCCTTCGACGCGATGACGTCGACCCGGTCCTACCGCAGGGGCAGGCCGGTGCCCGCGGCGCTGGAGGAGCTGAAGCGGTGCGCGGGCACCCAGTTCGACCCGCAGATGGTACGGGCGCTGGCGCAGGCGCTGGACCGGCACGGATGGTCGGCGACGGTGACGGCGGTTACGTCGGACGAGGCGATTCCGGGGCCACGGAGGGCGGAGACGCCCGGACCGGTGGCGCCCGGCTCCGTGGCGCCCGGTCCCGAGGTGTCCGGCCCCGCTGCGCCCGGTCCGAATCCGTCCGCGGACCGTCACCGATGACCCGCACCCGTCCCCGGGGCATGGCACTGCCCCCCGTCGTCCTCGCCGTCCACGGCGCCGCGGTCGTTCTCGCCCTCGCCGGGCTCGGTCACACCCTCTGGGACGGTGTCCACGAACCGGGTCACGCTCTCACCTTCGGGCTGCTCATCACCGTCGGTGAACTGGCCCGCTGGGGCGCGCTGCCCGGCGAGCGCGAGCCCGCACCGCTCGGCGCCGCCGGAGCACTCGCGTACGCCCTCCTGGGCTGCAGCGGCGGCGAGCCCACCACCCACGGCGTCCTCCAGGTGATCGCCGTGCTCGTCGCCGCGCAGCTCGTTGCCTGTGTGCCCCATGTGGCGCGCGGCAGCGGCCCCGCGCCCGACCGGGTGGCCCGGCGCATACTGACCGTCACCTTCGCCGCCGTGTGCTTCCAGCCGCTGTACAACTCCGGCCGCGCCGCGGACTGGTTCGGCGAGGGTCCGTACTACGTGCTCTTCATGCTCCTGTTCCTCGTCCTGACCGCCCTGTGCGACGCCGTGCTCGCCGCCCTGCTGCTGTCGCGCACCGTCCCCCACGGCTTCAAGAGCACGGGAGGTACCCCCCTCCCGTACGGGCCGCTGCTCCGCGACGAACTGCGCGCCCTCATCGGCATCGGCTCGGCGGTCTGCGCGACCGGGGTCGTGATGGCCCTCGGGGTCGCCGTCGCCGGGCTGTGGGCGCTGCCCGTCCTGTGCGTACCGCTGCTGCTGACCCAGGTCTCCTTCCGCCGGTTCGCCGCCGTGCGCACCACGTACCGGCAGACGATCGCCTCGCTCGCCAGGGCCACCGAGATCGCCGGATACACCCCGCACGGGCATGCCCGCAGGGTCGCCGTGCTCTGCACGGCCGTCGGACGCGAGCTGGGGCTCTCCGGAAGCGAGCTGACCGTGCTGGAGTACGCGGCACTGATGCACGACATCGGCCAGCTCTCCCTCGTCGACCCGGTCCCGGACGGGGCGACGGCCGTCCTGCCCGCCGCCGAGCAGCGCCGCATCGCGCTGCTCGGCGGGGCCGTGGTCCGGCAGACCGGGGTGGACACCGAGGTCGCCGTCGTGGTCGAACGCCAGGCCGACCCCTACCGCGAGCAGCCGTTGTCCGCCAGGATCGTCAGGGCCGTGAACGCATACGACGACCTCTGCGGGGAAAGTCTCATCGGGCCGCTGGGTGCGCTGGAACAACTCAGGCTCGGGACCGGTCACGACTATCAGCCCGAGGTCGTGGAATCACTGGCACGGGTCCTGGCCCGGGGCGGTCTGACCCCCGTCCCACCTGGGTAACCCATGGGTAATGAGCGGGGCTCCGGCCAGGCATGGTTGGATGCGAAGAAGAGCGGAAAACGAGGGTGTCCAGTCGGGACAGGCGGGAATCGTGAGGATCTTCGGGAAGGTACGGCATCGGCCCTCCGCCTCTTGGCGGCAGGCCACGGACCGCGCGTTCACGCTGATCGGCGACGGCCGGTACGAGGACGCGGGCGCACTGCTGACACGTGCGGCGGACCTGGAACCCTGGCTCTCGGAGTCCTGGTTCAACCTGGCGCTGCTGCACAAATTCCGGCATGACTGGGAACAGGCGAGAGCCGCGGGCCTGCGGGCCGTCGCGCTGCTCGACAAGGAATCCGGCGCTCCGGACTGGTGGAACGTCGGGATCGCCGCCACCGCACTGCAGGACTGGCCGCTGGCGCGCCGCGCCTGGCAGGCGTACGGCCTGAGGGTGCCGGGCGCGGGCCAGCACACCTCGGCGGCCAACAGCGAGCCGGTCGGCATGGAGCTGGGCAGCGCCGCGGTGCGGCTGTCGCCGGAGGGCGAGGCCGAGGTCGTCTGGGGCCGCAGGCTCGATCCGGCCCGGATGGAAGTGCTCTCCATCCCGCTGCCGTCCTCCGGCCGCCGCTGGGGCGAGGTCGTCCTGCACGACGGCGTTCCGCACGGCGAGCGGGTCACCGCGGCCGGGCCCTCGTACCCCGTCTTCGACGAGATCGAGCTGTGGGCGCCGTCCCCCGTGCCCACCTGGGTGGTGCTGCTCGAAGCGGCCACCGAGGCGGACCGGAACGCCCTGGAACAGCTGGCGTCCGACGCCGGGTTCGCCGCCGAGGACTGGTCCTCGTCCGTGCGGCTGCTCTGCCGGGCCTGCTCGGAGAGCCGCATGGAGAGCGACGAGGGCGACGGCGAGCACCTGGACCCGCACGACCACAGCGAGCCGGGGCATCCGGGTCCGCTGGGCCACCGCACCGCCGGTGAGCTTTGGGTGCCGGAGCGCGAGTGCGGGATAGCGGCACCGGCCGGGCTGGTGCGCGGGCTGCTGGACGGCTGGGTGGCGGACAGCCCGGACAGCCGCGAGTGGCGGGATCTCGAAGAAGTCGGCTGACCGGTGCCCGTAGGCTGTACGGGCACCGATCGCGGTGCTCGGGTACCCGGCCCCCGGTCCTTCGGGATGTGCCGGGTTTCAGGTTTTGAGGAAGGCGTACGGCGGACATGGCGCAGCAGGAGACGGACGAGCAGATCAGCGTCGACGACGAGGGTTTCGTCGTGGACACCGAGGACTGTGAGGCGCGCGAGGCGGCATATCGCGAGCGCGGCACCTCCCGTCCGATCACGGTCGTGGGCAACCCGGTGCTGCACAAGGAGTGCAAGGACGTCACCGAGTTCGACGACGAGCTGGGCCGGCTGATCGACGACATGTTCGCGAGCCAGCGGGCGGCGGAGGGCGTGGGCCTGGCCGCCAACCAGATCGGCGTGGACCTGAAGGTCTTCGTCTACGACTGCCCGGACGACGAGGGCGTGCGGCACGTGGGCGCCGTCTGCAACCCGGTGCTGGAGGAGCTGGCGCCCGAGGACCGGGTGCTGGACGACTCCAACGAGGGCTGCCTCTCGGTGCCGACGGCGTATGCCTCGCTGGCCCGCCCGGACTACGCGGTGGTCCGCGGACAGGATGCCAAGGGCAACCCGGTCAAGGTCCGGGGCAACGGCTACTTCGCCCGCTGCCTCCAGCACGAGACGGACCACCTGTACGGATACCTGTACATCGACCGGCTCTCGAAGCGGGACCGCAAGGACGCGCTGCGGCAGATGGCGGAGAACACGCCGCGCTACGAGATCGTGCCGAACGACTGAGACCGGCCGGCTTTCACCGGCGGGCCCGGTCTCCCTGCGGGGGAGGCCGGGCCCGCCCGGTCTTGCGGCCCTCGATTGATCGTCAACTGTGGTTCGTCCATGCGTAGTTGACGCGCGTCGACTCGTCCGACAGGCTCTCTCTCCACATCTCTGTAGTAGTAGGGAGCCCCCACATGCTCAGACGTATCGCACGACTCCTGCTCGGCCTTGTCATGACCATGGCTTTTGCCTTGGGTGGTGCCGTGGTCACCGCCGGCACCGCACAGGCCGACGGCTGCTACACCTGGACCCGCACACTGTCCTCCGGCGCCACCGGCAATGACGTCGTCCAGCTCCAGATACGGGTGGCCGGCTACCCCGGCTACAACTCCGTGCTCGCGATCGACGGCTCCTACGGGCCGGCCACCACCGCGGCCGTCAAGCGCTTCCAGGCCGCGTACGGCCTCGCCGCCGACGGCATCGCGGGCCCGGCCACCCAGGCCAAGCTCTATGAGCTCCAGGACAACGACTGCACGCCCGTCCACTTCTCGTACGCCGAGCACAACCAGTGCAACACGACCTGGGCCGGTGGTGCCGTCGCGGCGGGCACGGCGAAGGCCAACGCGCTGAGCACCATGTGGAAGCTGGAGGCACTGCGGCACGCGCTCGGTGACCAGTCGATCCGGATCACCAGCGGCTTCCGCTCCACCTCCTGCAACAGCGCGGTCGGCGGCGCGTCCAACAGCCGTCATCTGTACGGGGACGCGGCCGACCTCGGCGCCGGACCGCACGCCCTGTGCACCCTCGCCAAGCAGGCCCGCAACCACGGCTTCAACGGGATCCTCGGCCCGGGCTACCCGGACCACGGCGACCACATCCACGTCAACCAGGGCCCCAGCCACTTCTGGTCGGCGCCGAACTGCGGCGTCTGACGCCCAGGTCGCCCGCGGTTCAGGCGACCTCGGACATCGCGCCCGGACCGCGGAAGGTGCGGCGGTACGCGTTCGGCGTGGTGCCCAACGACCGCACGAACTGATGGCGCAGCGCCGCGGCGGTCCCGAAGCCGGTGCGCCCGGCGATCGTGTCCACCGTTTCGTCGGAGGTCTCCAGCAGATGCTGCGCCAGCAGGACACGCTGGCGCAGCAGCCAGCGGTAGGGAGTGGTGCCGGTCTCCTGCTGGAAGCGGCGGGCGAAGGTGCGCGGTGACATGTGCGCCTGTACGGCGAGCTGGTCGACGGTCATCTCCCGGTCGAGGTGGCGCTCCATCCAGACCAGCGTCTCGCCGACCGTGTCGCACCGGGTGCGGGGCAGCGGCCGCTTGATGTACTGCGCCTGCCCGCCGTCCCGGTGCGGCGGCACCACCATGCGGCGGGCGATCGCGTTGGTCACATCGGGGCCGTATGCCTGGCGGACCAGATGCAGACAGGCGTCGATCCCGGCCGCCGTACCCGCCGATGTGATGACCGGGCCCTCGTCCACGTAGAGCACATCGGGCTCGACGACGGCCCGGGGGAAGCGGCGGGCCAGCTCCTGGGCGTGGCGCCAGTGCGTGGTGCAGCGGCGCCCGTCCAGCAGTCCGGCCGCGCCGAGCACATACGCGCCGGAGCAGACGCTCAGCACGCGCGCGCCCCGGTCCACGGCCCGGCGCAGGGCGTCGAGGACCTCTTCGGGGTAGTCGCGCCGCATGAAGTGGCTGCCGGCCGGCACGGCGATGAGGTCGGCCTCGTCCAGGCGGTCCAGTCCGTGCGGCGTACTGATGGTGAACCCGGCATGGGTCTGCAGCACCGGGCCCTCGGCGGAGACCACGGCGAAATCGTGGACCGGCAGGCCCTCGTCGCCGCGGTCGAGCCCGAAGACCTCGCACAGCACACCGAGTTCGAAGGGGTGGACCTCGTCGAGCAGCAGGGCGGCGACATTCTTCAGCATGGAGCCAGTGTGGCAGTAATTCGATGCTCCATGACAGTCCTGCCACTGCCGCAATTCGTCCGCGCGGACGAGAGTAGAGGCATGAACACAATCCTGAACGTCCTGGGCACAGCCGTACTTATCGGTCTCTTCCTGGTCCCCGCCCTCGCCGGGCTGGCCCGGGAGCGCCGCATCGACCGCCAACTGCGCGAGGCGGAACGGGAACGGGGGCACACTCCCCCCGAAACGGCGGACGCCGCACAGCCGATGACTGTGCGGCGTCCCCACCTCGGAAGCTGGGCCAGGATCTAGAAGTCGTCGTCGAAGGCGACCGAGCCCTCCACCGCCACCTGGTAGGCGGACGGGCGGCGCTCGAAGAAGTTCGTCAGCTCCTGCACACCCTGCAGCTCCATGAACGAGAACGGGTTCTCGGAGCCGTAGACCGTCGGGAAGCCCAGCCGGGCGAGCCGCTGGTCGGCCACGCACTCCAGGTACTGGCGCATGGACTCGGTGTTCATGCCCGGCAGTCCGTCGCCGCACAGATCGCGGCCGAACTGCAGCTCCGCGTCGACGGCCTCCTTCAGCATGTCGGTGACCTGCTGCTGGAGTTCGTCGTCGAAGAGGTCCGGCTCCTCCTTGCGGACGGTGTCCACGACCTCGAACGCGAAGTTCATGTGCATCGTCTCGTCACGGAACACCCAGTTGGTGCCCGTGGCGAGACCGTGCAGCAGACCGCGCGAGCGGAACCAGTAGACGTACGCGAACGCGCCGTAGAAGAACAGTCCCTCGATGCACGCCGCGAAGCAGATCAGGTTCAGCAGGAAGCGGCGGCGGTCGGCCTTCGTCTCCAGCCGGTCGATCTTCTCGACCGAATCCATCCACTTGAAGCAGAACTGCGCCTTCTCGCGGATCGACGGAATCTCCTCGACCGCGTCGAACGCGGCCGCACGGTCGTCCGGATCGGGCAGATAGGTGTCCAGCAGCGTCAGATAGAACTGGACGTGCACGGCCTCCTCGAAGAGCTGCCGCGACAGATACAGCCGCGCCTCGGGGGAGTTGATGTGCTTGTACAGCGTCAGCACGAGGTTGTTCGACACGATTGAGTCGCCGGTCGCGAAGAACGCGACGAGCCGGCCGATCATGTGCTGCTCGCCGGGGGACAGCTTGGCGAGGTCGGCCACGTCGGAGTGGAGGTCGACCTCCTCGACCGTCCAGGTGTTCTTGATCGCGTCGCGGTAGCGCTCGTAGAAGTCCGGGTAGCGCATGGGCCGCAGGGTCAGTTCGAAGCCCGGGTCGAGCAGGTTCTTGTCACTCATGATTACTGGCATGCCTCGCAGGACTCGGGGTTTTCGAGGGAGCAGGCGATCGCGTCCGCGTCGGGAGCCGATGCCTGCTGTACGGGAATGGAGGCGGCGGCCGCGGCCTGGCCGGATGCCGCGCGGGCGATCCGGGTCGCAGGGCGCGAACGCAGGTAGTACGTCGTCTTCAGCCCCTGCTTCCAGGCGTAGGCGTACATCGAGGAAAGCTTGCCGATCGTCGGCGTCTCCAGGAACAGGTTCAGCGACTGGCTCTGGTCGAGGAACGGCGTACGCGCCGCCGCCATGTCGATCAGACCGCGCTGCGGGATCTCCCACGCCGTGCGGTACAACGCCCGTACGTCCTCCGGGATCCAGGCGAACCCCTGCACCGAGCCGCTCGCCTCGCGCAGTGCCTCACGGGTCCGTGCGTCCCACACGCCGAGCTTCTTCAGCTCGTCCACCAGATACGCGTTGACCTGGAGGAACTCACCGCTGAGCGTCTCGCGCTTGAAGAGGTTGGAGACCTGCGGCTCGATGCACTCGTACACACCCGCGATCGAGGCGATCGTCGCCGTCGGCGCGATGGCCAGCAGCAGCGAGTTGCGCATGCCGGTCTTCGCGACCCGGGCGCGCAGCGCGTCCCAGCGCTCCGGCCAGGTCAGCTCGGTGGCGTAGTGGTCGGGGTGCAGCACACCGCGGGCGGCGCGCGTCTGCGACCACGCGGGCAGCGGACCGGACCGCTCGGCGAGGTCGCAGGACGCCTCGTACGCGGCGAGCATGATCCGCTCGGAGATCTTCGTGGAGAGCGCGCGGGCCTCGGGGGAGTCGAAGGGCAGCCGCAGCTGGAAGAAGACGTCCTGGAGACCCATCGCACCCAGGCCGACCGGGCGCCACTTCGCATTGGAGCGGCCGGCCTGCTCGGTCGGGTAGAAGTTGATGTCGACGACCCGGTCGAGGAAGGTCACGGCGGTACGGACGGTCGCGTCCAGTCGCTCCCAGTCGATGCCACCGTCGGCGACGAACGCGCCGAGGTTGACCGAGCCCAGGTTGCAGACGGCCGTCTCGCCGTCGTCGGTGACTTCGAGGATCTCGGTGCACAGATTCGACGAGTGGACCACACGGCCCGGCTCGGCGGTCTGGTTCGCGGTCCGGTTGGAGGCGTCCTTGAAGGTCATCCAGCCCTGACCGGTCTGCGCGAGGGTCCGCATCATCCGGCCGTACAGCTCACGCGCCGGCATCGACTTGCGGGCCAGGCCCTTGGCCTCGGCGGCCCGGTACGCGGCGTCGAACTCGTCGCCCCACAGGTCGACCAGCTCGGGCACGTCGGCGGGCGAGAACAGCGACCAGTCGCCGTCCGCGTCGACCCGGCGCATGAACTCGTCCGGGATCCAGTGCGCCAGGTTGAGGTTGTGCGTACGCCGCTGGTCCTCACCCGTGTTGTCGCGCAGCTCCAGGAACTCCTCGATGTCCGCGTGCCAGGTCTCCAGGTAGACGGCGGCGGCGCCCTTGCGGCGGCCGCCCTGGTTCACCGCGGCGACCGAGGCGTCGAGCGTCTTCAGGAACGGCACGATGCCGTTGGAGTGCCCGTTGGTGCCACGGATCAGCGAACCGCGGGCGCGGATCCGGGAGTAGGAGAGGCCGATGCCGCCCGCGTGCTTGGAGAGCCGCGCCACCTGGTGGTAGCGGTCGTAGATCGAGTCGAGCTCGTCCAGCGGCGAGTCCAGCAGATAGCAGGAGGACATCTGCGGGTGCCGGGTGCCGGAGTTGAAGAGCGTGGGGGAGGAGGGGAGGTAGTCGAGGCGGCTCATCAGCCCGTACAGCGCCGCGACCTCGTCCAGGGCGCGCTCGGAGTCGTCCTCGGCGAGTCCGGCCGCGACGCGCAGCATGAAGTGCTGGGGCGTCTCGATGACCTGACGGGTGTGCGGGTGACGCAGCAGATAGCGGCTGTGCAGGGTCCGCAGCCCGAAGTAGCCGAAGCGGTCGTCGGCGCCGTCGGCGAGCGAAGCTTCCACCAGCGCGTCGAGGGCGGCCGCGTGCAGTACGACGAACTCGGCCGTACGGTCCGCGATCAGGCCCTCGCGGTGCCCGACGGCGACCGAGGCGGAGAAGGAGACCGCGCCCTGACCGGCAGCCTCGTCCGCGACGGAACGGGTCAGCAGTCTGGCGGCGAGCCGGGAGTAGGCGGGGTCCTCGGAGATCAGCCCCGCGGCGGCCTCGGTGGCCAGCGCGCGCAACTCCGCCTCGTCCGAACGGGCGTTGCGGCCGCGCAGCGCGGCGGCGGCGACGCGACCGGGGTCGGTGTCGGGCAGATCGACGGTGAGGTCGGTCAGGGTCCGCAGCAGTGCGGTCCCCGGTCCGTCGTGTGCGGTTGCCTCGGACTCGGCCGCTTCGGACACGGCGACTGAAGCCGGATCGACTGGCGCGATGGTCACGTGGTGCTCTCCCTCGCTCGGCTCGGGGCCGGCGGGAGGCGGGGCAGCCGGGCAGAGGCGGGCCCGCGTCGGGGCAGCACTCCGTACGGCGTCCACCGGCCCATCCGCGAGGCCCGGACGTCTGGCATCCGGTTCGGTCGAGCCGGATGCGCTGTCGGCAGGTCCTCGGACTTCCTGAGGGTGTGCAAAAGCACACCGAATACACCGTTGCGGGACAGTTCCGGATTCGCACCGGATTTCCCTGCGGCGACAGCGAGCACGAGCATACATGTGGGGGCCGCTGGATGAAGACGCCCCCACATGTTGTGTCGTGTCCCGTCGGCCGGGCCCGAGGGACAAGCCGTGCCATCCCCTCTCGGAGCAGACGAACGGCCCGTCGCGCCCCGCTGAACGGGGCTCGACGGGCCGCTGCCGGACCGTGGGAAGGGCCGTCAGTGGCCGCCTCCCGGCGCCCCCGCCGTGGCCGGCGGGAGCTCCACCTGGACGCCCGGGTCGCCCGCGTCGGCCGTGTAGTCGGACGGGGAGGTCTCGTCGATCCCGACGGGTGCCTTCACGGCGTTCAGGACGAAGGTCAGCACCACCGTCACCACCACGTTCAGCACGAACGCGGTCAGACCGATGTAGCCGATCTCACCGATGCCCGGGATCGCCTTGGACGAGCCGCCGAAGTGCGCCTGGGTCGGGCTGGCGACCCCGTACGCGGCCAACGTCCCGTACACCATGCCGACCGCCCAGCCCGCGAGCAGCGCCCAGCGGTGGAACCAGCGGGTGAACAGGCCGCCCACCAACGCCGGGAACGTCTGCAGGATCCAGATCCCGCCGAGCAGCTGGAAGTTGATCGCGACCGTCTTGTCCATGGTGAGGACGAAGGCGAGCGCACCGACCTTAACCAGCAGCGACACCAGCTTGGAGACCTTGGTCTCCTGCTCCGGGGTCGCGTCCGGCTTCAGGAAGTCCTTGTAGATGTTGCGGGTGAAGAGGTTCGCCGCGGCGATCGACATGATCGCGGCGGGCACCAGCGCGCCGATGCCGATGGCGGCGAACGCGACGCCCGCGAACCAGTCCGGGAACATGTTCTCGAACAGCTGGGGGATGGCCAACTGCCCGTTGTCCACCTTGATCCCGGCGGCGATCGCCATGAAGCCGAGCAGCGCAAGCAGGCCCAGCATCAGCGAGTACAGCGGCAGGATCGTGGTGTTGCGCCGGATCACATTGCGGCTGCGGCTGGAGAGCGTGGCCGTGATCGAGTGCGGGTACATGAAGAGCGCCAGCGCCGAGCCCAGTGCCAGGGTGGCGTACGTCCACTGGCCCGCCGCCCCGGGCGCGAGGCCTGCCACCGGTTTGCCGGCTGCCTCGTTGACGGCGGAGAACTTCTCGCTCGCCCCGGCGAAGATGTCGTCGAAGCCGCCGAGTTTGATCGGGATGTAGATGATCGCCACCGCGATGACCAGGTAGATCAGCCCGTCCTTGACGAACGCGATCAGCGCGGGCGCCCGCAGGCCGGACGAGTAGGTGTACGCGGCGAGCACCGCGAACGCGATCAGCAGCGGCAGGTCCTTGATGAACCAGTTGGTGTTCTCGCCACCGCCGACGCCCATCACGTCCAGCACCGCCTGGATGCCGACGAGCTGGAGCGCGATGTACGGCATCGTGGCGAGGATGCCCGTGACGGCGACCGCCAGCGAGAGCCCCTTCGAGCCGAAGCGCCCGCGTACGAAGTCCGAGGTGGTCACGTACCCGTGCTTGTGCGAGACCGACCACAGCCGCGGCAGGAACGTGAAGATCAGCGGGTACACCAGGATGGTGTACGGCACGGCGAAGAATCCGGCCGCGCCCGCCGCGTAGATCGCCGCGGGAACGGCGACGAAGGTGTACGCGGTGTACAGGTCGCCGCCGAGCAGGAACCAGGTGACCCAGGTCCCGAACGACCGTCCGCCCAGACCCCATTCGTCGAGGCTGGCGTTCTCGGCCTTGCGCCAGCGCGCCGCCAGGAAGCCCATGACCGTGACGGCCAGGAAGAAGAAGATGAAGACGCCGAGTGCGACGCCGTTCACGCCGTCCTTCATGCCGACGCACCCCCCTTGCGGGCGCGCTGGTCACGCTGCCACAGCTTGTACGCGACGACCGTGAGCGCGGTGGAGAGCAGCACCCAGAGCATCTGGTACCAGTAGAAGAACGGGATTCCGATGAAGGTGGGGTCCACCTTCGCGTACGAACTCACCCAGAGCATCGCCACGAACGGCGCGATGAGACAGAGGGCGATGACCACTCGCACGGGTGTGACCGTGGGTGGTTTTCCTTCTGGGTCCGACGGCATGGGGCGACTCCGTTCCCTAGCTGATCACCTGGTGTAATGCGCAGGAAATCTAGGGGAGGTTTCCGGTCAGCGTCATCCCCTGTCCGCATTGCGGTCCTGCAACGGTGACGTATCGCAGAGGTGCACGGGCCCGGAACCGATTCGGTTCACCCGGGTTTCGTGGAACTGCCCCCGGCCGGACGGCCACGCAGCCGGGTGCGGCCGTGGCCGCGGTGACCGGCCTGAAATGAGTGGTGGCCGGGGAAGGTTCCCCGGCCACCACTCATGCGCGTCCGCCCCCGCCGGGCGAACCGCGTCAGTCCGTCGGCCGCTTCAGGCGCGCCACGAACTTGTACCGGTCGCCGCGGTAGACCGAACGCACCCACTCCACCGGCTCGCCCCGGCCGTCCAGCGAGTGCCGGGACAGCATCAGCATCGGCAGGCCCACGTCCGTACCGAGCAGTCCGGCCTCGCGCGGCGTGGCGAGCGAGGTCTCGATGGTCTCCTCGGCCTCGGCCAGCCGGACGTCGTACACCTCCGCCAGGGCGGTGTAGAGCGAGGTGTACTTCACCAGCGAACGGCGCAGCGCGGGAAAGCGTTTGGCCGAAAGGTGTGTGGTCTCGATCGCCATCGGCTCCCCGCTGGCGAGCCGCAGCCGCTCGATCCGCAGCACGCGCCCGCCGGCCGTGATGTCGAGCAGCCCGGCGAGCGTGTCGTCGGCGGTGACATAGCCGATGTCCAGCAGCTGGGACGTCGGTTCGAGCCCCTGGGCGCGCATGTCCTCGGTGTACGAGGTGAGCTGCAGGGCCTGCGAGACCTTCGGCTTGGCGACGAAGGTTCCCTTGCCCTGGATGCGCTCCAACCGGCCCTCGACGACCAGTTCCTGGAGCGCCTGACGCACGGTCGTGCGTGAGGTGTCGAACTCGGCGGCCAGGGTCCGCTCCGGCGGCACGGGGGTGCCGGGCGGCATGGTGTCCGTCATGTCGAGGAGATGTCGCTTCAGCCGGTAGTACTTCGGGACGCGCGCCGTCCGCGTGGTCGCGCCCGTCTCGTTCTCCGTACTGCCCCCGTCGGCACCCATGGCCCGCCTTCCCGACTGCTGCGTTGCTGCCGTCACCGGCTCCTCCGTCTGTCGCGGCTCACATGGTGGCACGGTCCGGTCACGGCTCGTCGCCCTCCCTTAGGTGTCGGTCCTATAACGGACGCGAGTGCACTTCTTATACACCCTTGACACCCCTAAAGGTCTAGGCCAAGCTCCCGGTACTGGTCTAAACCATTAAAGGCCAGGTCCAGCCCCAGCAGTACTCGTCGAATGTCTTCGCGGTGGGCGGGGTTGCAGTATCCCTGAGGAGGGTTTGGCGTGAAGCGCAAGCTCATCGCGGCGATCGGCGTCGCGGGCATGATGATCGGCCTCGCGGCGTGTGGGTCGGACGACGGCAGCGACAGCGGCAAGAAGACGGGCCCGGACAGCTACAAGGGTCAGACGCTGACCGTCTGGGCCATGGACGGCTCCACGCCTCCCGGCTGGACCAAGGACCTGACCGCGGCCTTCAAGAAGAAGACCGGCGCCACGCTGAAGTTCGAGACCCAGCAGTGGAACGGCATTCAGCAGAAGATCACCACGGCGCTCTCCGAGTCGACCCCGCCGGACGTCATCGAGGTCGGCAACACCCAGACCCCCGCCTACGCGGCCACCGGTGGCCTCGCCGACCTGAGCGACCTCAAGAAGGAGATCGGCGGCGACTGGACCGAGGCCCTCAACGAGTCCTCGGTCTTCGACGGCAAGCAGTACGCCGCACCGTGGTACTTCGCCAACCGCGTCGTCATCTACAACAAGAAGGTCTGGGCCGACGCCGGCATCACGGACACCCCCAAGACGCGTGACGAGTTCTTCAAGGACCTCGACGCCATCAAGAAGAAGGGCAAGGCCGAGCCGATCTACATGCCCGGCCAGAACTGGTACTTCTTCGACGGCCTGACCATCGGTCAGGGCGCGGACCTGGTGAAGAAGGAAGGCGACAAGTACGTCTCCAACCTCTCCGACCCCAAGGTCACCGCGGCCATGGAGCTCTACAAGAAGTACCAGTCCTACTCCAAGGCCCCCAAGGACAAGGACGAGGCCACCCCGCAGCAGGCCGAGGTCTTCGCCAAGGGCAACGTCGGCGCCTTCATCGGCATGGGCTGGGAGGCCGGCACGGCCATCGCCGCCAACAAGGCCATCGAGGGCGACATCGGCTACTTCACCATCCCGGGTGAGACCGCCGAGAAGCCGGAGGGCGTCTTCCTCGGTGGCTCCAACTTCGCCGTCGCCGCGGGCAGCAAGAAGCAGGACCTCGCCAAGGAGTACCTGAAGCTCGCCCTGTCCGACCAGTTCGAGGGCGCGCTGGCGAAGGAGAACGGCGTCATCCCGAACAAGGAGTCGCTCAACTCCAACCTGACCGGCAACGCTGCGGCCGAGGCCGCCGCCCCGGCCGCCGCCGTCGGTGGCACCACCCCGCTCATCCCCGAGTGGGCCGCTGTCGAGAACGCTCCGAACCCGATCAAGAACTACATGACCGCGGTTCTGAACGGGAAGACCCCGGAGGAAGCCGCCAAGGCGGCGGAGTCCGAGATCAACAAGCGTCTCTCGCAGAAGAGCTGATCGCACGCGCCGGGGGGCGGGGACCGACCGCCCCCCGGCGCGCCCGCGTGACTCGACCGAACGGCCCAAGAAGAGATGGCGAGCATGTCAGTGCAGACCGAACAAGTGGACTCGGTCCCGGCAGCCGGTGTCCGCAAGGACGCCGCACCTCCCGGCAGTCCAGCCGCCCTGCGAAAGAAGCGGGCCGGTGGCTCGGCCCCGTATCTGCTCCTCCTGCCCGCACTGCTCGCCACGGCGCTGCTGCTGGGCTACCCGCTGGTCAAGAACGGCATGCTGTCGTTCCAGAACCTCAACCCGCGCCAGCTGATCCAGCACCTGACCGAGTGGAACGGCGTCGACAACTACAAGGAAGTCCTGGGCAGTTCGGACTTCTGGAAGGTCGTCGAGCGTTCCATCTTCTTCACCGCCGCCAATGTCGTCCTGATCATGCTGCTCGGGGCCCTGGTCGGTCTGCTGCTCGCCCGCCTGGGCAAGAAGATGCGCCTGCTGCTGATGCTGGGCCTCGTCCTCGCCTGGGCCATGCCGATCATCGCCGCCACCACGGTGTACCAGTGGCTGTTCGCCCAGCGCTTCGGTGTCGTCAACTACGTGCTCGACAGCCTCGGCTGGCACTCGATGGCCGACTACAACTGGACGAGCAGCCAGTTCTCCACCTTCTCGCTGGTCACCCTGGTGATCGTCTGGCAGTCGATCCCGTTCGTGGCGATCAACCTGTACGCCGCGTCGACGACGATCCCCAAGGAGCTGTACGAGGCCGCCTCGCTCGACGGCGCAGGAGCCTGGAAGAGCTTCACCTCCGTGACGCTCCCGTTCCTCAAGCCGTTCCTGCTGGCCACGACGTTCCTCGAAATCATCTGGGTCTTCAAGTCCTTCGCCCAGCTCTTCGCGATCAACGGCGGTGGCCCGGACCGGCTCACCGAGACCCTGCCCGTCTACGCCTTCGTCGAGGGGGTCGGCAACCAGCACTTCGGCATGGGCGCCGCCATCTCGTTCCTGACGATCATCGTCCTGCTGGCGATGACCGCCTACTACCTGCGCACGGTACTGAAGCACGAGGAGGACGAACTGTGAGGCGCTCACTGTTCGGCCGGATCTGGCCCAACGCGACGGCTGTCGTCCTCTTCGTAGGCTTCGCCTTCCCCGTCTACTGGATGTTCAGCACGGCGTTCAAACCGACCGGCGACATCATCACCGACACCCCGGTGTGGTTCCCGACCGAGATCACCTTCGAGCACTTCGAGAAGGCCGTACAGGCGGACCACTTCTGGACCCTGGTCGTCAACTCGCTCACCGTCACCCTGGTCTCCGTGTGTGCCTCGCTGGTGATCGCGCTGCTGGCGTCCTTCGCGATGGCACGCATGCGTTTCAAGGGCCGACGGGGCATCCTGCTGACCTTCATGGTGGCGCAGATGGCGCCCTGGGAAGTCATGGTCATCGCGGTCTACATGCTGGTCCGCGACTCGGACATGCTGAACAGCCTGGTCCCGCTGACGGCCTTCTACATGATGATGGTCCTGCCCTTCACCATCCTGACGCTGCGCGGCTACGTGGCCGCGGTGCCCAAGGAGCTGGAGGAGTCGGCGATGGTGGACGGCTGTACCCGTCCGCAGGCCTTCATGAAGGTGATCCTGCCGCTGCTCGGCCCGGGGCTGATGGCGACCTCGCTCTTCGGCTTCATCACCGCCTGGAACGAATTCCCGCTCGTCCTCATC
Organism: Streptomyces sp. NBC_01217; assembly: GCF_035994185.1. Classification (NCBI taxonomy): domain Bacteria; kingdom Bacillati; phylum Actinomycetota; class Actinomycetes; order Kitasatosporales; family Streptomycetaceae; genus Streptomyces; species Streptomyces sp. NBC_01217. The sequence goes on from NZ_CP108538.1 coordinate 6,044,177, forward strand.
CTCAACAAGGACATCGAGTCGCAGACCCTGCCGCTCTGGCTCTCCCAGTTCCAGACCGCGTTCGGGGACGACTGGGGAGCGACCATGGCCGCTTCGTCGCTCTTCGCGATCCCGATCCTGGTCCTCTTCGTCTACTTGCAGCGCAAGGCCGTCAGCGGCCTCACCGACGGCGCCGTGAAGGGATAACACCGCTCCATGACCACGCTGATATCCACCACGGACACCGTCACCCGCGACGCCCTCGCCGTCCTGCAGCCCGGATTCACCGGCACCACCGCCCCGGACTGGGTGCTGCGCCGGGTCGACGAAGGCCTCGCCTCCGTCGCCCTGTTCGGCCGCAACATCCAGACGCCCGAGCAGGTCACCGCGCTCACCGCCCAGCTCAGGGCGGAGCGCGAGGACCTCCTCGTCGCGATCGACGAGGAGGGCGGTGACGTCACCCGGCTTGAGGTACGCACCGGCTCCTCCTTCCCCGGCAACCTCGCGCTCGGCCACGTCGACGACGTGGCGCTGACCCGGGCCGTCGCCCAGGAGCTGGGCCGCCGGCTCGCCGAGTGCGGCGTCAACCTCAACTGGGCGCCGTCCGCGGACGTCAACTCCAACCCGGGCAACCCGATCATCGGCGTACGGTCCTTCGGCGCCGACACCCAGCTGGTGGCCCGGCACACCGCCGCGTACATCGAGGGCCTCCAGGCCGCCGGGGTCGCCGCCTGCACCAAGCACTTCCCCGGGCACGGCGACACCGCGATCGACTCGCACCACGCGATGCCGCGCATCGACGTGGACCTGGAGACGCTGCACGCCCGCGAACTGGTGCCCTTCAGGGCCGCCATCGCCGCAGGTTCCAAGTGCGTGATGAGCGCGCACATCCTGCTGCCCGCACTCGACCCGGACCGCCCGGGGACGGTGAGCCCGCAGATTCTCACCGGTCTGCTGCGCGGGGAGCTGGGCTACGACGGCCTGATCGTCACCGACGCCGTGGAGATGCAGGCCATCGCCGGGACGTACGGCATCGAGCGCGGCTCCGTCCTCGCGATCGCCGCGGGGGCCGACGCCCTGTGCGTGGGTGGCGGTCTTGAGGACGACGGTACGGTGCAGCGGCTGCGCGACGCGCTGGTCGCGGCGGTACGCAGCGGTGAACTCTCCGAGGAGCGGCTCGCGGACGCGGCCGCACGGGTGCGCGCCCTAGCGTCCTGGACGCAGGGGGCCAAGGAGACCGGTTCGCAGCCGGGTGCGGCAGCGCAGGAGGGGACCGCGCCCGGCACCGGAATGGGTTCCGACATCGGCCTGGTCGCCGCCCGCCGCGCGGTGAAGGTGACCGGCTCCGCCGAGCCGCTGACCGAACCCGCGTACGTCGCCGCCTTCACCTCCGCGTCGAACATCGCGGTCGGCGACGAGACCCCGTGGGGCGTCGCCGCGGAGCTGGGCCGGCTGCTGCCCGGCACGGAGACCGACACGTACAGCAGCGAGACCGAGGCGCCCGTGGCCGCGGTGCTGGAGGCGGCGGGGGAGCGGCGCATCGTCGTGGTCGTCCGCGACGCCCACCGTCATGCCTGGATGGCCGAAGCCCTCGACGGCCTGGTGGCGGAGCGCCCCGACACGGTCGTGGTCGAGATGGGCGTCCCGCAGGCGGCCCCCCGGGGCGCGCTGCACATCGCCACCCACGGCGCGGCCCGCGTCTGCGGCCTGGCGGCCGCGGAAATCATCACCAAGGGTTCACCCGCCCCCAAGGCCTGACCCCAGGCGTGACGCGGAACGAGGGGGCCACATCACGCCACCCTCACCCCAACGCCCGTCCACCCGGACGGGCGTTGCCCGTTTCCCCCGCCCCAACAAGTCCAGCCCACCCGGCCCCGCCGACTCCAACCCGCCCCGGCAAATCCCAGCCCGTCCGGCGTTTGACGACACCCGTCCATGGCCCGAGGGCCAACTCCAACCCGCTCCGGCAAATCCAAGCCCGTCGGGCGTTTGAGGACACTCGTCCATGGCCCGAGGGCCGACTCCAACCCGCTCCGGCAAAATCAAGCCCGTCCGGCGATTGAGGACAACCCACCCACGGCCCGAGGGCCAAAATCAAGCCTGTCCGGCGATTGAGGACGAATACGTCCGCCGGACGCGCGAGCGGCAACGGCATACGAGAGGGCCGGGGCATCCTCGGATCGCCCCGGCCCTCCCACGTCCGGGACGACTACAGCCCCTGCCACCGCGGCTTCGCCGCATACGTGGCGCGGAAGTAGTCCGCCAGCTTCAGCTTCGACGCCGCGGCCTCGTCCACCACCACCGTCGCATGCGGATGCAGCTGCAGCGCCGACGCGGGCACGATCGAAGCCACCGGCCCTTCCACCGTCTGCGCCACCGCATCCGCCTTGCCCTCGCCGGTGGCGAGCAGGATCGGGTGGCGGGACTCCAGGATCGTGCCGATGCCCTGCGTGATCACATGGTGCGGCACCTGCGTGATGTCGTTGTCGAAGAAGCGCGCGTTGTCGACCCGGGTCTGCTCGGTGAGCGTCTTGATCCGGGTACGGGACGCGAGCGAGGAGCACGGCTCGTTGAAGCCGATGTGCCCGTCGGTGCCGATCCCGAGCAGCTGCAGGTCCACCCCACCGGCCTCGGCGAGCGCCCTGTCGTACGCCTCGCAGGCGGCCTGCACGTCGTCGGCGGAGCCGTCGGGGCCCATGAAGGACGCCTCGGACAGGCCCAGCGGTTCGACCACCTCGCGCAGCACCACGGAGCGGTAGGACTCGGGATGGCCCGCCGGCAGCCCCACGTACTCGTCGAGCTGGCAGATGCGGGCGCGCGAGGCGTCCACGGCGCCGGAGCGGACCTTGGCCGCCAGCGCCTGGTAGATGGGCAGCGGGGTAGAGCCGGTGGCAACGCCGAGAAGGGCGTCGGGCTTGCGGCTCAGGAGGGCGCCGATGGCCTCCGCGATGAGTTCGCCGCCTGCCTTGGCGTCCGGGACGATGACAACTTCCACGCGTGGCCTGCCGATCTGAAGAGTTGAATCATGTGGTATAGACCAATCAAGGTCCAATCTAGCAGAATCCGGTAACGCGGACACGACGGCCGCACCGCCTGGGCCGCGGCCCGCCGACAGGCGCCCGGCACCCCGTGGTCGACTGGTTCGAACGGCGCCGGGAGGCCGGGGGGAGCCGGCGGCCGGGCCGGATCATGTCCGGCGAGACGGCCGAACGGCCCGGAGTGCCGCGCCGCATTCTCGGCCGCGGCGCCCCCGTGATTCGCGAGGATGCCGCCGAGATCGCGGCGAAGAGGCCGCGCTCCGTCCTCCTCGGCGCCCGCGGCACGTCGGGCAACGCCGCGCTCCACGCCAAGTGCCTGCTGGAGATCCGCCCCGGCCTGCCCCGCGGTCTCGCCTCCATGTCCACCACCACGGCGTACGGCGCCGAGCCGGACCCCAGAGAAGGAGGTGCGGCCGACCCTGGAGATCCCGCCGCTGCAGATGCCGGCCTATGAGGTGATGATCGCCCGCGGCCAGGGCCCGGGCGCGCCCCTTGCGCCGGCCCAGGTCACCGAGGCCCGTCGAGTACGGGGAACGGCCCACGGAAACACCCGCGGGCCACGGCGCCGGGACGGGACCCTCAGCCCGTCCGGCACCGCAGCCCGGAGTAAGACCGGCCATCACGGACGGTCTGCTCGGCCGGCGGTGTGCGGTGCCCCCGGCCGGGGAGAGGTGCCTGCGCAGTCAGGGCAGAGAGCGCGGCCACCTCGATCCACTCTCCTGTGCGGGGAGAGTGGAAGCTCTGTATTCAGCATTGTGGACTAGACCATTCGCCTGTGTCCATCCATCGGAGCACCGCAATTTTCCGTGCCTGTGCCCTTACACGTACGGCCGCGTCGTCCGGTTCGGAGCCATCGTCCATCCGCGGGTACGCTCGCACACGTGCCCTCCATGAACGACCTCGTCCGCCAGCACACAGCCCTCGGTGACACCGACCTGGAGTGGCTGCACCTGCTGGTCTCGGAGTGGCAGCTGCTCTCCGACCTGTCCTTCGCCGACCTCGTGCTCTGGGTTCCCACCCGCGACGGCACCCGCTATGTGTCCGTGGCCCAGATGCGGCCGAACACCGGCCCCACCTCCTACCAGGACGACATGGTCGGCCACCTGGTTCCGCGCGGCCGCCGCCCGCTGCTGGACGCGGCGCTCGACGAGGGCCGGATCGTGCGCGAGGGCGACCCGGAGTGGCGCGAAGAGGTTCCCGTACGGGTCGAATCGATCCCCGTACGGCGTGAGGGCCGGGTTCTCGGAGTCATCGCCCGCAACACCAACCTCCTGACCGTCCGTACCCCGTCCCGGCTGGAGCTCACCTACCTCCAGTCGGCCTCCGACCTGGCCCAGATGATCGCCGCCGGGTCCTTCCCGTTCCCCGGCCAGCAGGTCGACATGGACGCGTCGCCGCGCGTCGGCGACGGGCTGATCAGGCTCGACGCCGACGGAGTCGTCCAGTACGCCAGCCCCAACGGCCTCTCCGCCTACCACCGCCTCGGCCTCGCCTCCGACCTGGTCGGCCAGCACCTGGGCGGGATCACCGCCGAACTCGCACCCTCCCGCGGTCCGGTGGACGAGGCCCTGGTCAAACTCGCCAGCGGTTACGCGCCCCGCGAGTTCGAGGTCGAGTGCGCGAGCGGGGTGATCCAGCTCCGGGCGATCCCGCTCAAGCCCAAGGGCGTCAGGATCGGCTCCCTGGTCCTCCTGCGGGACGTCACCGAACTGCGCCGCCGCGAGCGCGAGTTGATCACCAAGGACGCCACCATCCGGGAGATCCACCACCGGGTGAAGAACAACCTCCAGACCGTTGCAGCCCTGTTGCGGCTCCAGGCCCGCCGGATGGACTCCGAGCAGGGCCGCGAGGCGCTCAACGAGGCGGTACGGCGCGTCGGTTCGATCGCCATCGTCCATGAGACGCTGTCTCAGAATCTGGACGAACGGGTGGAGTTCGACGAGATCGCCGACCGGGTCATCGCGATGGTCGCCGAGATCTCCCCGGGCAAGGTCACCTGCCGCCGTACCGGACGCTTCGGCATCCTCGACGCCGAGGTGGCCACACCGCTGTCGATGGTGCTCACCGAGGTCCTGCAGAACGCCCTGGAGCACGCCTTCACCCTCGCCGAGTCCGGCACGGTCGAGGTGTCGGCGGTGCGCGGCGGATCCTCCGCCGGGACGCGGCTGCTGATCACGGTCCAGGATGACGGCTGCGGACTGCCCGAGGGCTTCGACCCGCAGCGCACCGGCAATCTGGGGCTGCAGATCGTGAGGACGCTGGTGGAGGGCGAGTTGGGCGGAACCTTCGGCATGGTCCCGGCCCCCGGACGCGGCACCCAGGTCGTCCTGGACATCCCGGTCCGCGCCGAGAAGTAGCGGCCCCGGCAACCGGTGGACAGGAACACAGCAGTGAGCCCGGACCGTTGATCACGGTCCGGGCTCACTGTTCATGCATGCGCTTCGGGGGTACTGCGCGCTGCGACTCGGGGGGCGGGGTTGTGCGTACGCTCTGTACGCGCCGCCTGGCTGAGGCTCGTAGCGGTGGCGTCGGATCAGGCGCTGGCGTTACGCGCCCGGTTGCGAGCGGCGCGTCGCTTCATAGCGCGGCGCTCGTCCTCGCTGAGGCCACCCCAGACGCCGGAGTCCTGGCCGGACTCGAGCGCCCACTGCAGGCACTGCTCCATGACGGGGCAGCGACGGCAGACGGCCTTGGCTTCCTCGATCTGCAGCAGCGCAGGACCGGTGTTGCCGATGGGGAAGAACAGCTCGGGGTCTTCCTCACGACAAACGGCGTTGTGACGCCAGTCCATGGCTGCTACCTCTCCTTGGTATTACATACTGTTGCTTGTGAATGTGAACGCTTTCACGAATCCCCCCGCAGGTATCGGGCCGACGCCCAGATGAACTGGTTGTGGTCCTGTGAAGTGAGGAGGGGTTCTGGCTCTCAGTGGAGGCCGTTGTTGCGGGCCGTCCCGATCGCCATGTAGAGATTCGCAAACCTCGGCGGCGGATACAACCCCTTCTGGAAAGTTTTTTTTGATTCCTCGGTGTCGACTAGGTCACAGCCGTACTTCTATGGGGTGGAGCCCAGCCCAAACGTTCGAGTTAAAGGACTTTGGTCTCTTCCGCTCACACAATCACACGCAGTGCACGGCGTACGCCTGTGAACGTCACACTTGTACGCACTCCCAGGTGGTCGCCGTCCATCTGGAACGGCAGCGGAACCTTTGAATGCAAGGTGAAGTCCGTGAGGTCATGAAGTGAAACGGCGTGCTTGCCGGACGGGCCCTTCTCCGGGCTCGAAGTGAGCAGCTGGGTGCCGTAGCGGGCGACCGCCGGGGTGGAGAGCCGCTTCAGTCCGAGCACGTCCAGGCCGGTGTCGAAGCTGGCCTTCGGGGACGCGTACATGGGGCGATTCCCCAGGTAGGTCCATGGGGCCGTGTTGGAGATTATGGACAGCGCGAGGTCGGTGACCGGTTCCTGTCCGGGGGTCTCCAGCGTGATCGTCCCGTGCCGCCGGTGCGGCTCCTCCAGGAACTGCCGGACCACCTGGCGTACGTACAGCGCATGTGTCGAGCGTTTGCCGCGTTCGCGTTTCTGTTCGACCCGGCCGACCACGCCCGCGTCGAAGCCGAGTCCGGCGCAGAAAGTGAACCAGCGTTCCGGAACCGATTCGTCCTCGGTGCCGGGGGTGCCGGCCGCCAGTCCGAGACCGACCGTGCGTTCGGTGCGGTTGGCGAGCGCGTCCAGGATCGCGCCGGTCGCCTCTACCGCGTCGTTGGGCAGGCCCAGGGCGCGCGCGAACACATTGGTGGAGCCACCGGGAACCACCGCGAGGCTCGGCAGGCTGTTCAGGTCGGGGCCGTTGTGCAGCAGTCCGTTGACGACCTCGTTGACCGTGCCGTCGCCGCCCAGGGCCACCACCAGGTCGATCTCCCCGGAGTCCGCCGCCCGCCGCCCCAGGTCCCGGGCGTGGCCGCGGTACTCCGTGGTCACGGCCTCCAGCTTCATCTCGCTGGCCAGTGCGTGGATGAGCACGTCACGCGTCCGCGCACTGGTGGTGGTAGCAGCTGGATTGACCACAAGAAGTGCGCGCATGACCGCCAGACTACCTACCGCGCGGTATCGCTCAGAAGCCCTGCCCCATGACCTTCACGCTCGGTGACGGCCCGGGCGCGGCCGGGCGGGGCGGCCGCCACGCCCCGGTGGCATCCCGACCCCGGCTTCGCTTTCGCGGGGCCGGGATGTCAGTCTGCAAGGGTGAGTACTCAGCAGAACACGCCCTCCTCGTCGCCTTCGCCGTCGGTCGAACCGCGCAAGCCGAGCAGGATCACGCTCGTGGCCGGACTCACCGCCCTGGAAGGGGTGGCGCTCGTCGTCGGCGGGATCTACATGCTGGTGATGGGGCTGCTCGGGCAGCCCGAGAGCCCGCAGCAGGCGGAGATGGGCGGCCTGACGCTGATCGCGCTGGGCCTGATCCCGCTGATCGCCGCGCGCGGGCTGCTGCGGCGGCGCAGCTGGAGCCGCGGGCCCGCGCTCATCACGCAGATCATCGCGCTCCCGGTGGCCTGGACGCTGCTGAGGTCCCACGGCGTGCTGATCCCGGCCGGGATCGTGCTCGCCGCGGTGGTCCTGACGGCGCTCTACCAGCTGGTCAGGCCGACGACGGTCGAGGCGCTCGGTATCCGCCGGCCTGGCACCACGCCCGACGCCTGAGCCGGATGTCCGGGTGACGCGGCCTCGGGTGATGCGGTCTCGGGGCCGTTGACCGCCGGGCGGGGAGCGGCGCGACAGCAGCCCGCACCCGAGCCGGCTGCCCCGGGCGCGGGGCACGGCCGGTTCTGCCGCCCCGCCCCGCGCCCGTACCGGCACCGGTCCTTCGCGCTGCTGCCCGCTGTTCCCCGCTACTCCTCGACGAGCAGGCGCTCGCGCAGCTGTGCCAGGGTGCGGGCCAGCAGCCGCGACACATGCATCTGCGAGATGCCGACCTCCTGCGCGATCTGCGACTGGGTCATGTTGCCGAAGAAACGAAGCAGCAGAATCCGCTTCTCCCGCGGCGGCAGGTCCTCCAGCAGTGGCTTGAGCGACTCCCGGTACTCGACGCCCTCCAGCGCCTCGTCCTCGGAACCCAGCGTGTCCGCGACCGCCGGGGACTCGTCGTCCGTGTCCGGCACGTCCAGCGAGAGCGTGCTGTACGCATTGGCCGATTCCAGGCCCTCCAGGACCTCTTCCTCGGAGATGCCGAGCCGCTCCGCCAGTTCGTGCACCGTCGGCGAGCGGCCGTGCTGCTGGGAGAGTTCGGCGGTGGCCGTGGTGAGCGAGAGCCGCAGCTCCTGGAGCCGGCGCGGCACCCGGACCGCCCAGCCCTTGTCACGGAAGTGACGCTTGATCTCGCCGACGACCGTGGGGGTCGCGTACGTTGAGAACTCGACGCCGCGGTCCGGGTCGAACCGGTCCACCGACTTGATCAGACCGATCGTGGCGACCTGGGTCAGATCGTCCAGCGGCTCGCCGCGGTTGCGGAACCGGCGGGCCAGATGCTCCACGAGCGGCAGATGCATCCGCACCAGCTGATTGCGCAGCTCCGCCTTCTCGGGCGACCCGTCGGGAAGCTTGCGCAGTTCGATGAACAGCGCCCGCGCCCCGCTGCGGCCGTGTGGATCGTGGTGCCCGTGCTCGCTCATCTGGCCTGCCCGCTCCGCCTGCGACTGCTCCACCGCGACCGTACGGCCCGCAGGCCCTTCCACCCCGTCCTCCGGATGGGGCAGGGCCTGCTGTTCCGGGATGCCTGCTGCGCGCACCACCCCTGGTCGCATCGTTTCGTCCCGCACAGGACCGTCCCCGTTCCCGTTGCTCACGCCGGCCCGGGTCCCGCGCCGCGCTGTTTGTAGAGGCTGATGCTGACCGTACGGTCGTCGGCGACCGAGGAGTCGACCTTTCCGGCCAGTGCGGAGAGCACCGTCCAGGCGAAGGTGTCCCGCTCGGGCGCCCGGCCGTCCGTCGTCGGGGCCGACACCGTCACCTCCAGAGAATCCTCGATGAGCCGGAAGACGCAGCTGAGGACGGAGCCCGGCACGGCCTGCTGGAGCAGGATCGCGCAGGCCTCGTCGACCGCGATGCGAAGATCCTCGATCTCGTCGAGGGTGAAGTCCAAGCGCGCTGCGAGACCGGCCGTTGCCGTACGCAGCACCGACAGGTAGGCACCCGCAGCGGGCAGCCGGACCTCTACGAAGTCCTGATTCCCGGGCTCGCCTGCGATCTGGGACACCCTCACCTCCAAGGTGGCACAAACTCTTTCGAGGATCCGGGAAGGGTGCCCCGGAGCCATGCGGTACGTCTTCGGTTCTGGTCCGGCGACGCTATCGCGATACATGATGCCGTGTCGCCGAACCCCCAGCCCATGACTGTCACTCATGGTAAGCCCATGAGTACACACAGTGGGTAGAGGTCTGCGGCGGTCAATTACGAACAACCGGCGCCGGTTTGACGTACCCAGGCGTCAGACGATCGAACCGTGCTCGAAGCACCAGCGCCAGTTTTCGCCCGCCTCGAAGCTCCGCATCACCGGATGACCGGTCTCCTTGAAATGCCCGGTGGCGTGTTGCAGCGGCGACGAATCGCAGCAGCCGACATGGCCGCAGAGCAGACAGAGCCGTAGCTGCACGGGGTGGGTGCCCGCCTCCAGGCAGCCGAGACAGGTCGCGCTGAGCGGGGCCGGCTCGGGGCGCGGCAGTTCGGGCACGTGCGGGCATTCACTCATGATTGTCAGGTTACGACGGATGCGAGGACCGTGAAATGGATGCATTGCCGCTGGTGGCGCTGGTCGCGGTCAGCGCGGCCGTCGCGGGGGCCGCTCGCCGCACCCCCGTGCCGCCCCCACTGCTGTTGGTCGCGGCGGGGCTGATCGCCTCGTATCTGCCCGGGGTGCCGACGTACACCCTGGACGCGCACGTGGTGCTGCCCCTGCTGCTGCCGCCCTTGCTCTACACGGCGGCCGTCGACAGCTCGTACCTCGATCTGCGCGCCAATATCCGGCCGGTCGCGCTGCTCTCCGTGGGTTACGTCCTGTTCGCGACCTTCGCGGTCGGCTGGCTGGCGTACCGTCTCGTGCCCGACCTGCCGCTCACCGCCGCGCTGGTGCTCGGTGCGGTCGTCGCCCCGCCGGACGCCGTCACCGCCGCCGCGATCGCCCGCCGGGTGGGGCTGCCCGGCCGGGTCACGACGATCCTGCAGGGTGAGTCCCTGGTGAACGACGCCACCGCGATCACGGCCTACAAGGTGGCGCTCGCCGCCGCCGTCGGCGAGGGCATGAGCTGGGGCGCCGGGATCGGCGAATTCCTTCTCGCCGCGGTCGGCGGCGTCGTGGTCGGCCTGGCGCTGATGGTGCCGCTGCACTGGCTCCGTACCCACCTCAAGGAAGCGCTGCTGCAGAACACCCTGTCGCTGCTGATCCCCTTCGTGGCGTACGCGGCGGCCGAACGCGTGCACGCCTCCGGGGTGCTCGCCGTGGTCGTCGTCGCGCTCTATCTGGGCCACCGGTCCTGGCAGGTCGACTTCGCGACCCGGCTCCAGGAGGCGGCCGTCTGGAAGATGGTCGCGTTCATCCTGGAGTCCGCGGTCTTCGCGCTGATCGGGCTGCAGCTGCCCTTCGTACTGAAGGGGCTCGGTATGTACGCCGTGGCGGACGCCCTCTGGTACGCGGTGGGCGTGTTCCTCGCCGTCGTCGTGGTCCGCTTCATCTGGGTCTACCCGTCGACATACGTGCCCAGATGGCTGTCGAAACGGATCAGGGAACGCGAGCCCGAGACCAACTGGACGGCTCCGCTGATCGTCGGCTGGGCCGGGATGCGCGGGGTCGTCTCGCTCGCCATCGCCTTCTCCATCCCGGTGCTCACGACCGACGGGCAGGCCTTCCCGGCCCGCAACCTGGTGCTGTTTTTGACCTTCACCACCGTCATCGGCACCCTCGTCATCCAGGGCCTCAGCCTGCCGATGCTGGTACGCGTCCTGAAGCTGCCGGGGCGCGACGCGACCGCGGAGACCCTGGCCGAGGCGCAGGCGCAGAGCGAGGCGTCCACGGCCGCCGAGACGCGCCTTGAGGAGCTGCTCACCGATCGGCGCAACTCCCTGCCCGGACCGCTCACCGACCGGCTGCGCACGGTCCTGGAGCGCCGCCGCAACGCCGTGTGGGAGCGGCTGGGCGCGGCCAATCCGGTGACCGGGGAGTCGGCGGACGACACCTACCGCCGTCTGGCCAGGGAGATGATCGACGCCGAGCGCGAGGTCTTCGTACGGCTGCGAAACGAGCGGCAGATCGACGACGAGATGCTCAGGACCCTGCTCAGACGGCTCGACCTGGAGGAGGCGGCGGCCTACCGGGAGGAGTCGGACGCTCCCTGAAGGAGACGGCCCTGAGGGCAGGTCCTATGGGCGGCCCGTGACCACGGCCGCGACCGTGGTTCCCGCAGGGAACGCACCTTCCTCCGCCAGCGCCGTGAGCGCGTACAGCAGCTTGGCGACATAGAGCCGCTCGACGGGCAGCCCGTGCCGCTGCTCGAAGTCGTCGGCGAAGGTGTGCAGCTGCGGGGTCGTACGGGCGTAGCCGCCGAAGTGGAAGCGCTCGTCCAGGGACCACGACCCGGCGGGCCCGCCGAACGCCTCCTGCTGCAGTTCCCGTACCGCGTCGCCGAGGAAGCCGCCTCGCAGCACCGGGATGCCGAGGGCGCGCTGCCCCGGTGCGAGACCGGCGGCCAGGCCGGCGAGAGTGCCGCCGGTACCGCAGGCCACCGCGACCACATCGGCCGGACCGCGCAGCTCGCGGCCGAGCTCCGTACAGCCCTGTGCGGCCAGGGCGTTGCTGCCGCCCTCCGGGATGACACAGCACTCCCCGAAGGCGCTTCGCAGCCCCGCCAGGACCTCTGGACGGGCCTTCGCGCGGTACGTCGTGCGGTCCACGAAGTGCAGAGTCATCCCGTCGGCGGCACACCGGGCGAGCGAGGGGTTGAGGGGGCGCCCGGCCAGTTCGTCACCGCGTACGACGCCGATGGTGGGGAAACCGAGCAGCCGCCCGGCGGCGGCGGTGGCCCGCAGATGGTTGGAGTACGCACCGCCGAAGGTCAGCACGGGCCGCCCGGCGGCGGCCCGCAGGTTGGGGGCGAGTTTGCGCCATTTGTTGCCCGGAAGCTCGGGGTGGATCAGATCGTCGCGCTTGAGCAGCAGCCGCACGCCGTGGCGCGCGAAGCGCTCGTCCTCGGCCGGTTGCAGGGGTGAGGGGAGCACCGGCTGCAGCCGGGAGAGGTCGAGCGCTTCAAAGGACATGCCGCAATTGTCGCCGTCCCTTGTGCTGCTCTGCTGTGCGGGTGCGGCTGGTCACTTCAGGCGTTCGTGGATACGGGCCCGCATGGAGTCCATCGTGAAGCCGCGGGGATCGATCTTGCCGGGCTGCCACTCCTTGTGGCCGATCACCGAGCGGGACGTCCAGCCGTGGTGACGGCAGACCGCGGCGGCGGCCTTCTCGATGGCTTCCAACTGGACGGCGGGCCAGGGGTCCTCGCCGTCGCCCAGGTTCTCGCACTCGAAGCCGTAGAAGTGCCGGTTCCCGTCGGTGTTGGCCTCGTTGTCGGTCGGGAGGCGCTTCTCGGCGATGACGGCGCGCAGTACCTCGTCATCGCCGAGTCCGGCGTGGTTGGCCCGGCCGTAGCCGACCAGGTGGACCCGGCCGTCCTTGGTGATCACGCCATGGCACAGCGGGCCGGGCAGCTCCGGGTAGCCGTCGCGGCAGATGCGGACGGTGGTGGCGGTGCCCCTGCTGACCGTGTGGTGGATCATCACGCCGTTGACCGGGCCCCAGGGGCCCTTGTGGTTGCGGTTGTGGGTACGCCAGTCGCCGACCTGGACGACGGTGAGCCCTTCGTTCTTCAGGGCCTTGAGAAAGGTGCTCGCGGACATGGGCGGGGACATGGCCGACTCCTTTTGCGCGTGGGGGGACCGGGCCTTCATCCGCTTGTACCGGAACGTCGGTCTCCGGGCCATACCCGGCGCGGTTGTTCGGGCCGTGTGCGATGCGATCCGGTCAATTCCACGAGCAGGGGGCCGGGTTCAGTCCTGGGCGAGCCACAGATCGGGGCCGAACACCTCGTAGTGGATGTCGGCCGCGGGAAGGCCCTTGGCCAGCAACTGGGTGCGTACGGTGCGCATGAAGGGCAGCGGTCCGCAGAGGTAGGCGTGGGTGCCGGAGGCGACGGCGAGGCCGCTCAGATCGACCAGGCCGGTGCGGTCGGAGGGGTGGCCGGGCTCCGGGTCCTCGTACCAGAAGTGGGCGGAGGCGTCGGGGAGTTTGCCGGTGAGCAGGGCGTGGTCGGTGCGCATCGCGTGGTCGGCGGGGGAGCGGTCGCCGTGCACGACGGTGACCGGGGCGCGGTGGCCGGTGGCCGCGAGGTGGTCCAGCATCGAGAGCATCGGGGTGCAGCCGATGCCCGCGGAGGCGAGCAGGAGCGGGGCGTCGGCGGAGTCGAGCACGAGGTCGCCGTACGGGGCGGAGACCCGCAACCGGTCGCCGACGCCGACCTCGGCGTGCAGATGACGGGAGACCTCGCCGTCGGGCGAGCCGCCGCCGCGCACCCGCTTGACGGTGATCGAGCGCAGCGGCGAACCGGGGGCGCTGGAGAGGCTGTACTGGCGTATCTGGCGGGCCCCGTCGGGGAGTTCCACCTGTACGGAGACGTACTGCCCGGGGCGGAAGGCGGGGGCGGGGGAGCCGTCGGCAGGGCGGAGCTGGAAGGTGGCGACATCCGCCGTCTCCTCGATCCGGGTGGTCACCTCCCACTCGCGCCACACGTCACCGGCGACGACGCCCTGCTGTGCGTACAGCCGCTCCTCGATCGAGATCAGGGCGCCCGCCATCAGCCAGTAGACCTCGTCCCAGGCGGCGGCGACCTCGGGGGTGACCGCGTCGCCGAGCACCTCGGCGACGGCGGCGAGCAGATGGGTGTGCACGCTGTCGTACTGCGCGGCGGTGATGCCGAGCGAGGCGTGCTTGTGCGCGATCCGGCTGAGCATCACGTCGGGGCGGGTGTCCGGGTGCTCGACCAGCTGGGTCGCGAAGGCGGCGATGGAGCCCGCGAGGGCCTGGCGCTGGGCGCCGGACGCCTGGTTGCCGCGGTTGAAGAGGTTGCGCAGCAGCTCGGGGTGGGCGTCGAAGAGCTTGCGGTAGAAGAGATCGGCGATGTCTCCGATGGCCGCTCCCACGGCGGGAAGCGTGGCACGGACGGTGGCGGTGGACGTCTCGGAGAGCATCGGTGACTCCTGTGTCTCGTGTGGGACTGAATTGGTATCTGAGATGCGTATTTTTGGGCAGTGTGAAACCGGGCGATGGTGCCCGTGGTGAGGGGTGCGGGCCGGAGCGGCTCAGTCGGCGGCCGGGCGGCCGCTGCTGATGCCGATCAGTACTGGTCCGGTGGGGGAGGCGACGAGTTCGGAGACGGTGATCGGATCGAGCGAGGCGTAGAAGGCCTCCTCCGCCTGGCGCAGGGCGCCGCGCAGCCGGCAGGCCGAGCGCAGGGGGCAGGGGGTGGCGCCCTCGCACTCGACGACGTCGCCGGGCTCCTCCAGCTCCCGTACGAGCCGGCCGACCGAGGCGGACCGGCCCGCTCCGGTGAGGCTGAGCCCGCCGCCGCGGCCCCGGCGCGCCTCGATGAGGCCGAGGTGCTGGAGCCTGGCGACCACCTTCGCGGCGTGCGTGTACGGCACCTGCATGGTCGCCGCCACCTCCCGGGTGGTCGGCGGGTCCTCGTTCTCCACGACGGCGAGGCGCATCAGTACGCGCAGCGCCACGTCGGTGAATCTCGTCAGCCGCATGACGGCCACATTAGATAAGTTGCATCGAAGATGCAAATTTAAGGGACCGATGGGCATCGCGGAGCGTTGTGCCCAGCCCAAAGCCCGATTAGTCACACTCTTTTGTGTAATGGCGCGCCGACTCTCCGTGCTGAAAGGCTTCTTCTCGCAGGTCAGCCGATGATCGAGAGGACGTCAGATGTCCGTTGGTGAAGAGGTTCAGAACGCGCCGATGCCGCCACAGCAGAGTCTGGGCACGGCAGCGGCGCGGAACCTCGCGACGACCACCAAGTCCGCTCCGCAGATGCAGGAGATCACCTCACGGTGGCTGCTGAAGATGCTGCCATGGGTGCAGGTACAGGGTGGCACCTACCGGGTGAACCGCAGGTTGAGCTACTCGGTCGGGGACGGCAGGGTGACGTTTGTGCAGACGGGTGACCGGGTCACGGTCATCCCCGCCGAGCTCGGAGAGCTCCCCGCCCTGCGGGAGTTCGGGGACGAGGAGGTGCTCGGCGAACTGGCCCGGCGGTGCGAGCAGCACGACATCGCCGCAGGCCAGGTGCTGGCCGGTTCGGGGGACGCGGCGGACCGTGTCTTCCTGCTGGCGCACGGCAAGGTGGAGAAGATCGGCACCGGCCCGTACGGGGACGAGGCGGTGCTCGGAGTCCATGCCGACGGTGCCTACTTCGGTGACCACGCCCTGATCGACGGCGACGCCGTCTGGGAGTACACGGCCCGTGCCGTCACCGCCTGTACGGTGCTGACGCTGAGCCGGGCCGACGTGCTGAATCTCGCCGAGCGCGCGGATTCGCTCCGCACCCATCTCACCGGGCTGCTCAGCATCCCGCAGCAGCGCACCAACAAGTACGGCGAGGCGGAGATCGACCTCTCCGCCGGCCATGTCGGCGAAGCCGTCGTCCCGCACACGTACGTGGACTACGAATCGGCACCGCGCGAGTACGAACTGAGCGTCGCCCAGACCGTGCTGAAGGTCCACAGCAGGGTCGCCGACCTCTACAACCAGCCGATGAACCAGACCGAGCAGCAGTTGAGGCTCACGGTCGAGGCGCTGCGGGAGCGCCAGGAGCACGAGCTGATCAACAACCGCGAGTTCGGTCTGCTCAACAACTGCGACTACGGGCAGCGCATCCAGCCGCACGACGGGGCGCCGAGCCCCGACGACATGGACGAACTGCTCTCGCGCCGCCGCGGCTCGAAACTCTTCCTCGCCCACCCGCGGGCCATCGCCGCATTCGGCCGCGAATGCAACAAGCGCGGTCTGGTGCCGGAGAGCGTGGATGTCGGCGGCCACCATGTGCCGGCCTGGCGGGGCGTGCCGATCTTCCCGTCCAACAAGATCCCGGTCACCGACTCCCGGACCACATCGATCATCTGCATGAGGACCGGTGAGGCCGAGCAGGGCGTCATCGGACTCCAGCAGACAGGCATCCCCGACGAGATCGAGCCCAGCCTGTCGGTCCGCTTCATGGGCATCGACGAGCAGGCGATCATCTCCTATCTGGTGACGGCCTACTACTCCGCGGCCATCCTCGTGCCGGACGCCCTCGGCGTACTGGAAAACGTCGAGGTCAGCCGCTGGCGGTAGCCCATCGGGGGCCCGGGCGACGATGTCCGGGCCCCCGTCGACCTCCGCCGCCGGGCAGTCGTGCCCGGGGCGGTCACGGGAGGACGCCCCAGTGAAGACCCACCACGCACTCCACTCACCCACACCCCGCATCCCGGGTGACAACGATCCGGCCGCCCTCGCGGCGCAGGGCCAGGAGGCCGCAGCCCTCCTGGAGCAGACCCGGACCCTCGTCGACCCCCAACTGCACGCCGCCGTAGACTCCTTGCCCGGATCGATCCGCCGCGTCGCGATGTACCACTTCGGCTGGCAGCAGGCCGACGGCACCCCGTCATCCGGGCGGGCGGGCAAGGCGATCAGACCCGCGCTCGTCCTCGCCGCCGCCCGGGCGCTGGGCGGCGACCCGCAAAGGGCGGTCCGGGCGGCCGTCGCCGTGGAGCTGGCCCACAACTTCACCCTGCTGCACGACGACGTCATCGACGAGGACCGGACCCGTCGGCACCGGCCCACGGCCTGGGCGGTCTTCGGTATCCCGGACGCGGTCATCGCCGGTGACGCCATGCTCGCCCTCGCCCAGCGGCTGCTCGCCGAGGACACCGGCCCGGCCGCGGCCCGCGCCTCGGCGAGGCTGTCGACCTGTGTCATCGAGCTGTGCGCGGGCCAGCAGGCCGACTGCGCCTTCGAGGACCGCGGCCCGGACGAGGTCTCGCTGGACGAGTGCCTCACCATGGCCACCGCCAAGACCGGAGCACTGCTCGGCTGCGCCTGCGCACTGGGCGCGCTGTACGCCGGTGCGGGGGAGCGGGCGGTCGGCGCGATGGACGGATTCGGCCGGGAGGCGGGCCTCGCCTTCCAGCTCATCGACGATCTGATCGGCATCTGGGGGGATCCGGCACAGACCGGGAAACCCGTCGGGGCGGATCTCGTCGCCCACAAGAAGTCCCTGCCCGTGGTCGCCGCACTGACCTCCGGCACACCCGCCGCGGACGAACTCGCCACGCTCTACCGGGGATCCATGAACACCCCCGGCGAGGTGAGCCGCGCAGCGGATGCCGTCGACCGGGCGGGCGGCCGGGACTGGGCACAGATCTGCGCGGCGGACCGGATGGCACGCGCCGTCCACCACCTGTCCCGGGCGGTCCCCGACCTGGCCCCGGCGGGCGACCTCCTGACCCTGGCGGAGTTCGTCACCCGCCGGACGCACTGAACGGAGAAGGGGAGGAGGTGGCGATACGCGGTCGAAGACCGGAGGGGGTGTGAAGAAGGGAGCGGGAAGCGAAGAAGGGTGAAGGGGGCTGAAGGAAGGAGAACGAAGAAGGTGCCGAGGTCACAAGGCCCGTGAGACGAAAAGGAGGGCGACAGGGCGACTGTCATGGGCACGGGCTACAGTCCGTGCCCATGACAGATGAGTCATGGGCAGGGTGGTACCGGGACCGACAGGGTTCCGACGCCGTCATCCTCACCACCGACGGACAACAACTCCGCCTCCGGATCAGGGGCATCGACTTCGAGGGCAAGAGCTTCGACGGCCTCACCCCGGCGGCCGGCACACCACCGGACGGCGATGTGTTCGCCCTGGTGGACGGCGCGTTGGGCGACTGCGTCCTGGAGTGGGACCTGCCGCTCCCGGTCCTTTGCGACGGGGCCGTCCAGCAGGCCACGCTCAGCTGCCTGCTGTCGCTGCGCCGCCCCGATCCGTACCTCTACCTGGAGCTGCAGTTCGGAGGAGCGGCCTACGGCTCCCGTCGAGCCGAGAGCGACTTCGCGTCCGCCCTCGCCACGATCCAGCGCGCCCTGCCGCCAGGGGTGCGCCTCCGGACCTGCATAGCCTGCGCCTTCTCGGACTACTTCCCGTCCCCCGGCCGCGGCCTCTCCGGCGGCCTCGCCTGCTTCCGGGGCGCCAAGGACGCCTACCGCGGGGCGGCCGGTGAGGGCGATGTCCTGGATCTGTGGGACCGGCGGACCGGCTTCGTCCAGGAGATCTGGAGCTGCCAGGAGTACGAGCCCCGCCCGGACAAGGGCGCCGGCACCGGACACCGGGGCGCGTTCCCGCTCGAACTCGCCTGATCCTCGGGCGTGTGTCCACCCGTCCGTCGGGCCCAAGGGGGCCACCCCGTCCTACGAGGTGGCCCCCTTGGCCCCGTTGGCGTCGAGCGGCCGTCAGGAGGTGCTGCGGGCGAGTGCGGCTGCGAAGCCGTACTGCCACAGGTAGTTCACCTGGCTGCGCTCGTTCGCGTTGGGATACGGGTTGGTGCAGGACGTGCCGGGGCCGCCGCCCGACATCAGCTCGCTGCACGGACCGGAGTAGTGGTCAGGCAGGCCGAGCACATGACCGGTCTCGTGCGCGGTCACGCGGGTCGAGTTGTACTGCTGGTTCTGCGCGTAGTCGAGGAAGATGTACCCGTTGCCGTGCCCGTCGGTGCTGGCGTAAGAGCCGCGTGAGTCGTTGCCCTCGTAGTAGGCGAAGTCGGCGTTCGAGCCTTCCTGCAGCCGGACGTTGGAGACCGAGCTGTTCCAGATCTGCGCGCTGCTGGATATCTGGGTGCGGAAGCTCGGCGCGTTGGCGGCGCTGTAGACGATGGTGACCGCCTGGGCGCCCGGGTTCGCCGCCCGCTTCTCGGCGACGGACCTGGCGACCGCCTCGAAGAACGCCTTGTTCGCGGCGGCGTTCTCCTGCGACGCGGAGTGGGAGGTGTAGCCCGCATGGGCCTGCGAGGAGGCGATGGCGGGCCCGGCGGGTGCGGGAGAGGAGGCGATGGCGGGTGCGGTGCCCAGCGCGGCCGTGAGTGCGAAGCCGAGTCCGAGCACGGCCGACATGACGGTCCTGGGGTATTTCATGGGGGGTCTCCTACCGATTGCCTGTCCGGTGAACCCGTCCGGTCATCGAACGCGGACGGGGTGCGGTACGGAGAGAGTGTCGGGGAGCGCGAGCTGTGGCGGATGATGTCAACCGCCGATAGCACCGCCCTATCGCCGGCCCCGGTACCGTCATCGACGGCTGCGCCAACTCCCGGTGAATTAAAGGACTTTGATGGGATTGGGGCGTCTGGTGCGACGGTCGCCCGCGGTCCTACGCTCGATCGCATGGAGCTGGAGGTGAGACACCTCAGGGCGCTGTGCGCCATCGCCGACACGGGCAGCCTGCACCGAGCCGCCCGCATGCTGGGCGTGAGCCAGCCCTCCCTGTCCACCCAGCTGCGCCGGATCGAGAACACTCTGGGCGCCGAGTTGTTCAGCCGCGAACGGACCGGCTGCCGACCGACGTTGCTCGGTCGCTCCGTCCTCGGCCGGGCCCGCCCCCTGGTCGAGGGAATGGCCGCCCTGGTGAGCGAGGCGAAGGCGGAGGCCGAAGCGGTCCGCGCCACGGGCCAGCGACTGCGCATCGGCAGCACGGCGAGCCGGGTCATCGGTGACTGGCTGCGCAGGCTCCGGCTCCGGCTGCCCGGCACGGACATCTCGTTACGGGTCGAGGTATCGGCCAGTGCCCTGCTGCGTACGGTCGAGGCGGGCGGGCTCGACGTCGCCTTCGTGCACGAGGTCGAGGGCTGTCCGTTGGCCGTTCCGGACGGCCTGGAGCAGCGCGTACTCCTGGACCGTGAACCGCAGTTCATCTCCATGGCCCGGGACCATCCGGCCGCCGCCCGGCCCGTGGTCGACCTCGGGGACCTGGCCGCCGACCGGTGGATGGTCGACCCCACGGTGGATGGCGAATGGGACGGGCTGCGCCGGGTGTTGGGCGAGGCGGGCCTCGCGCCGACCGTCCTGCACGGCGACTACCTCACCGCCGCGTCCCTCGTCGTGCTCGGCGAGGCGGTCGCCCCCTGCCAGCCCACCTCCGGGCCGCGCGACGACATGGCGATCCGGCCGCTGCGCGACGACCCCCTCGCCGTACGGCTGCTGCTGGTGTCCCGGCCGGGCGCCGACATGACGACGGTGTACGAGGAACTGGAGGCGGCCTATCGTGAGGCGGCCCAGCGGGCGGCCGGGTACCACCAGTGGCTGCTGCGCAACCGCAGCCCGCTCGCCCGCACGCGGTGAACGACCGCGGTTCGGGAATCGCCGCACTCGACGCCTTCTGCGACCGGGCGCTGCCGGCCCGCGCGGGGCGGATCCCGGGGCGGACCCCGCGAGTGGAGGCCGAATCGCCGGCGGAGACGGCCCGGCGCGTGCTCGGCACCCGGCATGCCCCGACCGCTCCTGGAAGGACGGGCCCGGCCGCGGCGGCTCACGCCCGAACGCGGGTTCCCATGGCGGTGAGCGGATTCTCGGCGGGATCGCGGCAGTTCTGCTCGCGGCCCGATCGGCGGCCACGCTGATGGCCCGCGGGCCGCGTCGACGCGGCTAGCTTTGGCCCATGACCGAACTGCTGCTGCACCTCACCGAAGGGCCCTTGTGGGAGGCGGCCCGCGGGATCGGGACGTATGAGATGTCCACCCGCGGCCGCACCCTGCACGAAGAGGGCTTCATCCACTGCTCGCTGCCGCACCAGCTCGCCGGCGTGGCCGAGACGCTGTACGGCGCCGGGAGCCGGGCCGGGACCGGTGACCAGGATCTGGTGGTCCTCGTCATCGACCCCGCACGGCTCCCGGCGCCCGTGCGGTACGAGCCCGTCGCGCCCGGAGGCGAGGAGTTCCCGCACATCTACGGACCCGTCCCGGTGGACGCGGTCGTGGAGGTGCGCCCCTGGCCGCGCAAGGAAGGCGACCCCGCATGAACCCCCGACCCCCCACAGACCCCGTCGACCCCACAGTCCCCACGGACCCGGGCGCCCCCATCATCGCCGTCACCGGCGCGACCGGTGCGGTCGGCAGCCGCGTCGCACAGCGCCTGGCGCGCGCCGGAGTGCCCGTACGGCTTCTCGGCCGCGACCCGTCCCGGCTGCCGGAGCTGCCCGGCGCCGTCGCCGCACCGCCCGCCCCCTACGGGGACGGGGAGGCCATGCGCCGCGCCCTCGCCGGGGCGCACACCCTGTTCCTCGTCTCGGCGCACGAGAGCCCCGACCGGGTGCTCCAGCACACGACGGCCGTGGACGCGGCGGTCGCCGCGGGCGTCGAGCGCATCGTGTACGTCTCCTTCCTCGGCGCGGCGCCGGACGCCACGTTCACCTACGCCCGGGACCACTGGCACACCGAGGCACACATCCGGGTCGCCGAGGTCCGCTACACCTTCCTGCGCGACAGCCTGTACCTCGCCGGGATCCCTGCGATGACCGGCGTCGACGGGGTGCTGCGCGGTCCCGGAGGCGACGGCCGGGTGGCGGCGGTGGCTCACGAGGACATCGCGGACGCCGCCACCGCCGTGCTGCTCGCCGACACCGAGGGCGTGGACACCCGCCACGACGGGGTCACGTACGACCTCACGGGCCCGGAGGCCTTCACTCTCGCCGAAGCGGCCGAGGAGCTCAGCAGGGTCACCGGCCGGACCGTCACCTACGTACCGGAGACCCGTGAGGAGGCCTATGCCTCACGGGCGCACTACGGTGCCGAGGACTGGGAGGTGGCCGGCTGGGTGACGTCGTACGAGGCCATCGCCACCGGCGAGATGTCCACGGTCTCGGACGCCGTGGCGAACCTCACCGGGCATCCGGCGACGGGCCTGGCCACGTATCTGAGGGAGCATCCGGACAGCTACCGGCATCTGCTGAAGACGGACTGACACCACGGCGGGCGACACGCGAGACGGAAGGGGGCCACGGGCCCATGCGTACAGAAACCCCC
The DNA here is from genome assembly GCF_035994185.1 of Streptomyces sp. NBC_01217. Classification (NCBI taxonomy): domain Bacteria; kingdom Bacillati; phylum Actinomycetota; class Actinomycetes; order Kitasatosporales; family Streptomycetaceae; genus Streptomyces; species Streptomyces sp. NBC_01217. The sequence continues at coordinate 6,066,312 of NZ_CP108538.1, forward strand.
TGGGGCCCCTGGGAGCCGCTCCCGCTCACCGAGGCCGCCGGCCTCTTCGCCCCGCTGCGCGCCCCCTGGTGGGTGGCGGGCGGATACGCGGTCGAACTCGCCGTGGGCCACGCCTTCCGGGACCACGGCGACATCGACGTACTCCTGCTGCGCCGCGACCAGCTCGCCGCCCAGCGGCTCCTGGCGGGCTGGGAGTGGTGGGCCGCCGATCCGCCCGGCACCCTGCGCCCCTGGCTCCCCGGCGAGGTCCTGCCGCCGGGGGTCCACGACATCTGGTGCCGCCCCGGCCCGGCCGAGCCCTGGCGCATCCAGCTCATGCTCGACGACGCGGAGGGCACCGACTGGCTGTTCCGCCGCGACCCCCGCATCCGCCTCCCGCTCGACCGGCTCGGCCGGGTCTCCAGGGACGGCGTCCCGTACCTTTCCCCCGAGGTGCAGCTCCTGTACAAGGCCAAGTCCCCGCGTCCCAAGGACGAACAGGACTTCGCGACGGCACTGCCGGGCCTCACCGCGGACCAGTGCGCCTGGCTGACCGAGACGATCACCCTGGCCCAGGGCGCCGACCACCCGTGGACGACACGCCTGCGCGCCCACACGGCCGGCTGACGCGCCCGACGCGCCCCCTCACCTCACATACACGCCCGCCCGTGCCGCCGCGGCCGCCGCCTCGGCGGCACGGTCCGCCGCCGTCTCGTCGAGCGGGTCGCCGCTGGCCAGCAGCCGGTAGTAGAGGGGTGCCGATACGGCGCGAATCACCTCGTCCGCGTCCGTACCCGCGGGCAGTTCCCCGCGGTCGACGGCCTCGGTGACGCAACCGGACCACTCCTTGATGCGGATCGCGTAGAAGCGGTGCAGCGCCTCGGCCGTGCGCGGGTCGCAGGTGGCCGCGGCGATCACGGACTTGAAGAGGGCGCCCTGCCGGGGATCGGTGAGGGTGGTGACCACCAGTCGGGCGTTGGCCCTGAGGTCCTCGGCCAGGGAACCCGTGTCCGTACGGGGAGAGGACTGCTCGGCCATGTCGTCGAGCAGGTCGGCGATCAGGCCGGTGGGGGTGGACCAGCGCCGGTAGACGGTCGTCTTGCCGACCTCGGCGCGGCGCGCGACATCGGCGAGGTCCAGCCGGTCGAAGCCGTGCTCGGCCAGGGCGTCACCCGCGGCCCGCAGGACCGCTTCACGGACCCGGGCGGTGCGGCCACCGGGTCGGACGGTGCCGGGCTCCACGCCCTCAGAATCCATAACGGGTCTCCAGTTTCATTAGTAAGCCTTCCCTGCTACGGTAACCACTCACCTTAACGGAACTGCCATCCTGTTAAGCCGTAGGTCTCCCCTGAGGAAGGGCAATCATGTCCGCATCCGGCCGGACCCGGTCTTCCGACACCACCGACGACACCGGGGCCGCTCCCGCCGCCTCGTCCTCGAAGATCCGCATGACCGGACGGCAGAAGCTGGTCCTCACCCTCCTCCTCGGCGCCCAGTTCATGATCGCCGTGGACTTCTCGATCCTGAACGTCGCGCTGCCCGTCGTCGGCGAGGGCCTCGGCTTCTCGCTCTCCCATCTGCAGTGGATCGCCACCGCGTTCGCCCTCGCAGCCGCCGGTTTCACGCTGCTGTTCGGCCGCGTCGCCGATCTCGTGGGCCGCAAAAGGCTGTTCCTGGGCGGCATGGCCGTTCTCGGTCTCTCTTCCGCCCTGGGCGGACTCGCCACCTCGCCCGAAGTCCTGCTCACCGCAAGGGTGTTGCAGGGGCTCGCCACGGCGGCCGTCACCCCCGCCGGACTCGCCCTGCTGACCACGGCCTTCAAGGAGGGACCGCTGCGGGAACGCGCGCTGGGTCTCAACGGCGCGCTGATGTCCGCCGGATTCACCGCCGGGGCCATCCTCGGCGGACTGCTCACCGATCTGCTCTCCTGGCGCTGGGCCTTCTTCATCAACGTTCCCGTGGCCGCCCTGGTGGTGGCCCTCGCCCCGGCCGTCATCACCGACTCGCGCCCCGTGCGGCGCCCCCGGCTCGACGTCCCCGGGGCCGTGACCGTCACGGGCGGACTGCTCCTGCTCGTCTACGGACTGACCCGGGCCGGTGAGTCCGGCTGGACCGCGCCCACCACCCTGGCCGCGCTCCTCGTGGGGCTCGTGCTCCTCCTGGTCTTCCGGTCCGTCGAGAAGAGGGCCACGGCGCCCCTGGTTCCCGTACACATCCTGAAGCGGCGCAGCGTCATCTGGGGCAATACCGCCGGCCTGATCGCCTTCGTCACCGAGACCTCGCTGGTCTTCCTGCTCACCCTCTATCTGCAGGAAGTACTCGGCCACTCACCGCTCGCCACCGGCCTCGCCTTCGGCGTCCTGGGTCTCGGCACCGTGATCGGCGGCGCGTTCGGCGGCCGTGCGGTCGGCCGGTACGGCAGCCGTACGACCATCGTGGCCGGCGGCATCATCCAGGCCGTGGCCACGCTCTCCCTGGTGGCGCTCGGTACGTCGGAGGCCTGGATCCGGCTTCTGCTGGCGGCCACCTTCATCGGCGGCATCGGCAACATGCTGATGATCGTCGGCTTCATGGTCACCGCGACCTCCGGACTTCCCGACGAGGAACAGGGTCTGGCCACCGGCCTCGCCACCATGACCCAGCAGGTCGGCATCACGATGGGCATCCCGGTGATGAGCGCCGTCGTCACCGCCCGGATGTCCGCCCTGGGCGACACCGGCCCCGAGGGCGTCCTGTCGGGAGTCTCGATCGCGATCCTGCTCAACGCGGCGCTGACCCTGACCGGCGCGCTGCTGGCCGGCGCCTTCCTGGGGCCGCGCCGCGCTGGGGGCGCGGCGCGGCGGTGACAGCAGGCTCACCCGCCGATGGCACACGAAGGCGCCGGACGGACCAACTTCCGCCCGGCGCAGTCGCCTTGTCAGTCCTCGCCCCCTGTCATCTCCCGCCCCCGGCCATCCCGCCGCCCCCTGTCAGCCTTCGTCGTGCGCTTTCCGCAGCACGGAGATGTCCAGCTTCTTCATGGTCATCATCGCCGCGGTGGTCCGGGCGGCCTTCTCCGCGTCCTGGTCGCCGATCAGATCGATCAGTACCTCGGGGACGACCTGCCAGGAGACGCCGTATCTGTCCTTCAGCCAGCCGCAGGGGCCCTCTTCGCCCCCGTCGGTGAGACGGCCCCAGTAGTAGTCCACCTCGTCCTGGTCCGAGCAGCGGATCTGGAACGAGATGGATTCATTGAACGTGAACTGCGGCCCGCCGTTCAGTCCCACGAACTTCTGCCCGTTGATCTCGAACTCGACCGCCATCGCCGAACCGGCGGGCCCGGGCCCCGCTTCGGTGTAGCGGCCGATCCTGCCGAGGCGGGAGTTCTTGAAGACCGAGAGGTAGTACTCCGCCGCTTCCTCGGCCTGCCCGTCGAACCACAGACATGTGGTGAAGCCCTCGGTGGTCATCGTTGTCTCCTGTCGTGAGCACATGCCCCGTCGCGTGCGCATGTCCACCCATACCGACTGATCCCGTCCCGGAAACTCATCAGTCGGATATTGGGGCAATTCACATGGGTACCCCGCCGGGCGTCGAACCCGCGCTCCAGGAAGCGCGGAAGGGCCCGACCGGTCGGGCAGATTCTCGGGGTCCTCGCAACACCTGATGGCTTACGTGGTCGTCAGTAGATCACGCAGACGCTCGGCTGGAGTTTTCCAGCCGAGCGTTTTGCGTGGGCGGCCGTTGAGTTGCTGAGCGACGTGTTCGAGGTCTTCGGGGCTGTGCACGGACAGGTCGGTGCCCTTGGGGAAGTACTGCCGTAGCAGGCCGTTGGTGTTCTCGTTCGATCCGCGCTGCCAGGGTGAGTGCGGGTCGCAGAAGTAGACCGGAACACCGGTGGACACGGTGAACTGCTTGTGCGCGGCCATCTCGCAGCCCTGGTCCCAGGTCAGCGAGCCGCGCAGGTGCTCGGGAAGGGTCTGGATCAGGGGCACCAGCACGTCACGGACTTCCTCGGCGGTGTGCCCGCCGGGCAGGTGGCCGAGCATGACATAGCGGGTGGAGCGCTCGACCAGGGTGACGATCGCGCTCTCGTTGCGGGTGCCGACGATCAGGTCGCCTTCCCAGTGGCCGGGAACCGCCCGGTCTGCGACCTCGGGCGGCCGCTCGGAGATCATCACCATCTCGTCGACGAACCGGCGCGTTCGCTGGTCCGGGCTGCGGTGCGGCTTGCGGCGGGTGCGCCCGGTGCGCAGCGCTGCCGCGACTTCACGGCGCAGTCCGCCACGGGCCTGCACGTAGATCGCCTGGTAGATCGTCTCCGGACTCACGCGCATGCTCTCGTCGTCGGGGAACTCGGTGACCAGAGCGTGACAGATCTGCTCAGGTGACCACTGCTGCTGCAGCTTGTGGGCGACGTAATCACGCAGCGGACCGTCCGTAGCGAGCTTGGACGCCTTGGGCCTCGGACGGCTCTTCGCCCACGCCCGCTGTGCCCGGTGCGGCTGATAGACGCCCTCGACCGAATGGGCGTCGATCTCCCGCTTGACCGTGGAGGCCGGTCGGCTCAGCGCTCGCCCGATCGCCCGCAGCGATTGACCCTCACGACGCAAGTCAGCGATCAACTCCCGCTCCGCCACCGTCAGGAACCGGTGGTGCAGCTCGGCCTCGACCGCCGCAACGGACGGCTCCCGCGATGCGGCACTGGTGGTTGTCACACCGGTCTTGTAATCGATCCGGCGCCCGTCCGGGTGCAGGCGCGCGCCGTTGCTCTTCCTGATACCACGGTCCCAGTCCCGCGCAGTGCGTTCATGGACCCCGACCAGTGCCGCGGCCTCCCGCTGCCGGACCCCGGACGCGCGAAGCCTGTCGTACTCCACTCGCCCCGGATGCCCGGCCGCGCCCGGCTTCCCACGCCCACGCACGCCGGCTTTCCGCGCCCACCCGGCCGCCGTGTGACGGCTCACCCCGACCACCCGAGCAGCCCCCGCGACACTGCCGTTCTCCCGGTCCAGCGCCTCGAAGAACCTCACCTTCAAGCCCTCAAAATCCACGATCCCCGCAACTCCCTGAAGACCAGGGTGTTGCGGGGATCGCTAGAACCCGCCTCGAAGCGGTCGGGCCCTTCTGACGGCCCGTCCGGCCTGTGGTGGAGGGATCGAGCCTTTTTGGTGTGACGGATGCGGAGCCCTGAGACTGTCATTCACCGGCCGATCCCCGGACTGCGCACTCCGTGCCATAGAGGCAACCAGGCCCATCTCGCAGGCGAGGATGACGGTACTACAGCCGAGGTGGCCCGAGGCCCGCCCCTGCCCGGGCCCAGAAGTCGATACACCGCGGTGTCGGCACCGAAGGCGACGACGAGCGCCCCTTGTGGCTGTGCAGGTCTCAGACCCGAACCGTCCTGTCTTCGGCTGACGCGGCGGGCTCAGGAACCGACAAATGCATCCGTTTGGGCAGCAGGAGCGGGGTGGCGAGCAGGAGAACGCCGGACATGGTGATCGCGGCGAGCGGGCTGGTGAGTGTGGCGAGAATGCCCCAGATCACCATCAGGGCAGCTTGCAGGAGTTTGCTGATGGCGCTCCACGTACTGAGGATTTGTGCGGTGTGATCCGCGGGAGTCCGTTGCAGGCGTTCTGTTGCGTAGATCGGATTGAAGATGCCCATGCAGGTGATCAGCAGGCCCTCGACGACGATCACCGTGAGGAGTCCGGGGATGCCGGGATGGACGAACGTGAGACCGAGTGGGAAGAGTGATCGCAGCCGGCCGGAGACGATCATGACCCGGTGCCGGCCGTAGCGGGTCACGAGGCGCGCGGAGAGGCGGGCGCCCACGAAGCCGCCGAGTGCCGGGATGCCGAAGGCGAGACCGTATTGCCAGGCCGGGAAGTGGTACTGGCCCAGCAGGAGGACGGACAGGAGCGGGGCGGTGGCCATGATCAGGCCGCCGACCAGGATCGAGTTGAGGAACAGGCGCCTCAGCACGCGGTCGCGGAGGATGAACCGCCAGCCGCGGAGAAGGTCGGCTCCGCGGAGCCCGGTGGCCCGGTCGCGGGGTGTCGCGACGTCGCCTCCGCGGATGCGGAGGACCCCGAGCGCGGACAGCAGGTAGCTGAGGGCGTCGGTCATGACAGTGACGACCGGGCCGAGCAACCCTATGAGTGCACCACCGAGGGGCGGGCCCGCCGCCGTTGCCGCCCAGCTCGTGCCCTCGAATCTCCCGTTCGCCACAAGGAGGTGATCGCTACGGACGAGATACTTCAGATACGCGCCGGACGCGGCAGCGAAGGCGATGCTCGCGGTCCCGGAGATGACCGAGACGACCAGCAGTTGGCCGTACGAAAGCAAGCCGAGGACGTACGAGACCGGGACACTCGCCATCGCGGCGAACCGGATCAGGTCCATCGCGATCATCACCGGACGCTTGGCCCGGTGCCCGACCCACGGCCCGAGCGAGAACGCAACAATCGCCGCGACGGCAAGCCCGGCGGCCTCCAGGAGCGACACGGCGAATGCCGACGAGTGCAGCACTCGAACCGCGATCAGCGGGAACGCGCCGAAGGCAATCCACGTACCGTATGTACTGACGGCGTAGGCCGACCACAGCCAGCCGAAACTGCGCCCCAACTGCACGCGCATGCGACTCCCTAGCGACAACCGAAGTTCGGGTCTCTGAATCACACCGGCCGCACCGTCGCGGGATCAAACAACCGGCCTCCGGGCGAGCCACAACCATCAGTTGTGCACGTCTATGCTGGGTCAATGGATACCGAGGCGGTGCGATCGTTCGTCCGCGCGGCCGAGCTCGGACAGCTGCGATACGCGGCCGACGAACTCGGCGTAACGCAACAGGCCGTGTCGAAGCGGATCGCAACCCTTGAGCGCGAACTCGACGTCCGGTTGTTCACCCGTACCGCCCGAGGGGTCGAGCTGACACTCGACGGCCAGGCTTTCCTCCCGCACGCCCGGAACATCATCACGGGTGTCGATCGCGCCATCACCGCGATCAGACCGGGCTCGCGGGCCCTTCGGATCGACGTTCTCGGCCTGCGATCCGCGCAGGCCGTCGTCCTGCACGACTATTGGCGGTCGCATCCCGAAACCGACCTCGACGTGGTGACCCTCAGGGTCAACGACCCGCACGTGGCGGTCACCGCCGTCCAAGCAGGCGATATCGACGCGTCGTTCCGCTCGGTCACCGACCCGGCCACACTGCCGCGCGACGTGCAGATGATCCACGCCTTCGACTCTCCACTGGAACTCCTCATCGGCCCGAGACACCCGCTCGCCTTCGCACGAACACTGACACCCTCCCAGCTGCGCAAGCACCGGATCTGGGTGCCGGGTATCGCGCCGCGAAGCGAATGGGCGGAGTTCTACGATCAGCTCGCCACCGACTTCGACCTCCGCATCGACGCCGCGGGCCCGAACTTCGGCAACGAGGTACTCCTCGACATCCTCGCGGACTCCGCGGACGTGGCAACCCTCGTGGGCTCGCGCGACCGGTACATCTGGCCGACGAACTACGACCTGCGCCGCATCCCGATCGTGAATCCGACGCTCGCATACCCGCTCTCGCTCATCCTCCCCCGAGCGAATCCACACCCAGGACTCCGCGCAGTCATCAACCACTTCGGAAACCTGGCCCCGCTCCCCGAGGCGGTCTGGCACCCATCCTGGGCAACGACACCACGCGGCAGCGCGTGAACAGGGGACGGGCGCGATTGCCGCATTGCCGCATTGCCGGACGCCGAGCGGCCCCGTGAGGCGATGCCCGGCCGGGACGAAGTGCTGGGAGTCCTCGACTTCCCGGCTGCCGAGTACTTCGCCTGAGGCCGCCGGACCTCAGGCGCCACAGCCCGAACTCGGCCCCGATCTTGCGGCATTCCTGTTCGTCTCCCATACGATCGCGGAAGCACGAAAGGGCCCGACCGTCGGGCGGGTTCTAGCGATCCCCGCAACACCCTGGTCTTCAGGGAGTTGCGGGGATCGTGGATTTTGAGGGCTTGAAGGTGAGGTTCTTCGAGGCGCTGGACCGGGAGAACGGCAGTGTCGCGGGGGCTGCTCGGGTGGTCGGGGTGAGCCGTCACACGGCGGCCGGGTGGGCGCGGAAAGCCGGCGTGCGTGGGCGTGGGAAGCCGGGCGCGGCCGGGCATCCGGGGCGAGTGGAGTACGACAGGCTTCGCGCGTCCGGGGTCCGGCAGCGGGAGGCCGCGGCACTGGTCGGGGTCCATGAACGCACTGCGCGGGACTGGGACCGTGGTATCAGGAAGAGCAACGGCGCGCGCCTGCACCCGGACGGGCGCCGGATCGATTACAAGACCGGTGTGACAACCACCAGTGCCGCATCGCGGGAGCCGTCCGTTGCGGCGGTCGAGGCCGAGCTGCACCACCGGTTCCTGACGGTGGCGGAGCGGGAGTTGATCGCTGACTTGCGTCGTGAGGGTCAATCGCTGCGGGCGATCGGGCGAGCGCTGAGCCGACCGGCCTCCACGGTCAAGCGGGAGATCGACGCCCATTCGGTCGAGGGCGTCTATCAGCCGCACCGGGCACAGCGGGCGTGGGCGAAGAGCCGTCCGAGGCCCAAGGCGTCCAAGCTCGCTACGGACGGTCCGCTGCGTGATTACGTCGCCCACAAGCTGCAGCAGCAGTGGTCACCTGAGCAGATCTGTCACGCTCTGGTCACCGAGTTCCCCGACGACGAGAGCATGCGCGTGAGTCCGGAGACGATCTACCAGGCGATCTACGTGCAGGCCCGTGGCGGACTGCGCCGTGAAGTCGCGGCAGCGCTGCGCACCGGGCGCACCCGCCGCAAGCCGCACCGCAGCCCGGACCAGCGAACGCGCCGGTTCGTCGACGAGATGGTGATGATCTCCGAGCGGCCGCCCGAGGTCGCAGACCGGGCGGTTCCCGGCCACTGGGAAGGCGACCTGATCGTCGGCACCCGCAACGAGAGCGCGATCGTCACCCTGGTCGAGCGCTCCACCCGCTATGTCATGCTCGGCCACCTGCCCGGCGGGCACACCGCCGAGGAAGTCCGTGACGTGCTGGTGCCCCTGATCCAGACCCTTCCCGAGCACCTGCGCGGCTCGCTGACCTGGGACCAGGGCTGCGAGATGGCCGCGCACAAGCAGTTCACCGTGTCCACCGGTGTTCCGGTCTACTTCTGCGACCCGCACTCACCCTGGCAGCGCGGATCGAACGAGAACACCAACGGCCTGCTACGGCAGTACTTCCCCAAGGGCACCGACCTGTCCGTGCACAGCCCCGAAGACCTCGAACACGTCGCTCAGCAACTCAACGGCCGCCCACGCAAAACGCTCGGCTGGAAAACTCCAGCCGAGCGTCTGCGTGATCTACTGACGACCACGTAAGCCATCAGGTGTTGCGAGGACCCCGAGAATCTGCCTCGAAGCGGTCGGGCCCTTCTGACGTCCCGTCCGGCCTGCGGCGGAGCCGCGGTCGTCGGGGCGGGGGGATCAGGCCTTCTTGGTCTCCCAGAAGATCTTGTCGATCTCGGCGATGTAGTCCAGAGCCTTCTGGCCCGTCGCCGGGTCCGTGGAGGCCTTGGCGGCCGACAGCGCCTTCAGGGCGTCGTTGACCAGCTGGTGCAGCTCCGGGTACTTCTCGAAGTGCGGGGGCTTGAAGTAGTCGCTCCACAGCACCGAGACGTGGTGCTTGGCGAGCTCGGCGCGCTGCTCCTTGATGACCACTGCGCGGGCCCGGAAGTGCGGGTCCTCGTTGGCCTGGTACTTCTCCTGGACGGCCTTGACGGACTCCGCCTCGATGCGGGCCTGGGCCGGGTCGTACACGCCGCAGGGCAGGTCGCAGTGGGCGCTGACCTTCACCTTGGGGGCAAACAGGCGGGAAAGCATTGAGCTGTCCTTCCTCGTGATCGTCTTCTCAGGTGGGACATTACTCCGTGAGAGGCGGGTTTTCGTGGGTGCCCCCATGGGCTTAGGCCAAAAGTCCGGGGTGAGGATGGGCCCAGTGGCCGAATGTACGGAACGCTGTACGGGACTGTGTACTGGACGGACCGGGGAGGTGCCGGAGAGATGCGGGAGGTGCCGGAGTTGCCTGAGCTGACGCAGGAGCAGCCAGGGCGAGGGCTGGGTGCGCGTGTGCCGTTCCAGGTGGTGGAGGTGACGGGGCCTTCGATGGTGCCCACGCTTCATCACGGGGACTGGCTGCTCGTGCAGTACGGGGCGGTGGTGCGTCCCGGGGACGTGGTGATTCTGCGGCATCCGTTCCAGCAGGATCTGCTGGTCGTCAAGCGGGCCGCCGAGCGCCGTCGGGACGGCTGGTGGGTGCTGGCCGACAACAGTTTCGCGGGTGGTGACAGCACGGATTACGGGACGGTGCCCGAGGAGCTCGTGCTGGCCAGGGTCCGGGCGCGCTACCGGCCGCTGAAGAAGGATCAGCGCTCGGTACTGGGAGTGGTGGCCTGGGCGGTCTCCGCGCTGCGGCCCGTGACGGCGGCGCGCTCCGTCTCCAGGCGCTTGCGGGCCCGGTAGGCCGCCACGTTGGCGCGGGTCGCGCAGCGGTCCGAGCAGTAGCGGCGGGAGCGGTTGGTCGAGGTGTCGAGGTAGGCGTTGCGGCAGGGCGCCGCCTCGCACAGGCCGAGCCGGTCCACGCCGTACGAGGTGAGATGGAAGGCGAGACCCATCGCCGCGATGGCGGCGTACCCGGCCGTCGCGTTCGACGGGTGGTCGGCCAGGTGCATGTGCCAGTCCGGCTTGCCGTCCTCGTCTCGGAGGTCGTGCCCGGAGATCTGCGGGCTGACCGGGAACTCCAGCAGCAGTGAGTTGAGCAGGTCGACGGCAAGTGTCTCGTCACCGCCGTCGGCCGCCTCGAAGACCGAGCGCAGCCGTGCCCGTACGGACCGGAAGCGGGTCACATCCGCGTCGGTCGCCCGCCGGGCCGCCTGGCCGTTGGCGCCGAACAGCTCGCGGACCGCCTCGACGGAGCTGAGGGAGTCCTTGTTGCGGGCCGGCTCCTCGGTGTTGACCAGACGCACGGCGTAGTCCGAGTAATAGGCCAGTTCCACTTGTAGTCCTTACGGCGTCGGTCTAAAGTCGGTGCAGCGGTGGTGTAATGGGCTTTTGCGGTTCCAGGGTATTACATGGGAGGTCCCTCGTGGCGGAGACAACGACAGGAACTGACTGGGCGGCCTGGCAGGAGAGCTGGGACCGGCAGCAGGAGTGGTACATGCCCGACCGCGAGGAACGGTTCCGGGTGATGCTGGACATGGTCGAGGCCCTGGTGGGGCCCCGGCCGAGAGTGCTCGATCTCGCATGCGGTACGGGAAGTATTACGGACCGGCTCCTCAAGCGGTTCCCGGAGGCCACCAGCACGGGCGTCGACCTCGACCCGGCGCTCCTCGCCATCGCCCGCGGCCACTTCGACGGCGACGACCGTGCCACCTTCGTCACCGCCGACCTCAAGGACCCGGACTGGACAGGGCAGTTGCCGCACGACTCGTACGACGCCGTCCTCACCGCGACCGCCCTGCACTGGCTGCACGCCGAACCGCTCACCGCGCTCTACGGGCGCATCGGCGGGCTCGTCAGGGACGGGGGGGTGTTCATGAACGCCGACCACATGATCGACACCGAGACCCCCCGTATCAACGCAGCCGAACGCGCCCACCGGCACGCGACCATGGACCGCGCCAAGGAAGCGGGCGCTCTCGACTGGGCGGACTGGTGGGCCCTCGCCGCCAAGGACCCGGTCCTCGCCGGGCCGACCGCCGAGCGGTACAAGATCTACGGCGAGCACGCGGACGGCGACATGCCGTCCGCGCGGTGGCACGCCGACACCCTGCGCAAGGCGGGTTTCGGTGAGGCAAGGGCCGTCTGGGCGTCTCCCTCGGACACTCTGGTACTCGCGGTGAAGTAGCGGCAGCATGCGCAGGAAAAGGCGGTACGGGGTCGGCGGTTTCCAGGAGTCGGCCCGTACCGCCCCTCATTTTTCTGCACTCTGCTGCAACCCACCGTGCGTCCCGCCGCACTTGAAGGGTGAGACGGTCCGCATCCGCGGACCCGGAGAGGGGCGCTGACGATGCGGATCGATGACGATGCCGCGCTGCACGCCTTCGTCGAGGGCAGACGCACCGCACTGTTCCGCAGCGCGTACCTGCTCTGCGGCGACCGGCACGAGGCCGAGGACCTGGTCCAGGCCACGCTGGTCAAAGTGGTGCTCGGCGGACGGCGGCACGGGCGGCTCGACAACATCGAGGCGTACGCACGCAAGACCCTGGTCAACACCTTCATCGCGGCCCGCCGCCGGTTCTGGCGGCGCGAACAGTCGTACGGCGAACTGCCCGAGCGCGCGGGCCATGCGCCCGACACGGACACCGGCCTCGCGGTGCGGGCGGCCCTCGCCCGGCTCACGGCCAAGCAGCGAGCCGTACTGGTGCTGCGCTACTGGGAGGACCTGAGCGTCGAGGCCACGGCCCAGCTGCTCGGGATGCGGGAGAACACGGTCAAGAGCCACGCGGCTCGGGGGTTGGCGGCGCTGCGCGCCGAAATGGCAGAGGAATTCGTATGAACGACGTGCATGAGCTGTTGGGGCGGGTCGCCGAGAACGCGGGGCAGCCTGTCATCTCCACCCAGGCGGTGTACGCCAGGGCCGCCCGGGTCCGTCTGCGGCGCCGGGTCACCGTCTCGGCCGCGGCACTCGCCGTGGTCGCCGCCGGTGTGGTCACGGTCCCGGGTCTCGCCGCGGGCGCGAAGCCGCAGGGGTCATCCGTGGCGGCCTCGGCCGAGATTGAAAAGGATGGCGGCAGGTCCGAGCAGCTGGTCGAACTGCTGCCCAAAGACGTGGGGAGCGTCGAGCAGGTCTCGCTGGCCGTCATCATCAAGAACGCCACACCCGAGCAGGCCGAGGAACATCCCGTGGGGCCGCTGGACGGGCAGTACTCCGTCCGCCGGGGCGGCGGCGTCGGCTATCTCACCGTCGACCTGAGGGACGCCGAGTCCATCAGGAAGAAGTTCGGCAGCATCGATCCGGCCGGGGACCTGTGCAAGCCGGTCAACGGGGAGCCGCGCCGGGCGGACTGCGTACGCGAGGAACTCCCCGACGGCCGGGTCCTGACCACCTGGAGCGACCCGATGAAATACGGGAGCATGCCCCTGTGGGGGCCCGAACTCGTCGGCCGGCTCACCCTGAAGGACGGCGCGGTGCTGGCCGTCCGGGACAGCACCGGTCTCAAGAGCGAGCAGGCACAGGGCCCGCTGCTCAAGACCCCGCCGCTCACCCTCGCCCAGCTGCGGACGCTGATGCTCAGCCCGGAGCTGCTGCCGAAGAAGTAGAAGAAGTAGAAGAAGCAGGGGAGAGAAGAGGAAAGAGGGAGGGCGGTACGGACCTTGACCGGTCCATACCGCCCTCCCTCTCGTACTCTCAGAGCACCTTTGACAGGAACGACTTCGTCCGGTCGTGCTGCGGGTTCGTCAGTACGTCGCGCGGGTGGCCGGACTCGACCACCACGCCGTCGTCCATGAAGACCAGCGCATCGCCGACCTCACGCGCGAATCCCATCTCGTGGGTCACGACGATCATCGTCATGCCGTCCTCCGCGAGACCGCGCATGACGTCCAGGACATCTCCCACCAGCTCCGGGTCGAGTGCCGATGTCGGCTCGTCGAAGAGCATCAGCTTCGGCTCCATGGCCAGGGCGCGGGCGATCGCCACGCGCTGCTGCTGGCCGCCGGAGAGCTGGGAGGGGTAGTTCTTCGCCTTGTCGGCGAGGCCCACCCGGTCCAGCAGCCGCTCGGCCCTGGCCCTTGCGACGGCCCTCGACTCGCCCTTGACCTGGACCGGGGCCTCCATGACGTTCTCGATCGCCGTCATGTGGGGGAAGAGGTTGAAGCGCTGGAAGACCATGCCGATGTCCCGGCGCTTCAGGGCGACCTCGCTGTCCTTGAGCTCGTAGAGCTTGTCGCCCTTCTGGCGGTAACCCACCAGCTCGCCGTCGACGTACAGCCGGCCGGCGTTGATCTGCTCCAGGTGGTTGATGCACCGCAGGAAGGTCGACTTGCCGGAACCGGACGGGCCGATCAGACAGAAGACCTCACGCGGGGCGACCTCCAGGTCGATGCCCTTGAGGATGTGCGCGGCGCCGAAGGACTTGTGGACGCCCTCGGCCTTCACCATGGCGTGAGTGGTCACTCGGCCACCTCCGAACGGCGGAACATGTTCAGGTTGGCCCGCAGACGCTGAAGCGGGGTGGGCGGCAGGGAGCGCAGCGACCCGCGGGCGTAACGGCGCTCCAGGTAGTACTGGCCGACGCTGAACACGCTGGTCAGGGCCAGGTACCAGAGCGAGGCGACGAAGAGCATCTCCATCACCGCGAACGAGGTGGATGCGATGTCCTGTGCGCTGCGCAGCAGGTCCTGGTACTGGACCGCGATGACCAGCGACGAGGTCTTGAGCATGTTGATGAACTCGTTGCCCGTGGGCGGGATGATCACCCGCATCGCCTGCGGGAGCACCACGCGCCGCATGGTCCTGGTCTGGGTCATGCCCAGCGCGTGGGACGCCTCGGTCTGGCCCTCGTCGACGGACTGAATGCCCGCCCGGACGATCTCCGCCATGTACGCACCCTCATTGAGGCCGAGACCCAGCAGGGCGGCCAGGAAGGGGGTCATGACATCGGTCATCTCGTCCCGGTAGAACCCGATGTCGAAGATCGGGAAGATCAGGGCGAGGTTGAACCAGATGAGCAGCTGCACATAGACCGGGGTGCCGCGGAAGAACCAGATGTACAGCCAGGCCACCGCACTGGTCACCGGGTTCTTGGACAGCCGCATCACGGCGAACAGCACGCCGAGCACCAGGCCCACGACCATGGAGGCCACGCTGATGTAGATCGTGTTCCGGAGACCGGTCAGGATGCTGGAGTCGAACAGCTTCTCCGGCACGGTCGCCCAGCGCACATTGCCCTGCGAGAAGGCGTACACGAGTGCCACGAGGGCGGCGACCACGACCAGTGCGCTGATCCAGCGCCCGAAATGACGTACCGGGATCGCCTTGATGGCGGCGGGAGGGATCCGGTCCGGGGTGGAGGTCGCCCCGGACGGAACCTTGTCGATCTTGTCGTTCACAACGACTGCCCTTCAGCCGGTGCGCGGATCAGCTGCCGCCGTTGACGGCTGCTGCGGTGACAGCGCCGTCGGCGGCGCCCCACTTGTCGAGAGCGGCCTTGTAGGTGCCGTCGGCGATGATCGCGTCCAGGGCGTCCTTGAGAGCGTCACGGAGCTGCGTGTTCTTCTTGTCCACGGCGATGCCGAACGGTCCGGCGTCCGACTCGTTGGCGATGGCCTCGAAGTCGTTGCCGCCGCCCGCGGTCTTGGCGATGTAGGCGGCGACCGGGGAGTCGTTCAGGTCGGCGACGGCGCCGCCGGACTTGACTCGGGTCTGGGCCTCGGAGTCGCTGGAGAAGGCCTCGATGGAGATCTTCGCCTTGCCGTCCTTGGCGCACTTGGCCGAGAGGTCCTTGGCGGCCTGCTCATACGTCGTGCCGCGCTGGACGGCGAGCTTCTTGCCACAGAGGTCGTCGAGCGACTTGATGCCCTCGGGGTTGCCCTTCTTCACCAGGATGCCGGTGCTGGCGGTGAAGTAGTCGACGAAGTCGACACCGGTGCCGGTCTTCTTGCCCTTGTCGTCCAGGCCCTCCTGACGGGCCTTGGTGTCGCTCATGGCGGACATGACGGCGTTGTAGCGGCCGGTGGGCAGCGCGCCGAGCAGCGTGTCGAAGGTGCCCGACGTGAACTCGATCTTCACACCGAGCTGCTTGCTGAGGGCCGCGGCGATGTCGGGGTCGACCCCGACGATCTTGTCCCCCTGCTTGAACTCCATCGGAGCGTACGTGGCGTCCGTGCCGACCTTGATGACGCCGGCCTTCTGGATGTCCGCCGGCAGCTTGTCGAAGAGGGGGGCGGTGCTCTTGGTGCTGCTGTCCGACTTCGTGCTGTCCGAGTCGGTCTGGTCGCCGCAGGCGGTCAGCAGCATGGTGCCGGCGACCGCGATGGCGCCGACCGCTGCAATCCGGGACTTTGCGGCCGTACGACGTGTGGTGCTTGCGGTCATGATGGGGTTCCTCCGGCAGATGAGGGTGGTGTCGCCAGGCGGTGAGGACACACGACATCGGATGTCGCCGCCCTGTGTGATTACGGCATCTTGCCATTCGGACTAGCCCAAACAGGGGGCCAGTCATGTCAAAATCGGGTAACGGGCGATCCCCGAACCTCAGGGGGCCGGTACATCAAGGCCGGACCTTCTATGGGGTTTCCTTCTTCACGCCGGAGGATCTACGGCGCGTCTCGACCGTTGGACGTCATTTCGCCGGTTGGCTGACTTGTCCAGATATTCGACTATGAGTCACATCACCGTGTCGATACGGACTCGTCCGCGCAGCGGTCCGTCGGGTAAGAAAGACCTTTACACCCCTCATCCGGGGCTCAGGGCGCGTGTGCGGCGCGCCCGCGCGTACGTATCCCCCCTGCCGGGGCGGGCCAACCGCCGGGCGCAGGGAACGTACGCGGTGCCCGCCCACCCCTCCTCAACCAGGAGTGGCCACCCTCAAACGATGAAGACTTAAGGGGTCAACACCATGGCAGCGGAGATCGTCAATCCTCGCAGCGACAGCACCACTGACAGCGCCACCGATGAGCCGTTCGATCCGGCCTTCGCGCTCCACCGCGGCGGGAAGATGGCCGTGCAGGCCACCGTCCCCATCCGGAACAAGGACGACCTGTCCCTCGCGTACACGCCCGGCGTCGCCAAGGTGTGCAGCGCCATCGCCGAGAATCCCGAGCTGGTCCACGACTACACCTGGAAGTCGCAGGTCGTCGCCGTCGTGACGGACGGTACCGCGGTTCTGGGCCTCGGTGACATCGGACCCGAGGCGTCCCTCCCGGTGATGGAGGGCAAGGCGATTCTGTTCAAGCAGTTCGGCGGCGTCGACGCGGTGCCGATCGCGCTCGCGACGACCGACGCGGACGAGATCGTCGAGACGGTCGTGCGGCTCGCGCCCTCCTTCGGCGGGGTGAACCTGGAGGACATCTCGGCGCCGCGCTGCTTCGAGATCGAGCGCAGGCTCAAGGAGCGGCTCGACATCCCGGTCTTCCACGACGACCAGCACGGCACCGCCATCGTGACGCTCGCGGCCCTGCGTAATGCCGCGAAGCTGTCCGGGCGGGGCCTCGGCGAACTGCGCGCCGTCATCTCCGGGGCCGGTGCGGCCGGGGTGGCCATCGCCAAATTCCTGCTGGAGGCGGGGCTCGGCGATGTCGCCGTGGCCGACCGCAAGGGCATTGTCAGCCGGGACCGCACGGACCTGACGGACGTCAAGCGCGAGCTGGCCGAGCTCACGAACCGGGCCGGGATCTCCGGTCCGCTGGAGAGCGCAATGGCCGGCGCGGACGTCTTCATCGGCGTTTCCGGCGGTACGGTGTCCGAGGCGGCCGTCGCGTCGATGGCACCCGGTGCGTTCGTCTTCGCCATGGCCAATCCGAACCCCGAGGTCCACCCCGACATCGCGCACAAGTACGCGGCCGTCGTGGCGACCGGGCGTTCCGACTACCCGAACCAGATCAACAACGTGCTGGCCTTCCCCGGCATCTTCGCGGGGGCGCTTCAGGTGCGGGCCTCCGGGATCACCGAGGGCATGAAGATCGCCGCGGCGAACGCGCTGGCGGATGTCGTGGGCGATGAGCTCGCGGCGGACTACGTGATTCCGTCGCCGTTCGACGAGCGGGTGGCGCCGGCGGTGACGGCCGCGGTGGCCGCGGCGGCGCGGGCGGAGGGCGTGGCCCGGCGCTGAGGTTTGGAGCGGGGTGCGGGTGCGGGTGTGAGTGCCCGGGCGCGGGGTGCGCCTGCGGCGGGCCTGTTCCCCGCCCCGCCTCTTCCCGTAACCGGGGGCTCTGCCCCCGGACCCCCGCTCCTCAAACGCCGGAGGGGCTGAAAGAACCAGCCGCGCGGCGTGTGTCCTATCGTCGGGGCCATGTTCGCCGCCTACGCATCCCGCATCGACCGCGACCACCCCATCAACGGCCTTGAGCTGGGCGAACGCCCCGCGCCCGAGGCTCGTCCCGGTTGGACGACCGTCAGGGTCCGGGCCGCCTCCCTCAATCATCACGACCTCTGGTCGCTCCGCGGCGTCGGTCTCGCCGAGGACAAACTGCCGATGATCCTCGGCTGCGACGCCTCCGGGATCGACGAGGACGGCAACGAGGTCGTCCTGCACTCCGTCATCGGGCAGACCGGGCACGGCGTCGGCCCGAACGAGCCCCGGTCCATCCTGACCGAGCGCTACCAGGGCACCTTCGCCGAGCAGGTCACCGTCCCCAGCTGGAACGTGCTGCCCAAGCCGAAGGAGCTCACCTTCGAGCAGGCCGCCTGTCTGCCGACCGCCTGGCTGACCGCGTACCGGATGCTGTTCACCAACGCCGGAGTGCGACCGGGCGACTCCGTGCTCGTCCAGGGCGCCGGCGGCGGCGTCGCCACCGCCGCGATCGTGCTCGGCCGGGCGGCCGGGCTGCGGATCTACGCCACCAGCCGTGACGAGGCCAGGCGCAGGCGCGCCGTCGAACTCGGCGCGATCGAGGCGTACGAGCCGGGCGCGCGGCTGCCGCAGCGCGTCGACGCGGTCATCGAGACCGTCGGCGCCGCCACCTGGTCCCACTCGGTGAAGTCGCTGCGCCCCGGCGGCACGCTCGTCATCTCCGGCGCGACCAGCGGCGACCGGCCCCCGCACGCCGAGCTGACCCGGATCTTCTTCCTGGAGCTGAAGGTCGTCGGCTCGACCATGGGGTCCAAGGACGAGCTGGAGGATCTGCTCGCGTTCTGCGCGACGACCGGCGTGCGGCCCGTCATCGATGAGGTGCTGCCGCTGGACCGGGCTCGCGAGGGGTTCGAGCGGCTGGCCTCGGGCGACCAGTTCGGGAAGATCGTGCTCACCTGCTCCTGAGGCGTACGGAGCTGGTCGCTCTCTCCGCGGCACCCTTGTCAATGATGGTTGACAAGGGTGCCATGTCAACGTAAGTTGACATCATGACCGAAGCAACGGATCTCGCCGCGCGTGCCGGTGACCACGACCCCCGGGTGGGGCTGCGGGCGGTCGCCGCGCTGCGAAGGCTGCTGGAGCAGCTCGAAGCCGTACAAGTCAGAAGCGCCCGGGTGAACGGCTGGTCGTGGCAGGAGATCGCGGCCGAGCTGGGCGTCAGCCGACAGGCCGTGCACAAGAAGTACGGGAGGCGATGATGTTCGAACGATTCACCAAGAGCGCCCGGGCGACCGTGACCGGTGCCGTGACCCATGCCGAACGGACCGACGCCGCATCGGTCACCGAGGAACATCTGCTGCTCGCCCTGCTGGACGGGCGCAGCGGACGGGCCTCCTTCGCCATCACCTCGCTGGGCCTCGACGACCGCCGTGCGGCGGTGGAGGCCGAGCTGGTCACCGCGCGCCGCCGCGGCGGACTGACCCGGGCGGATACGGACGCGCTCGCCGGCATCGGTATCGATGTCGACGAGATCGTCGCCCGCGTCGAGGAGTCCCACGGGGAGGGTGCGCTGGACAGGGCCCGGCGGCGCGGGGCGGGGCGTCGGCCGTTCACCCGCGGGTCGAAGGACGTCCTGACGAAGACGCTGCGGATCGCGGTGGGGCGCGGCGACCGTTTCATCGGTGAGGAGCACCTGCTCCTCGCGCTCACCGCCTGCCCCGGAGTGGTCGCCGACGTGCTCGCCGCACAGGGCGCGACGTACGAGACGGTGAACCGCGCGCTGTACGGGGGCGGGGGCGATCCCGGCCCGTCCGGCGCCTGAGGGCCGGAGCCCCGGGAGCCGCCACGGATCGCCTGCCCCGGTCCCGTGTCAGCTCCCCGTCTCGCCCTTCCGCAGCAGCGCCCCGATGTGGGCCGCCGCCGTCGACAGATGGCGGCGGGCCTCCGTCAGCTGCTCCTCCGTGACGCCCCGGTCCCGGGCCGCATCACGGATGTCGTCGCGGAAGCGGTCGAGCAGCCGGTCCAGATCGCGGGCCGGGTCGCCGGTGCCGGTGGTGTCCTTGCCCCATTCCGGGTCGGCGTCGGCGGGTTCCGGCTTGATGTACGGGGGCCAGCTGCCCGTCCTGGCGAAGCTGCCCAGCTGGCCGGTGATCTCGGCCAGCCCCTCCCGTACGCCCGTGGGCCAGTCGCCCCGGGCGAAGTGCTCCTGGACCTGGCGGGCGGCGTTCTGCATCTGCTCGCGCGCCCGGTCCTGGGCCTCCTTGGCCTGGCGGCGGGCCTGCTGGGCGTCCTCGCGGGCGCGGCGGGACTCGTCCTTCGCCCGGCGGGCCTGCTCCTTCCACTCCTGCTTGGCCTTGCGCAGCTCCTCCTTCGCAGCGCGCCATGACTCCTTGTCACCGAAGTCACCGAAGTCACCGAAGTCACCGAAGTCCCCGAGATCGCCGAAGCCGGACTCCCGGCCGCCCTTGCGGCCGTTGGTGCCGGTGCCGGTGTGCCTGGTCTCGTGCGCCGCGGCCCGCATCTCGCTGCGCAGCTTGCCGGCCGCACCGCGTACGTCGTCCCGGATCTCGGCGGCCAGTTCGGAGACGGACTCCCTGATCTCCAGTTCCAGATCGGCCAGTTCGCCCGTGCGGCCGGCCAGTTCGGCGCGGCCCGCGTCGGTGATCGAGTAGACCTTGCGGCCGCCTTCGGTGGCATGGGTGACGAGCCCCTCGGCCTCCAGTTTGGCGAGGCGCGGATAGACCGTGCCCGCCGAGGGTGCGTACAGCCCCTGGAAGCGCTCCTCAAGGAGCCGGATCACCTCGTAGCCGTGGCGGGGGGCCTCGTCGAGCAGCTTCAGCAGATAGAGGCGCAGTCGGCCGTGGGCGAATACGGGGGGCATGTCAGAGCACCTTTCCGGTCGGCTCGGCGTCGTACGGATCGTCCTCGGCCGGTGGGCGGCGCAGCAGGGCGATCGATCCCGAGACGGTCGTCGCCCTCAGTTTCCCCGTCCCTGCCCCGAGCGTGCCGGTGATCTTCTTCGCCCCCCACTGGCCGCTGACCCGCAGGTCCTCGAAGCCGTTGGAGACGGTGCCGCTCGCGGTGTTCGCCTCGACCGTCGCGTCCGCCGGGTGCGGCAGCCGGATGGCGACCTCGCCGGACACCGTGGTCAGCCGGACGTCCGTGGGCTTCCCGGTCGGGTCCAGGTCCAGCACCATGCTGCCGCTGATCGATTCCGCCCGGACCGAGGTCCCGGCGCCCTCGACGACCGTCAGATCGCCCGAGACCGTCTGGAAGTGCAGCTCGCCGGTGACCGACTGGGCCTCCACGCTGCCGGAGACCGTCTCGGCCAGGACCGGACCGGCGAGCCCGACGAGCGTGGTGTCGCCGCTGACCCCCCGTACGTCCGTACGCCCGCGGATTCCGGAGACGACGGCTCCGGCGCCGACGACTCCGACCTTCACCGTCGCCCCGGCCGGCACGGCCAGCGAGACGACCGCGCTGCGGTGCCAGCCCTTGCGGTCGAACCACTTCAGGAAGTCGTTCCACGGCAGGCCCTCGTACGCGACGGTGAGCGTGCCGCCCTCCTGGGTCACGATCAGCGGCGGGCCCTCGATCGCGGAGACCTCCAGCCGGGCGGTCGGCTCCTCGGTGCCGACGACATTGACGGCGCCTGCGACGATGCGCACATCCAGCGATGTCACCGGTCCGTCGAAGGCCAGCTTCTGGGGCTCGGCGATGGCCCATGTCGACACAGGCATGGATCTGACCTCCCGGGGAGCGCGGAATGACGCAACATATCGCGTCTCTTACGGAACACGATATATCGCGGATCGGCGAAGTCAAGGGGTGCCGCGGTGGCGTGGGTCGGCCAAAAAGCGCCGAATATGGGCAGATTGCCCTACCGTGTGGGGCATGAACGCGACATCCCCCGTCGGGGCGCTGCTGCTGTGCCGGGCCGAACCCGAGGCCGTGCGGCCGGTGGCCCATCTGCTGCGCGAGCGGATGCTGCTCGCGCCCGCCGGAGACGGGTGGTCCGTCCTCGTACCCGAGGGAAAGCCCTGGCGGGACGGTGGCGCGGAGGGTGCGGACGCGGAGCCGGTCGACCGCGTCGTGGCCGGCTGGGCCGCCGCGCTCGCCGTCGGGTCGGCCTGGCCGGTTCTCGCCCTGTGGTGGGACGGCGAGCGGGCCGGTCACACGCTCGCCTCCGGATTCCGCCGCCCGGTCGGCTACGTCTGGCTCGCCGACGGCACGCCGGCCGGTGAGGACGAGGCCATGCGTACGTTCGCCGAGCGGCTGGGGCTCGACCCCGTACCGGACGTCCAGGCACTCGAAGCGCTGACCCGCCCGGACCCGGACGTCGACGCCCGCATCCGGCTGCGCGAGCTGCTCGCCGTGCTCGGCCGCATCGGTCTGGCCCTCCCGCCCGGTCTGGACCCGGACATGCCCGGCGACCGGCTGTACGCGGCGGCCGACGAGCGGCCGGAGGCCGAACCGATCACCTGGACCGGCTGGCGCGGGGCGGTGAGGGCCGAACTCGACGCGGTCGAGAACAGCCGCCTCGGCCCCTGGCTGCGTGGCCCCAGGGCCCGGCTGCTGGGCGGCGCCCAGGTGGCCGCCGGACTGCCGCTCGCCCTCTGGGGGATGGGCCGCCGCAGTGGCGGCTGGGCCTGCGCGGGGGTGCTGCTGATGACGCACGGGGCGCTCGGCCTCGCGTACGACCGCTTCAGGGCCGGAGAGGGCGAGGGCGCGGCGGGGGTCTCGGCGAGGGGTTCAGGGGTCGAGTCCACCGGGCCGCTCTGACGCCGACTGCTCGACGGTTGCTCCCCGGCTACTCGTCCTCGTCCTCGTCGTCGAGGCGGGCCAGCCAGGTGGCGAGGCGCTCGACCGGCACCTCGAAGTCGGGATTGAGATCGACGAACGTACGCAGCTGCTCGGCGAGCCACTCGAAAGTGACTTCCTCCTCGCCTCGCCGCTTCTCCAGCTCCTCGATACCGCGGTCGGTGAAGTACATGCGGCAAGCCTAATGCCTGGTGACAGCCCCGCGAAGGCCGGGAGCGCGTCCCGGGGCGCGGTCCGGGACGGCCGCCCCGGACCGCCGAGAACCGGCCTGCGGCGCCCCGGCTTCATGGTCCATGTCTCTCGCATCGGCCGCGTACTGCCGTTAGCCTGCGGGTAGTTGGGGGAACGGGGGGTTTCATGGCCGACAGCGGGGCCCGTATCACGCGCATCGAGATGCCGGACGGCACGCCGGTCTGGGCGCGGATCTCGGGGGCGGAGGAGCTGGCCGAGCCCGCCCGGGGTCCGGAGTTCACGGACATCGGGTACGGGGCCATCGCCGACCAGGTGCAGGCCCGGGTCGAGAGCCTCCAGGCGGTCGTGACCAGCGTCGCGCGCTCGCTTGCCGAGCCGCTGCGGGCGGTGCGGCCCGACGAGGTCAGCGTCGAATTCGGCATCGAGCTCACCGCGAAGGCGGGCAAGGTCGTCGGCCTCCTCGCGGACGGCGAGGCCAAGGGCGGCATCAAGGTCACGCTGACGTGGAGCGGAGGCGGTCCGCCCGTAGATCCGCCCGTCGATCCGCCGATCCCGGCGCAGGCGCGGACAGGGACGGGGACGCGTGGTGCGGGGCAGCAGCCGCACCCCGCATCCCACCTGCCGCCCCCGCCTTCCTCCCCGCCCGCGCCCATGACACCGCCCGCGCCCGCGCGACCGGAGGCTCCCGGCGCATCCGCAGGGGATGCGGGCGCTGGGGCATCCACCGGCGCATCGGCGCATCCGGACGGGGCCGGGCCGGACACCGGAAGCCGCTCATGACCCAGCCGCCGGGCAGGGGCGCAGGGGGCGGTTCGGAGAGTACGTACCGTGCGCTGGCGGGCCTCGTGATGGCGGCGACCGTACGCATCCATCGCCCGGAGCCCGGGTATGCCCCTGACGGATCCGACAGAGGTTTCCTGGGGAGCGGCTTCTTCATCGCCCCGAGCTGGGTCCTCACGTGCGCGCACGTGGCGATGGAGGGGGAGGGGCGTCGCGTGAACGTGGTCTTCAAGCCGGACCCGGGCAGCGCCGAGACCGCGGTCGAGGGCGCCGTGGTCGCCGCCCTGCCCGAGAGCCGTCCCGGCACGCCGGGGCCCGGCGGCTGGCCCGCGCCCGACCTCGCGCTCATCCGGCTGCTGCGGCCCGTCGAGCACCCCTGTGTGTACGTCACCGAGCGCCCGGCGGGCATGTTCGGCGGCGGCTCGGTCCTCTACACGGGCTGGACCGGCGGCGGGTCGGGGCAGCTGACCCGGTTCAGCGGACGCTGCCAGGTGATGGGCACCTTCGGCGACTGGGCCGAGGACGACGAACAGATGCGGCTCGACGGTGACCGGATGTACCCCGGCCTGTCCGGCGGGCCCGTGGTGGACCTGGCCCGAGGCGAGGTCGTCGGCGTACTCAAGTCGCGCTCCGACGGCACGACCGGCGGGACCTCGATCGGCGTCGAGCGGCTGCGTACGCTGCCCGTGCCGCCCGGGACGGTCGCCGCCGAGTCCGACGACCCCTACCAGTCGGTGTTCCACGCCCACGACCGCTACCACGCGGACCGGCACACCAGCCCGGTCGGCACCGAGCGGACCTGGGCCGATCTCCAGCGCGAACTGGGTGCCGGAGCCGGTCTCGCCCTCAGCCCGCAGCAACGCGTCGACCTGCTCGGCCGGCTCGCCGAACTCCCGCCCCCGCTCAGCACCCGCAGCCTCCTCGACGTCCTGGACCGGCTGCCGGACTCCCACCCGAGCGAGCACCACGCCGCTCCGCGCGGCTGGCGCGACGGGCTGGGGACGCTGTACGACGCCCCCGGCGGCGACGGCGCACTGGAACTGATCCTGCGCTACTGCATGAGCGCCATCTCCGCCGAACGCCCCTACGTCCTGCCGTCCACCCCGCACGCCGAGGCATCCCTGTGGGAATGGGTCAGGCGGACGGCCGAGGACCGGCTCTCCCGCAAGTTCCGGCACGAGCTCGCCGGTCTGTGGCACAACGGCCGTCGCGCCCCCGGAGTCGAGCACCTGCGAACCCCGGCGCCGGCGCTCGAACCCGTCAGGGCGCGCAGCGCCCCGTACGTCCTGCTGCAGCTTGAGGCGCGCGGCTGGGAGCGGGACCGCTACGACTGGCGGATCGGCGTGGGACAGCACACCGGGGACGTCCTGCCCGTCGCCGAGGACAGCCGGGGCACCGCACCGCAGGCCCTGCCGGCCCGGCTCGCGGGCCCATTGGCGGAGGCGCTCCGGCGGTGCGACGAGCCCGACGACCCCGCCATGCTCCAGGTCGCCCTGCCCGAGGCCCTCATGGACCTGGAGGTCGACGGGTGGCGGGTGCCGCCCGACGGGCGGCCGCTCGGAGTGCTGCGCCCTGTGGTCGTCCGCCGCCTGTACCACTCTCCGCTCCAGGCCGACGACGGGACCGATGAGCGCGAGGCGCGCTGGAACCGGACCATGACCGCCGCGATGCGGGCCGCCGTCGTCGACTGCGAGGACGGCATGCGGGTTCCCGTACCCGTGGTGGAGGAGCTGCGCGGACTGGCGTACGAGACCGTCCCGGTGCTCTGCCGTCACGGTGACAGGGACGGCCCGGAGGCGGCTGCCGGTCTCGGGCGGGTGCTCGACGGGGGTTTCGGGGTGGCGCTGTGGCGGCGCCGCGCGGCCGAGCCGGTGACGGTCTGCACTCAGTACCACCGACGCGCCGCCGATGCGGTCGGCGAGGCCCGCACCGCTGAGCAACTCCCGCGAAAAGTACATGAGTTGAGGCGGGGAGTGCATGCGGCTCGTACCGAAATGTACTGGTCGCACGGTGTTGCCCTGTTCTGGGATGATCCGCACCATCCGTTGCCCGGCTCCGGGCAGTTCCTGGAGGCGCCGTGAAGGACCGTGCCGACGTGCCCCTTACGGAGGGTATGACGGATCGCTACCGTGAGGAACGTTCGACTGCTGCCCCTGGCGGACGAGTGACGACGAGGACCACGCTATGAGTGAACCCAGCGAGTGGCTCATCTACCGAGGGGCCGGCGAACCGCACGAGGGCATCGAGCAGTTGCCGCCCCCGCCGCCCTGGCGGGACTTCGCGGGCCGCGGCGCCCCGGACCCCGACGAGCAGGGCGGGGACGGGTCCGCCGACCGCCGCCTCGGCGCCCACCGGCACATCGCGGAGCTCCACCGGCCGGGCGCCGAAGAGCTCGAAATGATCAATGCCGCGCTCTATCTGCGGCGCCCGCTGCTGGTCACCGGCAGCCCCGGCGCCGGGAAGAGCACGCTGGCCCACTCCGTCGCCCATGAGCTCGGGCTCGGCCGGGTCCTGCGCTGGCCCATCGTCAGCCGCTCGGCGCTCCAGGACGGCCTCTACCACTACGACGCGATCGCCCGGCTCCAGGACGTACAGATCGCCGCGCACAGTGCGGCGGCCGGGGCGTCCGGGGCCGGATCGGCGGAGAGCATCGGCAGCTACATCCGGCTCGGGCCGCTCGGTACGGCGCTGCTGCCCTCGGACCGGCCGCGCGTGCTGCTCATCGACGAGCTCGACAAGAGCGACATCGATCTGCCGAACGACCTGCTCAACGTGTTGGAGGAGGGCGAGTTCGCCATCCCCGAGCTGGAGCGGATGGCCGACCGGCTGCCCGACGGCGTGGCGGAGGTCCTCGACGACGACGGCAACAAGGTGAGGGTGAGGGGCGGCCGGGTGCAGTGCCGGTCCTTCCCGTTCGTGGTGCTCACCAGCAACGGCGAGCGGGACTTCCCGGCGCCCCTGATGCGCCGCTGCATCCACCTGGAGCTGGGACGCCCCGACCACCAGCGGCTCGCGACCTTCGTACGAGCCCACCTCGGCGACGAGGCGGCGCGTTCCGGGGACGATCTCATCGCCCACTTCCTGGAGCGCTCCCGCAGCGAACTCCTGGCCACCGACCAGCTGTTGAACGCGATCTATCTCACCGACGCCGCCGCCCCGGCGGGCCGCGACCGCCTCGCCGACCTGCTCATCCAGCGACTCGACCGGCCGAGGTGATGCACTGATGGCCAGGGGCGCGCCACGGCACGGACCGGACGGGGGAGGCGGCTCGGGCACCGGCCCTGACTACGGCACCGACAACGGCTCCGACTACGACGCGGCCGAGGGCGCGGCGCCGGTGCCCCAGTCGTACGACGGAGGCCTGCTGCCCGTATTCGTCGCCCGGTTACGCGAGGCCGGGCTCGATCCCGATGTCGAGCAGCTTTGTGACGCCCTCTGGCTGGCCCGCTGGACCCGTCACCCCGACGCGCCGGACGACGAGGAGAGCGCCCCGCCGTCGCTGCCCGATGGCCCGGACCAGCATTCCCGGCCCGTCGTGAATCCCGCCCCGCCGGTGACCGGTCGCGACGAAGCGCCGGACCCCGCACCGGAGGGCGACGCGCCCACGGAGCAGCGGGACCCCGGTGACGCCGACCCGCGGATCGCCCTCTACCCCGTACCCCGCACCGCCGCACCACCCACCGGCCGCGGCGGCCGGGCGAGGGTGCTCACCGTCGGTGTGCCCGCCGCCCCCGCCCTCCCCGCGCCGCTGGAACTCCAGCGCGCCCTGCGCCCGTTGCAGCGCTACCGACCGGCCGTCCCGCCGCTGCGCCGCACCCTCGACGAGACGGCGACCGCTGAGCTCAGCGCCCGGGCCGGCGGCGTGATCATGCCGGTGTTCCGCGGGGTGTCCCGGGGCGAGGCACTGCTGCAGTGCGTCATGGACGCCTCCTCCTCGATGCTGGTGTGGGACCGGATGTTCGGCGAACTCCAGCGGATCTTCGGCCAGTTGGGTGCCTTCCGAGACGTCCAGGTGCGCTATCTGCATCAGGGGCCCGACGGCGCCGCCGCGGTGAGCCGCAGCCCCGATCCGGCCGCCGCGCCGCTGAACTCCGCGGACCGGCTGAGCGATCCGACCGGCCGCCGCGTCACCGTCCTGGTCAGCGACTGCGCCGGGCCGCTCTGGCACAGCGGCCGCGCCCACCGGCTGCTGCACCGGCTGGCCGCACAGGCCCCGACCGCCGTGCTCCAGCCCCTGCCCCAGCGGATGTGGAACCGGACCAGACTGCCGGTCACCTACGGCTCGCTGTCCCGGGGAGAGGGGCCCGGCGGAGCCGCCGTACTGAAGGTCACGGAGCACGGCGGAACGGGCCCCGCCGTGCATCCGGGCGCCCTCGCGGTTCCCGTACTCCCGCCGGTGGAAGGCGCGTTGGCGGCCTGGGCGAGGCTGCTCTCCGGCACGGGCGCGGGGCAGATCTCCGGGGCCGTCGGCTGGGTGCGGGCCGATCAGCCCGCGGCGGCCGCGCAGCGCCCAGGCGATGGCCTGTCCTCGCTCCAACTGGTCAGCCGCTTCCGCTCGGCGGCCTCCCCGGCCGCCGGACAGCTGGCCGTCTACCTCGCGGCGGCCCCGCTGTATCTGCCCGTGATGCAGCTGGTGCAGCGCACGATGCTGCCCCACTCCGGCCCGTCCGAACTCGCCGAGGTGCTGCTGAGCGGACTGCTCTCGCGCAGCAGGGCGGAGGACGGCGGCGGGGACGGCGGCCGGAGCCAGTGGTACGAATTCGCGCCCGGCGTCCGGGAAGCCCTGCTCGGTCCGCTGGGCCGGGACGAGGCGCTGCTCGTGCTCAAGCACTGCTCGCAGTACATCGAGCAGCGGTTCGGGAAGGGCGGGCCGAACTTCCCGGCCCTGGCCTTTGCCCAGCTCGGCGAGGGCAGATACGGATCGGCGCGGCCCACGCACACCACGGGCACCCTGGAGAACGGCGTGCCCGACGGGGAGATCGAAGAGGGTGACGAGAACGGGGAGAGCGGCGCAAGCGGCGGGTCGCGCGTCCCCCACCCCTTCGCCGAGGTCGCGGTCCGCGTACTGGAGCGTTTCATGCCCCTGCCCGAGCAGTTCGTCGTCCGGACCGACCGGGACGGTTACCACAGCCCCGTCCAGACGCCCAACGCGGCGGTGGAGAGCGCCCGAGTCCTGCTGCGGCACTTCGAGTCGGACGGCATGGTGCAGTACCTGATGGACGCCGTGCAGCTGCTGCGCGGCGCCACCGAGCGCGAGGAACGGCCGGGCGCCGATCCCGGGCTGTGGGCGGAGTACGCGCGCTGCGTCCTGCGGCTGTGGGAGGTGCAGGGCGATGCCGAGCTGCTCCGCGAGGCCGAGTACGCCGCAGAACGGGCCGCCGCGCACCCCGGGGCGGTACGCGAACGGGCCGTACTGGCCAAGGTGCTGCACGCCGCGGCCGACGACCGGCGCCGCCGCGGCGACCGGCGCGGCGCACTGGAGCTGCTGCGCCGCGCCGACCGCGAGTACACGGCCGCCTGCTCGGACCCCGGCCTCGAACCCGCCGAGGCCCTCCCGCTCACGCTGGAACGGGTCAGGGCCCTGGAGGCGCAGTGGCGGCTCGACGGCGACACCGCCCTGCTGCAGGCCGCGTACGGCATGCTGGAGGCGTTCGCCGATGTCTGGCCCGACCAGGAGAACCGGCCCGCCGCCCTGCCGCTGGCACACGGCCGTACCCTGCTGAAACTCGCCGGGGCCACCGTCGACACCGAACAGTCCCGGGTGTACGCCGGTCAGGCGGCACGCTCCCTGCGCACCGCGTTCGAACAGGGCGCCGGCCGGCACACCATGGGCACCGAGGTGCGCATCCTGCTGGACCTGGTGGACGCCCTGCTCGCCTCCGGCGAGGAGCCGGACGAGGCGGCGACCCTGATCGAGCAGGCCCTGGAGACCGTACGGGAACAGCGGCTGCGCGCCTCGCTCCGGACCCGGGCCGCCCGGGTCCGCGTCGCCCGCTACGAACACACCGGGAATCCGGACGAACTCGTGGAGGCGGCCGACTGGTTCGCCCGCGCCGCACGCGGCGTCCCACGCGATTCGCGGGCCCATGCCGATCTGCTGGAGGAGTGGGGCGGCACCCTGCTGCGCCGCGCCCAACTGCCCGACGGCCGCGCGCACATCGGCGCCGCGGTCCGGGTGCTGCGCGACTGCCGTACGGAGACGGCGGAGGGGAGTTCGCGCCAGGCCGAGCGGCTGCTGATGCTGGGCCGTGCGCTGATGCTGCGGCACCGGGCCACCGAGGACCGGGTCGATCTGCGCGAGGCCGAGCATCTCTTCGGGCTCGCGGCCCAGAAGGCGACCGACCCGCTGACCGCGGCGCGCTGCTGGTTGGAACTGGGCCTGTCCCACCTCGACGCCTCCCGGGTGCTGCAACGTCCGGCCCGGCTCGACGAGGCGGCCGAGGCGTTCCGGGACGCGGCCGACGCGGCCGCCACGGCCGAAGCGGAGCTGGACAGTCCGGAACAGTTCCACCAGGCGGTCGAGTTGGGTGCTACAGCCAACCACTGGCGGGGTATGACCTACGAGAGGGCGGGACGCCCCCGGGCCGCACGCGAGGCCTACCGGGCGGCCCGCCAGGAATGGCGCAAACTGCCGGACGGCGGCGGCGCGGCGGGCGAGGCGACCGCCGGACGGCTGGCGGAACTGGAGCGCTGAGTGGCGGGGCAGCGGGTGTTCGGGCGGAGCGGCCTCGGTGTGATGCGATCCGGCTGAGCGCGCCGTGTGCGACCGGCGTACGACCTGCGCCGGTCGATGGCATGCTCAAGAAGGCGTATGCCCGGTTGTGCGGGGCATGGGTACGGATGGGACCGGTGCGGGCGCGATCCGCACGGCGGCCCACGGCACGAACGGCAAGTGCGCCATCGCAACGCGAGCAGATGTACGTGTGTCAGGGACACGGGCTCCACGGGATGCGCTCAACGGCGAGCGAGTCACCGCAGCCCGATGCGGAAGTACGCGGTACGGGGAGGCGTGATGAGCGAGTCGATACGCAACGGCGGGCCGGGTGACGGGCCGCCCGGCGAGCCGTCCGGGGGGCCGGACGCGCTGCCGGATCTGCTGGGGCTCGATCTGGAGGCGCTGCGGACACTGGACCACCCGGTCCTCTCCGAGGTGGTCGCGGATCTGCGCGGCCGGGCCGAGCAGCCGCGGGAAATGCTGTGGGGATTCAACAGCGCCTTCTGAGGCCGGACGCCTCGCCACCCCGCAGGACGGTGCCTCAACAGGGGCCCGGACCGCAGGATTTCGGTCCAGGGCCCTGTTGAACAGGACAACATGGACCGGTACGGGTTTGCCCGCACGGCAGGCCAGGGATACTCGCCTCGGGCCGGCAACGGGGGCCGTCCCGGCGGCTGTGCAGCACGGGGGTGCCGGAGTGTCTCGACGGACGACGCCGCACACGCCCCGACGCCCGGACACCGGCACGACCGGTCGGCGCCCCGGCACCGGCTCCTTCGGCCAACGCCCCTTCCCCTTCGGGCAGTTCATCGTCAAGGTGCACGGCCGGTGCAATCTCGCCTGCCGCTACTGCTACCTCTACGAAGGCCCCGACCGGACCTGGCGCGACCGCCCGGCCGCCGCCGCACCCGCCGTCCTGGACCGCGCGGCCGACCGCATCGCCGAACACGCCGCGGCCCACGGACTGCGCGACACCGCCCTCGTCCTGCACGGCGGCGAACCCCTCCTCGCGGGCGCCGACCGGCTGGCCGCCCTCGCCGGCCGGGTGCGCGCCCTGGTGCCCGCGGACTGCACCGTCCACGCCACCGTGCAGACCAACGCGACCCTCCTCACCGACGCCCGCATCGCCACCCTCGCCCGGCACGGGATACGCATCGGCATCAGCCTCGACGGCGGTCTGGCCACCCACAACACCCTTCGCACCGACCACGCCGGACGCCCCTCCTGGCCCGCCGCCTCGCGCGGCGCCCGGCTCCTCGCCGAGCGGCACCCCGAGGCGTACGCGGGCATCCTCACCGTCGTCGACCCGCGGACCGACCCGGTCGAGATGTACGAGTCGCTGCTCGCCCTGCGCCCGCCCGGCCTGGACCTGCTCCTGCCGCACGGCAACTGGACGAACCTCCCGCCCGGCCTGCCCGGCGCGGGGACCGCCCCCATGGGACCGGGAACGGGCCGCCCGACCCCGTACGGCGACTGGCTCACCGCCGTCTTCGACCGCTGGTGGCGGGCCGGCCGGCGCGAGACCCGGATCCGGCTCTTCGAGGAGTGCCTCGCCCTGCTGCTCGGCCTGCCCGCCGCCACCGAATCCCTCGGCCTCGACCCCGTCAATGCCATCGTGGTCGAGACCGACGGGTCGATCGAGCAGGTGGACTCCCTCAAGTCCGCCTACGACACCGCCGCCGCTACCGGCCTCGACATCTTCCGCCACAGCTTCGACGACGCCCTGCGCCACCCCGGCGTCGCCGCCCGTCAGGCGGGCGCCGACGCGCTCGCCGCCGCGTGCCGCGCCTGCCCGCTGCTGACCGTCTGCGGCGGCGGCCACTACGCACACCGCTACCGCGCAGACAACGGCTTCACCAACCCGTCCGTCTACTGCGCCGATCTCGAACGGCTGGTACGCCACATCGCGGGCCGGCTGTCCGACGCAACCGCAGGAGCACACCGATGAGCCCCCCACTGCCGGACCACATGCTGCGACAACTCGGCCGCACCGAGGGCGACGCCGACACCCTCGGCATCCTCGTACGCGACCAGGACACCCGTCGCCTCCTCCTTCTGCGCGCCCTGCTCGACGCAGCCGGTGCGGCCCCCGCGACCGTCGTCCCGCCCCGGGCGCTCGACCGGCTGCGCCAGGACTGGGCGCTGCTGGAGACCGCCGAATGTGCCGACCGGGCCGCCGTGCGCACCGTCCTGCTCCACCCCCTCACGGGCCCCTGGGCCCAGCGCTGCCTGCGCGGCCTCTCCGGCACCGCCCCCGGCCCCGAACTCCCCGTCGACCTGGACCACTTGAGCGTTCTCGCCGCAGCCGCCGCGATCCGTGCGGGAGTCGCCGTCACGACCCGGCTCACCGCCCACGACGGACTCCTGTCGCTGCCCACCCTGGGAGCCCTGCGCACTGCCTCGGGCCCGGTCGGCATCTCCTTCGCCGAAGGGGAATTGACGGTGCGTGAGGCAGGCGGCCGGCCACCCCTCACCGTGCGTGCGCAGCAGGACGGAACGGCCTGCTCGGCCGACCCGCGCTGGCTGCCCGTGCTCGCCCTGTCCGCCGTACTGCCCGGCACCGGACCCATCCCCCTGGACGACGTCGACCCCTACCGCACGGAAGGCCCCGGGATCCGGCGCCAGGGACTGAGCGCCGCCACCCACATCGACGACCACGAACGCAAGGCCTGGGCCGATTCCTGGTCCGGCATCGAGCCCCTGCTCCGGATCGGCGGCGAGCACCGCCTCACCGAAGCGGCCGTCCTGCTGCGCTGCCTGGTACCGCTCGGCCCGCCCCCGGGCTCCGGGCCCATCGGCGAGGGCGCCGCACACTGCAGCGGCACCAGGCGCGAGGCCTTCGGCGCCGTCCTCAGCAGCAAACCGCCCACCTCCGCCTACTTCGCCTCGACCCTCGTCCACGAACTCCAGCACACCAAACTGGCCGCGCTCAGCACCCTCGTACGCCTGCACCACCACGACGCGACACCGCGTCACTTCGCCCCCTGGCGCACCGACCCCAGGCCCTTCGACGGCCTCCTCCAGGGCGCCTACGCGCACATCGCGCTGGCCGACTACTGGCAGCGGTTCGCCCTCGGCGCGCGACGCGTCACCCACCGCGACCTCGCCTGGGCCGAGCACGCCCGCTGCCGCGAACAGGTCGGGGCCGTCCTGCCCGTGCTCGCCGGATCGGCGGCACTGACCCGCGAAGGCCGGGTGCTGGTCGACGAGATGATCACGCTCTACCACCGTCTGGACGATTGTCCGCCCCCCACGGGTCATCTCGCGCGCGCGGAGGCGTACGTGGCCACCGCCAAGGTGATATGGCAGCAGAGGAACGGCTCGCGAAGGCAGTGAGCCACCCCGTCGAACCGATCGGAGCCGACCATGCTCCGGTGTATGTTGACAAAGCCCGTATCGAGGCAGGGAGATGGTTGAATGCCCGGAACGCGTAGGCAAGTTGGAGCAACCGGGGTGCAGACCGTCACCATCAGTTTCGCCGGTTTCAACCGCGCCTGGGCGGCGTGGATCGCGGACCGCCTGGAGCGCCGCGGAGTGACGGTCGTCGTGCAGCGCTGGGACCCCCCGGTGGAGGTGCCGCTGGAGGAGTCGCTGCGGGATCTGACCCTGTCGCGCGGCCGCGTCCTGGTGATCCTCAGCGACTGGTACTTCCAGCTCGGCCCCCGCAGCCACGACGAGTGGAACAGGGCCCTGCGCGAGGTCGTCGCCGCCGACCCCGACCGCTTCGCCGCCGTCAGCGTCACCACCTCCGCGCTGCCCGGCGCCACCTCGGTCTTCGGCGCCGCCGACCTCACCAACGTCGGCGCCGACGAGGCCGAGCGGCGGCTGCTCGTACGCCTGGGCCTGCCCACCGAACCGCTGTCCGAGCCCGTGGCGGCCGGACAGGGACCCCGGTATCCGGCCGACACCCCCGAGGTGTGGGGCGGGGTGCCGCGCCGCAACACCCGCTTCACCGGCCGCGAGGAGCTGCTCAGCAAGGCCTACCGGTCCCTCCAGGACGCCGGACCCGGCGCCGGGGTCGTCACCCTGCACGGCATGTCCGGCGTCGGCAAGACCCAGCTGGCCGCCGAATACGTCTACCGCTTCGGCTCCGAGTACGACGTCGTGTGGTGGGTGCCCGCCGACCGGCGCGCCCTCTACCGCCAGAAACTCGCCGAACTCGCCCCCGAACTGGGCCTGTCCACCGGCGCCGAGTACGGCGAACGGCTGCGCGCGGTACGCGACGCTCTGCGCCGCGGCGAACCCCACTCCCACTGGCTCCTCGTCCTCGACGGCGCCGACGAGCCCGAGCACATCTGGGACCTGGTGCCGACCGGCCCCGGACACGTCCTGATCACCTCCCGCAACCCCGAGTGGAGCGAGCACAACAGCAACCTCGTCGAGGTCCCCGTCTACGCCCGCGACGAGTCCGTCGCCTTCATCCGCCGCAGGGCCCCGCGCCTGACCCCGGCCGAGGCCGACCAGCTCGCCGACGCCCTCGAAGACCTCCCGCTGCTCCTCGACCAGACCGCCGGCTGGCTCAACGACTCCGACATGTCGGTCGAGGAGTACATCGAACTCCTGGAGGACGGCATCGACCAGGACGTCGTCAAGGTCTCCGCCGACTTCCCGCTCGCCTTCCAGACCGCCTGGTCGATACTGCTGAACAAGCTCAAGGACACCGTCCCCGAGTCCGTCGACCTGCTGCGCCTGTGCAGCTTCTTCGCGCCCGGCTCGATCCCCGTACGGCTGCTGAGGGAAATGCCCCCCGGCGAACTGCCGGAGCAGCTCTCCGGCCTGATGAACGACCCGCTGCTGTGGAACAGGGCGATCGGCCAGCTCCGCCAGTACTCCGTGGTCCGGCTGGAGTCCCACGAGTCGGTCGTCGACGAGGCCTCGTCCGGCGAATCGCTCTACATGCACCGCATGGTCCACCAGATCATCGGCAAGGACATGCCGGAACGGGACCGCCGGGAGTTCATCGAGGTGGTCCGCCGGGCCCTCGCGGCCGCCGACCCCGGCCGCCCCACCGACACCCGGCTGTGGCCCGCCTACGCCGAGATCACCCCGCACCTGAAATGGGCCGACGTGCTCAGGAGCACCGACCCGGCGGTGCAGACCCTGGTGCTCAACTGCCTGCGCTACATGTACCTCTCGGGGGAGTACCGGGCCGGCATCAAGCTGGGCGCACGTGCCATGGACGCCTGGCGGGAACTCCTCGGCGAGGACTACCCCAGGGTCTGGGACCTCAGATACCACTACGCCAACCTGCTGCGGGCCGTCGGCGACTACGCCGGTACGGAGGCCATCGAGCGGGCCGCCGTCGACCATCTGCGCGCCGAACGCGGCCCGCAGGACCTGGAACACCTGCGCGCCGCCAGCGGCCTCGCCGCCGACCTGCGGGGCCTCGGCCGGTACGACGAGGCGCTGAACATCTCCGGCTGGATCCTCGACGCCTACCGCGAACTGCTGGGCGACCAGGACTCACGCACGCTCAACGCGCAGAACAACCTGGGCACTTCGATGCGCCTGCTCGGCCGGTACGAGGAGGCGCTCGAACTCAACCGGCGCACCCTGGAGGCCAGGCGACGGCTGCTGCGCCCGCGCCACAGCTGGACGCTCTACTCCGAGATCAACTACGCCACCGACCTGCGCCTGCTCGGCCGGTACGGCGACGCCCTCTCGCTGCAGAACCAGAGTGCCCGGGTGCACCGGCTGGTGATGGGCTCCGACAACCCGCAGACCCTGCGCGCCGAGCACAACCTCGCGCTCTGCCAGTACCGCTCGGGGGAGCGCGCCAGGGCCGCGACCCTGTTCACCCGGGTGCTCGAACGGTCCGAGCGGGTGCTCGGCGAGAACGATCCGCTGACGATGATGTTCGCGGCCAGCCAGAGCTTCTTCGCCCGCGAGCACGCCGACATCGACCAGGCCAGGGACATAAGCGAAAAGGTCATCGCCGGCTATGTGGACATGCTCGGCGAGGGACACCCGTATGTGGCCGGGACCCGGGCCAACCACGCCCTGATCCTCCGTAACGTGGGCGAGCGGGAGCACGCGCACACGCTCCTGGAGGAGTCGCTCGCCGACATGACGCGGGCGGTGGGGGAGAACCACCCCTGGACGCTGGGCTGTGCGATCAACGCCTCGGCGCTGCGCAACCTGGTGGGCGACCCGGAATCCGCCGCCGCGCTGACGGACTCGGTCATCACCAGGGCGATCGAGGTCCTCGGCCGCACCCATCCGCTGACCCTCTCCGCCCGCATCGCGCACGCCGCGGACCTGCGTGGCGTCCGGGACCGGCAGCGGGCGGAGAAGATCGAGGCGGAGGCGCTGGGCGATCTGGAGGCGACCCTGGGCGCCCAGCACGTCCACACGGTCTCGGCGCGCTCCCGCAACCGTCCGTACTGGGACTTCGAACCGCAGATGATCTGACCGGGCGATCCGAAGCAGGCTGCGGCAGACAGGCCGAAGGGCCCGGCCCCGCGATCGACTCGCGGGGCCGGGCCCTTCGGCCTGCGTACAGCGACCGGTCAGGCCTCGAAGACCTCGGTGACCAGCTGTGCCTGCTCGGCCTGGTGGCGCTTGGCCGAGCCGACCGCCGGGGACGAGCCGTGCGCCCGCGAGATGCGGCGCAGACGCTCACCGTGCGGGACGTCGGCGCCGACGGCCAGGTCCAGGTGGTCGATCAGGTTCAGGGCGATGAACGGCCAGGCACCCTGGTTGGCCGGCTCCTCCTGGGCCCACAGGTACTTCTCGGCGTTCGGGTACTTGGCGATCTCGGCCTGGAGCTCGGCACCCGGCAGGGGGTAGAGGCGCTCCAGACGGATAATCGCCGTACTGGCGGCTGCAGCGTCCGTGACGCCGCGCCTCTCGCGCTCGGCCTCCAGGTCGTAGTAGACCTTGCCGGCGCAGAAGACGACCTTGCGGACCGCGTTCGGGTCGACCGAGTCGTCGCCGATCACCGGGCGGAAGCCGCCGGTGGTGAACTCCTCCGCCTTCGACGCGGCCGCCTTGAGGCGGAGCATCGACTTCGGGGTGAAGACGACGAGCGGCTTGTGGTGCGGGTTGTGCACCTGCCACCGCAGAAGGTGGAAGTAGTTCGACGGGAGCGTCGGCATGGCGACCGTCATGTTGTTCTGCGCGCACATCTGGAGGAAGCGCTCCGGGCGGGCGGACGAGTGGTCCGGGCCCTGGCCCTCGTAGCCGTGCGGCAGCAGCAGCGTGACGCCGGAGGTCTGGCCCCACTTCTGCTCGGCCGAGGAGATGAACTCGTCGACGACGGTCTGCGCGCCGTTGACGAAGTCACCGAACTGGGCCTCCCAGATCACCAGCGACTCCGGGCGGGCCAGCGAGTAGCCGTACTCGAAGCCCATCGCCGCGTACTCGCTCAGGAGCGAGTCGTAGACGTTGTAACGGGCCTGGTCGTCGGAGAGGTAGAGCAGCGGGGTGTAGTCCTCGCCGGTCACCTGGTCGACGAGGACCGCGTGCCGCTGGCCGAAGGTGCCGCGGCGGGTGTCCTGGCCGGCGAGCCGGACCGGGGTGCCCTCCATCAGCAGCGAACCGATGGCCAGGGTCTCGCCCATGCCCCAGTCGATCGTGCCGTTCTCCACCGAGGACGCGCGGCGCTGCATCTGCGGCATCAGACGGGGGTGGACGGTGATCCGGTCGGGGATGTTGACCTGGGACTCCGCGATGACCTTCACGACCTCCTGGGAGACCGCGGTGGTCACGGCGACCGGGAACTCGGGCTGGACCTCGGGGGTGTGCGCGGGAGCCGGCAGCGAGGTTGCCTCGCGGACCTCCGCGAAGACCTTCTCCAGCTGGCCCTGGAAGTCCTGGAGGGCCTGCTCGGCCTCTTCCAGGGTGATGTCGCCGCGACCGATGAGGGACTCGGTGTAGAGCTTGCGCACCGAGCGCTTCTTGTCGATCAGGGTGTACATCTGCGGGTTGGTGAACTCCGGGTTGTCGCCCTCGTTGTGACCGCGGCGACGGTAGCAGATGAGGTCGATCACGACGTCCTTGTTGAACGCCTGCCGGAACTCGAAGGCCAGGCGCGCGACGCGGACGACGGCCTCGGGGTCGTCACCGTTGACGTGGATGATCGGCGCCTCGATCATGCGCGCCACGTCGGTGGCGTACATCGAGGAGCGCGAGGACTCCGGGGCGGCGGTGAAGCCGACCTGGTTGTTGATCACCACGTGCACGGTGCCGCCGGTGCGGTAGCCGCGCAGCTGCGACATGTTGAGCGTCTCGGCGACGACGCCCTGGCCCGCGAAGGCCGCGTCGCCGTGGAGCGCGACGGGCAGGACCGTGAAGTCCGTGCCGCCCTTGTTGATGATGTCCTGCTTGGCGCGGGCGATGCCCTCCAGGACCGGGTCGACCGCCTCCAGGTGCGAGGGGTTGGCGGCCAGCGAGACCTTGATCTGCTCGCCGTCCAGACCGGTGAAGGTGCCCTCGGCGCCCAGGTGGTACTTCACGTCGCCGGAGCCGTGCATCGACCGGGGGTCGAGGTTGCCCTCGAACTCGCGGAAGATCTGCGCGTACGACTTGCCGACGATGTTGGCCAGGACGTTCAGCCGGCCGCGGTGGGCCATGCCGATGACGACCTCGTCGAGGCGGGCCTCGGCGGCGGAGTCGATGACCGCGTCGAGCAGCGGGATGACGGACTCGCCGCCCTCCAGCGAGAACCGCTTCTGGCCGACGTACTTGGTCTGCAGGAACGTCTCGAACGCCTCGGCGGCGTTCAGCCGGCGCAGGATGCGCAGCTGCTCCTCGCGCTCGGGCTGCTGGGTGCGCGTGCGCTCCACCCGGTCCTGGATCCACTTGCGCTGCTTCGGGTCCTGGATGTGCATGAACTCGATGCCGGTGGTGCGGCAGTACGACTCACGCAGCACACCGAGGATGTCGCGGAGCTTCATCATCGACTTGCCGGCGAAACCGCCGACCGCGAAGTCCCGCTCCAGGTCCCACAGGGTGAGGCCGTGTTCGGTGATGTCCAGGTCGGGGTGCTTGCGCTGGCGGTACTCCAGCGGGTCGGTGTCGGCCATGACGTGGCCGCGGACCCGGTAGGAGTGGATCAGCTCGAAGACCCGCGCGGCCTTGGTCACGTCGTTGTCGTGCGAGGCGTCGATGTCCGTGAGCCAGCGGACCGGCTCGTACGGGATGCGCAGCGACTTGAAGATCTCGTCGTAGAACTCGTTCTCGCCGAGCAGGAGCTGGGAGACGATCCGCAGGAACTCGCCGGAGGCGGCGCCCTGGATGACCCGGTGGTCGTACGTCGAGGTCAGCGTCATGACCTTGGAGATGCCCAGCTTGTTCAGGGTGTCCTGGGAGGTGCCCTGGAACTCGGCGGGGTAGTCCATCGCGCCGACGCCCATGATGAGGCCCTGTCCGGGCATCAGGCGGGGCACCGAGTGCACGGTGCCGATGCCGCCGGGGTTGGTCAGCGAGGCGGTGACCCCGGTGAAGTCGTCCATGCCGAGCTTGCCGTTGCGGGCGCGGCGGACGATGTCCTCGTAGGCCTGCCAGAACTCGAAGAAGTTGAGCGTCTCGGCCTTCTTGATGGCCGCGACGACCAGCTGGCGGTCGCCGTTCGGCTTCACCAGGTCGATGGCCAGACCGAGGTTGACGTGCTCCGGCTTGACCAGGGTCGGCTTGCCGTCCTTCACCGCGAAGGAGTGGTTCATCGTCGGCATGGCCTTGAGGGCCTGCACCATCGCGTACCCGATGAGGTGCGTGAAGGAGATCTTCCCGCCCCGGGCGCGCTTGAGGTGGTTGTTGATGACGATGCGGTTGTCGAAGAGCAGCTTCACCGGAACGGCGCGGACGGACGTGGCCGTCGGCAGCTCCAGCGAGGCGTTCATGTTCTTCGCGACGGCGGCCGAGGGGCCGCGCAGCGTCACGTACTCCGGGCCGGCCGGGGCCTCGGTGGCCTCGGCGGCCGCGGGCCTGGCCGGGGCGGGTGCGGCGGCCTTCGCGGCCGGGGCCTCAGCGGCCTTCGCCGGGGCCGCCGGAGCAGCGGCGGCGGGCGCGGCCTGCGCGGGCGCCGGGGCCACAGGGGCCTGCGCGGCCGGAGCCGGGACCTGTGCCGGAGCGGCCTGGGGCGTGGTGGCCGGTGCGACGGCCGGAGCCGCGGTCACCGCAGCCCCCGCGGCTGCGGCGCCGGGAACGGGCTTGTCCGCCGTGCCGGACGTACCCGGCTTGTAGTCGGCGAAGAAGTCCCACCAGGCACGATCGACCGAATTGGGATCCTGGAGGTACTGCTGGTAGATCTCGTCGACGAGCCACTCATTGGGGCCGAAAGCGGCAGCCGGGTTCGAACCCGGGCTGGCTTGGTCGGTCGAGATGCTCGAGTTACTGGGGGACTGAGACGACACGGCGGCAACCGCCCTCTTCCGCTTCACAAGGTGATGGACAGCGGAAATCAAGGCTACGCCTCCCCGGCCGTTCCACGCAGGCCGGGCCGGTCTTCGTCGCGCAAGTCACATCGGAAGACGGGTTTCGGTGCAGGAAATGGCGGGAAACAAGCATGGTTCCGCGTCACTTCGGGTACGTGGGACCGCGGCTACGGCCCCGTGGACCGTACCCGTTGAACGGAACACGTAGAACGTGCCCTTCCGGCTCGAACCCTATGTCAACCTCGCGGCTGCGGAATCCCCGGAAGGGTGACCTGGATGCGGCAGCCCCGAGCGGATTCGGCCACGCCGATGCGTCCGCCGTGCAGATCCACCGCCCAGCGGGCGATCGCCAGGCCCAGACCCGTACCGCCGTCGCTGCCCGGACCGTGCGGGGACGGCACCTCGCCGCGGTTGAAACGCTCGAAGACACGGTGCCGCTCGGACTCCGGAATGCCCGGACCCTCGTCGAGGACCTCCAGCGCCAGGGATTCCGGTCCGGCCCCGCGACGGGCCAGCACGGTGACCCGGCCGTGCGGCGGGCTGTGCTTGACAGCGTTGTCGATCAGATTGGCCACCACCTGGTGCAGCCGTTCCGCATCCGCGTGCGCGGTCAGCTCGGGCGGCGAGACGTCCAGATGCAGATGGACGTCCTTGCGGGTGTGGTTCCCCGAACCGGAGGACAGCCGGCGGTGCGAGGCGGCGAGGTTCGCCTCCTTCAGCACACCCGACAGATACGGCCACACCTCGAAGCGGCGGGCCTTCAGGGTGACCACCCCGTTGTCCAGCCGGGACAGGTCCAGCAGCGTCTCCACCAGCCTGCCGAGCCGCTCGGTCTGCTTCAGAGCGGTACGCATGGTCTCCGGATCGGCCGAGGAAACCCCGTCCACGACGTTCTCCAGCACGGCTCTCAGCGCCGCGATGGGTGTTCGCAGCTCATGCGACACATTGGCCACCAGCTCCTTGCGGTGCCGGTCCACGGCCTCCAGATCGTCCGCCATGCGGTTGATCGTCTGTGCGAGGTCGCCGAGCTCGTCACGCCGGTCGGCGCCGCTCACCCGTCTGGTGTAGTCGCCGTGCGATATCGACCTGGCCACGGTCGTCATCTCGTCCAGTGGCGCCGTCAGACCGTGCGCCACGAACTGGGTGATCAGCAGGGTCGCGATCACCGAGAACACCGTGATGAAGCGCAGCTCGGTCCTGGTGCGCACGGCCACCATCAGCAGCCCGGTGGTGATGAACACCGAGACCACCACGAGCGTGCCCAGCTTGGCCTTGACCGAGAAGGGGCGCAGTCCGGAACCCGGCCGGGTCATGGCGCCGGGGTCTCCAGGGCGTAGCCGACACCGTGCACGGTACGGATGCGCTCCGCACCGATCTTCCGGCGCAGCGCCTTGATGTGGCTGTCGACGGTACGGGTGCCGGAGGCGTCCGCCCAGTCCCAGACCTCGGCCAGCAGCTGCTCCCGGGAGAGCACCGCACGCGGGGTGTTGGCCAGGCAGACCAGCAGGTCGAACTCGGTCGGCGTGAGGTGGACGTCGTCGGCGCGCACCCGGACCCGGCGCTGCGCGTGATCGATCTCCAGCTCGCCGAGGCGCAGTATGCCGCTGCGTGGCGTGACCGCGGCCAGCGCCGCACGCTCGACCCGGCGCAGCAGGACGTGCACCCGGGCCGCCAGCTCGCGCATCGAGAACGGCTTGGTCATGTAGTCGTCGGCGCCGACCCCGAGACCGACCAGCATGTCGGTCTCGTCGTCCCTGGCGGTCAGCATCAGCACCGGCACCGGCCGCTGGGCCTGCACACGGCGGCAGACCTCCAGGCCGTCGAAGCCGGGAAGCATGATGTCGAGCACCATCAGGTCGGGCTGCCATGCCTCGGCCGCGTCCACGGCCGCGGGTCCGTCGAGTGCGGTCTGCACCAGAAAGCCCTCGGCCCGCAGCCGGGCGGAAATGGCGTCGACGATCGTGGCGTCGTCCTCGACCACCAGCACCCGGCGCTGCGCGCCCGGGGTGGCCGCGACACCGTTGTGGGTGGTGTGTGTCTGTTCCATCGCCCCGCCCCTGCCCGTTCTCGCGGGAGCCATTCCCCCGGAGGCACGGTCTTTGCTCGTGGATTTCGTGGGTGATCCCCGTTACCGGTCAGCAGCGTAAAGGCAGCGGACTGCTCTCGGCTACGCAGGGTGTAACGGCTTGGGCGCGACGAAGTGGCGGAGTGTCGGCCTTGTGGCGCTTGGCCCCCGGGCGTCCGGGGGCCTCGGATACCCGGTGGGGGCTCTCAGCCCGTCCGAATTGCGAGATGCACCACGTCGGGCACACCTCGGGCAACGCTGACCTCTTCCGTCCCAACCCCACTGAATCCGGCATTCCGCAGGGCCTGTTCGAAGCCGGCGGACGGTTGTGCGGACCACACCGCGAGAACGCCCCCCGGAGTGAGCCGCTCCCGGCAGTCCGCCAGACCGGCGGGCGAGTACAGGCTGGTGTTGTCCTCGGTGACGGTCCAGTCCGGTCCGTTGTCGATATCCAGACACAGGGCGTCGTAACGGTCCGTAGTCGTACGCAGATACTCGACGAGATCCGTCGTCAGGATCTCGGTCCGCGGGTCGGCGAGCGCCGCACCGGAGATCCCGGCCA
The DNA here is from genome assembly GCF_035994185.1 of Streptomyces sp. NBC_01217. Taxonomy (NCBI): domain Bacteria; kingdom Bacillati; phylum Actinomycetota; class Actinomycetes; order Kitasatosporales; family Streptomycetaceae; genus Streptomyces; species Streptomyces sp. NBC_01217. Next base: position 6,109,785 of record NZ_CP108538.1, read on the forward strand.
GCGGCCCCTCCAGATGCCAGTCCACGATCGCCTGCTCCCGCTCGACGACGGCGATCCGCCCCCACCGCGGCTCGGCGGCGGCCCGCACGAGCGAGAAACCGACCCCGAGCCCCCCGATGAGCACCGCGGGCGCTGTCCGCCACGAGGGCAGTGCGGCCAGTGCGGCGTCGACCAGCAGCCGCTCGGAACGCCCGTCCGAGGTGTCCATCAGGAAACACCCGTTGGCGATGATCTCGAAGTCGTCCCCCCGCTCCCGCAGGACGACCTCGCCGTAGGGGCCTTCGCGGCGGTCGAGCGTGACGGGGGCGAGGGTGTCGGGGCCGTGGATGTCGGGCATGGTGCGGTCTCCGGTGGACGGCGGATACGTACTGCGACATCCTGTCCGCTCGACGCGGCCGGGGGCCAGCGGATTGCCCGAGAAGGGGGCGTACGCCGTCGGGGGTTACGCGCCCTCCGGGCGTGCGCCGCGCACCGCGAGGAGGACCGCCCCGCCCGCGTACGCCGTCAGGGCCACCGTCCACGCCGCACCCTGCGGGCCCGGCTGCATCGGCCAGGCCCACACCGCCGCCGCCCCGCCCGGGGTGTGGGGCGCCGCCAGATAGACGGCGCCGCCGTAGACCGTCATCGGCAGCCAGCTCAGCCGGGCACCGATCAGGGCGGCGGAGGCCGCGGCCACCCCGGTCGCGCCGAGCACATTGCGCACCATGCCCGGTGCGCCGTACGCCTCCGGGTGCCCCGGGACGGCCAGCGCGAGCGCCCCGGCCGCCGGCACGGTCAGGGCCAGCAGATGCAGCAGCCGCAGCGGCCACCAGCGGCGTACGGCGGTCCGGTCCAGCTCGTCGCTGTGCGTGTAAAGGCTGGTGCCGATCGCGGCGGAGGCGAGCAGCGGGGCCAGCGCGAGGACCGGGATGCGGGCGGTGTGGTCGAAGTACGGCTGGTCCTCCAGCCAGTCCGCCGCCCAGGCGGCGACGAGGACGGTGCAGGTCAGGGCGGCGGCGGTGAGGTGGAGAGCGCGGGAGCGGATATAGAGGAGCGGGAGAGCGGCGTGGGCCGGCCGGGCGTTCACAGGACCGGGACCTGCGCGGGCGTGCAGCGCTCGGGGACCGCCAGGAAGCGGCCGAGCCAGACCTTGCGGTCGGCGTCCGGCATGGCCCTGAGACGCGCGAGATAGGGCGAATTCGGATACCACGGAGAGTCCTCGCCGCTCAGCCAGACGACGACAGCGTCCTGAGTGCGTGCCGCCCGCTCGCCCTCCTTCCGGTCCTTCCCCTGCGCCCCGGCCGAACAGTCGCGGTTCACCAGGCCCAAGGCGGTTTCCGAGACATACCGGTGGGGATCGGTCAGCCGGTCGCGTGCGATGCCCCAGCCGCGCGACACATGCGCGAGAGCGGCTTCGCCGTTCTTCGGGCCGGACCGGGAGTCCACGTATCTGACCGGTGCGCCCGGAACTCCCTCCAGCCGCGAGAACATTCCTTTCAGAGCCTCGGACATCTGGGGCAGCACCGGGGACTCGGATGCGTACACGCAGATCTGCGGAGCGCCGGGGGCAGCCGCCGTGCAGACCTCGCGGGTCACGGACGGGTCGTCGCGGTAGAGGTCCTCACCGGTGTGGACGACCACCGCCCCCGCCACGGCCGCCAGGGCGAGCGGCACGACGGCCAGGTGACGCCGCCGGGCCGCGTACGCGAGCAGCACGGTGACGGCGATACCGCCCGTCCAGGCCACCAGGACCGGGGCGAACCACCACACCGGGACGGACCCTTCGAGCTGGACGTCCTTGGCCGGGCTCAGGAATTGGGCCTGCGATTCCAGATACGCCGGGAACCCCAGACCGACGTACGCGCACACCGCCAGGAGCGGAGCGATCAGCCGCCACCGCACCAGCCGGCCGACGACGAAGCCCACGAAGCCGATGGACAGCAGGAAACCGAGGTCCGCGGCGATGACCGGGACGGAGGGGCCGCCGGCCCCGGCGTACGGGGCGGTCGCCGCGAACGCCACGGCCAGCGCGAACAGATACCCGGCCGCCGACCACAGCATGACCGGCGTCGCGGCCGTCATCGTCTGCGCGAGCCGGCTGCGCGGCACCGAGAGCAGCAGTTCCGCGGTACGGCGGCGATGCTCCCGGCCGCCCTGCCAGCAGGCGGCCGCGGCGACGAGCGGACCGCCGAGCAGCGCACTCGCCGAGTGCAGCAGGCTCTGCGTCTCGCCCCAGCTGCCCTGCCACTGGGCCGCCCTGCCCCACAGCACGACGAGAAGCGTGAGGGCCACGGCCGGCCCGGTCCAGGGGGCGACCCCGTGCCGGAGCTCGGCCCGCAGCGCGGTGCGAGCCGGGTGGTGCGCCGGTGCTCCGGGGTCCGTCATCGGCGTGTGGGGCTTCGTCATCGGCGCGTCGAGGTTCGTCATCGGTGCGCCACCGCCGCCCGGTGCGCCCGCAGCGCGGCGGTGTAGGCGCGCTCGATCCGGTTGCCCTGCGGCCCGTCCGCCCCGGTGTCCTCGCTGCCGAGGGCCATCAGCTCCTGAGTCGTACCCCGGTAGGCGATCCGGCCCGCCTCGATCACCGTCACATCGGTGCAGGCCGTGGTGACGTCCTCGACGAGATGGGTCGAGACGATCACGGTGGACGTGTGGCCCAGCCCCCGTATCAGCGCCCGGAACTCGACCCGCTGCTCGGGGTCGAGACCGGCGGTCGGCTCGTCGAGCAGCAGCAGCTCCGGATCGTTGACGATCGCCTGGGCGATGCCGACGCGCCGGATCATGCCGCCCGACAGGGTCTTCACCCGGGCGTCGATCCGCTCCGCAAGACCCACCCGGTCCACCGCACGCTCCACGGCCGCGGGTACCGCCGCCGCGTCCATCTCCTTGAGCCAGGCCACATAGGCGACGAACTCGCGGACGGTGAAGCCCGGGTAGTACCCGAAGTCCTGCGGCAGATACCCCAGCCTGCGCCTCACCGCCGCCCGGCTGCGGTGATCCGACCTGGCACCGACCTCGCTGCCGAGGAGCTCCACCCGGCCGCCGGACGGCGCGGCGACCGTCGCGAGCACCCGGATCAGCGAGGTCTTGCCCGCCCCGTTCGGCCCGAGGAGCCCGTGCACACCGGGTGCGAAGTCGAGATCGACGGCGTCGAGGGCGGCCGTCCCGCGGTGCCGGACGGTCAGTTCCCTGACCTTGACCGTGCTCACAATGTCTCCAGATGGTCGAAGGATCTACGGCGTACGGCGAGCAGCGCGGCGCACACGAGCGCCCCGGCCGCCCAGCCGCCCTGTGCGGCGGTCCCGGCGAAGTACGACGCGGCCCCGGCCGCCGACTCGGCCATCCCCAGGGGGGAGGCGGCGAAGGCGGGCAGGAGCACGGCGGCCGCCCAGGCCACGGCGACGGACGAGGCGCCGGTGCGGCAGCCGACGTACGAACCGAGGGCGAGCGCCGCCAGCGTCATCGCCAGCCCAGGCAGCAGCCATGCCGCCGGGCCCGGCCCCGCGGCGGACGGGGGCAGCGCGGCCCCGGCGAGGGTGAGCGCCGGGATGCTCACGCCGAGCACCGCGGCGGTTCTGGTCAGCAGCAGCCGCACTCCGCCGGACGGGGTGGCGGCGGTGATCTCATGCATAGGGTCCGCGTGCCGTCCGTAGGAGACGACGACCCCGGCGAGCGGCAGCACCGGCGCGATGACGAGGAGCAACGGCCGCGTGGCCGCGCCGAGCCCGGCCCCGTACGCCAGAGCGAGCGCCCCGACGACCACCAGCACCAGCGCCGACAACCACGCCCCACGCAGCGCGGGCCCGGCGGCCCACAGCAGCCGGCCGATGCGGGAGGCGGGCCCGGAGAGGCCCAGGCGGCCATATCGCGCCGATGCGCAGAAACGGGCCCGGACCGGTCCGGGGAAGGCGGCCCTCGTGAGGTGTCTCTTCGGTGCGCCTTGCGCCACCACCGTCGCGAGCAGCCCCGCCCGTACCCCGTCCAGCAGCGCCGCCGCCTCCGGCCGTGTCCGTACCGCCGCCGAGACCCGCGCCGCGCACCCGTCGCACGTCTCCACGTGCTTCTCCAGGGACCAGGCCTCCGTCTCGGCCACCGCACCGGCGGCGTACCGCCCAGCCAGGTCTTCGCCCACGTGCCAATGGGTCATGCCGTCACCTCCTGTCATGCCGTGCCTCCCAGCGGACCGGCTTCCGGCGCCAGCAGTTCCAGTGCGGCGCGCAGTTCACGTCTGGCCCGCATGGCCCGGGTCTTGACCGTGCCTTCCGGTATGCCGAGGAGCCGGGCCGTCTCGCGGGTCGTCAGCCCGTCGACGACCGTCGCGCGCAGGACCTCCCGCAGCTCGGGCGAGATCCGGTCGAGCGCGGCACCCACATCGCCGTACTCCAGCCCGGCGAGCACCCGCTCCTCGGCGGACGGCGCCGCGGATGCCCAGTCCTTGCTGTCGGCCAGCTCGGCCTGTACGGCACGATCGGTGCGGGCACGGACGCGCTGTGCGTCGACGAGCCGGCGCGAGGCGATCACCCACAGCCAGCCGCCGATCTGTGTACCGCGGTGCGATGCGGCGGAGCGCCAGGCCGTCACGAAGGTGTCCTGAAGGACCTCCCGTACGGTCTCGGCGTCCGCGCAACGCCTGCTCAGCCGGGCCAGCAGCCAGCCGGCGTGCCGGTCGTAGAGCGTCGCCAGGGCCGCCGTATCCCCCTGTGCGACGGCACGCAGCAACGCGTCGTCGTCATTTCGGTCCTCCCCCGAGGGGCGCAACAGGCTCACATCTCTCTATCGGGCACCGGACCCGAGCCGGTTCATGCGCGGCTCAGGCGGCTCGCGCGCGGGGGAGCGGTGGTCAGGGACGCGGGGCCTTCACGCCGTGCACCGCGAGGTACTCGGCAGCCAGCCAGGGAGCCAGGTCGTCGATGAGCACGGCGAGGACGGCCGGGTCGGCGGAAGGGGTGCGGGCCGTGCGAGCGGCCGCCCGCATCTGCCCGATGCGCTCCGGGTGGCCCGGGTAGTACCGGGCGAACACCTCGGCGGACTCCGCCAGGTCGCTGGTCCAGCCGCCCCACCGCGGCATGACCAGGGTGAAGCCCGACCGGACGATACGTCGGGCGGCGACGCGGCTGAGGTCTCGGCGTTCGGCGTCCGTGGTGGCCTCGGCGGCCCTTCGGCGCCAGCGCGGCAGCGCGAGGTACAGGTCCCCGTTGGTCTCGCGGGCGAGCAGCGGGGTGGGGCGGTAGCTCGGCAGCTGTGCGGCGAGGTCCTCGCCCAGCAGCGGGGTGCACAGACAGGCGAGGAAGAAGCCGAGGTCGTTGCGTTCGAGTTCGCTGGTGAGGGTGTCGGCGCGGGCCAGCAGGGCGCCTACGCCGTTGATCAGGCCGAACGAGGCGTCGAGGCCGGCCTCCAAGGCGCGGGCCGCCGCTTCGTCGGCCGCCGTGGGCCCGGTGCGCAGCGCCAGCAGCAGATCCAGATCGGAGACACCGGGAACGGCCGTGCCGCGCGGAATGCTGCCGTAGAGGTACGCGCTGTGCAGCCGCGTACTGTCGAACGCTTCGACGATCCGGGCCCGGGCCGTCTCCACCACGGGGGCGTACGCCGTCGGCACCCGGCTCAGCGAGCCCTCCCGCCGGATCGTCCCGTCCGGGTTCAGCCCTCGGTCGTCGTTCACGTCCATACGGGCACTCTGCCCGCTGCCCCGCGCGGGCGCCGAATGGTTTTCGCAGGCCGGAGCGTCATCGGACCGACCGGGGCGCCCTCGGATTAAAGCGGTCGCGTCCGGGGTTCACCGCTACAGGCAGGGCCCGCTCGTGGGGCGCATCCGGTCGATCGCTCACAGCGAACACACCCCGGGGAACAATGGGCGGCGCATGAGCATTGAGTCTGCATAGCTCAACTTGACTGCCGAAGGGGAGATCATGGCTACCGAGTCCAATGCGGTCACTCCGCTCGCCCTGCCCGTGCTGCCGCTCGACGACGAGGTCGTGCTGCCCGGGATGGTGGTGCCTCTGGACCTGTCCGACAACGATGTACGCGCCGCCGTGGAGGCCGCGCAGGCCGCAGCCCGCCAGGGCGGCGGCAAGCCCGAGGTGCTTCTTGTGCCGCGGATCGACGGGACGTACACCGGCACCGGTGTCATCGGCACCGTCGAGCAGGTCGGACGGCTTTCGGACGGAGATCCGGGCGCGCTCATCCGCGGCCGTGGCCGGGTTCGGATCGGGGCCGGGACCAGTGGACCGGGCGGAGCGCTCTGGGTGGAGGGGACACGGGTTGACGCGGTCGTCCCCGACCCGCTCCCCGGAGCCGCGGCCGAGCTGGTCAAGGAGTACAAGGCGCTCGCCACCAGCTGGCTGAAGAAGCGCGGCGCCTGGCAGGTCGTGGACCGGGTCCAGCAGATCGAGGACATCTCCGCGCTCGCCGACAATTCCGGTTACTCACCCTTCCTCACCACCGCCCAGAAGGTGCAGCTCCTGGAGACCGTGGACGCGGTCGCCCGGCTGAAGCTCGCCATCCAGTGGCTCGGCGAACACCTCGCCGAACAGGACGTCGCCGAGTCCATCGCCAAGGACGTCCAGGAGGGCGTCGACAAGCAGCAGCGCGAATTCCTGCTGCGGCGCCAGCTGGAAGCCGTACGCAAGGAACTGTCCGAGCTCAACGGCGACCCGGGGGACGAGTCCGACGACTACCGGGCGCGCGTCGAGGCCGCCGACCTTCCCGCGCATGTCCGCGAGGCCGCGCTCAAGGAGGTCGACAAGCTGGAGCGCTCCTCCGACCAGAGCCCCGAGGGCTCCTGGATTCGAACCTGGGTAGACACCATCCTCGAACTGCCTTGGAACGAGCGGACCGAGGACGCGTACGACATCCGCGGCGCCCAGGCCGTCCTCGACGCCGAGCACGCGGGCCTGCAGGACGTGAAGGAGCGGATCACCGAGTACCTGGCGGTGCGCAAGCGGCGTTCCGAGCGCGGTCTCGGGGTCGTCGGCGGGCGTCGTGGCGGCGCGGTGCTGGCCCTCGTGGGGCCGCCCGGCGTAGGCAAGACGTCCCTCGGTGAGTCCGTCGCGCACGCCATGGGGCGCAAGTTCGTCCGTGTCGCGCTCGGCGGTGTGCGGGACGAGGCGGAGATCCGCGGCCACCGGCGTACGTACGTCGGCGCCCTGCCGGGACGTATCGTCCGCGCCATCAAGGAGGCCGGTTCGATGAACCCGGTCGTCCTGCTCGACGAGATCGACAAGGTCGGCTCCGACTTCCGGGGCGACCCGGCCGCCGCCCTGCTCGAAGTCCTCGACCCGGCGCAGAACCACACCTTCCGCGACCACTACCTGGAGGTCGAACTCGACCTCAGCGACGTCGTCTTCCTGGCGACGGCCAATGTGCTCGAAGCCATTCCGGAGGCCCTGCTCGACCGCATGGAGCTGGTCAGGCTCGATGGCTACACCGAGGACGAGAAGGTCGTCATCGCCCGGGACCACCTGCTCCCGCGCCAGCTGGAGCGGGCCGGTCTGGAGAAGGACGAGGTGACGCTCGACGAGTCCGCGCTGCGCAAGCTGGCCGGCGAGTACACCCGTGAAGCGGGCGTACGGAACCTGGAGCGGGCCGTCGCCCGGCTGCTCCGCAAGGTCGCGGCCCAGCACGAACTGGGCGACCGGGAGCTGCCGTTCACGGTCACCGAGGCGGATCTGCGCGCTCTGATCGGCCGCCCGCACCACGTCCCCGAGTCCGCCCAGGACCCGGCCGAGCGCCGCACCTCGGTGCCGGGTGTGGCCACCGGGCTCGCGGTGACCGGCGCAGGTGGTGACGTGCTGTTCGTGGAGGCCTCGCTGGCCGACCCGGAGACCGGGGCGTCCGGACTGACCCTCACCGGTCAGCTCGGCGACGTCATGAAGGAGTCCGCGCAGATCGCGCTGAGCTTCCTGCGGTCGCACGGCGCGGAGCTGGAGCTGCCGGTCGCGGATCTCAAGGACCGCGGAGTGCACATCCACTTCCCGGCGGGCGCGGTCCCCAAGGACGGCCCGAGCGCCGGTATCACGATGACCACGGCGCTGGCCTCGCTGCTCTCGGGGCGGCTGGTCCGTACGGACGTGGCGATGACCGGTGAGGTCTCGCTGACCGGTCGGGTGCTGCCGATCGGCGGCCTGAAGCAGAAGCTGCTCGCCGCGCACCGGGCCGGGATCACCACCGTGGTGATCCCGAAGCGGAACGAGGCCGACCTGGACGACGTCCCGGCCGAGGTCCTGGACACCCTGGAGGTCCACCCGGTGACGGACGTCCGCCAGGTGCTGGAGATCGCCCTCGCCCCGGCCACCGCGGCCAGGCCCGAGGAGAGGATCCCGGCCGCGGCGTAGGCGCCATGGCGTGACGGGCGTGGCACCACGTGCGCGACCGGTACGGACGGCCCGCCCTCCCGGAAACGGGCGGGCGGGCCGTTCCGCGTACCGGTCAGGGGCGGTACACGGTCCCCGGCACCGGCTCCGCGGGTGCCATCAGCTGCGGGACGGTGACGAACGTATAGCCCTGCTTCTTCAGCGCTTCGATGATGCCCGGCACCGCGGGCACCGTCCCCTTGTAGATGTCGTGCAGCAGGATGATGCCGTCCCTGCCCGCCTGGTCCAGGATGCGCTTCCTGATCAGCGCCGAGTCGGTGGTGGAGTAGTCCTTGGCGGTGGCGCTCCACAGGATCTGGGAGAGTCCCAGGTCCTTGCAGATGTCCGCGACGGTGTCGTCGGTGCGGCCCTGCGGCGGGCGCATCAGGCGCGGCTTCCTGCCGGTGATCGCCGCTATCGCGTCCTGCGTCTTCTCCAGCTCGGCGCGTATCTCGGAGGGCTTGCGGTCCGTCAGGATCTTGTGGGTCCAGGTGTGGTTGGCCACCTCGTGCCCCTCGGCGGCGAGTCTGCGCACCGTGTCGGGGTGCTTCCTGACGTGGTTCCTGCCCAGCAGGAAGAAGGTCGCGTGCACCTTCTCCCGCTTGAGGATGTCCAGCAGACGAGGGGTGTCCTCGCCCGGTCCCGCGTCGAAGGTCAGGGCGATGCACTTCGCCTTGCGGCAGTCCACCGGGCCGAAGGAGCCCTTGGCGTCGGAGCCCGCGTCACCCCGCGCCGAGGCCGGTGCGGTGGTCTGCAGGGAGCAGCCGCCCAGCGTCAGGGTGAGCGCCGTCACAAGGGCGGCAGCCAACGCCGTACCGGTCGGCTTCGTCTTCATGCGCAAGGCGGGTCACTCCTCTGTAGCTGAACGGGACGCACGGCGTGCGGCGTACGACAGAGAAGGACTATACACACAGTTTATACATCGAGTGTATAGAGGCTTGTGATGCCTTCCTGGAGAGGGAAATGCCTGGTCAGCTGGGGAGTCGGGGGATGCGGACATGGCAGAGCCCCCCGGTGACCGGGCGGTCACCGGGGGGCTCTGCAGGGCGTGGGGCGGGGCGGTGGGCGAAGTCGGTGCGGCGGGCCGGCTCAGCCGTTCGCGAGAGCCTGTACGCGGTCGAGGGCGCCGTTGAAGTGGTTGTGGTCGCCGACGTAGGGGCCGGACGAGGTGTACTGCCAGATCGTGTAGTAGCTCCAGCCGGCCGGGAGCGTGCCCACCGTGGTGTTGTAGCGGGCCACCCACAGCGGGTTGGTGGAGGCGAAGCCCGCGTTGTTCCCGGTGCAGGTCTGCCACCAGCTGGTCGCGGTGTAGATGACCGCGTCGCGTCCGGTGCGCGCCTTGTAGGTGTTCACGAAGTCGCGGATCCAGGAGACCATGCCGGCCGCGGTCTTGCCGTAGCACTGGTCGCCGTACGGGTTCCACTCGATGTCGAGGACGCCGGGCAGGGTCTTGCCGTCGCGCGACCAGCCGCCCCCGTGGTCCACGAAGTAGTTGGCCTGGGTGGCACCGCTCGTGGTGTCCGGGGTGGCGAAGTGGTACGCGCCCCGGATCATCCCGATGTTGTACGAGCCGTTGTACTGCTGCGCGAAGTACGGGTTCGTGTAGTACGTGCCCTCGGTGGCCTTGGCGTAGGCCCACTTCACACCGCTGTTCCAGAGCGTCGCCCAGTCGACGTTGCCCTGGTGGCTGCTGACGTCCACGCCTTCGGTCTGGACGGCGCGGGTGTCGCGCGGCAGTCCGCCCTGGCCGTCGTGGGCGATGACACCCATGCCCATCGTGGCCGTGCCGCGGGTGGGGGTCTTGGCGGCGTCATGGGTGCCCGTGGCGCTTGCCGCGCCGGGCAGGGTGAGGAGGAGGGAGAGGGCCGCGAGCAGGGTTCCTGCGGCGGCGAAGCGCGAGTGGTGGGGGGTTCCGGGTCCGGATCTGAGCACGGGCATGTGGGTGCCTCCGAGGCCTTGGTGGGGGGACGCGCTGATCCCAGGGGGACGCCGGGCGCACCCCTGTCGACATGTCATGGTGTGGACATGTCATACATGACGCTACGCACGTAGACCCGGGCTGCGGAAGGGGGCCCGGGCGCTGCCGTTGGTCTACGCCTGCGAAATACTGGCCGAGCTGCGGTGATGACCTGCGGCGAAAGAAAGTTTCAGCGGTAGGAAAGCTCATGAGGGGTGTTGACGTGCACGGGAGCGAAAGCGGTAGTGAACCCGGCGCGACCGGGGAAAGTGGTGTGGACCACGCATTCCTTGCCCTGGAGCGGGAGTTGGCCGTCTTCCTGCGCAGGGCGCGGGCCAACTCCGGGGAAATGGCCCGCGAGGTCCACCCCGAACTGGAGGCCGCCGCCTATGGACTCCTCGTACGGCTGGAGTCGGCCGGGCAGCAGCGGGCCACCGATCTCGCAGCCTACTTCGGGGTCGGCAAGGCGACCATGAGCCGTCAACTGCGCGCCCTGGAGAACCTCGGACTGGTGTCGCGCGAGCCGGATCCGGCCGACGGCCGGGCCTCTCTCGTCCGCCTCACCGCCGAGGGGCTGGCCCGCTACAGCAGCGTCCGCGACGCCCGCCGCGCCCGCTATGTGCGCAAACTCGCCGACTGGGACCGGACGGAGGTGGCCGAACTGGCCCGTTTGCTGCACCACTTGAACGCCCGCGCCGAGGACTGACGGCCCAGGGCCTGTCCGCCGTGCCCGGTGCGCCGTCACAGCACCACGTAGACGGCCGTCGCGTCGTCGTGGGTCTTGCCGCGGCGCAGATACGTACGCCGTGTGTCCGCGTCCTCCAGGGCCCGGACGCGGTCGATCAGCCCCTGCGTCCCCTCCTTGCGGAGCACCCCGAGGCAGTCCGCCCAGTCGCCCTCGCGGAACATCTCGGTCCAGCGGGCCGCCCCGTCGGTCATCGCGGCCAGCGCCCGCACCCGGCCGAGCGGGGTGCGCCCGGTGACCGCACGGGCCGACACGGAGGGATCGGCGGCGGCGGTGAAGAAGCCGCCCTCCTTGTTCCGTACCTGTGCGTCGGCGATCGCCTCGCTCGCCAGCGAGCCGGGCGGCAGGCGGTCCAGCCGGTCGTCGAGCAGGGGGTGCACGGTTCCGTCCGGGGCCTCGAACAGCAGTGCGGAGTCGGAGAGCACCAGGTGCTCGATCTCCCGTTCGTCCCAGCGCGCCATGACCACCGTCGCCTGCGGTGTCCTCACGTGAGAAAGGTCACAGGAACTGCGGTGTGTGTCGGCGGTGCGTCGAATGGACTCCGCCAGGATCTCCTGGAGGGTCAGATCCCGTTGCGAACCAGACAGTTCGACCAGCGAGCCGCCCAGCCGTGCGGTGAACCAGGGGACCGAGTGCACACAACCGTCGTCACCCTGTGGCGGTGTCACCCCGTCGAGCAGGACCAGCGTCCCACCCTGGCCGGAGGCGGGCAGTGCGGTGGCGGCCCAGTCCTCGTTCGGGCGTCCGGTGCTGCCGGCGGCGGTGGCGAGTTCCATGTGCATGGGGCCAGTCTGCACGACGCCTTCACGAGCCCTGCACTGGCCGGTACTGGCCTGTACCAGCAGGTCAGACGGGCAGTCGGAGCGGAAGGAATGGCTCCGTGCGGCGTGCGGGCGGGCATCCTGCCAAAGCCTGGGCGGAAGTTCCAGCCGACGGCCCGGGTGTGCCGTGTACGCCTCGGGGGGAGACTTGTTCGTCAACTCCGGAGTGATGTTCACTCGTTCAGGTGGTGGAGTGGTTGATGCGCGTCCCCCTCTCAAAAGCGCTGGAATGGTCAGAAGCCGTACCAGGGGTCGGGGCGCTCGCTCATATGTGACCGTGCGTCACCTCTGCTTCAAGGGCGGACGAGTCAAGAATGCGAGCACCGGTGCAGAAGAAGCGGCCTCGGAGCAAGGGCAGAAAGCACAGCGGTTCCGGGGTGACGCCCCCGGTACCCGCCGAGAGCGAGAGCACCCGGCGGACCGTGCGTGTACGCAGCCGGCTGGTCGCCGGTGTCGCGGTCGTCGGTATCACCGTCATCGCCGCAGGCGCCCCCGCGGCCCTCAGCGCTTCCGCCGATCTGAACGAGTCCCAGCGGCTGGTCACCCTCGCGCAGCTGAACCAGCAGGCCTTGGCGCTCGCCCACGCCCTCGCCGACGAGCGCGACGAGGTCACCTCCTACATCGCGGCCGGCCGCGACGAGGACTCCGGCCCGACGGCGGAGGGCAAGGGCGCCCCCGGCAGCCCCAGCGCCCGCGTGGACCAGCAGGTGGACGAGATCAGGGACGCGGCGCCGGCCGCACTGCGCCGCGACCTTGCCGCCATCCCCTCCCTGCGCCGCGACGCGCTCAGCGGCAAGGGCTCGGCGCTGGAGGCCCATCAGGCGTACTCCGAGGTCATCTCCAAGCTCCACGACCTCGCCGAGGAACTCGCCGAGAAGACCCCGCCGCGTGCCGCCGAGTCCACCCGCGCCCCGCTCGCCCTCGGCCGGGCCACCGAGCAGGCCTCCGCCACCCGCGGGCTGCTGCTCGCCGCGCTCTCCGTACCCCGTGCGGTCACCGTCCCGCAGATCGACCCGGTCACCGGGCTGCAGATCCAGGTCCAGGAACAGGGCAGCAGCAAGGACGACCGCACCCGTGACGAGCTGAGCGCCGCCGCCCAGCAGGCCCGGGTCGGCGAGCTCTCCTCGCTCGCCGACTTCGACCAGGCCGCAGGGGCCACCGCCCGCGACAAGCTGTCGTCCACCGTCACCGGCCCCGAGGTCAACAGCGCGGAGAAGTACCTCAACTCCCTCACCGACCGCCCCGAGCTGTCCGACTCCGACCAGAAATCCAGCAGCAAGAAGGTAAAGGCGGCGCTCTCCGCCCGGATCGACCGGATGCGGGGCGTCGAGTCCGCCCTCGGCACGGCACAGGTCCAGCGCCTGGAGCAACTGCGCGACGAGGACGTCACCGCGCTCGAACTGCGGATCGCGTTGCTCGGCGGCTGTCTGCTGGTCGCCGTCGGCGTCTCCACCGCCGTCGCCCGCACCCTCACCCAGCCGCTCGCCGTCCTGCGGATCGGCGCCGCCCGCCTCGCCGCGGAACCCGCCACCGCCGAACCGGTCCGCTACACGGGCCGCAACGACGAGTTCGCCCAGGTCGTACGGTCCATCAACGCCCTGCACGGCAAACTGCACGGACTGCTCCACGAGTTCAACGGCCGCTTCGAGAGCCTGCAGACCGAACGCGGCGAACTGATCGCCGGCCGCGAGACCCTCGCGGCCCAGCGCGCCGAACTCCAGACCGCGGCCGCCGACCTCACCGGCCAGCTGGAGCGGCTGAGGAACACGGTCAACCACACCTTCGTCAATCTCTCGCTGCGCACCCTCGGCCTCGTGGAGCGCCAGCTCGGTGTCATCGAGAACCTGGAGGAGCGGGAGCACGACCCGGAGCGGCTCGCCACCCTCTTCAAGCTCGACCACATGGCCACGGTCATGCGCCGCCACAGCGAGAACATGCTGGTCCTCGCGGGCGCCGAGCACGGCCACGGGCACGCGGGCCCGATCCCGCTGGTCGATGTGCTGCGCGCGGCCGTCTCCGAGATCGAGCGGTACGAGCGGGTCACCATCCAGTCATTGCCGCCGCACGCCCAGATCGCCGGTTTCGCCGCGGACGACCTCAGCCACCTGGTCGCCGAACTCCTGGAGAACGCCACCTCCTTCTCCCCGCCGGACTCCCATGTCCAGCTCTCCGGCTGGCTGCTGGAGACCGGCGAGGTGATGCTCTCCGTCCAGGACGAGGGCATCGGGATGTCGGCGGTACGGATGGGCGAGCTCAACACCCGGCTCGGTGACCCGGCTTCGTTCGAGGCGGGGGAGCAGAGCGCGGACGGGGCCGGGCTCGGCCTCCAGGTCACCTCCCTGCTGGCCGCGCGCCACGGCGTACGGGTCCAGCTGCGCGACCACAAGGGCAGCGGGGTCACGGCGGTCGTCGTCCTGCCCCAGGCCCTGCTGCCGAAGGCGCCACCGGCCGCCACACCGCCGCCGGTGAAGGTCCCCGGGGACGCCCCCGCGCTGAACCTGCCGGGTTCGGTCGCCGAGGCCAACTCCAACGCGCTGCCGGGACGTACGCTCGCACCGGCCGCCGATCCGGTGCCGGGCGACCCGCTGTCCGGTGACGCTCTGCCGGGCGACCCGCTGTCCGGTGATCCGCTGATCGCCGCGGCCGAGCGGACGATCCGCGAGTCGGGGATCGCCGTCGAGCCGCTGCCCGAGCCCGAGCCGCTGCCCGAGCCCGAGCCGCTGCCCGAGTTCGCCGCGGACAACGTGCCCGCACCCGCCCCGCTCGCCGCCGAGACCGAGGCGGAGATCACGATGCAGGTCCGGCTCCCGGTCGTCGAGGAGTTCGCGGCGCCCGACCCGTACGCCATCGGCCCCGACCGCCACGAGCGCACCCCGGACGAGTCCCCGGAGCCGCACACGGTCGAGACCCCGGCCCCCGCGCCCGCCCCCGAGGCCACCGTGCCCGGCCCCCGCCGCCCCGAGCAGCAGGAGACCATCACGGACAAGGGGCTGCCCAAGCGCACCCCCAAGGTCGTCCAGCCCGCCACGGCACCCACCGCCGAGCGCAAGGGCGGCCTCGACAAGGAGGCACTGCGCCGCCGGCTCGGCGGCTTCCACCAGGGCGCGAAGGAGGGCCGCCGGGACGTCGAGGCGGAGATCGCCGAGATCACGGCCACCGAGCCGTTCCCCGAGGCCCCGGTACACGCCGGACACCCCGCACCTACCGAGCACAGTGAGCCGGCCGCCCCCAGCGACGGCCGAACCGATGAGACGGGGGATACAGTCGAGGAGGCACGCAGTTGACTGCGCCCAGCACATTCGGGCTGAGTACCGAGGCCCGGAACCTTCACTGGTTGCTGAGCAATCTGGTGGAGGAGGTGCCAGGGGTCCACTCGGTCACCGTCGTCTCGTCCGACGGGCTGATGCTGCTCTCCTCAGACCCCGGCCATCTGACCGCTCGGAAGACCGGCCGGCAGGACGGCCCCAAGGGCTCCAGCGCCGACCTGGCCACCATCGTCTCCGGTATCGGCAGCCTCACCGAGGGCGCCGCCAAGCTGATGGACGGCGGCTCCGTCAAGCAGACGATGGTCGCCATGGACGAGGGCAGCGTCTTCGTCATGTCGATCAGCGACGGCTCGCTGCTCGGTGTGCACGCCACGCCAGACTGCGACATGAGCGTCGTCGCCTACCACATGGCGCTCTTCGTCGGCCGGGCGGGACACGTACTCACCCCCGAACTCCGCAGTGAACTGCGCAAATCGATGGAGAGCGCCCAGTGACGCCCGCCGCTGAATCCGCCCGCAGGCTCCCCGTCCGCGGGGCCGACCGGAGGCCCGCACGGGTCCGCCCGTACTCCCTCACGGGCGGCCGCACCCGCTTCGGACACGTCCTGCTCGTCGAGACGTTCGTCGCCGCGCTCGAAGCACCCGAGGAGCGCCGTGAGCTGACCAACGGCAACCTGGCCACCCGTGTCATGCCGGAGCTCCAGGCCATCGTCGAGATCTGCCGCCGGATGCGTACGGTCGCGGAGATCTCCGCGCTGCTGAAGATGCCGCTCGGCGTGGTCCGGGTGCTGCTCAGCGACTTGGCCGACCAGGGAAAGATCCGCGTGTACGGGACCGGTCACGGCACCGGCCAGCCCGACCGCGCACTGCTCGAAAGGGTGCTCGATGGACTCCGCCGTCTCTGAGCCGTCGCTCTTCGCCCCCCGCGCGCCGGGGGAGACGGACCAGGCCGAGGAATCGCTCCAGGCCTGGCAGCTGGACCGCACCAGGGCCCCCATAGCCACGAAGATCGTGGTCGCGGGCGGCTTCGGCGTGGGCAAGACGACCTTCGTGGGCTCGGTCTCCGAGATCACCCCGCTGCAGACCGAAGCGATGATGACCCAGGCCAGCGAGGAGACCGACGACCTCTCCTCGACGCCCGACAAGGTCACCACGACCGTCGCGATGGACTTCGGCCGGCTCACGCTCGACGACGACCTCGTGCTGTACGTGTTCGGCACACCGGGCCAGCAGCGCTTCTGGTTCATGTGGGACGACCTGGTGCGCGGCGCGATCGGCGCGGTCGTGCTGGCCGACACCCGGCGCCTCGCCGACTGCTTCCCCGCGCTCGACTACTTCGAGAGCTGCGGCCTGCCCTACATCGTCGCCGTCAACCACTTCGAGGGAACACCGGGGTTCGAGGCGCAGGACGTCCGGGAGGCCCTGACCATACCTCCGCACGTGCCTGTTGTGATCATGGACGCGCGTAACAGGATCACTGTTGTCGAGTCGCTGCTGGCCCTCGTCGGCCACGCTCTTGACGCCACTCCCGCCTAGCAACACGTAACGGAGAACCGCGATGCGGAAGATACTCATAGTCGGAGCCGGCCAGTCCGGTCTCCAGCTCGCCCTGGGACTGCAGTCCAGAGGGTACGAAGTCACCCTGATGTCCAACCGCACCGCCGACGAGATCCGCTCCGGCCGGGTCATGTCGACGCAGTGCATGTTCGACACGGCGCTCCAGTACGAGCGTGACTACCAGCTCAACTTCTGGGAGTCCCAGGCTCCGCGCATCGAGGGCCTCGGCGTCTCGGTCGCCGCCCCCGACTCCTCGCGCGCCGTCGACTGGGTCGGCAGGCTGGACGGCTTCGCCCAGTCCGTCGACCAGCGCGTGAAGATGGCCGGCTGGATGGAGACCTTCGCCCAGCGCGGCGGACAGCTCGTCATCCACGGCGCCGCCGTCTCCGACCTCGACTACTTCTCCCGTACGTACGACCTGGTGATGGTGTCGGCGGGCAAGGGCGAGCTGGTCTCCATGTTCGGCCGGGACGCGTCGCGTTCGCCGTTCGACGCCCCGCAGCGCGCCCTGGCCGTCGCGTACGTCCACGGCATGGGCCCCCGCCCGGAGCACCCCGACTTCGACGCGGTCCGCTGCAACCTGGTCCCCGGCGTCGGCGAGCTCTTCGTGATGCCGACCCTGACCACGTCCGGCCGCGCCGACATCCTGTTCTGGGAGGGCATCCCGGGCGGCCCGCTCGACGTCTTCCAGGGCATCAAGGATCCCTCCGAGCACCTCGCCAAGACGCTGGAGCTCATGGAGCGGTTCACCCCGTGGGAGTACGCCCGCGCCACCAAGGTCGAACTGACCGACGCCAACGGCACCCTGGCGGGCCGCTACGCCCCGACCGTCCGCAAGCCGATCGGCCGGCTGCCCGGCGGCGGTCTGGTGCTCGGCGTGGCCGATGTCGTGGTCGCCAACGACCCGATCACCGGCCAGGGCTCCAACTCGGCCTCCAAGTGCGCCAACGCGTACCTGGATTCGATCATCGAGCACGGCGACCGGGAGTTCGACGCGGACTGGATGCAGGCCACGTTCGACCGTTACTGGGACACCGCGCAGCACGTCGTGAAGTGGACCAACGCGATGCTCGGCGTACCGCCGGAGCACGTGCTGAACCTGATCGGCGCCGCGGGCCAGCTCCAGCCGGTCGCCGACCGCTTCGCCAACGGCTTCGACGACCCGGCGGACTTCGAGAACTTCTTCTTCGACCCCGAGAAGACGAACGCGTACCTCGCGGAGGTGTCCGCATCCGCGTCGGCCGCCTGAGCGACCGCAGCAGCCGGGCCGGGCCCCGTCGGCGATCCGACGGGATCCGACCCGGCTGTTCACCTGCTCGGCCCGCCTACTGCGCGGGCGCCGACGACGCGCCGTACCCCGTGTCCGAGCCCGCGGTCGCGCCCTGCGGGAGTTCGGGCTGCCGGTACGAGGACAGGGCCGCGCTCTGCGGATCCGGCCGTACGGCGCCCAGCAGCGGGTTCGACGCCACCGGCGAGACCTTCACCCGTGAGCCCGGCCGGGGCGCCTGCACCACCAGGCCGTTGCCGATGTACAGCGCCACATGGGTGGCCTTCGGGAAGTAGATCACCAGGTCACCCGGGCGCAGCGAGTTCAGCGGCACCCTCGGGAGCTGCCGCCACTGCTCCTGCGAGGTCCGCGGAATGGCGCGGCCCGCCTTCGCCCAGGCCTGGGAGGTGAGTCCCGAGCAGTCGAACGAGCCCGGTCCCTCCGCGCCCCACACATACGGCTTGCCGATCTGCCCGATCGCGAACCTCACCGCCGAGCCGCCCGCCTCGGACGGCGGCCTGGTCGAGGACAGGGCCCCCGAGGCGACCAGGGCGCCCTGAGCCTTCTGCATGTCCTGCTGCTCCAGCCGGGACAGCTCGGTGAGCTGGGCGGCGGAGAGCTTGGCCAGCTTCGACTCCACGGCCTTGAGCCGTGAGCGCACCGTGTCCCGCTGCTTCTTCTGCTTCGCGGCCAGGACCTGCTGCCGGTCCAGCACCTTGCGGGACTCGGCCGCCAGCCGGTCGGCGTGCTTCTCGGCGTCGGTGAGCCGCTTCACGGTCGCCGCCCGCCCGGCCGCCGCACGCCGGATCACATGTTCCTGGTCCAGCAGGTGCTCGGGATCGCGGGACAGCAGGAGCTGCATGTACTGGGAGAGGTCGGATCGCCCCTGGTACTGCTCCCGGGCCAGTTGCCCGGCCTCGTCGCGGCTGTCGGACAGCGCGTTCCGGGCGACGGCGAGCGAGGCGTCGAGCTTCTTCGCCTGCGCCTTGCGCTTCTTCAGCTCCGCCGCGGTGCCGTTGTACGTCTCGGTGGCCTCCTCGGCCTGCTGGTACAGCTTCTGCATCTCGGTCAGCAGCTGGGCGACGCTTTTCCGCGCGGCCGCGGTGGGACCGGCCGCGGGACTCGGATCCACGGGCGTGGCGGCTGCCGGCGAGGCTACGACGAGTGTGGTCAGGGTCGCGGTGCAGACCGCACGCAGGACTGCGCCTGGCACGACATCACCTCCGGTGACGGGGCGAGCCATGGGACCGCCCCATGAGTGAGCGCAACGTATTCATACGGTCACTCTGTGTCGGGGGATGCAAGAACCGCGCGGTGTGGCGGGCGAGGGGTTCGCCCGGAAGGCGGTGAGCGGGTGCGCTGCGGCCCGGGACCCTCGCTCAGGCGACCGGGAACGCGTAGAAGATCCGCTCGCGCTGGACGACGGCGGTCCTTCCGTACGCCAGCACCCGGTACGGAGCGGTGACCGTGGGGCCCTTGGGGTCCTGGGACCCGATGTCCTGGAACTTCCACAGCCGTCGCCCGTCCGCCGCCGCGAACGCGGTGACCTGCGAGGCGTCGGCGGCCAGGAGTGTCCTGCCGGTCGTGCTGAGCGTCACCGCGGGGGCGGCGGTGCCGGGTGCAGCCTCGGTCGAGCGGCGCCAGCGCAGCCGTCCCGTCTCCCGCTCGACCGCGCCCACCTCCTGGTCGCGGTTGGTGGTGTGCAGAAGCGTTCCGGTGGCGACGGAGGTTCCGTACGGGGTCCCTGTGGTGCCGTTCAGCGTCCACTTCGGCTTGCCCGCGGGGAGCTCGAACGCCTGGAGATCGTCGCCCACCGCCGCGTACAGCAGACCCCGGTCGTCGGCGATGGCCGCCGCGTCAGGGGTGACCGCGCCGAACTGCCGGGTCCACAACTGCTTGCCGGTCTTCTGGTCGAAGC
Source organism: Streptomyces sp. NBC_01217 (assembly GCF_035994185.1). Classification (NCBI taxonomy): domain Bacteria; kingdom Bacillati; phylum Actinomycetota; class Actinomycetes; order Kitasatosporales; family Streptomycetaceae; genus Streptomyces; species Streptomyces sp. NBC_01217. The sequence continues at coordinate 6,129,639 of NZ_CP108538.1, forward strand.
CCCGGAACACGGCCTTCCCCTTGGCGGCCTTCACATCGCCGGGGGTGAGCGTGCCCGGACTCTGGCGTACGACGAAGTCGGCCTGCCCGATCGCGATCAGCCGGTACACGGGGGCGGCGGGTCCGCGCCCGGTGGGTACGGGGGTCCGCCACAGCTCCTTGCGCTGGAGAACGTCGTACGCGAACAGGTAGGACCTGACGACCTGGGTGTCCTTGCCGCGCTTCTTGCCCTTCTTCGGGGGCGGGGCCTTGACGGTGACCTTGTGGGAGCCGGTGAACCAGACCACAGGGCCGAACGTGCCGACGATCTCGGACACCGCGAGATCCGGCGCCCCGGCGAACTGGTCGGCGTAGCCCGCCCGGTGCACGACCTTGCCGTCCTTGGGCGACAGCCACAGGAACTCGGACGGACCCGCGACGAAGCAGAGGTCCTTCCCGGCCGGAAGCGCGGCGCGCCCCTTGGCGGCGTCCGCGCTCTGCCAGACCCGGCGCCCGGCGCGCAGATCGATGCCGGACGCCCCGTTCTCGCCGGTCAGCACCAGCAGCCGGTCGTTCCAGAGGGTGGCGGTGAGCGGCGGCGGTTCGGCGGCCGGGTGCGTGTACACCCAACGCGGCTGCGGCGGCAGCCCCGCGACGACCGGACCGCTGGGGCTCGGCGCGGGCTTGGGATCGTCCGTCCCCCCGTCGCCGGACCCGAGCGCGAGCCCCCCGCCCCCACCGGCCACCAGACCGGCGACCCCGGCAGCGACCCCGATGAGAAGCCCCCGCCGGCCGAGGGCGGGGACGGTGGGGGCGGCGGACGCGGGAGCGGGTGCTGCGGGGACCGGCAGCGGGCGGGGAGGCATGGGCACGGCGGGCGGGAGCACGGCAGGGGGCGTGTTGAGCTGGCGCGGGACGGACAGCTGGGTCGTCGGCCGGTCGGTCGCCGGGACGTGGCGCCCGACGTCCCCGAGCTGAGCGGTACGGGTGTCCTGATCGGGGGCGGGAGCGGGGGCGGGAATGAGCTCACGCCCGGCCGTACCGGGCGCAGCGTCGGCCGGCAAGGCGTCCATGGGCTCACCGAGGGGCCCGTCAGTGCCTTCGTCGGCCGGTGCGCTTGCTGCCGCGTCGGCCGGTCCGCTTGCCGGTTTGTCAGCTGACCCACTTGACGCCGCGTCGGCCGGTCCGTCGGTCGACTCGTTCACCAGTGCGTCCGCCGGACCGCTGCCCGCCGCCGCTTCCAGCGGACGTCCCTCGGCGACCAACTCCCGTACGAGCAACCCCTGTTCCGCCACCACCGCCGTCAGGTGTTCCGGGAGCCAGCCGCCCTTCGCCAGGCCCGCCGCTCCCTCAAGGGCCAGCTCCGCGGCCACCGTCCCCGCGGTCGGCCGGTCGACCGGGTCCTTCGCCAGGCAGCGGGCGATCAGATCGCGCAACTCCCCGGGGACCGCGCCGAGTTCGGGGTCGGTGTGGGCGATCCGGTCGGCTGCCTCGGCGGCCGGGCCGTCGGCGAGGGGGGTCGTGCCGGTCGCCGCGTACGCCAGCAGCAGGCCCAGTACGAAGAGGTCGGAGGCCGGACCGGGTTCCTCGCCCTCGACCTGCTCCGGGGTGAGATAGCCGAGCCGTACGGACAACTGCCCGCCGGGCCGGGCCTCGGCGGCGGCCGCGGCGCCCAGCGGGCCGAACGCGGTGAGCCGCGGCCCGTCCTCGGCCATCAGCACCGTCCGCGGGGCCAGGCCCTGGAGCACGGCTCCGGTGGCGTGCACCCGGGAGAGCGTCTCGGCGATGCCCGCGCCCAGTATCCGCACGGCACGCTCGGGAAGCGGACCCGCGACCTCGATCGCCTCGGAGAGCGTCAGCGCGGGTACGTAGGGGCCCGCCGTCCACGGCAGGCCGTCGTCCCCGTCGCCGTCGGACGGGATGTGGAGCTGAGGCTGGACCCAGCCGCCGGCCAGCCGGTCAGCGGTGCGGGCCTCCGACTGGAAGCGGCGCCGGAAGGCGGGCAGCGCGGCGAGTCCGGGGCGGGCGGCGGCGATCACCACCGGCCCGTCGGCCATGTCGTGCGCGAGGTACTGCACGGCGCTCGCGGTCTCGCGGAGCCGCGCCAGCACGGCGTACGGGCCGATGCGGCGTGGATCGTCCTGACGCAGCGCCTCCATGGCGCACCCCCTTGCTGACCGTGCCTGGCACCAGAGCGCCGATCTTAGACCGACACCCCGGCCGCGCCGGGTACCGTGCCCTCAGCGCGGCTTCGACCAGGGCCACTTGGGGCTGTGTCGCTCACGGCCCTCGGGGGCGTACTCGTACACCCAGCCGCGTGGAATCCCCAACCGCCTGGAGTGACCGGCCGGCACCCTGCGGTACGCGTACACCGTGGCGGGCCCGCCGTCGGCGGCCGGTACCGGGACCTCGTACCACTTGGGCGGATGGCCGGTCGGGCCGACGAGGACGGGCAGGACCCGTCCGTCCAGGGGGCCGCCGGTGAAGTGGGTGTTCTCGCTTCTCACGGCCCCAGTCTGACCGATCAGCTCTCGGGCAGCAGATGGGCCGCACCGCCGACGACCGGGATCAGCCGCTCCGCCAGCCGTCCGGCCGGACCCGCTGCGGTCTCCAGCGGCAGCAGCTCCGCCACCGCCGACGCGGTGTCCGGGTCCGTCGCCGCCGTTGCGGCCAGCAGTGCGATCAGCTGGTCGACCAGCCAGTCGCGCAGTTCGGACGCGGCGGGCTGCTTGCCCTCGTCCAGCCAGATCAGGGACGCCGCTTCGACGGCCGCGATCCAGGTGCGCACCATCATCCCCAGCCGGGGCCCGGCCGGGGCCTTCGCATCCGGGCCGCCCCGGCCCAGGTGCAGCAGGATCTGCTCGGCCGCCGCTCGCCGCACCTCGTCGACGATCGCGGTCGTACGGGAGGTCTCGACGACGCTCCCGCCGCGCAGCAGCGCGCTGAATCCGGCGTCGTGCTCGTCCACGAAGGCGAGATAGCGGTCGAGCACCCGCAGCACCCGCTCGGTGGGCGGCCCCACCGGCGGCTCGCTGAAGCACAGGATCAGCTGCTCGGCGGCGGACCTCAGCGCCGCTTCGTACAACTGCTGCCGCCCGCCCGGGAAGTAGCGGTAGACGAGCGGGCGGGAGACCCCGGCGACCGTCGCGACCTCGTCGAGCGAGACCTCGTCGGGGGCCCGGTGTGCGAACAGGGTCAGCGCCGCACCCAGGAGCTGGGCGCGGCGCTCCTCGACGCTCAGCCTTCGGTATGCACGGGGCGGCGGCGCGGCAGCGGCAGTGGTCATGCCATGAAGCCTAAGACCGACCGGCAAATGGGGGGCGGCTCAGGCCAGCAGGCCCGAGCTCTTCCACAGCCTGCGTCCCACGCCGTTCAGCACTCCGATGTCGTCGAGGAAGTCCGTCAGCCGCTTGGCACCGCTCTGCATGACCTCCGCCCGGTGGCCGCTCGCCCGCACCTGGGCGACGGCCTCGCGGCGGTCCAGGCCGACGTTCTCGTACACCAGCGGGTTGATGAAGCAGACGGAGAAGACCCGGGCCGCCTCACCGCAGCTCACCCGGGTGAACTCGCGCTCCCAGCGCGGGGCGGTCACCATCTGGCGGCGCAGCTCCTCGCGGGCGTACCGGACGTGCCGTGCCTCCTCGACGACATGGATGCGGGTCACGCCGCGCACCAGCGGCTGGACGCGCTCGTCGGGGAACGTGAGGCGCTGCATCCAGTCGAGGATCTCCTCGCCGAGCAGGGTCGCGGCGAACGAACCCGGCGTGGTGGAGACGGTCTTCAGCACGCGCGCGAGGTTGTGATAGACGCGCGGCACGGGGTAGTCCGGCGACCCGCTCCACTTGATCATGCGGCCGAACATCATCGAGTGCCGGCACTCGTCGGCTATCTCGGTGAGCGCGTAGCGGACGTGGTTGCTGGTCACTGGCCTGTCGTAGATGTGCCGGACCAGCAGCTGCATGAGGATGATCTCGAACCAGATGCCCAGCGAGGCCAGCGACGCCGCCTCGTGCCGGGACAGGTCCAGCCGCTGTTCCTCGGACATCTTCCGCCACAGCGGGGTGTCGTAGAGCGAGACGAGCTCGGGCGGCCAGAACCACTTGCCGTCCTCGACCGCCGAGTCCCAGTCGAGCTCCTTGTCCGGATCGAAGGAGTGCTTGGCGGAGGATTCGAGCAGCCGCTCGGCGATCTGCTCGCGGTCCCGGAGCGGGCCGAGCGCATCGCGGAGCAACTGCACATCGCGTTCGGTCACTGTCGTCATGGCTGAAGGCACCTCACACATGGGTTACCGGCGGTCACCTCTTATGAGACCCCCCGTCAGCAAGGCCGTCAATCCCTTGCGCACGACTTGTTGACCCGGCGTCTACCAACGTGTGAACCTGCCAACTGACGTCACTGCTGCGGCACTTATGCGGACGCCACGGAACTCAATCGGAGCACGCAAGGCGAGAAGGAGCCGTCCGTGTCGACACACGACCTCTACACCACCGCCCCCGACGCACCCCTGTGGCAGGTCCCCGCCTCCGGCGCCGCCCGCTTCAGCTGGGACTACGACGAAGGCCGCGAACGCCTGCTCGCCCTCTACCAGAAGGGCAAGGACAAGCAGTGGGACGCCAACAAGCGGATCGACTGGTCCCTGGAGGTCGACCCCACCGACCCGCTCGGCACCCCGGACGACGTCCTCACCCTGTACGACACGCCGCACTGGGCGAAGATGACCGAGAAGGACCGGGGCGAGCTGCGCAAGCACTACACCGCCTGGCAGTTCAGCCAGTTCCTCCACGGTGAGCAGGGCGCCATGGTCTGCGCGGCCAGGATCGTGGAGTCCGTCCCCGATCTGGACGCGAAGTTCTACTCCGCCACCCAGACCATGGACGAGGCCCGGCACGCGGAGATATACAGCCGGTTCCTGCACGAGAAGGTCGGGATGCTCTACCCGATCAACGACAACCTCCAGGGCCTGCTCGGCGACACCCTGCGCGACTCCCGCTGGGACATGCCCTACCTCGGCATGCAGGTCCTCATCGAGGGCCTCGCCCTGGCCGCGTTCGGCATGATCCGCGACACGACGACCAAGCCGCTGCCCAAACAGCTCCTCGCGTACGTCATGCAGGACGAGGCCCGGCACGTCGCCTTCGGGCGGATGGCGCTGCGCGACTACTACAAGCAGCTGAGCGACGCCGAACTGCGCGAACGCGAGGAGTTCGTCATCGAGGGCTGCTATCTGATGCGCGACCGGCTCAGGGGCGTCGAGGTGCTGGAGAACTTCGGCATCGGCAGGCGCGAGGCCGAGGAACTCTCCGAGAACTCACCGTTCCTGCAGCTCTTCCGCAAACTGCTGTTCAGCCGCATAGTGCCGTGCGTCAAGGACATCGGTCTGTGGGGCGAACGGCTCCAGAAGGCCTACGTCGACATGGGCGTCTTCGAGCTCGGCGACTCCAACCTGGACCTGCTGATGGCCCAGGACGAGGAGCTGGCCGAGCAGTTGGACCGGGACCGATTCGCGGCGGAGGAACAGGCCAGGGTCGCCGAGGTCGAGGAGGCGATAGCGCAGGGCGGACCGGGCACGCCGGGAGACATTTCAGGGCCTTGATGGATGTACGTCATCGGCCGCTCCCGGAGGGACGCGGGGCATATGACGCGGTCGCGGTCGGTGCCGGTGCCGGGCAGCGCCTTCGCAGGGTGCACGCCCGCCCGGGCGTTGTGTGTCATGGCCGTACAGCGACCAGCGCGTTCTCCACCGCACGGGCCATTTCGAGCAGCGAGACATCCGCCCCGCGCCGGGCGACCAACTGCAGCCCGGCCGGGCAGCCGTCCGTCGTGAAACCGGCCGGCACACTCGCGGCGGGATGCCCGCTGAGATTGAACGCCCAGGTCAGCGCGGTCGAATAGAGCTCGCCCGGACCGTCGTGGCCATGTGGTCGGTTGGGGGTGGTCGGGGTGAGCAGGAGGGGGGTGCGGGCGAACAGCGCGTCGAGCCGTGCGTCGTTCTCGTGCCGGATCTCGGTGGCGGCCGCGGACGGCTCCCCGCTCCGGACCGCCTGCCACGCCTCTCGCGGGTCGAGCAGCTCGCAGGTACGGTCCACCGGCCGCACCACCCCGGCCGCTGTGAGCCGCCCCACCGCACGCCGGACGACCGACTCGACTTCCGGGTCGACCTGCGCGTACCCCAGACCGGGGCTGAAGACGGCCGGGATCGGAAGACCTGCCGGGGCCTGCGGTCCGTACCCGTCCAGGACACAGCTCAGATACGTCTGGGCATGAGCCGCCGAACGGGCCAGCACCCCCGCGGACGCGAGCCCGGAACGGTCGGGGGAGGGCAGCAGGCCGTTCGTCGTCTTCAGGCCGAACACCCCGCACCACGCCGCCGGAATCCGCACCGACCCCGCCCCGTCGCTGCCCGTGGCCAGCTCCACCAGATCCGCCGCGACCGCGACCGCCGCGCCCGCCGAGGACCCGCCCGGCGTGCGGTCGGGACGCCAAGGGTTGACCGTACGGCCGTGGGCGCCCAGCCCCCACGTCTGCCAGGGCGTGCCGGGTCCGGGCACCGAGGTCGCGCCGACCGGGACGCCACCGGCCGCGATCAGCCGCCGGGCCGCGTACGAACGGATGCCGGAAGGTCCCTTGACCGCGAACGGCATTGCGGCCAGCGCGAGCCTGCGGGCCCGTTGCTCGTCGGCGAGTGCCCTTTCGGGCCACACCTCGATGAACGCGCACAGCCGCGGATCCTCGCGTCCGATCCGCTCCAGCGCCCGGCCCACCCCACCCGCACCCGCACCCGCATCCGCCACGCGGTCAGTCTCGCAGGGCCGCCTCCATGACGGCGCGGGCGATCGGGGCCGCGCTGCCGCCGCCGCTGATGTCGGCCCGGTTGGCGGCGGCGTCCTCGACGACCACGGCGACCGCGACGGCCGGCTGCGCCGAGTCCGGCGCCTGCGCCCAGGAGATGAACCAGGCGTACGGTCTGCCCGAGTTGTCGATGCCGTGCTGTGCGGTGCCGGTCTTGCCGCCGACCGTCACTCCGTCGATCGCGGCATTGGACCCCGTGCCCTCGTCCACCACGTCGACCATCATCCTCCGCAGCTGCATGGCCGTCTGCTGGCTCATCGCCCGGTGGTAGGTGCGCGGGCCGTTGCGGTGGACGGTCGAGCCGCCTCTCGTGGTCGTACGGTCCACCAGATACGGGTACTTGAGGTCGCCGCCGTTCGCCACGGCCGAGGCGACCATCGCCATCTGGAGCGGAGTCGCCGTCGTGTCGAACTGCCCGATCGAGGAGAGGGCCAGCTGGTCGTCGCTCATCTCGGTGTCGAAGTTGCTCTTCGCCACCCCCGACGGGATCTTCAGCCCGGTGTCGTTGAAGCCGAACCTGCGCACCGCGTCCACCATGCCCTTCAGCCCGACCCGCACCCCCAGCTCCGCCATCACGGTGTTGCAGGAGACCCGGATCGCCTCGGCGAGCGAGGCGTCCTCACAGCCCTCCGCCTCATTGGGGAGCGTGGTCGACGTGCCCGGCAGCACATAGGGGGAGGGGGTGTCGGTCTCGTCGTCGGGATCGGTGACGACGTCCGCGTCGAGCGCGGCCGCCGCCGTCACGATCTTGAACGCGGAGCCCGGCGGATACGTCTGCCGGATCGCCCGGTTGAGCATCGGCTGGCTCTTCGACGCGTTCAGCTCCTGCCACGCGTCCGTGACGGACGAACCGGTGCCGGAGATCCGCCCGGGATCGTACGAGGGTGTCGAGACCAGCGCCAGGATCCTGCCGGTCGACGGCTCGACGGCGGCGACCGCACCCCGTCGTCCCCCCAGCCCGTCGTAGGCGGCGCGCTGCATCGAGTCCTTGATGGTCGTGGCGACATTGCCGCCGGGCTGCCGGTCGCGGGTGATCTCGTTCCACAGCGGGAGCGGGGCGAGCATCGAGTCGGTGCCGGAGAGGATGTCGTCCTCGGCGTTCTCGATCAGGGTCGTGCCGTACGTCTGCGAGGCGTAGCCGGTCACCGGCGCGTACAGCGGTCCGTGCAGGTACGTGCGCTCGTACTTGAGCTGCTCACCGGTGTCCTCGGAGCCGGTGACGGACCTGCCGCCGACCAGGATGTTGCCCCGCGGCTGGCTGTAACGGGCGATCGTGAGGCGGCGGTTGGCGGGATTGTCGTCCAGGCTGTCGGCGTCGAGGACCTGGATGCGGGCGGCGTTCAGCAGCAGCGCCACGAGCAGCAGCAGCAGAAGCGCGGCGGCCCGGCGGATATAACGGATCACAGCCTGGCCTCCGGGGCTCGCGGCGGGTACCGGGTCACAGCTCGTCCTCCGCCATCGGTGCGATGACCCCGGTCTCCACATGGTCGGGGCGCGGTCTGCGGGCCTGGTCGCTGACCCGGATCAGCAGCGCCACGATGATCCAGTTGGTGACGACGGACGAACCGCCCTGGGCGAGGAACGGCATCGCCATGCCGGTCAGCGGGATCAGCCCCATAACCCCGCCCGCGATCACGAACACCTGGAGCGCCAGGATCGAGGCGAGACCGATCGACAGCAGCCGCCCGAACGGGTCGCGCAGGGCCAGCCCCGCCCGGTAGCCGCGGGCGACGAGCAGCGCGTAGAGCAGGAAGACCGCGGTGAGCCCGGTCAGGCCGAGTTCCTCGCCCGCGGTGGCCAGAATGAAGTCGGACTTGGCGGCGAAACCGATGAGGATGGAGTGCCCGAGCCCGAGCCCGGTGCCGAGCATCCCGCCCGCGGCGAACGCGAACAGCGACTGGGCCAGCTGGCCGGGGCCCCGTCCGGCGTCGATCGAGGCGAACGGGTCGAGCCAGTCCTGGACGCGGCTGTGCACATGCGGTTCGAAGGAGCCGACCACGAACGCGCCGACGGCGGCGAGCAGCAGCCCCACCGCGATCCACCCGGTCCGGCCGGTCGCCACGTACAGCATGATCACGAAGAGGCCGAAGAAGAGCAGCGAGGTGCCCAGATCGCGCTCCAGGACCAGCACGCCGACGCTGAGCAGCCAGATCGCCACGATCGGGCCGAGCACCCGGCCGGTGGGGAGCTGGAGCCGCCAGATCTTGCGGCCGGTATAGGCGAGGGCGTTGCGGTTCGCGGCGAGATACGCGGCGAAGAACACGGCGAGCAGGATCTTGGCGAACTCGCCCGGCTGGAAGGAGAATCCGCCGACCCTGATCCAGATCTTGGCGCCGTTCACCGCGGGGAAGAAGATCGGCACGATCATCAGGACCAGGGCGGCGGCGACCGAGAGATACGCGTACCGCTGGAGCACCCGGTGGTCGCGCAGAAAGACGACCACCGCGATGAAGAGCGCCACACCGAGCGTGGACCAGATCAGCTGGGTGGGGGCCGCCTGGTCCTTCGGCGTCTCCAGGTCGAGTCGGTAGATCAGCACCAGGCCGAGCCCGTTGAGCAGTACGGCGATGGGCAGCAGCAGCGGATCGGCGTACGGGGCACGGAAGCGGACCGCGAGATGGGCGAGGAGGGCGAGCAGCCCCAGGCCCGCGCCGTAGCCGGCCACATCGGGCGGGACCGCGCCGTTCCTGGCCAGGCCGACGGCGGCGTAGCCGTAGACGGAGATGAGGACGGCCCCGATGAGGAGCAGCAGCTCGACTCCGCGCCGCTTGGGCAGACGTAGATCGGGCGGGGGCGCGTCCGCCGTCGTTGCGGTCATGCCACGCAACGTAGCAAGAGGTGGTGTCTATTTCCTTTATGTCATGGTCGGTATGTCAGCCGACATGTTTATCGGGGTCTGTCCGGCGGTCGGTGGGGGAGGGGCTGTCCGTCCCTCCCGGACCGTCCGACGCCTCGTCATCCAGCCGTACGTACTCCGGGAGTGTCAGCCGGGCCACCGCCCCGCCGTCCTCGGCGTTGGAGAAGACGAGGCCGGCGCCGATCACCTGCGCCTGTCCGGCGGCGATGGTCAGCCCGAGGCCGTGTCCCTTGCCGCAGGCCTCGGTACGGAACCGCTGTGGGCCGCCGTCCAGCAGATAGTCCGGAAAACCCGGCCCGTGATCGCGTACGGTCACCACCGGCCCGTCGACCGTCAGCACCACCGGAGGGCGGCCGTGCTTGTGCGCATTGGCGATCAGATTGCCCAGCACCCGTTCCAGGCGCCGCTTGTCGGTCTCCACCCGCACGTCCCTCGCCCCGGTGCCGGCCTCCGCTCCCACGACGCGGATCGCGGTCTTCGTCCCCGACGCACGCACCACGCGTTCGACGAGCGGCGCCAGTTCGTGGATGTCGAGATCGACCTGTTCGGTACGGGCGTCGAGCCGGGAGATCTCCAGCAGATCCTCCGTCAGCGCCCGCATCGTGCGGACCCGGTCCCGCACCAGCTCGGACGGCCGCCCCGGCGGCAGCAGTTCGGCGGCGGCCGAGAGTCCGGTCAGCGGGGTGCGCAGCTCGTGCGCCACATCGGCGGTGAAGCGCTGCTCGGTCAGCAGCTTGCGCTGGAGTGTGGACGCCATCGTGTCCAGAGCACCGGCGACGATCGCCACCTCGTCCTGCGGGCGCGAGGGGTCCGCCGTGCGCGGGTCGTCGACGCGGGCGTCGAGGTCGCCCGCGCTGATCCGGCGGGCCACCCGGGCGGTCTGGTGCAGCCGCCGGGTGACCCGGGTGACGGCGAACGCGCCGACCAGCAGGGTGGCGCCGGTGGCCAGCAGGGAGGAACCGACGATCGCCCCGTCGAGATCGTTGATCGTGCGGGCGCTCTGGCTGTAGTCCACCTGCGTGGCCAGCGCGCGGCCGTCGGCCGGTGCCGCCGCCCACATGGCGGGGCGGCCGTCGTGACGGCCGACCAGTGTGCCGCGTTCGCCGCTCACGGCCAGGGCGCGCAGGGAGGCGGGCAGCTCGGGCGGATCGATCCCGGAACCGGGCGGGAGCGCCTCGCCCGTCTCGTAGGCGGCGGAGACGTCCTCCAGCCGGGACAGCGCCTTCTCGCGGGCCTGGCCGACGGTCTGACGAGTCACCTCGCTGTGAACCAGCACGCTCAGCAGCGCGGCGAGGGCGCAGCACATCACGGTGATGAAGACGGCCGCCTTCCAGGTGAGCGTCGCGGTCCAGGAAGGCGCGCGCAGTCCGCGACGCCCCGTGCCGCGCAGCCTCTTGCCCTGCCGTTTCATCGGCGCTCCGCGGAGACGCCGACGGATGGTGCGGCGGTGGGCTTCGCGGTCGTGGGCCCGGGGCTCGGCGGGGCGGCCGTGGGTTTCGGTCGAGGGGTCCTGGACGCGGGCATCCGCAGGATCTCGTCCTCGGCGGGCAGCATGGCGCGCTGCCGGCTGTCCCAGGTCCAGGCGGTGCGGTACGCGTACCCGGTGATGACCGACGGCGTCCGAATGATCAGATCCCGCCCGGCCAGCTCGACGCTGATCACGGCGTCCGCGGTGGACAGGATCCGCATGAGCCCGCCCGCCTCCGGCATGTAGACCCGCACGGAGAGCTGGCGGCCGGGCATCCGGATGCCGAGCACCATCTCGTCCTCGCCGTCGCCCGTCAGGTCACGGAAGTAGGGCTGCAGCACGGGACAGGAGGCCGGCTCGGTGCGGCACGCGACGATGTGCCGGACGGTGTCGGCGGGCAGCTCGTTCCTGCCGCTGGTCCGGTTGGGCCGGGCCTTCAGGTCGGCCTGCACCACCGTCACCGGGGCCAGACGGTGCACATCGCCGTCCGGCACCTCGATCCCCGGGACGCGCGCGGTCTCGCCCTCGCCGTAGTCGTACGGAGCGGCGGAGGCGGGCGGCAGCTGCGGCCAGAGCCGGGCGGGTCCGATGGCGGCCGGGGTCGGTCCGGCGCTCCGCAGCCCACCGCCCGTACCGCAGCCCGCCAGCAGCACTGCGCCGACGACGGCCCCGAGGGCCACCGCCGTACGGCACCGCACCCGGCGCTGCGGACGCATGACACCCTCCCTTCCCGCGGTCCATGCCTCATAGACCTTATTCGGAAGGAAGTCCTTTATGTCTATTTGATGCCTGTAAGAGTGCTACTCGGGTGCTGCCTCAGCGCTGCCTCAGTGCTGGTAGGGGTTCTGGCCCTGCCCGCCCGGCGCGTAACCCGGCTGCCCCTGCGCCTGCGCCTGTCCGAACGGATTGCCGTCCTGCGAGGCGGCGTGCTGCGCCAGCAGCTGCTCGGCCTGCTCCTTCGGGATCTGCTGCTCCCCGCCGCAGAACGTGCACTGCGTCGCGTACTTCGTCGAGAACGGGAACAGCGGCACGAAGAACAGCGTGAACTTCGTGACCCGCTTGCGCAGCGTGTGCGCGGCCGGATTGCCGCACCACCCGCAGACCATCGTCAGGATGGCCAGCTGGTACAGATAACCCCGCGTACCGAAAATGATCATGTCGTGGGTCCCTTCCCCGTATCGCCCAGAAGTGCCTGCCGGCAGAACGCCAGCAGTTTTTCGTCCTCGTATGTGTCGTGGCTGCCGAATCCACCGTCCATCGCGTTGTGACGGCGTACGGAGGCCAGCTCGTCGCGCAGCACGCGTGCCACGTCCGACCCTGCACCGGCGACACCCTTTTGCGCCAGGCATTCCGCCACCCGGACCCGGGCATGACGGTTCTTCTCCCAGGCCGCCAGGAGCACCGGAACGGACTCGTCGGCCCGCCCGGACACGTCCCACAGCGCGATCGCCGCATCCACCCTCAGCCACAGCTCCTCGTGACCGAGCAGCGCGCGCAGCCGGGGCGCGGTCACCGCTGCCCGCGTGCCGAGCCTGCCCAGCGCGTTCACCGCGGAGCGCCGCTCGTGGGTGCGCTCCGCCTGCAGCCCCTCGATCAGCACCGGCAGCACGGCATCGGCGTCCCCGCCGACCGCCCACAGGGCCTCCGCGGCCTCCGCCGCCGAGGTGCTCCCGGGGCGGCGCAGCAGCGTACGCAGCTCCGGTACGGCGCTGTGGGCCGCGGGCCCGAACGAACCGAGCGCCCGCAGCGCCGCCGTACGCAGCCACTCGCCCCGGTACTCCGGCGTGCCCCGCAGCACCCGCAGCACCTCCGGCACCGCCTCGTGCGCCCGCAGCGCGGTCAGCCCCACGAGCAGCGGCCCCGCCCGGTCGTACGCCCGCTCGTCCAGCCGGACCTCGCCGAGCCTGCGCCGCAACGCCTCGGCCAGCGGGGCCGCCGCCGCCCCCAGACAGTCGATGGCGAAGCCCACGTCGTGCGGCACCTCGGGCCGCTCCAGCGCGGCGGCCAGCGCGGGCACGGCACGGGCATCGCCCAGCCGGGCCAGCGCCTTCACCGCGCTGCCGAGCGCCGGAGGCCCGCTCGGCCACTCCTGCACCCAGGCGCCGGGGTCCGCAGCCACCCGCGCCGCCAGCGCGTCCGCGGCGGGCGCGGCCAGCCCGAACAGCTCCTCCAGCACATGCGCGGCGGCCTCGGCCAGCCGTGGTTCGGGCGTGGCGAGCTGCTCACCGACCAGCCGGACCAGCTCCTCGTACGAACCCCGCCAGGCCCGGATCAGCCCGCTGCTCATCCGGAGCGCGTCGATCCGCTGCCGGTGGTCGGGGCTGCGCAGCTGGTCGGTCAGCAGCGCCGTCCGCTCGGCGACCCGGTCGTCGAGCCCGACGTGCAGCGTCCGCAGCAGATCCGCCGTCCAGGGGGCGGTGCGCCCCGAGGTCTCCTCGTCGGACAGCGCCCGCAACTGCCCCACCAGGGTCACGGGCGCGGCCCGCTCCTCGACGGGCGGCTCCCCGGCCCCGGACCCGGCCGCATCCGCGTACCCGTCGACGGTCGCGACCGCCTCGGCCGGACCCGTCTGCGCATCGACCGAGGGAGCCGCCGCGCCCCGGCGCACGGGCACCGAACGCAGCTGCCGCAGCAGCCCCGTCACCACCCGTACGACATCGCCCGGCAGAGCGTCCGGCGCGCACCGCGCCAGCTGGGCCAGCGCGGCGAGCCGCAGCCCCGGCGGAAACCCCTCACCGGCCAGCCGCACCAGCCACGCCGCGGCCTGCCCGGCCAGCCCACGATGGCGCAGGGCGACCCGCCCCGCGGCCTCGACCAGGGCGAGCCGTACCTCGTCGGACGGCTCTACCGGCAACCGCTCTTGCAGCAGCGCCAGGACCCGCACCGGGTGGCTGTGCAGCGTGGCGAGCGCCAGGGGCGCGGAAAGCCGCACGCCCGGGTCCTCATCGGCCATCAGCTCGCAGAACACCCCGGCACCCGCGGCGACGGCGGTCGCCGCCATCGCGTAGTTTGCCGCGCCCTCGATCTCCTCCTCGTCGAACTCGTCCTCGTCGTCCCCGTCCAGATCGATGCCGCCGATGCTGGTGAGCAGCTCGACGATGCTGCCCCGGTCCTGGATCCCCGGATCAACGACCAGCTCGAAGAGAAAAGGAATGCAGGCCAGCGTGCAGGCGTACACATCACCCTGGTGGTGAACGGCCCCGTACATGCCGTCAAGCGCCGTCTCGCGCTCCGCCGGATCGGCGGACGCCAGACCCCGCAGCATCTCCGGCACATCATCGGCAGGCCCGTAGGCATGCTCCATCGAGGCCCAGTCGACCTCGTCGATCCCCGCGAACACGCCATCGCCTCCCCACGTCATTCACGAAGCAGTGTCTGCGAGGAGTGTGCACCACGGCTCGGACGGTCCGCCCTCCACATGCGGTCTTTTCCTGAGGGACATGACAAGATCGTCCGCCGTGCGCTAAGCGCCCGGGGGGCGAATTCCGGACGCCTTCGGATCAAGCCCGGCCGGCAGCCGCCGGGCCCGGTTCGGATTGATGAGCGGCCCGAGCAGATCCCCGTACCGCTCCAGCCGCGCCCCCATGTCACCGGCCAGGAAGGCCAGCTGCCCCGGCGCCCGGCACTCCTCGATCTCCGCCCAGGTGACGGGCGCCGAGACGGTCGGCTCGGGCCGGGCGCGCAGCGTATAGGGCGTGGCGGTCGTCTTCGACGCCGCGTTCTGGCTGAAGTCGACGAAGACCTTCCCCGGCCGCAGCGCCCGGGTCATCCGGTGCACGACCAGCTCCGGAAGCTCCAGTTCCGCCTCGACGGCCAGCCCTTTCGCGTACGCCGACACCCGATCGGCAGGGGTCGGCTCCAGCGGTACGAGCAGATGCAGCCCCTTCGACCCGGAGGTCTTGCCGTACGTGAGCAGCCCGTCCGCCGCCAGCCGCTCGCGCAGCCACAGCGCCACCGTGCAGCACTCCACCACGCTGGCGGGTGCACCGGGGTCGAGGTCGAACACCATCCGGTCGGCGATTGCGGGCGCATCGGCCTGCCATTGCGGAGTGTGGAACTCCACCACCAGATTGGCCGCCCACATCAGCGAGGCCAGATCCTGCACGACCACCTGTCTGGCCCGGCTGTCCTCCTGGTGCGGCACGGGAGTGGTCCGTACCCAGGACGGCGTACCCGGCGGCGGATTCTTCGTGAAGAAACGCTGCCCCTCCGGCCCGTCCGGATAGCGCAGAAAGGACACGGGCCGGTTGTACAGATGCGCGAGCAGGGCCCCCGCCGCGGTGGCCGCGTAGTAGTGGAGCACCTCGCCCTTGGTGGTTCCGGTGGCCGGATACAGCACCTTGTCGAGATTGCTGAGAGCCAGCCGCCGCCCCTCCACCTCTGTGATCGGCGTCATACGATAAGAATCACACGTTTACGGATCTACAGGTATTCATACGTACACAAGGGGTGAACAGTGCGGTCCATATGGAACGGTGCCATCTCCTTCGGGCTGGTCAGCATCCCGATCAAGCTGGTCAACGCCACCGAGAGCCACGCGGTCTCCTTCCGCCAGATCCACCTCGCCGACGGCGGCCGGATCCGCTACCGGAAGGTCTGCGAGATCGACGAGCAGGAGGTCACCGCCGCCGAGATCGGCAAGGCCTACGAGGACGCCGACGGCTCGATGATCCCGATCACCGACGAGGATCTGGCCTCGCTCCCGCTTCCCACCGCCAAGACGATCGAGATCGTCGCCTTCGTGCCCGCCACCGAGATCGACCCGCTCCAGATGGACGCGGCGTACTACCTCTCCGCCAACGGAGTCCCGGCCGCCAAGCCGTACACCCTGCTGCGCGAGGCGCTCAAGCGGAGCCGGAAGGTCGCCGTGGCGAAATACGCGCTGCGCGGCCGCGAACGGCTCGGCATGCTCCGGGTGGTCGACGATGTGATCGCCATGCACGGTCTGCTCTGGCCGGACGAGATCCGCGGCACCGAGGGCATCGCCCCGGAGACCGGGGTCACGGTCCGCGACGCCGAACTCGACCTGGCCGACGCGCTGATGGCCACTCTCGGTGAGGTCGACATGGACTCGCTCCACGACGACTACCGCGAGGCGGTCGAGGAACTCATCGCGGCGAAGGCGGAGGGCCGGACCGTGGAGGCGGCGGAGGCGGAGGGCGCGGGCGGCGGCAAGGTCATCGACCTCATCGCAGCGCTGGAGAACAGCGTTCGCGCGGCGAAGAAGGCCCGCGGCGAGGAGCCGGAGCCCGCAGAGGAACCGGAATCCGCAGAGGCATCGGCGGACGCCCCTGTCGCCAAGGTCACCTCGCTCACCAGCCGCAAGAAGTCCGGCGGAACCGGAGCCAAGAAGAAGGCCGCGGCGGCCACCCAGAAGACGGCCGCGAAGAAGTCCACGCCGAGCAGGGCGCCCGCCAGGAAGACCGCCGCACGGTCGACGGCGAAGTCGTCCGCCAAGACGACGGCGAAGAAGACCACGGCGAAGGCGGACACGAAGCAGACGGCGAAGAAGGCGGCGCCGCGCAAGCGTGCCTCGGCCTGAGAAGCCCGGCCGGTCCGTCCGGCCCGGGCACGTATGCCCGCTGCCCGATGGCCGACGGCCGCCCCGGAGCACAGGCCCGGGACGGCCGTCGTCGTGGTCAGGCGATCGACCGCTACGCCACTACCAGCGGTACGAGTTCACGTAACCGGCCGCCGGAGTCCCGACACCCGTCACGTCGTCATACCCCTTGACCGCCTTCAGCGAGGCGTCCTTGCCGAGGCTGCGCAGCGACGTCAGCACACCGTCCGCCGCGTCGAAGCCGTTGGCGAAGTCGGCCCGCGCCACCGCGAGGTCGTGGTTCGGGCCCAGCGGGTGGTCGGTGACGTCGTGGTACGCCTTCGAGCCGTACCGGTCGTAGATCGCCGGGTTGGCGAAGCCGATCGGCAGACCGTGCCGGGCCTGCTGCGCGAGTGCCTGGACACCGGCGATGACCGGCGCGGCCAGTGACGTACCGCCGATGCGGTACTCGTCGTAGCCGAGCGAGCCGTCGGGCAGCGTCTGGGTCTGGCCGACCAGGAAGCCGGTGTTCGGGTCGGCGACGGCCGCGATGTCCGGGGCCGTGCGCATCCGCTTCGTCCCGTTCGCCTGCGCGAGGGAGTCCGGGACGATGCCGCGCTGGTACGACGGCTGCTTCACGGTCGAGCTGGTGCCGCCGCCCGCGCCGGAGGTGTACGAGCCGGGGAAGCCGGTCCAGCTCTTCCCGTCGTCGGAGAGGTTCGCCTTCAGCGTGCCCCAGCCGGTCTCCCACTGGTACGTGTCGTTCCTGCCGACGGCCAGCGAGGTGCCGCCGACCGAGGTCACCCAGGCGGAGTTGGACGGGACGTCGATCTGCTTCGTGCCCGTGGACGCGACGTTGTCGCCCGCGTCGCCGGAGGAGAAGTAGAAGCCGATGCCCTCGATCGCGCCCATCTTGAAGACCTGGTCGTACGCGGCCGCGACGTCCGGGGGCTCATTGGCCTCGATGTCGCCCCAGGAGTTGGAGACGATGTCCGCGAGCCGATGGTCGACGATCTTGTTCAGCGAGTCCAGCAGATCGGCGTCGTAGCAGGAGGCGCCGCCCACGTACACGATGTCGGCGGCGGGCGCGACCGCGTGCACGGCCTCGACGTCGAGGGTCTCCTCGCCGTACCAGCCGGAGGCCCCGCACTCCTCGGTCTTCGTGTAGTCGTCCGGCAGCACCTGGCTGAGCTGCCCGCGACGGTAGGGGGCGTCACCGTTGCGCTTCGCGTACTCGGCGGCGTCCTTCGCGATGGTCGGCGATGCGTACGCGTCGGTGATCGCGACGGTGACGCCCTTGCCGGTCCAGCTGCCCGCACCGTACGCGGCGCGCAGCTGCTTGCCGGTATACCCCTTGACGGCGTACGGCACCTTGGACCCGTAGGCGCTCGGCAGCGACGACGCGGTCTTCGAGCCGTAGTACGAGGAGAAGGGGCCGGAGTTGCGGAACACCGCGTCCGGCGGCGGCAGCGTCTCGTCGTGGCTCGACTTGTGCGGCGCGTTGTCCAGGCCGGAGACGGCGAGAACGGCGTCGCTCAGGGCGGCGGGCACGGAGGCGGTGGAGGCCGGGGCGCGGTAGGTCCGGGCGCCCTTGCGATAGTTGCGCAGCTGGGTGCCGAACGCCTTCTCGGCGGCGGCGACGTCACCGGTGGCGGAGACGTAGTGCTGATTGGCTCCGGTGACGGTCAGCCCGTTCGACTTCAGCCACTGACCGACCTGGTCGATCTGCTGCTGAGTGGCCCCGAACCGGGCCTGCGCCTGTGCGGCGCTCAGGTACTTCCCGTACGAGGCGGACTGCGGGTCGGACACGGCGGCGGCGTAGGCGGCCAGCCCCTTCGCGTCCCGTCCGGCCAGATGGACCCGGACGCCGACCTTGCCGCTGTCGGACGTGGCCCCCTGGTCGGCCTCGGCGGTCGCCCAGACGGGCTTGGTGCCCTGCAGCGCGTCCCGCCCGCTGGGCGCGGAATCGGCGCTGGCGTTCGGTATCCCGAGGGCGAGCGCACCGGCGAGCAGTGGCAGTGTCGCTGCCATGCTCAGCGCGGCGCGACTTCTCGCGCGGCTGGTTCTCATGTAACCCCCTGCGATGTGGTTCTTCGCGTGTGGAGCATGTGCCGGATGATGTGCACATGTAATGCGCCACTCTGGCGAGGAACCCCTCATGTAGGGGGCATGCATTCACCAAGAATCGATCAAGTGGACTGATTGACGGGGTGGTTCATCCCGTTCCAGGGAAATGCTCCGTCAGGCGTCCGAGCCGGAGCCGGAGACCGGTTCCGCAGGGCCGGTGCCGAGCGAGGACGAACTGGACACGTACGTACAGCCGGTGTACCGATACCCGGGCTGGATCCTCGACCCGTCCGCGTAACTCGTCACACTCGTGTCGGAGGCGGTGCCCCCTCGGTGCTTGTAGAGGAAGTGGTACTCACCCGCGGGCAGCCACAGCGTCACCCGCGGATAGCTCTTCCCCTTGGCCTTGCAGGCCGACACGGAACCGCTCGCCCAGGTGTACGACCTGCAACTGCCGCACCCCCCGATGTCGACCTTCCCCGTCACCGGCCCGGTGTACAGGATCTCGACCCCGTCGGGGGCGTCGTTGCTGATGACGAGCTGCATCCGGGCCCCGCCCGCCCGGTCCGAGGGCGGCAGGTGCTTCCCGGCCGCCGGCCGGGTGTCGGCGATCTCGGCGGCGATGGCGATGTCCCGGGCCCGCGCCCTGCGCTTGTCCTTCTTGTACGTGGCGGCGAACTCCGTCAGCGTCTGTCGCGCGTCGCCGAACCGCTTGGCCTTGAACTCCGCGAGCCCGCAGGCGTAGACACCGTTCTCGATACCGCCGTCGGCGCTCCCGGCCAGCACCGAGACCGACTTGTCCGGCAGCGACAGCGCCGTCGCGCGGACCCGTCGCAAGGTGTCCGTGGCGGCGCAGGGATCGCTCCCGCGTACGGCCCGGCTCTGCTCCGAGATCTCCTTGGAGACCGCCGCTCCCACCTTCTTGGCCTGCGCCGATCCGGGGAACGCACGCAGCAGCTCGCCCAGTTCGCCACCCTCCGCACCGGCGGACGTGTCGCCCAGCCGGGACACCCCGCACTCGTACAGGGAGGTGGCCAGCGGACCGTCCGGATAACCGACGAGATCGCCGAGCAGCTCCGGGTCGATGGACTCGGGCACGGTCCGCAGATGGGTCAGCGGCTCGATGGCCTCACAGTGCTTCTTCTGCCGGTACGGTGCCGAGACGGCCCGGTAGTACGCGTCGAGCCGCGACGGTACGAGCTTCCCGGCCCCGGACCCGGCGTGCTCCTCACCGAGCTCGCGGTAGACGGCGAGCGCCGAGCGGTAGTCGCCCCGCGCGGCGTCGAAGGGCTTGGCCGACGCGGCCTCGACGGTCCTGTCGCCCCTGTCCAGCCGGTCGAGCAGCATCTGTTCCACGGCCTCGTCCTGCGCGGAGCCGTAGAACACCACGCCCCCCGCGGGCACGGCCAGCAGCACCAGACCGGCCACGGCCGCCACCACCGGCCGCCACGACCCGCCGACGGTCCGGCGCCGGGCGGTCCGCGCCCCGTCCAGGGCCGCCAGGGCCAGTGCCAGGAGATACGCGACGACGAGCCCCCTGGCCACCCCGTCGGGGTCGGCGGGCAGCGAGGCGAGCAGCAGCGCACCGGTCGCCACGCAGCACACTGCCGCCCTGAACCAGCACCGCATCAGCGCATAGCCGAGCCCGAAGCCACCCAGATTGAGCAACGCCACGGCCACGGAACGGAGACCACCCCCGGGTGGCGGCGGCCCGACAGTCGGCGGCCGGCGCGGGGGTGCCGGCGGCGGTGGCGGAGGCGGCGGACAAGCCCCCGCCCCGAAGCGCTGATCGTCCCAACTCACGTCGGCCCCCCAACCGTTGAGCGAGTCGGGCCCAGAACCGCACCCGGTGTGATTACCATCCACGAGCCCCCGAACGGTGTCAATCCGGGCCCCGGTCCGCACGTCGGCTCACGCACCCCGGACCGGTCCCGAACCGGTATAGAAGCGCGCACGACCCCCACACCGGATAATGTGAGGGCGCCGCGACTGGCGCGTACCCCGGCAGGGGTGCTCCGTGGAACCGACCACGAGGGAGCGGCACACCCCGGGCCCGCCCGGGGGGCGTCACCGCCGGAGAGCCGTCCGCCTGGGCATCCGGGTCCACTGCAGCAATGCGACCGACCCGGGAGGACCCCGTGACCGTATCCGTACCGCCGCACACCCGCCATGACGCTCTGGCAGCAACCGACCCGGAGATCGCCGCACTGGTGGCGTCCGAGGAACAGCTCCAGGCGGACACCCTGCGCCTGATCCCCAGTGAGAACTACGTCTCCGCCGCGGTGCTTGAGGCATCGGGCACCGTCCTCCAGAACAAGTACTCCGAGGGCTACCCGGGCAAGCGGTACTACGAGGGCCAGCAGAACATCGACCAGGTCGAGACCCTCGCCGTCGAACGGGCCAAGGCGCTCTTCCGGATGGACCACGCCAATGTGCAGCCGTACTCCGGCTCGCCCGCCAACCTCGCGGTGTACCTGGCGTTCCTGAAGCCGGGCGACACCGTGCTCGGCATGTCACTGCCGATGGGCGGTCACCTCACGCACGGCTGGGGCGTCTCGGCGACCGGTACCTGGTTTCGCGGGGTGCAGTACGGCGTGCGGCGCGACACCGGCCGCATCGACCTGGACGAGGTACGCGACCTGGCCCTCGCGGAACGCCCCAAGCTGATCTTCTGCGGCGGTACGGCCGTGCCCAGGACGATCGACTTCGCGGGCTTCGCCGAGATCGCCAAGGAGGTCGGCGCGGTCCTGGTCGCCGATGTCGCCCACATCGCCGGCCTGATCGCCGGAGGCGCACACCCCTCGCCCGCCCCGTACGCCGACGTGGTCTCCACCACCACCCACAAGACCCTGCGCGGCCCGCGCGGCGCGATGCTGCTGAGCCGGGCCGAACACGCCCGCGCCATCGACCGTGCCGTCTTCCCCGGCCTCCAGGGCGGCCCCCACAACCAGACGACGGCGGCGATCGCGGTCGCGCTCAAGGAAGCCGCCCGCCCCGACTTCAGCACCTACGCCCACCAGGTGGTCGCCAACGCCCGCGCCCTGGGCGAGGAGTTGGCCTCCCGCGGCTTCGACCTGGTCTCCGGCGGCACGGACAACCACCTCCTCCTGATCGACCTGACCTCCCGCGGTGTCCCGGGCAAGATCGCGGCCAAGGCCCTGGACCGCGCCGGAATCGTCGTCAACTACAACACCGTCCCCTACGACCCCCGCAAGCCCTTCGACCCCTCCGGCATCCGCATCGGCACCCCGGCCCTGACCTCCCGCTCCATCCCGGCCTCGGAGATGGCCACGGTCGCGCAATGGATCACCCGCGTGGTCGAGGCGGCCCGCACGGGCGACGAGCCCACCATCGAGAAGGTCCGCGACGAGGTGAAGACCCTGATGGCCGGCTACCCGGCACCGGGGCTGCCGGTGAACTGAGTCCGACGCCGATCCCGACGGCGAGGGCCGCCCGCCCCCGGAGACGCGAACATCCGACCGGCCCCGGGCCGCACGGCTGCCCGCCTATGCTCACGGGATGGAGCAGAGCGAAGTGGTGAAGCGTGTCGTGGGCATCCTCACGGAGGCGGGCGAGATCCGCCGGCTCCTCGAAGAGAACGTCGACCGCGACGACGTGGAAACCGATCCGAGCGTGGTGACCGCGCTCCTGAACGAGACGATGCCCCGGATCACGATCCCCGAGGACGCCTCGATCGAAGAGGTCGCCGTCCTCGTCGGCCGGGAGGTCGGCGGCGCGGTGGAGCAGCTGGTCGGCGCGTTCACCCTGGCCTTCGCGATGCTGGCCCAGGTCCACGACTCCGGACAGACGGACGTCACCTCCGCCGACGTACTCCAGGACCTGGCCCTGCGCGCGGAACAGATCGGCTCCGGCGGCCAGGAGGGCATGGACGAGTAGACGACCGGACGCCCCGAACCGACCGGCGGCCGACCGGCCGCCGGTCCGGTACTGCACCCCGAACGGACACGACCGCACATGACAACAGGCCCTCAGATCCGGCGCGATGCCTGATCAAAGGGCCTGTCCGGCACCTTGCACAAGGTGCCCCCGGCAGGATTCGAACCTGCGCACACGGCTCCGGAGGGCCCTTCGGACTATGCCGTAGGCGCAGGTCATCGTGCTTCTGCGATCCAACTAGGCAGTGTCCTGGCGATCATGAGCGGAGCCAGATGACGAGTGCGGCTGCGGTGACGGTGCCGAGGTAGACGTAGCCGCGCTTGTCGAACCTGGTCGCAACCGCGCGGAAGGTCTTCAGCCTGTTGATCGCCCGTTCGACGGTGTTGCGCTTCTTGTAGCGGTCCCTGTCGAAACCGGGCGGCCGACCCCCGGCGCTGCCGCGTCGGACCCGGTTGGCGGCCTGGTCGGCCTTCTCCGGGATGACATGCCGGATTCCTCGTCTGCGCAGGTAGCGGCGGGTTCGGCGGTTGCTGTAGCCCTTGTCGGCGCTGACGCTGTCCGGCTTCGTACTAGGCCTGCCGCTGGTCAACCTCGGCACACGGATCTTGTCCATGACCGGCTCGAACTGGGTGCAGTCGGCACACTGCCCGGGCGTGATGACCAGCGAGAGCACCCGGCAACGGCCGTCCGCACTCAGGTGGATCTTGGTGGTGAACCCGCCGCGCGAGCGGCCGAGCGCCTCACCTCCCGCACTACCCCCGCCAGCCGGTTGATCAGTTCCGCCCGGATCCGAGCGGCTTTGACCGCCCGGCCAAAGCCCCCTTTGAGGACGGGCGGCGGAGCGTGCCGGGCGCCGGCGGCGTGGTGGTGGGCGCGCACGGACGTCGAGTCGACCGAGACGTTCCAGTCGATCTCGCCGGCCGCGTCCGCCTCAGCCTGGACCCGCCGCAGGAGCATTTCCCACGTTCCGTCCGCCGACCAGCGGCGATGGCGCTCGTGCACCGTCTTCCACGGTCCGTATTGTTCCGGCAAATCGCGCCACTGCACGCCCGTGCGTATCTGGAAAAGCACCCCGTTCACGACCTGGCGATGGTCCCGCCACCTGCCGCAACGCCCATTGCTCACCGGCAGGAGCGGCTCCAGCCGCTCCCACTGGGCATCTGTCAGATCACTCCTACTCCCCATAGTCACATCAACGACTGACTGACCGTCGGGATGTCGTCCAGCCCCCGGCGATGCTCGGTGCTGACCGCTGAATACGGTGGAGGGGCCCGGCTGAATGAGAGGACGCGAAGACGTGGATGTGTATGAGGCCGTGGACAGCCGCCGGGCTGTACGGGCGTTCAGCGATGAGCCGGTGCCCAAGGAGGTCCTCGAACGGGTGCTGACCGCAGCAACGCGGGCTCCGTCCAGCGGGAACCTCCAGCCGTGGCGCATGTATGTCGTGAGCGGGGAACCCTTGGCCGAACTGAAGAAGTGCGCGACGGCCAGGTCACTGGCGGGAGACCCGGGTGATGAGCGGGAGTATCCGATGTACCCGGACGAACTGACCTCGCCGTATCTGGACCGCTTCTCCGCTGCGGCGGCTCAGCGATACGAAGCGCTGGGGATTGAGCGCGACGACCCCGACCGGCCCCAGAAGATCGCTACCTTGAACTCGGAGGCGTTCGGGGCGCCGGTCGTCTTGTTCTGCTACCTCGACCGGACGATGGGGCCCGGGCAGTGGGGTGACGCGGGGATGTACCTGCAGACGGTCATGCTGTTGCTGAGGGCGGAAGGATTGCACAGCTGCCCCCAGGTGATGTGGACCATGTGCCGCAAGACCGTCAGCCGAATAGTCGGAGCCGATGACGAGCTTGTGCTGTTCTGTGGCATTTCAGTGGGATTTGAGAAGGAAGGCGTACCAAGGCTGCGTACCGGGCGGGCGGACATGACGGAAACGGTGAGCTTCATCGGAGTGTGACCGCTGACGGCCGAGATCGACAGGACAGGGCCAAGGGCTGTCCCGCAACTGCTCCTCATCTCCAGTGGGAGACAGCCCGCAGCGGTCAGCAGAAGATGAGCTCGACTTCCTTCTCCATGCAGTACTTCATGACGGTGACCAGTTGGCGCACGTCGTCGATGTGTCGCTCAAGGACATGGCCACCGTCCTCGTGTTGCTGCTGGTTGGTGATTGCTTCCAGTCTGGGCAGCATGGCCGCGCATTGAACGGGCGCGAGAGAGCCGTCGTCGTCTGGATGGTCGAGTAGTGGTGCCAGCGTGGTGGAGACGCTGCTCCACATGCGGTCTCCACCGAATCCGTTCATCTCCGCAAGGGTGAATCCCTCTGCCTGGGCCAGCCACTCCCTGAACATGTTGAAGCCGCTATAGGACCAGGAGACGTCTGGGCTGGTCACGTCGTCGCCTCCGGGGGAGAGCATGAGCCCCACTCTGTTCCTCCTTGCTTGCCCGGTGCTCAGGATCGGCCGCGGGGAGACGTGTCGGCAACTGAAATGATCTGCCGTATGGCTGGTGTGATCACGGCGTCGGAGCCCTCGTGGATAGCCCCGTTCACCGGGCTGAGCCCGCGCGCCTTCGGGAAGCTGATGACGGTTTTGCGGCGCGAGGGCGCGGACGCGGTCCGCAAGGGTCGGCCGTGGGGCCTGCCGCTGGAGGACCGGGCACTGCTGGTCGCGGCGTACTGGCGCACGAACCTAACGATGCGCCAGCTGGCCCCGCGGTTCGGGGTCTCCAAGTCATTGGCGGACCGCATCATCGACCACCTCGGGCCGATGCTCGCGCTCCAGCCCCGCAAGCGGTTCGCCAAGGCCACCGTGCTCATCGTGGACGGCACTCTGGTCCCCACCCGCGACCACACCATCGCCGCGCAGTCGAAGAACTACCGGTACTCCACCAACCACCAGATCGTCATCGATGCCGACACTCGGCTCGTCGTCGTGGTCGGCCGACCGCTGCCCGGGAACCGCAACGACTGCAAGGCGTGGGATGAATCCGGCGCCAAGGCCGCAGTCGGCAGGACACTCACGATCGCCGACGGCGGCTACCTTGAGGAGAAAGAAGCCGAGGAGAAGAAGCCCTACGACTTGGAGGGGGATCCGCTCTTCCGCGTCAGGGCGTACGAGGCGGCAAAAGATCTCGCCGATAGGAACCCTTTAACATTTACTCCGTCAGGACCTGAGCAGTTCCCTGAATTCATTCAGGCCATCATCGGAACCTTCCAGCATGCAATAGAAGAATCCGACTTGTGGATGCACTTGTGGCGCGACGATAGATTCGTCAGCGAGAGAGCTGTTCAAAGCCTTTTCAGGCATACAGTGTGGCACTACTGCCGAGCAGTAGGTGTCGACATGACAGCCGAGGCGAATGCTGGGAGAGGGCCCGTCGATTTCAAATTCGTGCAGAATTGGGAATCTCGGGCACTTCTGGAGATAAAGCTTGCATCCAATCCGTATTTCTGGCATGGCCTCACGAAGCAAACAGTTCAATACCTCAAGTCGGAAGGCATTAAGAGGATGTCTCACGTGGTGATCTTGGCGAGTCTCTTGTAGCAGGTCAGGGCTGCGGCGAGGCCGAGGAAGGCGAGGAAGTGGCTGCCCTTTCGCTCATACCGGACGGTGAGGCGGCGGTAGCCGAAGAGCCAGGAGATCGACCGCTCGATCTTCCACCGGTGTCGGCCGAGGCGCTCGCCGGACTCGATGCCGGGACGGGCGATGCGTGGGACGAGGTTCCGGGCGCGGAGCCAGCGCAGGTGTTCCGCGGAGTAGTACGCCTTGTCCGCGCGGATCTTCACGGGCCGTCTCCGACGGGGCCCGCGCCGGGAGCGGACGGCGGGTATGCCGAGGATCAGCGGCTTGAACGCCTGGCTGTCGTGCAGGTTCGCACCCGAGACCGCCACGGCCAGCGGCAGGCCCTGGGCCTCGGACAGCACGTGCAGTTTGCTGCCCTTCTTGCCGCGATCGACCGGATTCGGCCCGGTCAGCGAGCCCCCCTTTTCGCCCGCACCGACGCCGCATCGACGATCGCGGAGGTCCAGTCGAGCTCACCCCTGGCGCCGAGTTCATCCAGCACCGCCCGGTGCAATCGGCGCCACAACCCGGCCTCGGTCCACGCGGTGAACCGGCGGTGCGCCGTCGCGGGCGATACCCCGAACGTCTCCGGCAGGTGCCGCCAGGCGCACCCGCTGGTCAGCACGTACACCACCGCCGTGAACACGGCCCGCTCGTTCAGCGGCGCAGTCCCACCGCCCTGCGGACGGGAGCTGAACGACGGCAACAACGGGGCGACGAGTTCCCACAGACCGTCAGGAACCAGCCGCTGCGAAAGATCGGCACTCACGAAGAGACATCATGCCGCAGCTCACACCATCACCACGTGAGACATCCTCTAAGCTTGGCTACTTCGTGTACGTGATTCATGCCGAGCGCCACGTGGAGCCTGAGCCCGGATCCACCGGCTGATGTTTCCGAGGTCCGATTTCTCGCCGAGGGCTGATGGTGGTGTGGGGCTTGGGTTCGAGGGCGGGCGGCGCCCGCCGCGCTCGGGTCGCGGCCTGTCCGAGGTGTTTTGCGAGTCGGGGCTGGGGCGGTGGTGCCGGTGGCCGGTGCGGCCGTCAGGGTGCGGTGTCGATGGAGGCCGTCAGGGTGTTGACGGTGGGTGATGGACGGCCTCGAACAAGTCCTGGTAGGCGGCCTGCCAGGGCCAGTTGGCGGGCAGGTGGGCGGTCAGCTTGGTCCTCGCGGTGCGGGCGAGTCGGGCGGGGACGTGGATCAGGTGGGCGCGGAGTGTGGCGGTGGTGGCCTTGGCGTGGAAGGCCGAGGCCAGGGCGCCGGCGGCCCGCAGCAGGTTGTGCGACATGGCCCACAGGATCAGCCAGGCGGCGTTCGCCTGGAAGTTTCCCGAGGGCAGGTGGGCGAGCGCGGAGGACTTCCCGTCCGCGATCGCCTGTTCCACGACAGCGTGTTGCCGGTGGTGCAGTTCGGCCTGAAGCATGCCGAAGGGGCTGTTGGTGAAGATGGGATGGTAGCGCCAGGAGTCGAACAACTCGCCCTGCCCGGTGGCTGCTTGCGGGTTCAGGCGTCGCACCCGTCGCACGATCAGACGGGCGGTGACCTGCTCGGCCTTCTTGCGTCCGGTGAACGCGGTGTACTCGGTCTCGGCGACCTCGGCGTCGGAGACCATCTCGCCGGTGTCGGGATCCACGAACGCCTCGGGGTAGCGGATCGGGATCCAGGCGTCCTCGGTGATGCGGCCGATCGCGGCGGCGATGGAGGGGTTCATGCCCGTGGTGAGGGAGAAGTGGGCACCGGACCTGTGGCAGGCGGCGGCCACATCGGCGGTGTAGAACTTGCTGTCCGCCCGCACCATCCGGATTCCGGTTCCGCCCGCGTCCTTCGCGATGGCCAGGGCCTGGGCGACGAAGCTTTTCGCGCCGCGGACGTCGGCGGCCTTGCCGCGGCGCAGGCGGACCGCACCGATCACCGGCCGGGCGAGCGGGGTGGACAGGGTGGCCATGATCGGGTGCAGGGTGCGCTGCCCCTTCAGGCGCCCGTGCTCGGCGCCTTGCTTGGCCCGTCCGTAGACCCGGCGGTGGGTGGGGTCGATGTCGATGAACATCAGCTGCCCGGCGCCGGGCAGCAGCGGGGTACGGGTCGCGAGGCGGGCCAGGAATTCCCGGTGCACACGGTGGAGTTGCCGGTTGTGGCCGTGGGTGAAGGAGCGCAGGAAGGTGCCCAGCGTGGACGGGGCGCGTATCCCGGCGAAGGCCCGGTCCATTGCGCCGTGCCGCAGCCGGTCGGCATCATCGATGGAGTCGGCCCCCGAGCACATCGCGCCCAGCAGCGACAGCACCTTGGCCGCCGGATGGGCGCCGCCGCTGTTGTCGGCCGCCTCGATGCGGACCTGGGCGGCCAGACCGGGCAGGCCGACCCGTTCGGCGAGCGCGATCAGCGGAAGCAGCCCCGCATCCGCGATCAGATTCGGCTCGTCGAAGAGTGCGGAGACATGGACGGCGGCATGGGAAGATTGCATCTCGGAAGAGCCTTGTCATCGTGCGTGCTGGAAGCCTCAAGAACTCCCATCATCGCAGGTCACAAGGCTCTTCCTCGTTCCCGGAGAAGTTGTCCACAGAGGTCAGCCGGTGGATCCGGGCTGAGCTTACGGTCAGGGCGAAGCAGCTCGCGAAAGAAGTTTCGTCGCGCTTTGGACTCGACGTCAGAACGTCCCAGATTGATGCCAGGAGGAAGCTCTCGGCTTCGAAGCTGAAGGAAGGCAAGGGGGAGGTTGTGGAGTCACCCGCTGCTGAACTCGACCCTATAGAGGGGTTCGATGAAGAAACTGACTTGGAGTAGATTCCAGATCTGGCCTTGCTACGGAGGGCCATTCGCCTCATTGGCAACGTGCTGGCGAGTGGCTCTGTTGTGTCAACTCGTAGGGTTTGTAAGCGGACAGCTGCAGATTCCTGCGACCCCATGAAGACACCGAACTACTACTGGCGGCCAGTGATCTCTCCGTTGACGCGGGACGCCCACCGGGTAGCATCGCGACGGTTGCCACCCAGCTTTACTGAACCGCGTCCGCCGCCGGCGCCAGGGGCCCGCGGATCATCCGTACCCATCCGTGGCTAGAGCATGATTGCATCGGCAGGCTCGTCGACCACCGCCTTGTAAGTTCGCTCTATCTCGGCCTCGGCTGGGCCCAGCTGCGCGCACGAGAGTCATCTACGGCCGCTCAAAGGTGCAGCTGTCGGTGGTCGTTGATGTCAGCGCTGGATGTCAGCCGAACAACTCCGGCACAGGGAAGATCTCCAAGGGCTCGTCCGGCCGATCCGCTCAGCTCCACCAGGGTGTGCCGACTGGCACACCCCCGCAGCGATCGGCACCTCCGCCGACCATCGTCCTCTCGCTTGGAGAGCACGAGGCCACCCGACTTCATGGGCTAGCCGCACCCAGGACAGGCCGGTACATCGCTGGTCATGCGCCGCACACTAACCCGAGCCCCCTCACCCCCCGGGGAGGCCCCAGACGTGATCACCCAAGCGCCGTTCCTGACCCGTGCAGCCGAACTCTCACCTGGTGGTTGTGCTCAGCGTGCCCGATGACCTCACCGCGGATGCGTGCCCCGAGAATGGGTAGTCCCATCCCCTCGGGCATGGCAATGATCTCGGCGAGCGCCACGGCGTTCGGAAGTCCGTCGACCCGGATGAAGATGCCGAAGGGCTGACGTCCGATCACCTCTCCCGCGACGGAGGCCCCCAGAGGGAGAACTGCAAGCGTCGCCGTCCAAACTTCCTCCGACGACTGCCCCGGCACGTCGGGGCGGCGCGCTGGCCAGTTGTACTCGTCCATAGGCAGATCATGACCTGCCGAGGAGCCCGCGACTACTGCGTTGTAAGGGCGGACGCGGTCGATCGCTGGGACGCCCAGGTCACTGCGGCTGTAGCGCCACCCCTACCCAACGAGGCATCTCGACTGCGGCGAGCCGTCGTTGACCATGGTTGACCGCACGATGTGGCATGACTGTGGCACGGAGCTCAGGCCGTCAACGGCCGCCATGAACATGTCGACTTCGAACTGAATTGCCACTTCACTCCGCTCCGGACGGGCAACCGGGGCTACGATATCCGGACGAGCCGCGACAAGACTCACAACAGGAACCGTCGCCTCGTAGATCGTGTTCTGGTGGTGGAGGATGCCGTGAACGTCGTCCAGCGCCTGCGTTCTTACGGCCTGATCTGCATCCGATAGCGCTACCAGGATCTTGGGCGCATCTGCGGCTCGTCCGTAGGCATGGTGCAGTCCTGTCCAGCTGGTTCGGGTGAGTGTCCACTCTGGGGCGGGCGGATCCGCGGTGGACGGGGGCTCGTGATCGTCTCTCATGCGATCCGCCACAAGGGTGCGTTGTACTGCTCCGGGCGGCTGCGAATGAGTAGCTGGCGCAGTTCGTCACGCTGTGAGCCGTTGAGGTTCAGGACCTCTGTGATGTGGCGGAACGTCGTGTGGGTGATTCCGCGGCCTCGGGCCTCGCTCTCGAACTCGTCGAGCCGGGACAGGACGGAGTCGCCGTCGAGCTTCACTGTCGGCCGGTCCTTGAGCCATGCGGCCTTGTTGCGCTCGTAGTCGATTTCCGAGTAACCGCAGACTTCTCGGCTGTGTGCCTCGACCTCGTCCAGGGTGGTGGTCGACAGGATGGCGCGGGCCAACTCGTTGCGGTTCAGTGCCTCGTCAAAGTCGACTTCATGGATTGTCGGGCTGTCGTCCGTGAGCGGAATAGGCAGGCCGGCGTCCCGCACCTCGCAGACGCCTCGCACTCCTCGCGCTGTTGCCGCGAGCATCCCAGTTGCCTCGGAGGGATGCCATTCCAGGATTGAGCCGACCAGCTCTGCGTCCCTCGCGGACAAGGTGTGGATGAGAGGACCGAGCAGACCGCG
Source organism: Streptomyces sp. NBC_01217 (assembly GCF_035994185.1). Taxonomy (NCBI): domain Bacteria; kingdom Bacillati; phylum Actinomycetota; class Actinomycetes; order Kitasatosporales; family Streptomycetaceae; genus Streptomyces; species Streptomyces sp. NBC_01217. The sequence goes on from NZ_CP108538.1 coordinate 6,160,719, forward strand.
CACGTCGTCGAGCGGGAGTTCACCATCAAGGCTGGGGCCGGCGATCAGTAGCCGGATGGGCGCGCTCACCTCGCAGCACGCGGCCAGTGTCAGGGCATCTGCCAGCGGGCTCTTGAGCGTCGGCTCGTCACCTCGCGCGACGATGTCGCCGCCAACGTCCAGGAGGTCGATCGACGCCGGCTCCAAGTGGGCCACCAGCTCTTCGAGCTGGCATGTGATGCCCTTGGCGCCGTGGTACGGGTCGATCAGTGCGAAGGTGTGCGGGAGCTCTGCGGCGAGTCGGGGAAGGGCCGAGCCTGCTGGAGCGACCGGGCGGGCCTTGGACGGCACCGACCGGACAGATGGAGTGAGGGGTTCGAGGCCCGTGAAGTCAGACGGTCCTCTTGGCCCCGGTAGCGGGTCGACCAGCAGACGGTCCCACGCGTACGTGAGGATCACCGCCTGTTCCTCGTTGCCGTACAGGGCGGCGTGAAGCATTGCGGCGGCGACTGCGTCGCCCCCTCCTCCTGCCGCGACGATCAATCGCGTCATGTGCTCAACATTACGGGTTCGGCGTCTGACCGCTCACCCTATAGTGGCCAGAGGCTATAGCCACTTGGACGAGGAGGGGACATGCCTCAGATCGAGGAGGCGCAGCCGAAGTATCTCCAGATCGCTCACTACATCCGCGATCAGATCCTTCGGGGCGACCTGAGGCCCGGGGACGAGGTGCCCTCGGAGCGGCAGTTGGCGGCGAACTGGAAGGTGTCCCGGCCGACGGCGGCACGGTCGCTGGAAGCGTTGAGCCACCAGGGGCTCGTCGAGAAGCGGCAGGGGTCGGGCACGTACGTACGGAGCCTCGAAGTCAACCGCCGGGCACGGGAGTTGTACGGGCGGGCTCGGCAGGTCGGGAAGATCTACACCCCTGGTGAGTACGCGGTGATCACCTCGGCCGGCTGGCTGGAGGCGCCGGAGTACGTAGCCGAGGCGCTGGGCCTGGTGAAGGATCGTCGGGCTGTGCACCGTCGGCGCGTGACCAGCAACCAGGACGGCCCCATCACCCTGTCCACCTCGTGGTTCGCCCCGGATGTCGGGCAACGGGCATCCAAGCTTCTGGAGCCCGAGCGGATCCAGGAGGGCACCTTGATGTACGTCGAGAGCGTGACGGGACGGCAGGGGAGCTATGCCGAGGACCGTATGTGCGCTCGGCAGGCGACCGACGAGGAGGCAGCAGACCTTCAACTGGGGCCTGGATCTGCGGTCTTGATCGTGCACCATGTCGTGTTCGACCTCCAGGACCGGCCGTTGGAGTTCGCCGAAGCCACCTACCCGCCGCACCGCTGGGCGTTCGAGCAGGGCTATCCCCTCACCTGATCGTTCGCCATTTCGGCGAACCGCTTGCGTGGCCCGAGTGGCCAATGCCACTATCCATTAAGTGGCTAAGGCCACTTGGTCGGCGGCTGGATCAGCTCGCGCGCGGCCCTTGCGCTCTCCATCGCCAACGACCGTGTCCGTGCCGCACCGAAACGGCGCTGCCTCGACTGCGACGGCAGCGGCAAGGAAGGAGTGAGCACTGTGGCCTACATGATCGACCGCTACCCCTGTGAGGGCTCACCGCGACTCGGCGCGATGACGTTGCACCCCTTAGCCGATTCGGTGGGGATGGCGCGGCGCTGGTTCCGGAAGCTCATCGCTCCGTACGAGGTTGCCTGCTCGGTCGACGACTGCGTACTGATGATCTCCGAGCTGGTGACCAACGCCATTGTCTATGGTCGGTCCGACGAGTCGTGGGTCGTGCGGGTGGAGTGGTTCCGGGAGGGGGCTTCCCTCCGCGTAGAGGTGCACAATCCTGGGTTCCCGGCGAACGTGCGGCTGCGGTGCCCCGATGCCGGTGACGCGCATGGGCGCGGACTGCTCCTCGTCGCTTCCATCGCCGACTCCTGGCACTCAGGGCCCAGTCGTCTCGGCGGGACGGTTGTTTCCTTCGTGATGGCTGATGCCTGGCCCGCATGAGGTCGGCGAAAGTCGGCCGAAGGTACTCTGCTGCCCATCTGTTCGATGAGCGGGCAGCCTTCGGGGGTTCTGCCCCTGTTCCCGTCGGAGGGGCCATGGATCTGCTCACTTCGCTCGATGAAGCGGTGGCCGCCCTCAAGGAGCCGTTGAGGCAGCGCGACATCGCGGAGGGTTGGACCGACGATCTCCGGAGGGAGCTCCAGGAGGAGATCTCGATCAGCTGCTCGGTCCTGCGCCGTCATGGGCAGGGAATGGTGCGGCATTTGCGGCCTCGCCTGGACGAGTGGATGGAGCGTGAAGCGGTGCAGCCGGGACGTCTCCGGCATCTGGTCCTGGATGTGCAGCGACGGTTGGTGGATGCCCGCAGCGCCATCTGAGGATGTCGCCCGAACTGAACATCCGGGCGGCATGCGCCTGTACATACGCGAAGACCCCGACCTCAGCGTTTCCGCTGGAGACGGGGTCTTGGGCACTTCCTGCGAAGTGCCCCCGGCAGGATTCGAACCTGCGCACACGGCTCCGGAGGCCGATGCTCTATCCCCTGAGCTACGGGGGCGTATCGCTGCGTTACGCGGCGACGGGGGAAACACTACCAGCTTCCGCAGGGTGTCCGTGAACAGGTATTTCCGGGTTGGCGGAGGCGGTGGGACGGGTGGTTGTGCGGGTGGTGAAACGGGCGGTGACGTGGGTGGCTGTGCGGGGTGCGCGGAGACGATGGCCGGGTGGGGCCGGGGGCATCCGGCCGCCCCTTGCGCCACTCGTCCGGGGTCGGAAATGGGCAAAACCCGGACGCAGCCCCTACACCCCGCCTACTCTCGGAGTGTGTCAGGGGCGTGTGGCCGCGTGCTTGTTGTCGACGACAACAAGGTCATCCGGCAGTTGATCAGGGTCAATCTTGAGCTTGAGGGCTTCGAGGTCATGACCGCGGCCGATGGTGTCGAGTGTCTGGATCTGGTCCACCGGGTGCGTCCCGATGTGATCACGCTCGATGTCGTCATGCCCCGGATGGACGGTCTGCAGACCGCCACCAGATTGCGCTCCGATCCGCGGACCAGACATGTGCCCGTGGCGATCGTCAGTGCCTGTACGCCTTACGAGGTGGACAGCGGGGTCGCCGCAGGGGTCGATGCGTTCCTGGCGAAACCCTTCGAGCCGAGCGAGCTGGTGCGGCTCGTACGGCAGTTGATGGACAGGGAGGCCCCGCCGTCGCTCGACGGCAGACACGGAGCCGGGAGGGCGGAGAGCGCCGCCGGGTGACCGCATGGCGAAACCGGGTCGCGGGGCGCCCCCCTTCCTCCCATACGCTGGTCCTGTGACCCCCGCCGATCTCTCCAGGACCGTGCTGCACGCCGTGCGCCGCGCGGTCGACGAGAACGCCTTGCGCGCGCCCGTGCCCGCGCGCGTGCGAGTGGAGCGGACACGCCCCGGCGGGCGTGGTGACTACGCCTGTGCCGTCGCCCTCCAGCTGGCCGGGCCCGCCGCGCTGCCGGCCGGGGAAGTGGCCGAGATCCTCCGGGAGCGGGTGCAGGGGGCGCCGGGGATCGATGGCGTCGAGGTCACCGGGCCCGGGTTCCTGAACTTCACCCTCGGTGATTCGGACGGCCTGGCAGCGGTCGTCCGGGTCGTGGGCGGGTGCGGCACGGAGTACGGGCACGGGGACGCCCTCGCCGGCGCGCCGGTCTCGTTCGTACCCGTCGACGAACCGCGCGCCCGCGTCGTCACCGGGACCGTCGAGCGACTGCTCCGGGCCCAGGGGGCGGACGTCGGGGCGCGTACGGAGGACGGCGAGGCACTGTACGTCGTGCCCGTGCCTGCCGAAGACCGTGATCTCTTCACGCGGCTCGGGAGCGACGCCGCGCGCTGGGCGCTGCTGCGGGCCGCCCCGCACGACCGCGCCCGGTGTACGGGGAGCGACGAGCTCCTCGTACAGCAGGAGAGCAATCCGTTGTTCCGGGTGCGGTACGCGTACGCCCGCACCCGTGCGCTGAGCCGGAACGCCCGGCAGCTCGGGTTCCGCGCCGAGTACGAGGAGAGCGTGGACGCGCCCGCGCTCGGGGCACTCCTCGCCGATCATCCCGGTGTGCTCGCCGCCGCCGCCCGCCACCGCGAGCCGGACCGGGTCGCCCGGCAGCTGGAAGCGGTCGCGCAGGCATTCTTCGACTTCCACGACAGCGCCGGGCCGCTCCCCGTCGGTGACGAGAAACCCTCGGCCGCCCACCGCTCCCGGCTCGCCCTTGCCGAAGCCGCCGGGACGGTGCTGGCAGGCGGCCTGTCCCTGCTCGGCATCAGCGCACCCGAAGTCCTCTGAGAGATCCGAGAGAAGCAGAGCAACACGATGAGCCGATCCGCACACCCCGCCGGGCCCCGTCACGCCGATGCCATGACGGAGGGGCACTACACGGCCCCGCCCGCCGACCTCAACGCCCTGGACGAGAAGGTCTGGGCCCGTACCGTCACCCGCAACGAGGACGGCGCGGTCACCGTCGGCGGTATCGAAGTGACGCGGCTGGCCGAGGAGTTCGGCACCCCCGCCTACTTCCTGGACGAGAGCGACTTCCGGGCCCGCTGCCGGGCCTGGGCCGACGCCTTCGGGCGTGACGCCGATGTCTTCTACGCAGGGAAGGCCTTCCTGTCGCGCGCCGTCGTGCGCTGGCTCAAGGACGAGGGGCTCAACCTCGACGTCTGCTCCGGCGGCGAGCTGACCACCGCGCTCGACGCGGGAATGCCCGCCGAGCGCATCGCCTTCCACGGCAACAACAAGACCGTCGCGGAGATCGAGCGGGCGATCACCGTCGGTGTCGGGCGGATCGTGCTCGACTCCTTCCAGGAGATCGCCCGGGTCGCGCACATCGCGCAGGCGCTCGGCAAGCGGCAGCGCGTACAGATCCGGGTGACCGTCGGCGTCGAGGCGCACACCCACGAGTTCATCGCCACCGCGCACGAGGACCAGAAGTTCGGCATCGCGCTCGCCGGGGGACAGGCCGCCGAGGCGGTGCGCAGGGCGCTCACCCTCGACGGGCTCGAACTCATCGGTATCCACTCGCACATCGGCTCGCAGATCTTCGACATGGCCGGCTTCGAGGTCTCCGCCCGGCGCGTGGTGCAGCTGCTCGCCGAGGTGCGTGACGAGCACGGCATCGAACTGCCCGAGATCGACCTGGGCGGCGGGCTGGGAATCGCCTACACCTCCGAGGACGACCCGCGCGAGCCGCACGAGATCGCCAAGGCGCTCGGCGACATCGTGACCCGCGAGTGCGAGGCCGCCGGGCTCGCCACCCCGCGGATCTCCGTCGAGCCGGGGCGCGCCATCGTCGGCCCCACCGCGTTCACGCTGTACGAGGTCGGCACCATCAAGCCCCTGGAGGGGCTGCGTACGTACGTCAGCGTCGACGGCGGCATGTCGGACAACATCCGCACCGCGCTGTACGACGCCGAGTACAGCGTCGCGCTCGTCTCGCGCACCTCCGACGCCGAGCCGATGCTCGTACGCGTCGTCGGCAAGCACTGCGAGAGCGGTGACATCGTGGTCAAGGACGCGTTCCTGCCGTCCGACCTGGCCCCCGGCGATCTCATCGCCGTGCCCGCCACCGGCGCGTACTGCCGCTCCATGGCGAGCAACTACAACCACGCCCTGCGCCCGCCCGTCGTCGCCGTGCGCGACGGAGAGGCGCGAGTCATCGTCCGGCGCGAGACGGAGGAAGATCTCCTGCGACTCGATGTCGGCTGATGAAATAGATGTCTCAGGATCCGGACGAGTGACAGAAACGCCCGTCCGGTGAGTGAGACTGGTCCACACATCAGATGTACAAGGAAACGAGGTCGGATGATGCGTACGCGTCCGCTGAAGGTGGCGCTGCTGGGCTGTGGAGTGGTCGGCTCAGAGGTGGCGCGCATCATGACGACGCACGCCGACGACCTCGCCGCGCGCATCGGCGCACCGGTCGAGCTCGCCGGTGTCGCCGTACGCCGGCCCTCCAAGGTGCGTGAGGGCGTCGACCCCGCACTGATCACCACCGATGCGACAGCCCTGGTCAAACGGGGCGACATCGACGTCGTCATCGAGGTCATCGGCGGCATCGAGCCCGCCCGTGCCCTCATCACCACCGCCTTCGAGCACGGCGCGAGCGTCGTCTCCGCCAACAAGGCGCTGCTCGCCGAGGACGGCGCCGCTCTGCACGCCGCCGCCGAGCAGTACGGCCGGGATCTCTACTACGAGGCCGCCGTGGCCGGTGCCATCCCGCTCGTACGGCCGCTGCGCGAGTCCCTCGCCGGTGACAAGGTCAACCGGGTCCTCGGCATCGTCAACGGCACGACCAACTTCATCCTCGACCGGATGGACACGAGCGGAGCCGGATACTCCGAGGCGCTCGACGAGGCCACCGCCCTCGGATACGCCGAGGCCGACCCGACCGCCGACGTCGAGGGCTTCGACGCCGCCGCCAAGGCCGCGATCCTCGCCGGTATCGCCTTCCACACCCGGGTCAGGATCGGCGATGTGCACCGCGAGGGCATCACCGAGGTCACCGCCGCCGACATCGCCTCCGCCCGCCGCATGGGCTGCACCGTCAAGCTCCTCGCCATCTGCGAGCGCGCCGCCGACGGGCGGTCCGTCACCGCGCGCGTGCATCCGGCGATGATCCCGCTGAGCCACCCGCTGGCCTCCGTCCGCGAGGCGTACAACGCGGTCTTCATCGAGGCCGACGCGGCTGGACAGCTCATGTTCTACGGCCCCGGCGCCGGTGGCTCGCCGACCGCGTCCGCGGTCCTCGGCGACCTGGTCGCGGTCTGCCGCAACAAGCTCAACGAGGCCACCGGTCCCGGTGAGTCCGCGTACACGCGCCTGCCGGTCAGTCCCATGGGCGAGGTCGTCACGCGGTACCACATCAGCCTCGACGTGGCCGACAAGCCTGGCGTACTCGCCCAGGTCGCGACGGTCTTCGCCGAACAGGGCGTATCCATCGATACGGTACGTCAGCAGGGCCGACCGGACGGAGGCGGCGAGGCATCTCTCGTCGTCGTCACCCACCGCGCGCCCGACGCCGCCCTCTCGGCGACCGTCGAAGCGCTGCGCAAGCTCGACACCGTGCGCGGTGTCGCCAGCATCATGCGTGTTGAAGGGGAGTAAGGACCCATGACCAGCAAGGGCACCCACCAGTGGCGCGGCATCATCGAGGAGTACCGGGACCGCCTTCCGGTCACGAGCGCGACGCCCGTCGTCACGCTTCGTGAGGGCGGCACGCCGCTCGTCCCCGCTCAGGTCCTCTCCGAGCGCACGGGCTGCGAGGTGCACCTCAAGGTGGAGGGCGCCAACCCCACCGGGTCCTTCAAGGACCGCGGAATGACGATGGCGATCAGCCGGGCCAAGGAGGAGGGCGCACAGGCCGTCATCTGTGCCTCCACCGGCAACACCTCCGCCTCCGCCGCCGCGTACGCGGTGCGGGCCGGCATGGTCTGCGCCGTCCTCGTACCGCAGGGCAAGATCGCGCTCGGCAAGATGGGTCAGGCGCTCGTGCACGGCGCCAAGATCCTCCAGGTCGACGGCAATTTCGACGACTGCCTGACGCTGGCCCGCTCGCTCTCGGACAACTACCCGGTGGCGCTGGTCAATTCGGTCAATCCGGTCCGTATCGAGGGCCAGAAGACCGCCGCGTTCGAAATCGTCGACGCGCTCGGCGACGCCCCGGACATCCATGTCCTCCCGGTCGGCAACGCGGGCAACATCACCGCGTACTGGAAGGGATACAAGGAGTACGCGGGCGACGGCATGTCCACGCACACCCCGCGCATGTGGGGCTTCCAGGCGTCCGGCTCCGCGCCCATCGTCCGCGGTGAGATCGTCAAGGACCCGTCGACCATCGCCACCGCGATCCGGATCGGCAACCCGGCCTCCTGGCAGTACGCGCTGAACGCCAAGGACGAATCGGGCGGTTTCATCGATGAGGTGACGGACCGCCAGATCCTGGCCGCCTACCGGCTGTTGGCCTCCCAGGAGGGCGTCTTCGTGGAGCCCGCGTCGGCCGCGTCCGTCGCCGGTCTGCTGAAGGCCGCCGAGGAGGGCAAGGTCGACCCGGGCCAGAAGATCGTCTGCACGGTCACCGGCAACGGGCTCAAGGACCCCGACTGGGCCGTCGCGGGCGCCCCGCAGCCGGTCACGGTCCCGGTCGACGCGGTCACGGCAGCGGAGAAGCTGGGCCTCGCGTAAGGGCCGCCCAGGAGTGCGGGACCGGCCGGTAGCAATATTGCTCGCCGCCGGCCGGAAGCCCGCTCGCCCGACGACGAGAACCCCGCTCGCCCGACGACGAGAACCCCGCTCGCCCCCCGACGAGAACCCGGCTCCGCTGCCGGCAGGAGCCCCGCGCGCCGGCGGTGGCGACCCGGCTCACCTGTCGGTAAGAACCCAGCTCAACCGCCCCTTTTCGGGGCGGAGAGCGCATAGGAGGCGGGCGACACGCATCGTGCGCCTCCTGTGCGCCCTATGTCGCCACAGAACCTTCCTTCGATAAGCTGTACCCAACCCGCCCCGCCGCATCTGCCGCGTGGGAAGGGCCGTTGTGGCCGTCGGTTTCCCCGGAATCCCACTCCCCGCCGCCACGACCTCCGCCAGTATCGAAAAACCGCTTCACCACCCCCGCTGCCTCACAAGGAGAGTCCTCCAACCGATGGCCGGTCCCGCCTTCCGAGCCGCCGCCGTCCGGGTGCGCGTCCCCGCGACCAGCGCCAACCTGGGCCCGGGTTTCGACGCCTTCGGCCTGTCGTTGGGGCTGTACGACGACGTCGTCGTCCGCGTGGCCGACTCCGGGCTGCACATCGACATCGCCGGTGAGGGCGCGGACACGCTGCCCCGCGACGAGAACCACCTCCTCGTACGCTCCCTGCGCACGGCCTTCGACCTGCTGGGCGGACAGCCCCGCGGCCTGGAGATCGTCTGCGCCAACCGCATCCCGCACGGGCGCGGCCTCGGCTCCTCCTCCGCCGCCATCTGCGCCGGCATCGTCGCCGCCCGAGCCGTGACGACCGGGGGTGACGCCCGGCTCGACGACGCCGCGCTGCTGGAGCTCGCCACCGAGATCGAGGGCCACCCCGACAATGTCGCGGCCTGTCTGCTCGGCGGGTTCACCCTTGCCTGGATGGACGGCGGATCGGCCCGTGCGATCAGGATGAATCCCGCAGATTCCATCGTTCCGGTGGTTTTCGTCCCCGGCAAGCCGGTCCTGACCGAGACCGCCCGCGGCCTCCTGCCGCGCACGGTCCCGCATGTGGACGCCGCCTTCAACGCAGGACGTGCCGCGCTCCTCGTCGAGGCCCTGACCAGACGCCCCGAGCTGCTGCTCACCGCCACCGAGGACCGGCTGCACCAGGAGTACCGCGCCCCGGCGATGCCGCGGAGCGTGGAGCTCGTGAACCGACTGCGCGCCGACGGCGTGCCCGCAGTCATCTCCGGTGCCGGGCCGACCGTGCTCGCACTGGCCGAGGACGGTGCGGCCGACAAGGTCGCACAGCTGGCGGGTGAGGGATGGGCGGCCAACCGCCTCGCTCTCGACGCCCCGGGTGCGAGTGTGCTGCCGCTCGCCCCGTAGGCGAGAAGTGATTGCCGGTGAGTGAGAGGGGGAATGTTTGTTGGAGCCGGTAGTGTTAACCTCAAGTCTGCAACCGACGTCTATGTGGCGCGTTGCTTAGTGTCCCTTTCCGGGACCACCAATTCTTCCGGGAGCCTCCCCAACTGCCTGAGCAGCCTGCCTGAGCAGTTTCGTGCACGCTCCGGAACCGGCACGACACCCCTCGCTGGTCCAGGAGTGGGCCGAGCAGGGGGTTGCTCGCGCCGGACCCTTGCACACCTTCATCTCTCCGCCGTACCCGGCGGACCACCGCCCCGGCACGGTCCGCAAGAAAAAGACCGCAGTCGGACAGCACAACCGGTCGCCGAGCCAGAAGGCCGACGTCCGCTCCAGGGAAGGACCCTTCGTGAGCGACACCACCGATCTGATGGGCGTGACTGCCGACAAGAGCGTCGACAGCGCTGCGCCCGCCGAAGGTGCTGCCACTGGCACCACCGCACGGCGCCGCCGCTCCGGCACCGGCCTTGACGGCATGGTCCTGGCCGAGCTGCAGCAGGTCGCGTCCGGCCTCGGCATCAAGGGCACTGCGCGGATGCGCAAGGGCCAGCTGATCGAGGCCATCAAGGAGGCGCAGGCCGGTAGCTCCGCCGCGCCCAAGGCCGCCGCACCCGCCGCGGATGCCGAGACCAAGCCGAAGCGCCGTGCCACCTCCAAGACGCGCACGGGGGACGAGTCCGCCGCCGCGCCCGCCGAGAAGGCGACGGCCCAGCAGCAGATCGACATCCCCGGCCAGCCGGCCAGCGACGACCAGCCCACGGGCGAGCGCCGTCGGCGCCGTGCGACCGCTCAGGCGGGCAGCCCGGAGACCAAGGCGGAGAGCAAGTCTGCCGAGGACCGGACGCAGGCCGAGCCGCAGAGCGACGACCGCGCCGAAGCCAAGGCCGAGGCCGCCGTGGACACGGCCGAGGGCCGCCGGGGTGAGCGCCAGGACCGCGGTCAGCGCGGCGACCGGGCCGACCGCCAGGAGCGTGGCGAGCGCGGGGAGCGCGGGGAGCGCCGCGACCGTCAGCGCGACCGCCGTGGCAAGGGCGACGAGCAGGGCAGTGGCCAGGGCCAGCAGCGCCAGGGGCAGGGCCAGGGCCAGCAGCAGCGCCAGGGCCCGCAGGGCGGCGGCGGCCCGCAGGACGACGGTTACGACGACGAGGCGGGCGGCCGTCGCGGTCGTCGCGGCCGCTACCGTGACCGCCGTGGCCGCCGTGGGCGCGAGGACTTCGCGAGTGACGCGCCGCCGGTCACCGACGACGACGTCCTGATCCCCGTCGCGGGCATCCTGGACATCCTCGACAACTACGCGTTCATCCGGACCTCCGGCTACCTGCCGGGCCCGAACGACGTGTACGTGTCGCTGGCCCAGGTCCGCAAGAACGGCCTGCGCAAGGGTGACCACGTCACCGGTGCGGTGCGCCAGCCCAAGGACGGCGAGCGCCGCGAGAAGTTCAACGCGCTGGTCCGCCTCGACTCGGTCAACGGCATGGCGCCCGAAACCGGCCGCGGTCGCCCGGAGTTCCAGAAGCTGACCCCGCTCTACCCGCAGGACCGGCTCCGCCTGGAGACCGACTCCAACGTCCTGACGACGCGGATCATCGACCTGGTCGCACCGATCGGCAAGGGCCAGCGAGGCCTGATCGTGGCCCCGCCGAAGACCGGCAAGACCATGATCCTGCAGTCGATCGCCAACGCGATCACGGTCAACAGCCCCGAGTGCCACCTGATGGTCGTCCTGGTCGACGAGCGTCCGGAAGAGGTCACCGACATGCAGCGGTCGGTGAAGGGCGAGGTCATCTCCTCGACCTTCGACCGTCCCGCCGAGGACCACACCACCGTCGCCGAGCTGGCCATCGAGCGCGCCAAGCGTCTCGTCGAGCTGGGTCACGACGTGGTCGTCCTGCTGGACTCCATCACCCGTCTCGGCCGTGCGTACAACCTCGCGGCCCCCGCCTCCGGCCGCATCCTGTCCGGTGGTGTCGACTCGACCGCGCTCTACCCGCCGAAGCGCTTCTTCGGTGCCGCGCGCAACATCGAGGACGGCGGTTCGCTGACCATCCTGGCCACCGCGCTCGTCGAGACCGGCTCGCGCATGGACGAGGTGATCTTCGAGGAGTTCAAGGGCACCGGCAACATGGAGCTCAGGCTCGACCGGAAGCTCTCGGACAAGCGCATCTTCCCGGCGGTGGACGTCGACGCGTCCAGCACCCGTAAGGAAGAAATCCTGCTCGGCAGCGACGAGTTGGCCATTGTCTGGAAGCTGCGCCGGGTGCTGCACGCGCTCGACCAGCAGCAGGCGATCGAACTCCTCCTGGACCGGATGAAGAAGACCCAGTCCAACGCGGAGTTCCTGCTCCAGATCCAGAAGACGACGCCCGCCACGGGCAACGGCAACGACTGACGCCGTATCCCGACCGGCTGGATCACAGGGCCGCCCCCGTCACTGATGCGACGGGGGCGGCCCTGTGTCGTCCGGCCGTGAGTTTGTGGCGCAGTCGATTCGGGCCTTTCCCCCCGATCCGAGACCTTCGCCACACGAGTGGCGCGGGAACAGGGGCCGCCACGATGTCTGTACGGGACAAGAAACCGCAGGTGAGCGCGGAATCACCAGCTGTTGACCGAAGTCAAGCGTCCCCTTCGTCCTCACCCGGACGCGACAGACCGTTGTGCAACCCTTCTTGGTATCGAGACGTCGTACGAGTCGCATGAAGTGGCGGCAAGTCACCACAAGCGACGAATCAGTGCCCGCACACCGCTGCAGGGGGTAGCCGGGAGAAGCTGACGACCGAAGGAGAGGCATGACCGAGCAGAGCGGGAGCGGCGGCCGAATACGCGCCACCGGCAAACGCCGGAAGAAGCCTTCCCGTCGCCGCAGGGCGACGGTGACAGCCGCCTGGGTCCTGGCAGGCGCGGTCGTCGTCGGCGGCGGCGGCCTCGGATACGCGTACTTCAAGCTCAACGGCAATCTCAAGGCCGTCGACATCAACGCGACGCTCGGCAAGAACCGCCCCGGCAACGTCGACAACGGCTCCGAGGACATCCTGGTGCTCGGCTCGGACTCCCGCTCCGGCGCGAATTCGAAGTACGGCGCCGACGAGGGCACGGCCCGCTCCGACACGGCGATGGTCGTGCACATCAACAAGGGCCACAGGAGCGCCTCCGTCGTCTCCATCCCGCGCGACACCCTGGTCACCCGCCCCGACTGCACCAGCGACACCACGGGCCAGGCCGTCGCGGGCCGGCAGCGCGCGATGTTCAACACGGCGTACGAGGTCGGCGGGCCGGCCTGCGCGGTCAAGACCGTCGAGTCCATGTCCGGCATCCGCATGGACCACTACCTCGAAGTCGACTTCACCGGATTCAAGAAGCTCATCGACGAGCTGGGCGGCGTGAAGATCACCACCACCGAGGCGATCAACGACTCCAAGAGCCATCTGAATCTCGAACCCGGCACCCACACCCTGGACGGCGAGCAGTCGCTGGGCCTCGTCCGCACCCGCAAGAGCGTCGGCGACGGCAGCGACCTCGGCCGCATCCAGCTCCAGCAGGCGTTCATCAAGGCGCTGATGGAACAGGCCAGGAGCGTCGGTGTGTTCTCCAGCCCGAAGACCCTCTTCGGCCTCGCGGACACGGCGACGAAGGCCATCACCACCGACTCCGACCTGGGTTCGGTCACACAACTCACGAGCTTCGCGAACGGCCTCAAGGGGCTCGGCTCGAAGAACGTCCACATGGTCACCCTGCCCGTGCAGTACGACCCCGCCGACCCCAACCGCGTCGTACCGCTGGAGGAGTCCGCACAGCAGGTGTGGACGGCGCTCAAGCACGACCGGGCCATCCCCGCCTCCGCCACCGAGAAGTCGGCGGGCGACAAGGGCGTCGCGGGCAGCGTCCTGCGGTGACCGGCCGGGCCGGGAATAGCTGCGGCCCGCCCCCGGTTTTGGGAGATGCGGCCGGTCCTGGCAGACTGGTACGTCGGCCCCGGTTCACGGACGCGCAATCCGCGCGTACGACCCGGCGCCCTCCCGAACCTAGGAGAAACCCTTGAAGCGCGACATCCACCCCGAGTACGTCGAGACGCAGGTCAGCTGCACCTGTGGCGCGTCGTTCACGACCCGGAGCACCATCGACGGCGGCAACATCCGCGCCGACGTCTGCTCCGAGTGCCACCCGTTCTACACGGGCAAGCAGAAGATCCTCGACACCGGTGGCCGCGTGGCCCGCTTCGAGGCCCGCTTCGGCAAGGCTGCCGGCTCCGTCAGCAAGTAGCGAGCCACTGCGCCGGTTCTCGGCGCCCTCTTCCCGGGGGCGCCGAGGCCGGCGTTTTTTTCCGGTCCGGGGTACGGACCGTCCCCGCACCCGGGCCCGGACAGCGGCACGCCGTCCAGCAGGCACGTATGAGTGAAGAAACCAGGAGCCCGAAGATGTTCGAGGCGGTCGAGGAACTGATCGGCGAACAGGCCGATCTTGAGAAGAAGCTCGCGGATCCGGCGGTCCACGCCGACCAGGCCAACGCACGCAAGCTCAACAAGCGCTACGCCGAGCTGGCCCCGATCGTCGCCGCGTACCGCTCCTGGAAGCAGACCGGGGACGACATCGAGACGGCTCGCGAGTTCGCCGCCGACGACCCCGACTTCGCCGCCGAGGTCAAGGACCTGGAGAAGCAGCGCGAAGAGCTCACCGAGAAGCTCCGCCTCCTCCTGGTCCCGCGCGACCCCAGCGACGACAAGGACGTGCTCCTGGAGATCAAGGCGGGCGCGGGCGGCGACGAGTCCGCCCTGTTCGCCGGCGATCTGCTGCGGATGTATCTGCGCTACGCCGAGCGCGTCGGCTGGAAGACCGAGATCATCGACTCCACCGAGTCCGAGCTCGGCGGTTACAAGGACGTCCAGGTCGCCGTGAAGACCAAGGGCGGCAACGGCGCCACCGAGCCCGGGCAGGGCGTGTGGGCCCGGCTGAAGTACGAGGGCGGGGTGCACCGCGTCCAGCGGGTGCCGTCCACCGAGTCCCAGGGCCGCATCCACACCTCCGCCGCCGGTGTGCTCGTCACGCCCGAGGCCGAGGAGGTCGACGTCGAGATCCACGCCAACGATCTCCGTATCGACGTCTACCGCTCCTCGGGCCCCGGCGGCCAGTCCGTCAACACGACGGACTCCGCGGTCCGCATCACCCACCTGCCGACCGGTGTCGTCGCCTCCTGCCAGAACGAGAAGAGCCAGCTCCAGAACAAGGAGCAGGCCATGCGTATCCTGCGTTCGCGACTGCTCGCGGCCGCCCAGGAGGCCGCCGAGCAGGAAGCTTCGGACGTACGACGCAGCCAGGTGCGCACGGTCGACCGCTCCGAGAAGATCCGCACCTACAACTTCCCGGAAAACCGCATCTCGGACCACCGCGTCGGCTTCAAGGCGTACAACTTGGACCAGGTGCTCGACGGCGATCTGGATTCCGTGATCCAGGCCTGCGTCGACGCCGACTCCGCAGCCAAGCTCGCCGCCGCATAAGACGCCGCACGAGAACGCCGCACCAGACAGAGCCCGCCCCGCCCGTGACCCCGTACGGAGAACCGCGATGAACCTGCTGCTCGCCGAGGTGGCCCAGGCCACCCAGCGGCTGGCCGACGCCGGTGTCCCTTCACCGCGATTCGACGCGGAGGAGCTCGCCGCCTTCGTGCACGGCGTCAAGCGGGGCGAGTTGCACCATGTGCCTGACACCGACTTCGACGCCCGCTACTGGGAGGCCATCGCCCGCCGCGAGGCCCGCGAACCGCTCCAGCACATCACCGGACGCGCCTTCTTCCGCTACCTGGAGCTCCAGGTCGGACCCGGTGTCTTCGTCCCCCGCCCGGAGACCGAATCGGTCGTCGGCTGGGCGATAGACGCCGTGCGCGCGATGGATGTCGTCGAGCCGGTCGTCGTCGACCTCTGCAGCGGATCCGGCGCCATCGCCCTGGCCATGGCCCAGGAGGTGCCCCGCTCCCGCGTGCACGCCGTGGAACTGTCCGAGGAGGCCCTCACCTGGACGCGGAAGAACGCCGAGGGATCCAGGGTCACCGTCCACCACGGAGACGCGCTCACCGCCCTTCCCGAGCTCGACGGCCAGGTCGACCTGGTCATCTCCAACCCGCCGTACATCCCGCTCACCGAGTGGGAGTACGTGGCGCCCGAGGCCCGTGACCACGACCCGGACATGGCCCTCTTCTCCGGCGAGGACGGCCTCGACACCATCCGCGGCATCGAACGCACCGCACACCGTCTGCTGCGCCCCGGCGGCCTCGTCGTCATCGAGCACGCCGACACCCAGGGCGGCCAGGTGCCGTGGATCTTCACCGAGGAACGCGGCTGGGCCGACGCGGCCGACCACCCGGACCTGAACAACCGGCCGCGGTTCGCCACGGCCCGCAAGGCCATGCCGTGACCCGCGGCGACCACCCGCACGACCCGTACCCGCCATACCCGTACATGCTTGAGGAGGCCGGCTGATGGCACGGCGATACGACTGCAACGACGCGACCGACCGTACGACGGGTCTGCGTGAGGCCGCGTCGGCCGTCCGCCGCGGCGAACTGGTCGTGCTGCCCACCGACACCGTGTACGGGATCGGTGCGGACGCCTTCAGTTCCGAGGGCGTCGCCGACCTGCTGGACGCCAAGGGCCGTGGCCGCAACATGCCCACGCCCGTGCTGATCGGCTCCCCGAACACCCTGCACGGACTGGTCACGGACTTCTCCGAGCAGGCCTGGGAACTCGTCGACGCCTTCTGGCCCGGCGCCCTCACGCTCGTCGCCAAGCACCAGCCTTCGCTGCAGTGGGACCTCGGGGACACCCGCGGCACCGTCGCCATCCGGATGCCGCTGCACCCGGTCGCCATCGAGTTGCTCACCGAGGTCGGCCCGATGGCCGTCTCCAGCGCCAACCTCACCGGACACCCGGCCCCCGAGGACTGCGACGCCGCCCAGGACATGCTCGGCGACTCCGTCTCCGTCTACCTCGACGGCGGCGCGACGCCCGGCATCGTGCCGTCGTCGATCGTCGACGTGACCGGCAAGGTTCCCGTACTGCTGCGCACGGGTGCGCTCTCGGCCGAGGAGCTCCGCAAGGTGGTACCCGACCTCGAGGTGGCCAATTGACCGCCCCTGAGGGGCGTGGCATAGCGGGGCAGTCCGACACTTTCCGCATCCTCCACGTCAGTACCGGCAACGTCTGCCGCTCACCGATCACCGAGCGGCTGACCCGCCATGCCCTGGTGGACCGCCTCGGCGATCCCCGTCAGGGCGGACTGATCGTGGAGAGTGCGGGCACCTGGGGCCACGAAGGCGCCCCCATGGAGGCCAACGCCGAGATCGTCCTCGCCGACTTCGGCGCCGACACCACCGGCTTCGTCGGCCGGGAACTGCTCGACGAGCATGTGATCCGGGCCGACCTGGTGCTCACCGCCACCCGCGACCACCGGGCCCAGGTGATCTCCATGGGGCACTCGGCCGGCCTGCGCACCTTCACCCTCAAGGAATTCACCCGGCTGGTCCGGGCCATAGACCCCGCCACACTGCCCGACCCGCGCGACGAGGGCGTCGTCGAGCGCGCCCGCGCACTGGTCCGCGCCGCGGCCGCGCTGCGCGGCTGGCTCCTGGCCCCCACCGCCGAGGCCGACGAGGTGTACGACCCGTACGGCGCCCCGATCACGTTCTTCCGCTCCATCGGCGACGAGATCAACCAGGCCCTGGACCCGGTGGTCACGGCTTTGACGGGTGTCGCGGCCAATCACTGAGGACGGCTCGCACCGACGGCCGGAGGCCGGCGCAGCGGCGCGAAGCCTGGGAGGCCCTCTGGGGCCGAGCGGTGCGAGGGGCGCGTCGGGAGTGGTGCTCAACCAGGCCCTGGACCCGGTGGTCACGGCTTTGACGGGTGTCACGGCCAATCACTGAGGACGACTCGCACCGAACGGGCGCTCCTGCGCCACTCTGACGGCCGTACTCACGGGCCCGGCACTGGGGGCCGGGCGGGTGTACGGCGTCGTCGCACAGCGGGCAGGGGGCCCCTCACGGGCCTACATTGGAGCTGACGTCAGCGCACCCCTCCCCAGGCCCGGAGCCGTCAGATGCCGGTCACCACTCCTGCCGCCCCCACCACCGCCCAGGCCACCCTGCCGCAGGGCTTCGGCGCCCTGCTCCGGGAGGACCCGGAGATCGCCGCCGTGCTGCTGGGGGAGCTGCACCGGCAGTCGAGCACCCTGCAGCTGATCGCCGCCGAGAACTTCACCTCGCCCGCGGTCCTCGCCGCACTCGGCTCACCGCTCGCCAACAAGTACGCCGAGGGCTACCCCGGCGCCCGCTACCACGGCGGCTGCGAGCAGGCCGACGCCGCCGAACGCATCGCCTGCCGGCGCGCCACCTCGCTCTTCGGCGCCGAACACGCCAACGTCCAGGCGCACTCCGGCTCCTCCGCCGTCCTCGCCGCCTATGCCGCCCTGCTGCGTCCCGGCGACACGGTGCTCGCGATGGGCCTCCCGTACGGCGGACATCTCACCCACGGCTCGCCCGCCAACTTCTCCGGCCGCTGGTTCGAGTTCATCGGTTACGGGGTGGACTCCGAGAGCGGCCTGATCGACTACGAGCAGGTGCGCGCACTGGCCCGCGCGCACCGCCCCAAGGCGATCGTCAGCGGCTCGATCTCCTACCCCCGCCATCCCGACTACGAACTGTTCCGGGAGATCGCCGACGAGGTGGGCGCGTTTCTCATCGCCGACGCCGCGCACCCGATGGGGCTGATCGCCGGGGGAGCGGCGCCGAGCCCCGTCCCGTACGCCGATGTGGTCTGCGCGACCACGCACAAGGTGCTGCGCGGTCCGCGCGGCGGGATGATCCTGTGCGGCGCGGAACTGGCCGAGCGGATCGACCGGGCGGTCTTCCCGTTCACCCAGGGCGGCGCGCAGATGCACACGGTCGCCGCGAAGGCGGTCGCGTTCGGGGAGGCGGCCGCTCCGGCGTTCGCGGCGTACGCCCACCGGGTGGTGGCCCATGCCCGGGTGCTGGCCGCCGGCCTGGAGGCCGAGGGCTTCGAGGTCACCACGGGCGGCACGGACACCCACCTGATCGTCGCGGACCCGGCCCCGCTGGGCGTCGACGGTCCCACCGCCCGCGCCCGGCTGGCAGCGGCGGGCCTGGTGCTGGACACCTGCGCGCTGCCGTACGGGGACGCCCGCGGCATCAGGCTCGGCACCGCGGCCGTCACCACCCAGGGCATGGACGACACCGACATGGCACGGCTGGCCGTGCTCTTCGGGACGGCGGTACGTGAGGAGGCGGACATCAGCGCCGAGGTCCGGGAACTGGCCCGGAAATATCCGCCCTATCCGGGGTAGACGTGGTCCGTGCAACCATCGGCCCGGCCTCCGTGTCCTTCACCATGAGCCCGACGTAGTTAAGGTGTGGGCTGAGAGGGCCCGGCAGTGGGCAGCGCGGGTGAAGGAGCGGGGCCGGGGTGCGTGCATCGCAAGGCGGAGGATTGAGGCAGATGGGGTCTCCCCTGCTCGAGCGCAGCCGAGAGCTCGGGGAAGGAGCCATGGTGATTGACGACAACGCGGCGAGGCGCGTGCCCCGGCCCCGTGACGCCGCGAAGCTCACTGCCGGGCCCTCTGAGATGGCCGGCGAAATCTGTGGGGCAGCCCGTGCGTGATTACCTGCTGACGCTCTGTGTCACGGCCGCGGTTACCTATCTGCTGACCGGCCCGGTGCGAAAGTTCGCCATCGCGGTCGGGGCGATGCCCGCGATCCGTGCGCGTGACGTCCACCGAGAACCGACACCGAGGCTCGGTGGCATCGCCATGTTCGGCGGACTGTGCGCCGGACTGATCGTCGCGGCGCACCTGTACAACCTCGACTGGGTCTTCCAGCTCTCCAACGAACCGCGGGCGCTGCTCTCCGGGGCGGCGCTGATCTGGCTGATCGGTGTCCTGGACGACAAGTTCGAGATCGACGCCCTGATCAAGCTGGGCGGGCAGATGATCGCCGCGGCGGTCATGGTCATCCAGGGGCTGACGGTTCTGTGGCTGCCGATCCCCGGCGTCGGCACCGTGGCGCTCACCCAGTGGCAGGGCACGCTGCTCACGGTCGCCCTGGTCGTCATCACGATCAACGCGGTCAACTTCGTCGACGGCCTGGACGGTCTCGCGGCGGGCATGGTGTGCATCGCCTCCGCGGCGTTCTTCCTGTACACCTACCGGCTCTGGTACGGGCACATGATCGAGGCGGCGGCCCCCGCGACGCTGTTCACCGCGATCCTGATGGGCATGTGCCTGGGCTTTCTGCCGCACAACATGCATCCGGCCCGGATCTTCATGGGCGACTCGGGCTCGATGCTGATCGGCCTGGTGCTGGCGGCCGGTGCGATCTCCGTCACCGGGCAGGTCGACCCGGACGCGATGAAGCTCTTCGCCGGAAGCGAGCGCGAGGCCACCCACGCGATGCTGCCGGTCTTCATCCCGCTGCTGCTGCCGCTGACCATCATCGCGATCCCGGCCGCCGACCTGGTGCTGGCGATCGTGCGGCGCACCTGGAACGGTCAGTCACCGTTCGCGGCGGACCGCGGCCATCTGCACCACCGGCTGCTGGAGATCGGCCATTCGCACAGCAGGTCCGTGCTGATCATGTATTTCTGGTCGGCCCTGATCGCCTTCGGTGCGGTCGGCTACTCCGTGCACTCGGCGTCCCTGTGGATCGTGCTGGTGGTCATGGGGCTGAGCGCGCTGGGCCTCGTACTGCTACTGATGCCCCGCTTCACTCCGCGGGCGCCGTACTGGGCGGAACGCTTCGTACCGCCCCGCTACCGCCATCGCCGCAGCAGGGGTGAGGTGTCGGAAGGGGAATCCTCGTCGCCGGCCCCGGAGGCCCAACAGGGGCCGCTGGAGACGCAGATGGGGCAGGAGGGGCACAGGCTCCAGGAGCGGGCCCCGGTCGTCGTGGGGGTCTCCGGCGTCAACGGGGCGACTGCCATCGGCCCCCGTTCGCGTCTTTCGGACAGAGACAAGGCTGATTCCGCGCGCTGACCATTCGGTCATCAAGGGGCAATACCAGACAACCCAGAGGGTTGTCCTGCTCACGCGCGCAGATTCCCTCACATGTGTGACAGCGAGCACACTTTCTTGGTAAAGACCTCATCAAATAGTTTGTGATACCGTTCACGAAGCCCGGTGACAGAGCCGAAGGACCTGAGTAGCGCGGTCCATCGGCCCGAGGCATCGCCTCGGACCGGGCCTACGCTCGTCCATGACGACACACTGCCCACCCCCTGCAAGCGGAGCTGCCGCCATGCCGTCCAACGACGTCCGGACTCTCCTCCAGGCCGCCGTACCCACCGCTGCCGCCGGCGCTGTCGCCGCCGCGATCAGCGGTGGTGTTGCCGGTGGCAAGGGAGCCCTGGGCGCGATCATTGCGACGATCGTGGTGATGCTCTTCATGGGGATCGGACTCGTCGTCCTGCAACGGACCGCGAAGTCCCTGCCTCACCTGTTCCAGGCGATGGGGCTGATGTTGTATACAGCTCAGCTTCTCCTGTTGTTCATTTTTGTCGCCGTATTCAAGAACACGACGATGTTCAACCCGAAGGCCTTCGCGATCACGTTGGTCGCGACGACTCTCGTGTGGATCGGCGCACAGGCGCGTGCGCACATGAAGGCCAAGATCCTTTACGTCGAACCCGAGCCCGACAAGGGCGAAAAGCCCAAGAACTCGGGGTCGAAGTCGTGAAGGGTAGGGGCGGGATAAGTGGACGTCCAGGACCCTGCTATCGTCCGGTTCCAACTGCGGCACTGCGGGCGCGGGCATGTGAGCTGACGCCTGCTCGATCGCGAGGCTCAATGCCTGACTGCCGCTCACACATCCGTAACACCAGTCCAGTGCCGAACCGCGGCTGCGCGCCGCGCCGACACAACGAGGTTGCCGTACCTATGCGCCACGCTGAAGGAGCCCGCGGTGAGTGCTGACCCGACACAGGTGCTCGCCTTCGAGACCGATTGCCACATCTTCGACGGTTGTGGTTTCCCGGGTCCCGGCCTGCACTCTTTCCTGTTCGAGCCGATCTTCGGTGACGCGGACAGCAACGTCTATTTCAACAAGACGATGCTGCTGGCGCTCCTCGGTACGGTCATCATCGTCGGCTTCTTCTGGGCCGCCTTCCGTAAGCCGAAGGTCGTTCCGGGCAAGCTGCAGATGGTCGCCGAGGCCGGCTACGACTTCGTACGCCGCGGCATCGTCTACGAGACGCTCGGCAAGCGCGAGGGCGAGAAGTACGTCCCGCTGATGGTCTCGATCTTCTTCTTCGTCTGGATGATGAACCTCTGGTCGATCATCCCGCTCGCCCAGTTCCCGGTGACGTCGATCATCGCGTACCCGGCCGGTCTGGCCCTGATCGTCTACATCCTCTGGATGAGCATCACGTTCAAGAGGCACGGCTTCGTCGGCGGCTTCAAGAACCTGACGGGCTACGACAAGTCGCTCGGCGCGGTGCTCCCGCTGGTCATGGTCATCGAGTTCTTCTCGAACGTCCTGGTCCGCCCCTTCACGCACGCGGTCCGACTCTTCGCGAACATGTTCGCCGGTCACACGTTGCTGCTGCTCTTTACGATCGCCAGCTGGTACCTGCTCAACGGCATTGGTATCGCCTACGCGGGTGTCTCGTTCGTGATGGTCCTCGCAATGACCGCCTTCGAGCTGTTCATCCAGGCTGTTCAGGCGTACGTCTTCGTGCTTCTGGCGTGCACCTTCGTCCAGGGCGCCGTCGCCGAACACCACTGATCGCGCGCCTCCCATACCCCCAGTCGTCCGGTGGCCAACCCCCACCGGTCCGTGAAAGAGAAGGAAGAACTGGCATGTCCCAGACCCTTGCTGCTGTCGAAGGTTCCCTCAGCTCCGTCGGTTACGGCCTTGCCGCCATCGGCCCCGGCGTCGGCGTCGGCATCATCTTCGGTAACGGCACCCAGGCTCTCGCCCGTCAGCCCGAGGCTGCCGGCCTGATCCGCGCCAACCAGATCCTCGGCTTCGCGTTCTGTGAGGCGCTCGCCCTCATCGGTCTGGTCATGCCGTTCGTCTACTAGACGAACCGCGACTAGTCCGTAAACGACGAAAGGCACTGATGTGAACCCCCTGGTTCAGCTCGCGGCCGAAGAGGCGGAGAACCCGCTTATTCCGCCGATCCCTGAGCTCGTCATCGGTCTGCTCGCCTTCGTCATCGTCTTCGGCTTCCTCGCCAAGAAGCTCCTCCCGAACATCAACAAGGTTCTGGAAGAGCGCCGCGAGGCCATCGAAGGCGGTATCGAGAAGGCCGATGCGGCCCAGACCGAAGCCCAGAGCGTGCTTGAGCAGTACAAGGCTCAGCTCGCCGAGGCCCGCCACGAGGCCGCGCGCCTGCGCCAGGAGGCGCAGGAGCAGGGCGTCGTGATCCTGCAGGAGATGCGGGCGGAAGGCCAGCGGCAGCGCGAGGAGATCATCGCTGCCGGCCACGCCCAGATCGAGGCCGACCGCAAGGCTGCGGCTTCCGCGCTGCGTCAGGACGTGGGCAAGCTCGCCACCGACCTGGCCGGCAAGCTCGTCGGCGAGTCCCTGGAGGACCACGCCCGGCAGAGCGGCACCGTCGACCGTTTCCTCGATGAGCTCGAGGCGAAGGCCGAGGCTGTCCGATGAACGGCGCGAGCCGCGAGGCACTGGCTGCCGCACGTGAGCGTCTCGACGCGCTGACCGACAACACGTCGGTCGACGCGGCGAAGCTCGCCGAGGAGCTGGCCGCCGTAACGGCGCTGCTCCAGCGCGAGGTATCGCTGCGACGGGTCCTGACCGACCCGTCGCAGGCCGGCGAGGCCAAGGCCGAGCTGGCCGGACGACTGCTGCGCGGTCAGGTGGGCGGCGAGACCGTCGACCTGATCTCCGGCATGGTCCGCTCGCGCTGGTCGCAGTCGCGTGACCTGGTCGACTCGGTCGAGGAACTGGCGAGCACCGCAGACCTCACCGCCGCCCAGCGCGGCGGAGACCTCGACGACGTCGAGGACGAGCTGTTCCGGTTCGGCCGGATCGTTGCCTCCGACAAGGAGCTGCGCTCCGCGCTCACCAGCCGGTCCGCGTCCACCGCCGCCAAGGGCCAGCTGCTGCGCAGCCTGCTCGGCGGCAAGGCACGGCCCACCACCGAGCGCCTCGTGACGCGGCTTGTCACCCAGCCGCGTGGACGTAGCCTGGAAGCGGGACTCGAGTCCCTCTCCAAGCTCGCCGCGGAGCGCCGGGACCGCATGGTCGCCGTGGTCACCTCGGCAGTGCCGCTGAGCGATCAGCAGAAGCAGCGCCTCGGCGCCGCACTGGCGAAGATCTACGGTCGGCCGATGCACCTGAATCTCGATGTGGACCCCACGGTCCTCGGCGGGATCGCGGTGCGGGTCGGTGACGAGGTCATCAACGGCACCATCGCGGAGCGCCTCGACGAGGCGACCCGTCGCATGGCCGGCTGACCAGCGCAGCAACAGAACAGAGCAAGACCAGCGGCCCGGTTGGGCCGTGCAGAAATTGCAGAAGATTCCTGGGGGTCGGCCCCCAGACCCCCTTAAGAAACTTCGGGCCCAACAAGGAGAGCAGGGAACCCAGATGGCGGAGCTCACGATCCGGCCGGAGGAGATCCGGGACGCGCTGGAGAACTTTGTCCAGTCGTACAAGCCGGACGCGGCCTCGCGCGAGGAGGTCGGTACGGTCAGCGTTGCCGGCGACGGCATCGCGAAGGTCGAGGGTCTTCCCTCGGCCATGGCGAACGAGCTGCTGAAGTTCGAGGACGGCACCCTCGGTCTCGCCCTCAACCTCGAGGAGCGCGAGATCGGTGCGATCGTCCTCGGCGAGTTCAGCGGCATCGAAGAGGGCCAGCCGGTGCAGCGCACCGGTGAGGTGCTCTCCGTCGGCGTCGGCGAGGGTTACCTCGGCCGCGTCGTCGACCCGCTCGGCAACCCGATCGACGGTCTCGGCGAGATCGCGACCGACAGCCGCCGCGCCCTCGAGCTGCAGGCCCCTGGCGTCATGGTCCGCAAGTCGGTGCACGAGCCGATGCAGACCGGCTACAAGGCCGTCGACGCCATGGTGCCGATCGGCCGCGGCCAGCGTCAGCTGATCATTGGCGACCGTCAGACGGGTAAGACCGCTCTGGCCGTCGACACGATCATCAACCAGCGCGACAACTGGCGCTCGGGCGACGTGAACAAGCAGGTGCGCTGCATCTACGTCGCCATCGGTCAGAAGGGCTCCACCATCGCCTCCGTGCGCGGTGCCCTCGAAGAGGCCGGTGCGCTGGAGTACACGACCATCGTCGCCGCCCCGGCGTCCGACCCGGCCGGCTTCAAGTACCTGGCGCCGTACACCGGTTCGGCCATCGGCCAGCACTGGATGTACCAGGGCAAGCACGTCCTGATCATCTTCGATGACCTCTCGAAGCAGGCCGACGCCTACCGCGCCGTGTCGCTGCTGCTGCGCCGTCCGCCGGGCCGTGAGGCCTACCCGGGCGACGTCTTCTACCTCCACTCGCGTCTGCTGGAGCGCTGCGCGAAGCTCTCCGACGAGATGGGCGCCGGTTCGATGACGGGCCTCCCGATCGTCGAGACCAAGGCGAACGACGTGTCGGCGTTCATCCCGACCAACGTCATCTCCATCACCGACGGCCAGTGCTTCCTGGAGTCCGACCTGTTCAACGCCGGTCAGCGGCCGGCCCTGAACGTCGGTATCTCGGTCTCCCGCGTCGGTGGCTCCGCCCAGCACAAGGCCATGAAGCAGGTCTCCGGCCGTCTCCGTGTGGACCTCGCCCAGTTCCGCGAGCTGGAGGCGTTCGCCGCCTTCGGTTCCGACCTGGACGCGGCCTCGAAGGCGTCGCTGGAGCGCGGTAAGCGCATGGTCGAGCTGCTGAAGCAGGGCCAGTACCAGCCGATGCCCGTCGAGGAGCAGGTCGTCTCCGTCTGGGCCGGCACCACCGGCAAGATGGACGACGTCCCGGTCGAGGACATCCGTCGCTTCGAGAGCGAGCTGCTGGAGTACCTGCGCCGTGAGCGCAAGGAGCTCCTGACCAGCATCGCCGAGGGCGGCAAGATGTCCGACGACACGCTGCAGTCGATCGCCGACGCGATCGCCGCCTTCAAGCAGCAGTTCGAGACCTCGGACGGCAAGCTCCTGGGCGAGGGCTGATCGATGGGCGCTCAGCTTCGCGTTTACAAGCGCCGCATTCGCTCCGTCACCGCCACGAAGAAGATCACCAAGGCGATGGAGATGATCGCCGCTTCGCGCATCGTCAAGGCGCAGCGTCAGGTGGCGGCGTCGACGCCGTACGCGACCGAGCTCACCCGTGCGGTGACCGCGGTGGCGACCGGCTCCACCACCAAGCACCCGCTGACCACCGAGGCCGACGCTCCGGCGCGGGCCGCGATCCTGCTCATCACGAGCGACCGCGGTCTGGCCGGCGGTTACTCCTCCAACGCCATCAAGGCGGCGGAGCGACTGACCGAGCGTCTGCGCGGTGAGGGCAAGGAGGTCGTCACGTATGTGATCGGCCGCAAGGGTGTCGCCTACTACGGATTCCGTGAGCGCAAGATCGCGGACTCGTGGACGGGCTTCACCGACAGCCCGACGTACGCGGATGCGAAGCGGGCTGCGGCCCCGCTGATCGAAGCGGTCACCCAGGAGACCGCCGAGGGCGGCGTGGACGAGCTGCACATCGTCTTCACGGAGTTCGTGTCGATGATGACGCAGAACCCGGTGGAGAGCCGGATGCTGCCGCTCAGCCTCGATGCCGCGAAGGAGGAGGACGGCAAGGGAGAGATCCTGCCGCTCTTCGACTTCGAGCCGTCGGCGGAGGACGTCCTCGACGCCCTGCTTCCGCGGTACGTCGAGAGCCGGATCTACAACGCACTGCTGCAGGCCGCTGCTTCCGAGCACGCTGCCCGCCGTCGCGCGATGAAGTCGGCCACCGACAACGCCGGAGATCTCATCAAGAGCCTCTCCCGGCTTGCCAACGCGGCCCGCCAGGCCGAAATCACCCAGGAAATCAGCGAGATCGTCGGTGGTGCCAGTGCGCTGGCCGACGCGACCGCGGGGAGTGACAAGTAATGACGACCACAGTTGAGACGGCCGTTGCCACGGGCCGCGTCGCCCGGGTCATCGGCCCGGTCGTCGACGTGGAGTTCCCCGTCGACGCGATGCCGGAGATCTACAACGCGCTGACTGTCCAGGTGGCCGACCCGGCCGAGGACGGCAAGATCAAGAAGCTGACGCTCGAGGTCGCCCAGCACCTCGGCGACGGCGTGATCCGCGCAATCTCGATGCAGCCCACCGACGGTCTGGTCCGCCAGGCCCCGGTGACCGACACGGGTGAAGGCATCACGGTCCCGGTCGGCGAGATCACCAAGGGCAAGGTGTTCAACACCCTCGGTGAGATCCTGAACAAGCCCGAGGCCGAGGCCGAGGTCACCGAGCGCTGGCCGATCCACCGCAAGGCGCCCAGCTTCGACCAGCTCGAGTCCAAGACCGAGATGTTCGAGACCGGCGTCAAGGTCATCGACCTTCTCACCCCGTACGTCAAGGGTGGAAAGATCGGCCTGTTCGGTGGTGCCGGTGTCGGCAAGACCGTTCTGATCCAGGAAATGATCTACCGCGTGGCCAACAACCACGATGGTGTGTCGGTGTTCGCCGGTGTCGGCGAGCGCACCCGTGAGGGCAACGACCTCATCGAGGAAATGGCCGAATCGGGCGTCATCGACAAGACCGCCCTTGTCTTCGGCCAGATGGACGAGCCCCCGGGCACCCGTCTGCGGGTCGCGCTTGCCGGTCTGACCATGGCGGAGTACTTCCGCGATGTGCAGAAGCAGGACGTGCTCTTCTTCATCGACAACATCTTCCGGTACACCCAGGCGGGTTCCGAGGTGTCGACCCTGCTCGGCCGCATGCCGTCCGCGGTGGGTTACCAGCCGAACCTGGCCGACGAGATGGGCCTCCTCCAGGAGCGCATCACGTCGACCCGCGGTCACTCGATCACCTCGATGCAGGCGATCTACGTCCCCGCGGACGACCTGACCGACCCGGCGCCGGCGACCACCTTCGCCCACCTCGACGCGACGACGGTTCTCTCCCGTCCGATCTCCGAGAAGGGCATCTACCCGGCCGTGGACCCGCTGGACTCGACGTCCCGCATCCTCGACCCGCGGTACATCGCGGCGGACCACTACGAGGCCGCCATGCGTGTCAAGGGGATCCTCCAGAAGTACAAGGACCTCCAGGACATCATCGCGATCCTCGGTATCGACGAGCTGGGCGAGGAGGACAAGCTCGTTGTCCACCGTGCCCGTCGTGTCGAGCGTTTCCTGTCGCAGAACACCCACGTCGCCAAGCAGTTCACCGGCGTGGACGGTTCGGACGTTCCGCTCGAGGAGTCGATCGCCGCGTTCAACGCGATCTGTGACGGTGAGTACGACCACTTCCCGGAGCAGGCGTTCTTCATGTGCGGTGGCATCGAGGACCTCAAGGCCAACGCCAAGGAGCTCGGCGTCTCCTGAGCCCATGGCTCACCGAGGGGGGCGGGTGCGTCCCGTCCCCCTCACCACGCCCCGTAGAATTGACCCAACACCCGGCACGAACGGCCGGGTGGTGACCCGAGGAGCCACCCTTGGCTGCTGAGCTGCACGTCGAGCTGGTCGCCGCGGACCGCAGTGTCTGGTCCGGCGAGGCCACCCTGGTCGTCGCGCGCACCACGTCCGGCGACATCGGCGTCATGCCCGGTCACCAGCCGCTTCTGGGTGTGCTGGAATCGGGCCCGGTGACGATCCGTACGAGCGACGGCGAGACCGTGGTCGCCGCTGTGCACGGCGGTTTCATCTCGTTCGCGGACGACAAGCTGTCGCTGCTCGCGGAGATCGCGGAGCTGGCGGACGAGATCGATGTCCAGCGCGCCGAGCGTGCGCTGGAGCGTGCGAAGTCGGACACGGACGCCGCTTCCGAGCGGCGCGCCGAAGTGCGACTGCGTGCGGTGGCGGTGCGCTAGCGCCCCGCGACGACGTAGCTTTACCCTCAGCCGCGGCCCGAGCTGGAGACACTCCAGACCGTGCCGCGGCTGAGGCGATGCAGGTGCAGTTATGGCGGTATCCGTTACTCGACGACGCGAGGAGGTCGGTGGAGATGTTCCTCGCGCTGTGGGTGGGCGGGCTGGTCGTCGCACTGGTCGCGGTTGGTCTCTTCGTCTTCGGTCTGCGCCGGCGGCTGATTCAGCGCTCCGGTGGGACCTTCGACTGCAGCCTGCGCTGGAATGTGCCGGAGGAGCCCGATCTCTTGGGCAAGGGCTGGGTGTACGGGGTCGCCCGGTACAGCGGCGACCGGATCGACTGGTTCCGGGTCTTCTCGTACGCTCCCCGCCCGCGCCGGGTCCTTGAGCGTTCCGCGATCGAGGTGGTCGCCCGCCGGCTGCCCGAGGGCGAGGAGGAACTGGCGCTCCTGTCCGACGCCGTGGTGCTCGGCTGTCTTCATCGTGGGACCCGGCTGGAGCTGGCCATGAGCGAGGACGCGCTGACCGGCTTCCTCGCCTGGCTGGAGGCGGCGCCGCCCGGCCAGAGGGTGAACGTGGCCTGAGGACGGAGCCGATGGCCCGTTCGGCAACGAACGAAAAACCGGGGAGACAGGGGGCGGACCTGTCTCCCCGGTCGTTTTCCGGGGTCGTGCGCGGTACTGAGTGAGGCTTACTTCAGACCGTTGTTGATCGCGCTGACCAGTTCACCGTTGGCGGTGTCACCGCTGAACTCCCAGAAGAACGCGCCTCCCAGGCCCTGGCCCTTCGCCCAGGTCATCTTGGTGGCGATGGTGGCCGGGGTGTCGTAGCTCCACCAGTTGGTACCGCAGTGGGCGTACGCCGTACCGGCGACCGTGCCGGTGGCGGGGCAGCTGTTCTTGAGGACCTTGTAGTCCTCGATCCCCGACTCGTATGTGCCGGTGGCCGCTCCGGTGGCGGTGCCGCCGGGCGCGTCCTGGGTGACTCCGGTCCAGCCTCGGCCGTAGAAGCCGATGCCGAGCAGCAGCTTCGACGCGGGAACACCCTGCGCCTTCAGCTTGGCGATGGCTTCGGCGGAGTTGAAGCCCGCCTGCGGGATGCCGCTGTAGGAGGTCAGCGGGGAGTGCGGGGCGGTCGGGCCCGTCGTCGCCCAGGCGCCGAAGAAGTCGTACGTCATCACGTTGTACCAGTCGAAGGACTGGGATGCGCCTGCGTAGTCGGCGGCGTCGATCTTGCCTCCGGCGGAGGCGTCCGCGGTGATGGCGGCGGTGACCAGGTTGTTGGTGCCGAACTTGGTCCGCAGCGCCGAGGCGAGGTTCTTCAGCGCGGCCGGGCCGCTGGTGTCACAGCTGAGGCCACAGGCGTTGGGGTACTCCCAGTCGATGTCGATGCCGTCGAAGACATCGGCCCACCGCGGGTCCTCCACCAGGTCGTAGCAGGACTGGGCGAACGCCGCCGGGTTCTGGGCCGCGGCACCGAAGCCGCCCGACCAGGTCCAGCCGCCGAAGGACCAGATCACCTTGATGTTCGGGTACTTGGCCTTGAGCTTGCGCAGTTGGTTGAAGTTGCCGCGCAGCGGCTGGTCCCAGGTGTCCGCGACCCCGTCGACCGACTGGTCGGCGGTGTAGGCCTTGTCGTAGTCGGCGTAGGCGTCACCGATGGTGCACTTTCCGCCCTGGACGTTGCCGAAGGCGTAGTTGATGTGCGTGATCTTGGCCGCGGAACCCGAGGTGTCCAGGTTCTTCACGTGGTAGTTGCGCCCGTAGACGCCCCACTCGGTGAAGTAGCCGAGCTTGACGTTGCCGCCGGGGCCCGGGTCGGGGTCGCCGCCGCCACCGGTGGTGTGGACGCGGACCGCGCCGCTGACCGGACCGGTCTGGTCGGCGGTGTCACGGGCCTGCACGGTGTACGAGTAGTCGGTGCCCGCGGTGAGACCGGTGTTGGTGTACGTCGTACCGGTGACCGTGGCGACGACCGCGCCGTCGCGCAGGACGTCGTAGTTCTTGATGCCGTTGTCGTCGGTTGCCGCGCTCCAGCTCAGCTTCGCCGAGGTGTCGGTGATGTTGCTCGCGGTGGGGGTGCCCGGCGCGGAGGGGGCGTTGTCGCCGGGGGCGCTGCCGCCGTCACAGGAGGCGCCGTTCAGCTTGCACGCGCTGGGGGCGCCGGGGCCCGCGCCGTTGAAGCCGAAGGAGACGCTGGCGCCGGGGGCGACCGTACCGTTCCAGCCGACGTTCTTGGCGGTCCAGTGGGTTCCGGAGCTGGTGACGGTGGCGTCCCAGGCGGAGGTGACCGAGGTGCCCGAGGGGAAGTCCCACTCGATGGTCCAGGAGGAGAGGGCGGTGGTGCCGGTGTTCTTCACCGTCCACTGGCCCTCGAAGCCGGTGCCCCAGTCGGACTTCTTGACGTATGTGGCGGTCGCCGAGGTGGCGGCCTCGGCGGGGGAGGCCAGGCCGACCAGCGCGGCGAGCGGAAGGAGCAGTGCGGTGAGGCCCGCGACCGCTCTGGATCTGGTGGCTCTTCCGGTCCCGAGTCTGAATCGGGTCCGGCGTAGGGGGGTTTCAGTGCTCAACGGTGCTCCTCGGGTGAGGTCCGGACAAACGGGGGTGGTCCGTCGGCTGCAAACCCTGCGCCGCCCTGAGCACGCCTTGTCATGGCGCACTCACCGCAGTGTGCTCGGTGAGATTAGGAAGGTCTGGACCAATCGTCAAGAGGTCCAGACCAAAGATCGGAGCTAAACATCAGATGCCCAACTCCTGTGCCAGAACTGCCGCCTGGAGCCGGCTGCGCAGCTCCAGCTTGCCCAGCAACCTGCTGACGTGCGTCTTCACCGTCGCCTCGGCCATCGAGAGCCGGACCGCGATCTCGGCGTTCGACAGCCCCGCGCCGAGACAGCCCAGCACCTCCCGCTCCCGCCGGGTGAGCGCGTCGAGCCGGGCCGGATCGGGTGCGTTCGCCGACCGTACGGGGGTGGCCCCGGCGAACTCCGCGATCAGACGGCGCGTCACGGCCGGGGCCACGATCCCCTCGCCGCGCGCCACCGTGCGTACCGCTTCGAGCAGATCGCGCGCATCGGTGTTCTTCAGCAGAAAGCCCGCAGCCCCCGCCCGCAGCGCCCCGAAGACGTACTCGTCCAGATCGAACGTCGTCAGCACCAGTACGTCCGCGAGCCCCTCGGCCACCACCTGTCCGGTCGCCGACACCCCGTCGAGCCACGGCATCTGAATATCCATCAGCACCAGGTCCGGCCGCAGCTCGCGGGCCAGACGCACCGCCTCCTCGCCGTCCCCGGCCTCTGCGACGACCTCGATGTCCGGCGCGCTGCGCAGGATCAGCACCAGCCCCGCACGGACCGCCGACTGGTCCTCCGCGACCACAACCCGGATCTTCATGCCCTCACGGTCCCTTCCTCCACGGGCAGTTCGGCCCGTACCCGCCAGATCTCCGCCCCACCGCCGGTGGTCACAAGGCCCGCCTCGATCTCCCCGCCCAGCAGCGCCACCCGCTCCCGCATCCCCACCAGACCGGCCCCCGATCCGGGTGCGCGCGGCCCGGGACGGTCCCCGAACACACTGCTGACCTCCACGGTGAGCAGCCGCCCGGCCCGCCCGAGCCGCACCACGACCGGGCCCGGCGCCGCATGCTTGAGCGCGTTCGTCAGGGACTCCTGGACGATCCGGTACGCGGCCAGCTCGACCGGCGCGGGCAGCGGACCCTGTTCATCGCGGGCGTCCTCGAAGGTGCAGGTCAGCCCGCTCGACGCGGCGTTCGTACGGGCCTGCTCGACCAGTGTGTCCAGCGAGGCGAGCGTCACGGACGCGCTGGACTCCGGGTCCGCGCCGCCGGCGCGCAGCAGCCCGATCAACCGGCGCATCTCGTCGAGACCTTCGACGCTGTTCTCCCGGATCACCCCCAGCGCCTCGCGCGAGGTGGCCGGGTCGTCGATGGAGAGCGCGGCGGTGGAGTGGATGGCGATCGCGGAGAGATGGTTCGCCACCATGTCGTGCAGCTCGCGGGCCATCCGGGTGCGCTCGGCGGTCACCGCCTGGGTGCGGTCCATCTCCGCCAGCAGCGCGGTCTGATCGGCGCGCAGCCGGGCGGTCTCGGCGGCGTCGCGGTGGTTGCGGACGCTGACCCCGGTGATCGCGGGCAGGAACGAGACCATTGCGGTGACGACACCGATGAGCAGTGCCTGGGGAGTGCGGAACCACGCCAAAGACCCGATCGTGACCGCGACCGTGATCAGGATCGTGATCACCGGGATACGGCGGGCCGCGGCCGGTGTTCCGTACAGCACGGCCGCGTACATCAGATCCGTGAACATCAGGGCCGTCGCAAGATTCCCGACCGTGAACTGGTCCGCGACCAGGGCGAGTGTGCCGATGACCAGTGCCGTCTGCGGGGCGGTCCTGCGGAACAGTTCGAGCACCGAGACGACGGTGAGCGGCAGCAGGGAGACCCACGGGGTGGCGAGGGCCCAGCCGCCCTGCGTGTGCGGCCCCAGCATCCACAGGAAAAGACCACTGATGAGGCCGACGGCCGCGATGAGCACGTCGTTGCGGTGCGGGCGGCGGTGAGAAGGCACCCGTCCATCCAACACTGCGGCTGCCCTCCGTACCTCCGTAACGGGGGTGAGACGGGAGTACATCGGAGTATGCAGTCGCGGTTCGTCACTGGCGATGACGAATCCGGGCACTGAAGGGGGAAGGCTGGAGGCAGCGGGAAGGGGAAGTGCCGTGATCGTCACGCTGATCGTGCTCTGCGAGGTTGCCTTCTGGGTGCTGCTTGCCGTGGGGCTCGTGCTGCGGTATCCGGCGAAACAGCCGCGTCTGGGTGCGGCCGTGCTGCTGTGCGAGCCGCTGCTGGAGGTCGTGCTGCTGGTGGTGACGGCCATCGACCTGAAGAACGGCGCGGCGCCCGACTGGAAGCACGGGCTCGCCGCGGTCTACATCGGCTTCACGGTGGGGCTCGGCCACTCCACGATCCGCTGGGTCGATGCCAGGGTCGCCCACCGCTTCGCGGGCGGCCCGCCGCCGGTGAGGCCGCCGAAGTACGGCATGGCGCGCGCGGCGCACGAGTGGCGGGTCGCGGCGCGGTGGACGGTCGCGGCCGTGACGGCGCTGGCGCTGTTGCAGGCGGCGGTCCTGTACGTGGGCGGGGACGGGGACGTGACGTCGCTGCGGGCGTGGCAGCAGACGATGCTGTTCGTGATCGGGATCAATGTGGCCATCGCGGGGAGCTACACGGTGTTCCCGAAGAGGCCGCCGGGGGTGCCAGGCTGACGCTTTCCTCGATCGCCGGGCGGGCTTGAAAACCAAGCCGGTCCGGCGATCGAGGACGCAGCGGCTAGCGCTCGCCGCCCGGTACCCACAACACGTCGCCGACTTCCTTGTTCGCCGTCCTCGCGAGGATGAACAGCAGGTCGGAGAGCCGGTTGAGATACGTGGCCGTCAGCGTGTTCATCACGTCACCGTGCACCTCCAGCGCCGCCCACGTCGACCGCTCCGCGCGCCGGACCACCGTGCACGCCTGGTGCAGCAGCGCCGCCCCCGGCGTACCGCCCGGCAGGATGAAGCTCCGCAGCTTCTCCAGCTGCTCCAGGAAGTGGTCGCAGTCCGCCTCCAGCTTGTCGACGTAGCTCTGCTCGACCCGCAGCGGCGGATACTTCGGATTCTCGACGACCGGGGTCGACAGATCCGCGCCCACGTCGAACAGGTCGTTCTGCACACGGACGAGGACCTTCACCACATCCTCGGACAGCTGACCGAGCGCGATCGCCGTACCGATGACGGCATTGGCCTCATTGGCGTCGGCGTACGCGGAGATCCGCAGATCGGTCTTGGCGGTCCGGCTCATGTCGCCGAGGGCCGTGATGCCCTGATCGCCGGTGCGGGTGTAGATGCGTGTCAGATTGACCATGCGGCCAGCCTAGTTAGGTCCCGGCCCCGCGCAGCGGCGGGAAGGTCCTCAACTGCGCCCGGCGCGCCGCCGAATGACGTGTCCCGGTGTGATGTCCGTCATGTGAGACGTGACGCGTATCTCTTCGCGGCCCCAGGGCCCCTCATGAGTACTAATCTCCGCCGGAGAGCATGTGAACAACCGTTAAGAACCGGGCCGTGCAGGGATCGACTGCAGAGGCGAACGGAAACCGACCAAGGGGTGCATACGTGGCCAGGAAGCTCGCCGTCATCGGAGCCGGACTCATGGGGTCCGGCATCGCGCAGGTCTCTGCCCAGGCGGGCTGGGACGTCGTGCTGCGCGACGTCACCGACGAGGCCCTGACCCGTGGCCGTGACGGCATCAAGGCCTCGTACGACAGGTTCGTCTCCAAGGGGAAGCTGGAGGCGGCCGACGCCGACGCCGCGCTCGGCCGCATCACCACCACCACCGACCTCGACGCGGTCGCCGACGCGGATGTCGTCGTCGAGGCCGTATTCGAGAAGCTGGAGGTCAAGCACGAGATCTTCCGGGCCCTCGACAAGATCGTCCGGGACGACGCAGTGCTCGCCTCCAACACCTCCGCGATCCCGATCACCAAGATCGCGGCCGTGACGGAGCGCCCGGAGCGCGTCGTCGGTGTGCACTTCTTCTCGCCGGTCCCGATGATGCAGCTCTGCGAACTCGTGCGCGGCTACAAGACCAGCGACGAAACCCTCGCCACCGCACGGGAGTTCGCCGAGTCCGTCGGCAAGACCTGCATCGTCGTCAACCGCGACGTGGCCGGCTTCGTCACCACCCGGCTGATCTCGGCGCTCGTCGTCGAGGCCGCCAAGCTGTACGAGTCGGGCGTCGCATCGGCCGAGGACATCGACATCGCCTGCAAGCTGGGCTTCGGCCACGCCATGGGGCCGCTGGCCACGGCGGACCTGACCGGCGTCGACATCCTGCTGCACGCCACGAGCAACATCTACACCGAGTCCCAGGACGAGAAGTTCGCCGCACCGGAGCTGATGCGCCGGATGGTGGATGCAGGTGACATCGGCCGCAAGAGCGGGCAGGGCTTCTACACGTACTGATCGTTTTCGGTCCTCCGGTTGCCTGATCTGCCGTCGGTCAGGCCCGGTGGTCCGGGGGGCGTCTCCGGAATCGGTGGATCCGCACGGTCCTCGCCGGGCCTCGGTCACCCCACGGGGTGAATTCGGTATCGGTTCGCTTACAGACGGCAACTTCCTTGTCGTTGCCGCCGTCAGTTGTGGCAGAGACAGAACAGACAGACGAACCTTGCTACGGAGCCATTCCGGGGAGCGCATATGCACATCAGGGGCGACCACGCCGAGCTGGTCGTCGGGGGCCGCCTCGACGTCCGAAGCGCGGCGGACGCCCGTACGGCCCTGCACTCGGCTCTCGACAACGGAGCCGGCGACCTCGTGCTCGACCTGACCGAGCTGGATTCCTGGGACGCCACCGGACTCGGCGTCATCATGGGCGCACACCGCCGGGCCGGACGGGCCGGACGACGGCTGGTCCTGCGCGGCGTGCCGCCGCAGATGCAACGCCTGTTGGTGGCGACCCGGCTGCACCGCATTCTGGCCATCGAGGGCGGAATCGCCGCAGACTCCCTGCCGCGCGTGTAGGGCCTGTGCGGCCCCGGCCCGGCGGACGGGCGCCGGCCGTGCGGCGCGGAGCGGGGTGCACAATCCGCGCGAGAACGTGCGCTTCGGGCGGCGTGGCCCCCCGGCCGTGCGCGGACACCGTGCGACGGTCTAGGGTTCGGCCCGTCCGCCGATTGACGAACCCACCGGGCGGACACCGGACCGGAAGCGACAGCGGGGCGTGCGAGGCCGGGAGGGGCAAGCAATCGTGCGCGACGCGTCTGGGGGCTTTGGTGATGGACCCGACACACCTGGGGCCGGAGGAGTACGGCCGGGACTACGACGGCTTCGGTGAGGGAACCGGCCGCCGGCTGCCCTCCCGTGAGCCGTCCCCGAGCTCTCAGCTCCGTGCGAGCAGGGGAGGCCCCGCCGCTCCGGATTTCGGCCAGCAAACGCCGCAGCAGGCGCGCGTGGTCAAGCTCATATCGGGTGACTGCCTCCTCACCGTCAACCCGGTCGACGGCAGCGAGGTCGAGCCGTGCCCGCCGGGTGAGCAGCCCGATCCGCCGGTCAAGCGCAC
Organism: Streptomyces sp. NBC_01217; assembly: GCF_035994185.1. Classification (NCBI taxonomy): domain Bacteria; kingdom Bacillati; phylum Actinomycetota; class Actinomycetes; order Kitasatosporales; family Streptomycetaceae; genus Streptomyces; species Streptomyces sp. NBC_01217. The sequence goes on from NZ_CP108538.1 coordinate 6,197,452, forward strand.
CGCCGCCGAGCGCACCGACCGCGAACGCGCCACCGCACCGCCCGTGCCCCCGGGACCGCCCGCCCCCCAGCTGCCCCTCCTGGAGCGTGCGGAGGAACGCGAACGGCTGGTGCGCCTGCTGGCCCGCGGCCGCTCGGTGCGGCTCACCGGACCGGCCGGATCCGGCCGTACGGCCCTGCTGAGCGCCGTCGCCGCCGACTGCGCGGACCTCGCACCGGACGGAGTCGTACGGCTCTCCGGCTACAAGCGGACCGTCACCGACCTGCTGTACGGGCTCTTCGAAGCCGTTTACGACGCCCAGCTGCACCGGCCCGACCGTGCAGGTCTCCTCGAAAAGGTCCGGAGCATCGGCGCCGTCGTCGTGCTCGACGACCTGGAATTCGGCGGGGCCGCCCTGGAGGAGCTGCTCGACGCCACACCGGAGTGCGCCTTCCTGTTCGCGACGACTCCGGATGTCGCCGCACCCACCGCGGACTCGCACCTCGAAGAGGTCTTCCTCGCGGGCCTCGGCCGCGGCTCCTCCGTAGAGCTGCTGGAGCGGGTCGTGGAGCGTCCGCTCACCGAGGAGGAGGCGAACTGGGCGGGCGACCTCTGGTTCGAGTCCGAGGGGCTGCCGCTGCGCTTCGTCCAGGCGGGCGCCCTCCTGCGCCAGCGCGACATGCTGCGCACCGACGCGTACGACGGACTCGACGAAGGGTCCGCCGACGCACCCTTCGGGCACGACCCGGACGCCGACGGCGTACACATACCCCTGCCCAGCCTCGGTGAGGGCGCGGCGCCCGCAGCACTGCTCGCCTCACGGCTCAGCGGGCCCGCCCGCGACACCCTGCGCCTCGCGGTCGCACTCGGCGGCGAGGTGCCCCACCAGGCCCATCTGCCGGCCCTCGTGGGGGACACCCACGCCGATGCCGCGCTCGGCGAACTGGCCGGCTTCGGGCTCCTCTCCCCGGCCGGTCCCCGCTACCGGCTCGCCGCCGGTGTCCTCGCCCAGCTGGAGGCCGCCGGATACGGCGAGGACAGCACCGACCGGGCCCGGACGGCGGCCCAGCACTACGCCTGGTGGACCGGGCACCCCTCGGTCACCCCCGTACGGGCGACGGCCGAGGCCGACGCCGTCATCGCGGCGATGGCACAGCTCGTCCCCGGCGACGGGGCGGGACAGACCAGCGTGGCCGTGCTGCTGGCCCGCAGCGCCGCTCCGGCCTTCGCGGCGGGACTGCACTGGGGGGCCTGGGAGAGGGCCCTGCGGATCGGCCAGGAGGCGGCGAGGATCGCCGGAGAGGTCGCCGAAGAGGCTTACTTCCACCATGAGTTGGGTGTCCTCGCGCTCTGCAGCGGCAATCCCGACCGGGCCAGGGCGGAGCTGGAGACCTCGATCAGCATGCGCGGGGCGCTCGCCGACAAGTCGGGCGCGGTGGCCGGACGTCGCGCGCTCGCCCTGGTCGAGGACCGCGCCGGCGGCCCGCTGCCCGGCGGCCGCATACCGGTGGTCGAGGAGTTGTCGGCCGCGCGGCACGAGGAGCGGATACCGCCGCCCGTCGGGCCGGCGGCGGCCGTGACGCAGGCGCTGTCACGGCCGTACGGCGACACCACCGCGGTCATATCCCGGCAGACCGCCCCCAAAGCCGCCCCGGGCGCGCGGGGAGGCCGCTTCGCGGTCCTGGGCGGGGCGCGGCGCAATCTGGTCGCGGCGGGCGCGGGCGTGATCCTGGCCGGTGTCCTCGGTACGGTGGTGACTCTGGGGCTGACGCCCGGCGGCGATGCCCAGGGCAATACGGGTGTGACGACCGAGGATTCGACCGGTGAGGACCTCCAGGACGGCGTCCCGGACGACGGGTCACAGGACGCCTCGACCCCCGGGGACACGGCATCCAGCGGCAGTGCGCGGACTCCCGGACCCTCGGGCAGCCGGACCACGCCCGGCACGAGCGGTGCGCCCTCCACGGACGACTCGTCCGGACCGGGCGACAGCCCTTCGTCGGACAAGCCGTCAAGCAACAAGCCGCCCTCGGGCAAGCCGACGAAGTCGTCCAGCACGCCGAAGCCGTCCACATCGCCGAAGCCGTCCACCTCGACCTCGACTTCGCCGAGTGGCTCCCCGTCCCCGTCGGGCTCGACGAGTGAGACCCCGACCCCGCCGGACACCTCCGACTCGGCGAGCGGGCCCGCCCCTTCGTCGGCGGCGGCCAGTAGCCCGGCCGAAGCTACCGTGCTCTGAGCGGACCACGCGCGTGTACGCCGGACGGGCCGTGCCCGTCCGGCGTAGGTACGCAACCCGTCAGAGCAGGCGCAGCCCGTCAGAACAGGCGCAGTTTGTCGTCCTCGATGCCGCGCAGTGCGTCGTAGTCGAGCACCACGCAGCCGATCCCGCGGTCCGTCGCCAGCACCCGCGCCTGCGGCTTGATCTCCTGCGCCGCGAAGATGCCCTTCACGGGGGCGAGATGGGGATCGCGGTTGAGCAGTTCCAGATAGCGGGTCAGCTGCTCCACGCCGTCGATGTCGCCGCGCCGCTTCAGCTCCACGGCCACGGTCTGCCCGTCGGCGTCCCGGCACAGGATGTCGACCGGTCCGATGGCGGTGAAGTACTCACGGCGGATCAGGGTGTAGCCCTCGCCGAGTGTCTCGATCCGGTCGGCGAGAAGCTCCTGCAGATGTGCTTCGACACCGTCCTTGATCAGGCCGGGGTCGACACCCAGCTCATGGGACGAGTCATGGAGGATTTCCTCCATCGTGATGATCAGTTTCTCGCCCGCTTTGTTGACCACGGTCCAGATGCCCGCGGTGTCGTCGGCGCCCTCCTTGAGGGTGCAGGGCGGTGACATCCAGTTGAGGGGTTTGTACGCCCTGTCGTCGGCGTGGATCGACACGCTCCCGTCCGCCTTCACCAGGATCAGACGGGGAGCGGAGGGCAGGTGGGCCGTGAGCCGGCCGGCGTAGTCCACGGAGCAGCGGGCGATGACGAGACGCATGGTCGGCAACGCTACTCGACGACGGGTGTTCCACGCGATTCTCCCTCGGCCGCCCTCCGGACCCCGGACCGGGGCCCCGGGGGCTTGCCCCTCTTTGCTCCCCTTCGTTATTGGCCGGTTGTGTTCCCAATCTCCTGGTGCGGCCAGGACCGCACCCTTACGGTGGAAGCAGGAGGTCGCCGTCCGTGCACGCTGCGTCGCCGTCCTCCTTCCCTGCCCGTAAGGCCCCGGCCCGGCGTCGGGGTCGCGAGAGGAGAACCCATGTCGCTCGACGTCTCACCGGCGCTGTTGGAACAGGCCGAGCGAGGCGAGGTCGACGAAGCCGACTTCGTCGACTGCGTCCGGACCTCCCTGCCCTACGCATGGGAGATGATCAGCTCTCTGGTGGCACAGCTGAAGGTCGACGGCGGAGAGTTCGCCGACAACCAGACGCCCCCGCCGGACGAGCAGGCACGTGGTCAGCTGCTGCGCGCGCTCGCGAGTGATGCGATACGCGGCGCTCTGCAGCGGCACTTCGGGGTGCGTCTGGCATTCCAGAACTGCCACCGCGTCGCGGTGTTCCCGCTGGACGCCTCGGTCGACGAGCGTCTGGCCCGCTTCACCTCGGTGAGGGGCCAGTTGCTCAATCAGTCGCCCGAACTACGGGACTGCTAAACGCTTCCGCTGCCGTTCCGGGCCGCGGGAGGTGCAACTGGCTCCGGGGCGGCAGCCCCCCGTACCTCTTACGACTGTTTATGTGAGCAGCGGCAGTACCTCAGTGCCCAGCCGCGCTACGTTCTCCTTCGTGGCCGCCAGATCTCCCGAACCCTCCACCAGGAGCGCGAAGCGGGTGATGCCTGTCCGCTCGGCGGTGGCGGCGAGCCGGTCGGCGGCGAGCCGGGGCGGGCCCACCGGATGAAGGCCGCACAGCAGCTCCGTATAGGCGACCGGGTCGCGCATCACCCGGTGCCGGCCGTCGACCGTCACATGGGCGTCCAGGCCCTGCCGGAGCCAGCCGGGCATCGTCTTCACGAGCGTCTCCACGCCGTCCTGCCTACGGTCGGCGATCTGGGCCACCCCCGCGGACACATGTCCGGCCTCCCGGACGCTCTCGGGCGAGCGGCCGGCGGCGAGGGCGGCGGAGCGCCACAGGGCGACCATCTCGGCCTTCTCCTCGTCCCCGCAGTGCATCCCGAGCAGCATCGGCAGCCCGTTCTCCGCGGCGAGCCGTACCGTCTTGGGCGAGGTGCACGCGACGACCACCTCGGGGCCGCCCGGGCTCTCGCCGCCGTCCGGGCCGAGCAGTTCGTCGGCCCGGGGGACCACGGCCACCTCGCGGAAGCCGTACCGCTCGCCCTTCCCCGACACCCGGGATCCGGCCAGCCAGTCGAGCAGCAGCTCCAGGGAGGCCGGGAAGCCCTTCTCATACGCCTCCAGGCCTCCTCCGAACACCTCCAGATCCACCCAGGGGCCGCCCCGGCCGACGCCGAGCGTGAATCTGCCGCCGCTGGTGAGGTGGAGCAGCGCGGCCTGCTCGCCGAGCGCGACCGGATGGTGGTTCGGCAGCACGCTCACCGCCGTACCCACCCGGATTCTGCGGGTGCGGCCGAGCAGCAGCGCGGCCAGGGTGACGGCGGACGGGCAGACCCCGTACGGCACGAAATGATGTTCTGCCAGCCAGACCGAGTCGAGCCCGGATTCCTCCGCGACCTCGGTGGACCGGATCGCGCGATGCAGCGCTTCTCCCGGCCCCTGCCCCGGAAACTGGGCTGCCAGTACGAACGTTCCCACTCGCATCGCCAATTGCCTCCTTGCGGCCGACGCGGCTCTCCCCTACCCGCAACAACGTCTGACACGTGCCAAAGGCACGGTCCATCGGCAAGTTGTTGCGATTTTCCGCTAACTCATCCCCTCCGGGGCGCCGCCCTGCGCGGTGCGGGACACCGGCTGGGCCAAATGGCCCTACGCTGGACGGGAACTGCCCAGCCTGCCCCCCGTGAGGTGTCACGTGTCCCCGCGCCGCAACCGCCCCCGAGGCGGCGAGAGTCCCCACGACAGTGCAGCGGAGCCGGGGGACCGGTACGGCGGTGGCGGGCGCAGCGAACTGTGGCAGGGGGAGGAGTGGTCGGTCCGCCTGGTGAGCGGCGCGAGCGCGGCCGGCAAGCGGTACCGCTGCCCCGGCTGCGACCAGGAGATCCCGTCCGGCGTCCCGCACCTGGTGGCCTGGTCCGAATACGGCGGGATCGACGACCGCAGGCACTGGCACAAGGCCTGCTGGAACGCGAAGGACCGCCGCACCACACAGGTGCAGCGGTCCAGGAACGCGCCTCGCTACTGAGCTCCGGCGACCGGCGGTCGACGACCGGTCAACGGTTGCGGGTCGTCAGACGTCGCGCTTCTCCAGCGACGCATAGGCACCGAGCAGAGCCACGGCAGTGACGCCGATCATGATCCACAGCGGATCCCAGCCGGTCGGCCCCGACCCGGTGACCGAGGTGTCGTAGAACGCGCTGAGCTGGCTGGGGATCGAGTACTCGAAGAGTGCGTCCCGCAGGTCGACGAGCGACTCGGCGAACATGAACATGGCCAGCACGAGCGGCAGCAGCACCACCCCGATCATGATCGTGATCGCACCCGCGGAGTGCCGGATGAGAGCGCCGACCGCGAGCGAGAGCAGCCCCAGCGTGGCGATGTAGAAACCGACGCCGACCGTGGCGCGCAGCCATTCGTCACCGCTGGGCGCCGCGCCGTCGAGCATGGCCGTCTGCAGGACGCCGACCAGTGCGGTCGTCACGGTCGTGATGACGAAGGTGAGGAGGAAGAAGACGATCGCCTTCGCGGTCAGCACCCGCGCCCGGCTGGGGCAGGCCGTCAGCGTCGTACGGATCATGCCGGTGCCGTACTCGGAGGCGATGGTCATCACGCCGAGCGTGATCACACAGATCGAACCGAGCAGCACCCCGAAGAAGCCGAGGCTGAGCACCGGGGTCTCGCCGATCTCGGTGTCGGCGGCGTTGACCGCGATCGCGGCGAGCAGGCCGATGCCGAGCAGCAGCACGATCATGATGCCGAGCGTCCACATCGTGGAGCGCACCGAACGGATCTTGGTCCACTCGGAGGCGAGCGCATCGCCGAGGGTGGCGCGGCGCAGCGGGATCGGTGAGGCGTAGAACCCGGCCGGTGCGTCCTGCCAGTTCTGCTGCGGGGCCGGGGCGGGGGCCTGGGCCTGCGGGGTCGGCGGCGTGGTCATCGGGCGTCCTCGCTGGTCTCGCTCTTGGTCAGGTCTGCGGGGGCTGCGGCGGGAGCCGTCGGGGCCGCCGGAGCGGGCGCGGCGGGGGCAGCGGGTACGGCCGGGGCGGCGGGTGCCGCAGGGGCCTGGGCGTACGGGTTCTGTCCGGGCGGCGGCGGGGCGTACCAGCCCTGCTGCGGCATCTCCGGGACCGGCGGCTGCGGAGCCTCGTAACCCGGCTGCTGTCCGTACCCACCGTGCACCGGCTGCTGCAGACCGGCCTTCTGGTCCGCCGTCGAGCGGTAGTCCACGGCGCCCTGCGTCATCCGCATGTACGCCTCCTCCAGCGAGGCCTGGTGCGGGGAGAGCTCCCACAGCCGGACGTCCGACTCATGGGCCAGATCACTGATCCGCGGCAGCTGAAGACCGGTGATCCGCAGGGCGCCGTCCGGCTCCGACATGACCTGGCCGCCCGCCTCGGTGAGCGAGGCGGTCAGCTTCTCCCGCAGTTCCGGCACCCCGTCCGCGACCCGTACCCGCGCGAAATCGGCCGAATTGGCGGAGATGAAGTCCTTGACGCTCATGTCGGAGAGCAGCTGCCCGCGGCCGATCACGATCAGATGGTCGGCGGTGAGGGCCATCTCGCTCATCAGGTGGCTGGAGACGAAGACCGTACGGCCCTCCGACGCCAGCATCTTCATCAGATTGCGGACCCAGAGAATGCCCTCGGGGTCGAGACCGTTGACCGGCTCGTCGAAGAGCAGCACCTGCGGGTCGCCGAGCAGCGCCGCCGCGATGCCGAGCCGCTGGCCCATACCGAGCGAGTAGCCCTTGGACCGCTTCCGCGCGACGTCGTGCAGACCGACGACACCGAGCACCTCGTCGACCCGGGCGGCCGGGATGCCGGCGAGCTGGGCGAGCGAGAGGAGATGGTTACGGGCGCTGCGCCCGCCGTGCACCGCCTTCGCGTCCAGCAGCGCACCCACCTGGCGCGGCGCGTTCGGCAGGCTGCGGAAGGGGTGGCCGCCGATGGTGACATGGCCGGATGTCGGTCGGTCCAGGCCCAGCATCATGCGCATGGTGGTGGACTTGCCCGACCCGTTGGGACCGAGGAATCCGGTGACGGCACCGGGCCGCACCTGGAAGGAAAGGTTGTACACGGCTGTCTTCGCGCCATAGCGCTTGGTCAGGCCGACTGCCTCGATCATGCTCCAGCCCCATCGACTTCGTCTGTCGTCGGGGCCCAGGCCGTCCGGCCGCACGCCCCCCGTAAGAGTTAGGAGGATATCCAGGCCTTGACGGTTCCGGCCAAGCGTTACGAGAGCGCATCGCCTCGGGGCGGAGCGGACGGAGCACTTCCGGTACGGTCCGGGGCAGCTGCCCCGCCGACCGGCCGGCGTCCCGCCCGCCCGTCACCTGTCCCGTCAGCCCGTCACGCGTCCCGCTTTTTCAGTACGAGATAGCCGCCGACCAGCGCGGCCGCCACCCAGGCGACCAGAATGCCGAACCCGCCCCACGGCCCGTACGGAGACGGGCCGCTGTTCATGGCGTCCGGGACCACCTGCATGATCTTGGACCCGGCCTGGTCGGGGAAGTACCGGGCGACCTTCTTCGCGCCCGGGACCGCCGACAGGATCTGCGAGACCAGGAAGAAGAACGGCATCAGGATGCCGAGCGACAGCATGGAGCTGCGCAGCATCGTCGCCACACCCATCGAGAAGATCCCGATCAGGCCCATGTAGAGGCCGCCGCCGACGACCGCGCGCAGGACGTGTTCCGCACCGATGTCGGTGTGGTGGTCGCCGAGCAGGGCCTGGCCGAGGAAGAACGAGACGAAGCTGGTGGCGAGGCCGACCACCAGGGCCAGCAGACCGGCCACCGTGATCTTGCTGAAGAGGAACGAACCGCGCTGCGGCACGGCCGCCAGCGAGGTCCGGATCATGCCCGAGCTGTACTCCGTACCGACCACCAGCACGCCGAAGACGACCATGGCCAGCTGGCCGAGGACCATGCCGGAGAAGCTGATGAGGGTCGGGTCGAAGGTGGCCCGCTCCGGCGCGGGGAGATCGTCGAACTGGGCGTTCATCAGGGCGCAGAGCGCCGCGCTCATCGCGACGGTGACGACGAACGCGGAGATCAGCGTCCAGACGGTCGAGGAGACCGTACGGATCTTGGTCCACTCGGAGGTCAGGACCGCGGGTACCGATGCCATCGCCGTCACACCCCCTTGCCGGCGTCGGGTGCGTCCGAGACACCGGGTGTCCCGGCCGGGCCTGCGGCGTTCTGCTGATTCCACTGATCGCCCCAGTGCGGACCAACGGGCGGCGGCACCGCACCGAGGTCCGAGTGCGCGTGGTACTCCACGGAGTCCGCCGTCATCTGCATGAACGCTTCCTCCAGGGAGGCCCGCTGGGAGCTCAGCTCGTGCAGCACGATCTGGTGCCGGGCGGCGAGCTCGCCCAGCGTCTCGGTGGTGGCGCCGTCGATCTCCAGCGTGCCGCTGCCCGCCTCGACCACGATCAGGCCCTCCTCGTGCAGCACATCGCGCAGCCGCTCCTGCTGCGGCGAGCGCAGCCGTACATAACTGCGTGAGTTCTGGTGGATGAAATCGGCCATCGAGGTGTCGGCGAGCAGCCGGCCCTGGCCGATCACGATCAAGTGGTCCGCCGTCAGCGCCATTTCGCTCATCAGATGCGAGGAGACGAAGATCGTCCGGCCTTCCGCTGCGAGCGCCTTCATCAGATTGCGGATCCAGTGAATGCCCTCGGGGTCGAGACCGTTGACCGGCTCGTCGAAGAGCAGCACCTGCGGGTCGCCGAGCAGCGCCGCGGCGATGCCGAGCCGCTGGCCCATGCCGAGGGAGAAGCCCTTCGACTTCTTCTTCGCCACCGCGGTCAGACCGACGGTGTCCAGAACCTCCGCGACCCGGCTCTCCGGGATGTGGTTGCTCTGTGCGAGACAGAGCAGATTGTTGTACGCGCTGCGCCCGCCGTGCATCGACTTGGCGTCCAGCAGCGCCCCGATGTACTTGAGGGGTTCTTCCAGGTCGCGGTAGTGCTTGCCGTCGATGCGCACGGAACCGCTGGTCGGGTTGTCGAGATCGAGCATCATCCGCATCGTCGTGGATTTGCCCGCTCCGTTGGGGCCCAGAAAGCCCGTCACCATTCCAGGTCTGACGCGGCACGAAAGCCGGTCGACGGCAACCTTGTTGCCGAAGCGCTTGGTGAGGCCGTCAAGCTCGATCATGCGTTCACGCTAGAACGGCCGCGCGCCCGGCGCCACCACAAGGGCGGAACCGGGCGCGCAACATTTGTCGAACTGCGGTAATCCGGGGTCAGCGGGTCTGCTGAGCCGGAACGCCGCGGGTGACCGGCTCGTCGTCGGCGGGGGAGCCGGCGGCGGCCACCGCGGCACCCGTCAGCGTCGCCAGCATCTCGCGGACGTTGGTCAGCTGCGCGTTGATCGAGTCGCGGCGGTTGGTGAGCGCCGCCAGCTCGCGCTCCGACTCGCTGCGGATCCGGTCGGCCTTCGCGTTCGCGTCGGCCACGATGTCCTCGGACTGGCGCTGCGCGGTCTCCACCGTCTGACGGGCCCGGCGCTCGGCGTCCGTACGGAGCTTCTCGGCCTCCAGGCGGAGCTGCTCGGCGCGGTGCTCGATCTCGGCGAGGCGCTTCTCGGCCTTGGCCTGACGGGACGCGAGGTCGCGCTCCGACTGGTCGCGGCGCTTGGCCAGGTTGGTCTCGAAGTCCGCGGCGGCCTGGGCGGCCTTGGCGCGGGTCTCCTCGAAGAGGGCGTCCGCCTCCTCGCGCTTCTGCGAGGCGTCCTTCTGGGCCTCCGTGCGCAGCGAGCCGGCCTCACCCTTGGCCTTCTCGACGATGCGTACGCCCTCGTCCTCGGCCTTCGCCTTGCGCTCGGCGGCGAACGACTCGGCGTCGTTGCGTACCTGCTGGGCGGCCGACTCGGCGAGCTCGCGGTGCTGCTCGGCGGCGCGACGGGCCTCCTCGCGCAGGTCCTTCGCCTCCTCCTCGGCGAGGCGGAGAATCTTCTCCACGCGGGCGCCGAGACCGGCGTACGACGGCTCCGCGTCGTTCACCTGGGCCTGGGCGTTCTGCGTTTCGAGGTGGAGCTCCTCGATGCGCTTTTCCAGAGACGTGATGCGGGCGAGAGCACTATCACGGTCGGCGACGAGCTTGGTAATGCGGTCATCCACCTGACCGCGGTCGTATCCACGTCGCACGAGCTCGAAGCCGAAGGGGGAGGAAGGGTCGCTCATGGGGTTCCTGTCGAATGAGACCGGTGAGGTGTTAGAGGGAATCCTAGGGGCCGAAGCGGCGTGTCATCGAGTGGATGCCCTTTTGATCTGGAGAATGACACCCCTTTCGAGTGGCTGACCCCCGCAACTCTTGCCACTCGGAGGGTTGAACGTCCTTGATGAAGCATGTGAGATGACGGGGCGACTACCCCTCGGACGACTTGCCACTCGATCGAGTGCCCGCCGAGGCCCCGGCTTTGACGCCACCGGCTGAGCCGCCGCCCGCACCCTTGCCGCCGCCCCCGGGCGTCTCGAACGACTCCAGTGCCTCCAGCACGTCCTGGACACGGGAGATCTCGGTGTTGATGTCCTCGCGCCGACGCACCAGCAGATCGAGCTCGCGCTTGCCGTCGTCCACCGTACGCTTCGCCTCGGCCTCGGCGTCGGCCCGCAGTTTCTCGGCCTCGCGGATCAGCGCGGCCTTCTTCTGCTCGGCCTCCTTGAGCAGCGACTCGGCCCGCTTCACCGCCGCGATCCGGACCTTGCTCGCCTCCGAATTGGCGTCCGCCAGCAGCTCCTTGGCCTTGGCCGCCGCCTCGTCGCGCTGCTCGGTCGCCGCCTTCATCAGGTTGTCGACGCGCTCGCCCGCCGTCTTCATCTGCTCGGAGGTCTCCCGCCGGGCCCGGTCGTGCAGCTCCTCGATCTCGCTCTCGATGCGGGTACGGAGCTCCTCGGCACGTTCCCGGATGGCCGTGGCGTCCCGGCGGGCGCCGACCAGCAGCTCGTCCGCGTCCGTACGGGCGCGCTCGACCAGGGTGTTGCCCTCGACGGTCGCCTCCGAGGTGATCCGCACGGCCTCCTTGCGGGCCACGCCGACCATCGTGTCGGCCTGCTCCTCGGCCTCGGTGGCGGCGCGCAGCGCCTCCTCCTGGGCCTTGTTGACGAGCTGGTCCGCCTGTTCGGCTGCATCGGCCCGGCGCTTCGCCGCGGCCTCCCGCGCCTCGTCGAGCAGCCGGTCCGCCTCCTGACGGGCCTCGGCCCGCATCTGCTCGGCCGCCGCCTCCGCCTCGGCGCGCACCCGCTCCGACTCCTCGCGGGTACGGGCCGCGTGCTCCTGCGCCGAGCCGACGGTGGCCGCCGCCTCCGCGCGCAGCCGCTCGGCCTCGTCCGTGGCCTCGTCCGCCAGCCGGGCCGCGCGCTGCGTCGCGTCCTCGACGAGCCGGTTGGCCTGCTGCGTGGACTCCGCGACGATGCGCTCGGCCTCGCTCGTCGCCTCGCCCACCAGCCGGTCGGCCTGGGCCGCGGCATCGGAACGCATCCGGTTGGCGTCCTCGCGGGCCTCGGCCCTGCTGCGTGCCGCGTCCTGCTCGGCCGAGGCCAGCGAGTCGGAGGCCTCGGTACGCATCCGCTGGCTGTACTCCGCGGTGTCCGCGCGCAGCCGCTCCGACTCGGTGATCGCGTCGGAGACCGTCCGCTCGGCCATCGCCTTCGCGGCGTCGGACTCCTCCTTCGCCTCCCGGCGGATCCGGCTCGCGTCCTCGCCGGCCCGCTCCCGCTCCGCGTACGCGTCGGCGCGGACCCGGTCCGCCTCCTCCTGTGCCTCGGACTTCGTCCGCTCCGCGACATGCTCGGCGGTGGAGCGCAGCCCGGCGATCTCCGCCTCGGCCTGCTCCTGCAGCCCGTTGACCGAATCCCGTACCTGCTGGGCGGTCTGCTCGGCCGCGGAGACCATCTCGGTCGCCCGGCTGTCCGCCTCCTCGACCAGGCGCTGCGCCTCGGCCTGTGCCTGCTCGACCCGCTTGCGGGCCGAGGCGAGGAGCTCCTCGCTCTGCTCGCGGGCCCGCTCGCGCTCCTGGTTCGCCTCGGTGCGCGCCGCGTCGAGGGTCTCCTCGGCCTCCCGGCGGCGCCGGTTCGCCTCCTCCTGCGCGGCGGCCAGCGCCTCGGCGGCCTCCGTGCCGACCCGCTCGGCGGCGGCAGCGGCCTCCGAACGCACCCGGTCGGCGCTCTCCTGCGCCTCGGACTTGAGCCGCTCCGCCTCGGCGGCCGCTTCGCTGCGCAGCCGTACGGCGACGGACTCGCCCTCCGCACGCGACTGCGACGCATCCGCCGCGGCCTCGTCGCGCAGCCGCTCCGCCTCGGTCTCCGCCTGCTCCTGCAGGACGCGCAGCCGCTCGGCGGCCTCCGCGCGCAGCCGCTCGGACTCCTCGTTCGTCTCGCGCCGGATGCGCTCCGCCTCGGCGCGCGCGTCCGTGAGCGCCTGCTCGGCGGTGGTGACCCGGGTCTCGGCCTCGGTGTGCAGCCGGGTCAGCTCGTCGGCCGCCTCCGCCTTGCGGGCCGCGGCCGCGCGCTCGGTCTCCTCGCGCAGCTCCGCCGCCGCCTGCTCGGCCGCGGTGGTGGTGGACCGGGCCTGCTCCTCGGACTCCGTACGCAGCTGCTCGGCCTCGCCGCGCGCGCGTTCCAGGGCCTCCTCGGCCTGCTTGCGCAGCGCACCGGCACGCTCGGCGGCCTCGCTGCGGACCCGCTCGCTCTCCGTGCCCGCGGTGGAGCGCAGCTCCTCCGCGTCCGCCTTCGCCTTGGACAGCAGCTCCTCGGCGGTCTTCGCGCCCTCCTCGATCTGCTGGACGGCCTCGCGGCGGGCCTCGCCACGGATCCGCTCGCCCTCGGCGACCGCCTCGGAGCGCAGCTGCTCGGCCTCGCCGCGCAGCCTGCGCGCCTCCTCCTGCAGCTCGACCGTCTTGGCCCGGTACTCCTTGGTGTCGTCCTTGGCCGCGCCCTTGAGCTGATCGGCCTGCTCGGCGGCCTCGCCGCGCAGCCGGTCCGCCTCGGCCTCCGCCTCACGGCGGATCCGGTCGGCCTCCTCGCTCGCCGCCCCGGTGGTGGACCGTGCGTCCTCGGACGCCTTGGTCAGCACCTCCTCGGCGGCTCTGGCGGCCTTGGCGAGCTGGGCCGCGGCGTCCTCCGCGGCTGCCGTGCGGGCCCTCTCGGCCGCCTCGGACGTCAGCCGGTCCGCCTCGGCGCGGGCGTCGGCGAGCGCCTGCTCGGCCTCCGCCTTCAGCGTCTCGGCGTCCTTGGTGGCCTCACCGACCAGCCGGGCGATCTCCGACTTGGCCGTACGGGTGCGCTGCTCGTTCTGCGACTCGGCGGCGGCCAGCCGCTTGACGGCGGCCTCCTTCGCCTCGGCGGTGACCTTCTCGGCCGCCAGCCGGGCCTCGCGCAGCCGGGTCTCGGCCTCCTGCATGCGCTGCTCGGCGGCCCGGTTCAGCTCGGCGGTCCGATGGCGGGTCTGCTCGGTCTCCGCGGTCGTCGACGAGCGCAGCTGCTCGGCGTGGCTGGTGGCCTCCTGCGCCTGGCTGGAGGCGGCGTTCAGCAGCCGCTCGGCGTCCTTGCGGGCCCGCAGCAGGATCGACTCGGCCTCGGCACGGGCCGACTCCGCCTCGGAGCCGAGCCGCTGCCGGGTCTCGTCCGCCAGCCGGCCCGCCTCGGCGCGCGCCTGCGCCAGCGACTGCTCGGCATCGGCCCTGGACTCCTCGAGGAGCCGACGGGCCTGGGACTCCGTCCTGGCCCTGAGCTGCTCGGCCCAGGCGACGTTCTCGTTGACGTGGGACTCGACGGTCTGACGGCGCTCGGCCAGCTCCTGGTCGAGCTGCTGGCGCCGCTGCACGGCCTCGTTGTGCAGCTCGGCCTGGAGCCGCGCCTGGTGCTCGGCGTGCTCCTGCAGGATCCGCTGCGTCTGCGCCCGGGCGTCACGGAGCTCCCGCTCGGCGTCGGTCCGCAGCTGGTCGGCCTGGATCTGGGCATTACGGAGCAACTGCTCGGCCTGGTAGCCGATGTCCGCGCTGTCGTACGCGGGACGGGTCGCGAGATTGCGCCGAGCCTCGTGCAGCTTGGCGCGCAAGACCTCGACCTGGTAACCGAGGTCCTCGGCGTGCTGGACGGCCTTCTCCCGGTCGGTCTTCAGCCGGTCCATCTCGGCCTCGAACCGCGAGAGATGGTCGTCTTCAGCTCGGTGGCTCTCCTGGCGTTCGTAGCCCCGCACTGCGCGGTCCCATCCGTCCCCTGGTCGCAACTCTCCAACGAGTACCGTTCGCCGGTGAACGGTCCCCCGGGGAATGGTGACAGATCAACGGCTGGGGACGCGGCGCGGCCCCGACCCGGCCCCGGCCCGGAACAGCCCACTCTACCGGGCCAGGTATCCGGAGGTCAGTGCTCCGCTGCGGACGTGACCAGTTCTGTGAGGACGCCGTGGCAGTCCTTGGGGTGCAGAAAGGTGATCCTGGACCCCATGGAACCGGTCCTGGGCTCGTCGTACAGCACCCTGACCCCCTTCTCCCGGATGTCCGCCGCGTCGGCGTCGACGTCCGCGGTGCCGAAGGCGATGTGGTGGACGCCCTCCCCATTCTTTGCCAGCCACTTGCCCACGGCCGAGTCCTCCCGGGTCGGCTCCAGCAGCTGGAGGTAGGAGGCACCGCCGTCCGACGTATCGTTGATCTTGAGCATGGCCTCCCGTACGCCCTGCTCCTCGTTGATCTCGGAGTGGAACACCTCGAACCCGTAGGTCGAGCGGTAGAACTCGACGGTCCTGTCGAGGTCGAAACAGGCGATCCCGATGTGGTCGATTCGCGTCAGCATGCAACCAGTGCAGCGCTCCACCGATGGTTACGCAACGTGCGCGCGATCACACCGGCTGCCGGATGACGGGCGAGGTACCGCTCAGTACATTCAGGTAAACCCTCGTTCACTCCTAATCCCAAGGGGCTGCGCCTCATGTCAGGAACGACCGGTACCACCTCAGTGATCGTCGCGGGCGCGCGTACGCCCATGGGCCGCCTCCTCGGCTCGCTGAAGAGCTTCTCCGGGGCCGAGCTCGGCGGCTTCGCCATCAAGGCCGCGCTGGACCGGGCCGGCATCGGCGGCGACCAGGTCGAGTACGTGATCATGGGCCAGGTGCTGCAGGCCGGTGCGGGCCAGATCCCGGCACGCCAGGCCGCGGTCAAGGGCGGCATCCCGATGAACGTCCCCGCGCTCACCGTCAACAAGGTGTGTCTGTCCGGGCTCGACGCGATCGCGCTCGCAGACCAGCTGATCCGCGCCGGTGAGTTCGACGTGGTCGTCGCCGGTGGCCAGGAGTCCATGACGAACGCCCCGCACCTGCTCCCGAAGTCCCGCGAGGGCTACAAGTACGGCGCGATCGAGATGCTCGACTCGATGGCGCACGACGGCCTGACCGACGCCTACGAGAACATCCCGATGGGTGAGTCCACCGAGAAGCACAACACCCGTCTCGGGCTGAACCGCGCCGACCAGGACGAGATCGGCGCCCTCTCCCACCAGCGCGCCGCCGCCGCCCAGAAGAACGGCATCTTCGAGGCCGAGATCACCCCGGTCGAGATCCCGCAGCGCAAGGGTGACCCGGTCCTCTTCTCCAAGGACGAGGGCATCCGTCCGGAGACGACCGCGGAGTCCCTCGGAAAGCTGCGCCCGGCCTTCACCAAGGACGGCACGATCACCGCGGGCACCTCCTCGCAGATCTCCGACGGCGCCGCCGCGGTCGTCGTCATGAGCAAGGCCAAGGCCGAGGAGCTGGGCCTGGACTGGATCGCCGAGATCGGCGCCCACGGCAATGTGGCGGGCCCGGACAACTCGCTCCAGTCGCAGCCGTCCAACGCCATCAGGCACGCCCTGAAGAGGGACGGCCTGGAGGTCGCGGACCTCGACCTCATCGAGATCAACGAGGCGTTCGCCGCGGTCGCCGTCCAGTCGATGAAGGACCTCGGCGTCACCCCCGAGAAGGTGAACGTCAACGGCGGCGCCATCGCGCTGGGTCACCCGATCGGCATGTCCGGCGCCCGTGTGGTGCTCCACCTGGCGCTGGAGCTGAAGCGGCGCGGCGGCGGCATCGGTGCGGCGGCGCTGTGCGGCGGCGGCGGCCAGGGCGACGCGCTGATCATCCGCGTTCCGGGCAAGAAGTAGTCGTACGTACGCAGCTGCAAGAGTGAACCGAACGGAGCGGTAATGGTGGACGTCCCCACCCTGGTCGAGCAGGCCCGTGCGGGCCGCCCGAGGGCCGTGGCCCGGCTCATCTCCCTGGTGGAGGGGGCGTCGCCGCAGCTGCGCGAGGTGATGGCGGCCCTGGCGCCGCTGACGGGCAACGCGTACGTCGTCGGCCTGACCGGCTCACCCGGTGTCGGCAAGTCGACATCGACGTCGGCGCTGGTCTCGGCGTACCGGCGGGCCGGCAAGCGGGTCGGCGTCCTGGCCGTCGACCCGTCCTCGCCGTTCTCCGGCGGCGCGCTCCTCGGCGACCGGGTCCGGATGTCGGAGCACGCCTCCGACCCGGGCGTCTACATCCGCTCGATGGCCACCCGCGGACATCTGGGCGGCCTCGCCTGGTCGGCACCGCAGGCCATCCGGGTGCTGGACGCGGCGGGCTGCGACGTGATCCTGGTGGAGACGGTCGGCGTCGGCCAGTCGGAGGTGGAGATCGCCTCCCAGGCCGACACCTCCGTGGTCCTGCTGGCGCCCGGCATGGGCGACGGCATCCAGGCGGCGAAGGCCGGAATCCTGGAGATCGGCGATGTGTACGTCGTCAACAAGGCCGACCGGGACGGCGCCGACGCCACCGCGCGCGAGCTCAACCACATGCTGGGCCTCGGCGAGTCCCGCGGCCCCGGCGACTGGCGGCCGCCGATCGTGAAGACGGTCGCCGCCCGGGGCGAGGGCATCGACGAGGTCGTCGAGGCGTTGGAGAAGCACCGGGCGTGGATGGAGGAGCACGGCGTGCTCGCCGAGCGCCGCACCGCCCGCGCGGCCCACGAGGTCGAGACGATCGCCGTCACGCGGCTGCGCGAGCGGATCGGCGATCTGCACGGCGACCGCCACATCGGCGCGCTCGCCGAACGCATCGTGGCGGGGAGCCTCGATCCTTACGCGGCGGCCGACGAACTGGTGGCGGGCCTCACCGGCGCCTGACCCGGGCCGCCGCCCTCAGTCGTCCCGGCCGTTGCCGTGATGGTCGTCGCCGTGATGGTCGTGGTCGCCGTCGTCCGAACGGTCCGCCGTGACCTCCGAACGGTCCGCCGTGACCTCGGACGTCTTCGCGTCGACGTTCAGCTCGTGCTCCTTGCCGTCCTTGCCCCGGACGTCGACGTCCCAGTGCAGTGCCCCGCCGCCCCGAGCGCGGCAGCGAGACGGAGGCAGACCGGGGCGCACGCCGGTCACGGGAGTCGTCGGCGTCATCGTCATCGCCACCGTCGTCGGAGACGTGCCTGCCGAGCACCTTGCCGCTGCCCGCGTCCACCGTCACGTCGTGCCAGACCTTGTCGGAGCCGTACACATCGAGTTCCCAGACCCGCCCGCCGTCCGCTCGCCGCGCTGCTCCTGGTCTCGCGGTCGCGGTCGTGGCTGTCGTCGTCCGCGAAGGCGACGGCCGTGGCGGCGTCGGGTGCGGAGCGCCCGTGTGAAGGCCGGCCCGGAGGGCTGGTGTGAATTGCTCGTGTTCGAATGTGGGGCTTGCGGGTGGCGGGTAGCGTTCCGTTCGTGAAGCTCGCCGTGCAGGTCAAACTGGAGCCGACGCCCGCTCAGGCGGCGGCACTTGAGGCGACCCTGCGCGCCTGCAACGAGGCAGCGACTTGGGTGTCCGGGGTGGCGTTCGAGCAGGATGTGAAGCGAAACTTCGCCCTGCGCGAGCTGACCTACGGCGAGGCCAAGGAGCGGTGGCGGCTGGGGGCGCAGGCCGCTCAGCATGTGATCAAGAAGACCTGTGACGCGTACGCGACGCTGAAGGCGAACCTGAAGGCTGGCAACCTCGGCAGGCCCGGCTCGAAGCGTTACCGCCAGGCCGCCGGGAAGCCGATTGTCTTCCGGCGTGAGAGCGCGCAGCCGTACGACGACCGGATGCTGTCCTGGCAGAGCGGTGACCGCCGGGTCTCGATCTGGACGGTGGCCGGACGGCTCAAGGATGTGGCGTTCACTGCGGATGAGCGGCAGCTGGCCACCCTGGTGTTGTACCGGCGGGGTGAGTCCGACCTGGTGTGCCGGGACGGCATGTGGTTCCTGCTGGCCACCTGCGAGGTCCCGGAAGCGGAGTTGAACACCGATCCGGTGGACTTCCTCGGTATCGACCTGGGCATCGTGAACATCGCCACCACCAGCGATGGCGAGATCATGGCCGGACGCGCGCTGAACCGTATCCGGGTGCGCGAGCGAGGCCTGCGTACCAAACTCCAGAGGAAGAACACCCCGTCCGCCAGGCGCCGGTTGAAGAAGCGGCGGCGTAAGGAGGCGCGGAGGGCGAGGGGCATCAATCACAAGATCGCGAAACATGTGGTGGCCGAGGCAGAACGCACCTCGCGCGGCATCGCCCTGGAAGACCTGGGCGGCATCCGCGCGAGGGTACGGCTTCGCAAGCCCCAACGGGCCACCCTGCACAGCTGGTCCTTCCATCAGCTGGGGCAGTTCATCGCGTACAAGGCCCGCAGGGCGGGGGTGGCAGTGGTGCACGTCGATCCTGCGTACACCTCGCGTACCTGCGCCGAGTGCGGGCACGTAGACAAGGCGAGCCGGGTCTCACAGGCCCGGTTCGAGTGCCGGTCGTGCGGATTCGTTGATCACGCGGACCGGAACGGCTCCCGCAACATCCGCGCCCGTGCGCGGGAGTTGTGGCGACGCGGGGCCGAGTCAACGGCCCCCGCCCTACCCCCGCAACGGCGGGGTGGGGCTGGACGCAAGCGCAGCATCACTGCCAGTGATGCCCGCTGTGCAAGCCCGGCGATTTAGCGCCGGGTAGTTGACGATCGGTTTGCGACCCTGTGCGTATGCGCCTGTTGTCGTGGAGGACGAGAAGCGGCTGGCGATGTCCCTGGCCGGGGGACTCACCGCCGAGGGCTTCGACGTGCACGACGGACTCGAAGGTCTGCACCGGGCCGCCGAGGGGGCGCACGACCTCGTCGTCCTCGACATCATGCTGCCCGGGATGAACGACTACCGGGTCTGCGCCGCCGAACACGAGGTGCCGATCCTGATGCTGACGGCGAAGGACGGCGAAGGACGGCGAAGGGCGGCGAAGGACGGCGAAGGACGGGGAGTGCGACGAGGCGGAGGGCCTGGACACCGGGGCCGACGACTATCTGACCAAGCCGTTCTCGTACGTCGTACTGGTCGCCCGCATCCGGGCGCCGATGCGGCGCCGGGGCGGCGGCTCCGCATCGCCGGTGGTCACCGTCGGCTCCCTGCGGATGGACACCGCCGCGCGCCGCGTCCACCTCGGTCTGGACGAAATCACCCTCACGGCCAAGGAGTTCGCAGTGCTGGAGCAGCTCGCGCTGCGCTCCGGTCAGGTGGTGAGCAAGGTGGACATCCTGGAACACGTCTGGGACTTCGCCTACGACGGTGACCCGAACATCGTCGAGGTGTATGTCAGCGCGCTGCGCCGCAAGCTCGGCGCGGCGTACGCGGGACGAGGGCGGCGCCGGTCTCGGCCTGGCCATCGCCCGGGACGTCGCGGCCCGGCACGGCGGCCGGCTGACGGTGGACGGTGCGTGGGAGGGCGGTGCGCGGTTCGAGCTGTGGCTGCCGGGCGCCGGCTGAGCGGGCCCGCCGTGCGGGCCGCACCTGCCGGGCACCGCCCGCCCGGCGGATCACACCTTGCCGCGGCGCCCCCGCAGATGATTCGCGACAGGGGTCAGCGTCTCGTGCAGATTCGCCAGTGCCTCCGGCGTCAGCAGGTCCATGAAGTGCTTGCGCACCGACGCCACGTGGTGCGGCGCCACCTTCCGCATCGTCTCCGCGCCCTCCTCGGTGAGGACCGCGAACAGTCCGCGCCGGTCGGACTCGCAGTTCTCCCTGCGGACCAGGCCCGCGCTCTCCATGCGGGTGATCTGGTGCGAGAGCCTGCTCTTGGACTGCAGCGTCGCGGTGGCGAGGTCGCTCATCCGCATGCGCTGATCGTCCGACTCCGAGAGGTTGACCAGGATCTCGTAGTCGTTCATGGTCAGGCCGAACGGCTGGAGGTCCTTCTCAAGCTGGTACATCAGCAGCCTGCTGACGTCCAGGTGGGTGCGCCAGGCGCACTGCTCCGCATTGCTCAGCCAGCGAGTGGCCGTCTCGGTCTCCATGTATGGATTCTACCTAAGAAGTTGAAAGCCGGACTAAGGTGAGGGGGTGTGATGCCCGACACGCGCCCGGGGGAGGGCCCGGACGCGGGGTGCAGGCGTTCGATGTCACACTCCGCAGACTACCGTTCACAAACCGAAGCGACGCTGGAGGTCCCCGAGCTGGCCGGGCAGACGGGGTGCGGAGCCGGGTTGACCCGCACCGCCCGGCACCCCGGCCTGCGCCGGAGTCGCCCCCGTCGGCTGCTCGGCCATCAGGATCTCGGTCGACTGGAGCAGCACCGTGCCCGCCCCGACGAACTCGAACTGGTGCTCCTCGCCCGAGGTGCCCCCGAGGCCCGTCAGCGACCGCAGCCCGCCCAGCACGCCCGTCATATAGCCGTGGTCGTAGTGGTGGCACGGCGAAGGGCAGTCCGCCCAGCCCACCAGGGCCTGCGGATCGACCCGCAGCGGCGGCTCCATGAAGACCACGGGACCGTTGGACGCGGCCACGAACTTCCCCGTGCCGATCAGGGTCAGAAAACCCGGCACGATGGACTGCTTGAGTGCCAGCGTCGGCTGGTAGGCGAGGAGGTTGCCGGACCGGATCGTCAGATTCCCGTCCTCCAGGTCGTAGGAGTTCACATCGAAGGCCCGGTCCGCGAGCAGCATCTTCCCGCTGCCCTCGGCCACCACCCAGTCGCTCGCGTGCAGCGGCGAGTGGAAGCTCGTACGGAGCAGCCGGTCGAAGCGGCCGTGGCCTATGCCGTTGAACTCGATCCGCCCGTAGTAGGCGATCATCTTGCCCTTCTGCAGGAACCACTGGCTCCCCTTGAGCTCCACGCAGAAGGTGTACGCGTTGACGTTGTCGTCCGACGGCAGTGTCATCGGGTCGAAGACCACGGGCGTGCTCACAGCTTCTCCTCCGAGGCCTGGACGTACACCGCGCCGCTGCCGCTCAGCTCCAGCTGGAACGCCTCGCCGGAGCCGCGCCCCACCATGTCGCGCCAGCCGAGCGCGGTCGAGAGTTTGTTGCGTACGTCGCCGTGGTGGGCGACATAGGCCTGCGGGTCCACATGCACCTCGCGGCCCGGGGTGATCGGCAGTTCGATCACCCCGCCGTGTGCCATCACCGCGACCGCGCCGTGGCCCTTCAGCGTCGTGGTGAACAGCCCCTGCCCGGTCACCTGGCCGCGCACCATGCCCATGACCCCGCCCTGCGAACCCATGAACATCGTGCCCTGCTGCAACGTCCCGTCGAAGGCGAGCAGCCGGTCGGCCTCCACGTACAGGGTGTCGCCGGACAGGTTGATCACCTGGATGTGGTGGCCGCCGTGGCCGAACATCACCGTGCCGCTGCCCTCGACCGTCATCAGCGGGGTCGTCTCATTGGCCACCCGGCGGCCGATCATCGACATCACGCCGCCCTGGCCGCCCTGGATGTTCGGCGTAAACGACACATCGCCGCGGTAGGCGAGCATCGCGCCGCGCTGGCTGTACATCTTCTGGCCGGGGAGCACCGTCGCCTCGACCATCTTCGAGTTGATCTCACGGAACGGCATCAGACATCGCCCCCGATGGTGTTCCGCTCGCTCGGCTGCACGTAGACGAGTCCCTCGCCCTCGAAGCGGATCTGGAAGGACTCGCCCGAGCCCTCACCCATGAGCGTCCGGAAATTCACTCCGGACTGGAAGTGCTGCTGGAGATTGCCCTGATGTGCGATGTAGGCGCCCGGGTCGACGAACAGCGGGTACTGCGCCGAGACCCGCAGCACCACGGCCGAGCCGTCCGACATGATCGCCGCCTGGCCGGTGCCCTCGACGGTGGTGGTGAACAGGCCGTTGCCGGTCGCCCCGCCGCGCAGGCCGGTGAAGGTGGTGCCGGTGCGCAGCCCGGCGTCGGTGCAGAGCAGATTGCTCGCCTCGACGTAGAGCTTCTCGCCGCGCAGCGAGACGAGATTGATCTCGCTCGCGCGGTCGGCGAAGTAGCAGGTGCCCTGGCCTGTCACTTCCATCACGGTCATCTGCTCGCCGGTCAGCCGGCGGGTCACCATGCCGCGGATGCCCTCACCGCCGCCGGACAACTTCTTGAACGCCA
This sequence comes from Streptomyces sp. NBC_01217, assembly GCF_035994185.1. Classification (NCBI taxonomy): domain Bacteria; kingdom Bacillati; phylum Actinomycetota; class Actinomycetes; order Kitasatosporales; family Streptomycetaceae; genus Streptomyces; species Streptomyces sp. NBC_01217. Next base: position 6,220,066 of record NZ_CP108538.1, read on the forward strand.
TCCGGCCGTCGTACGCGACCATCGAGCCGTTCTTCGCCTTGACGCCATCGCCGGTGAGGTCGACGGCGAGCGTCTTGCTGCCTTGGAGTCGGAACATTGCCACGATGTGACGGTAACGGCAGGACCGCGGAGGGGACAGGGCCCCGAGGAGGAACCGGCACCCTGAACCGACCCTGATACGCATCCGGTACGGGAGCCGTACGCAATCGGGACGTATCCCTAACGGGCACCTCGCGGCATCCCACCGCTTCCTTCACCACCCCCGCCACTCCCGTTTCGGCCCCCGCCACCGGGCACAGCCCGTGACAGTGCCACAATGGGTCGCGCTTGTGCCTGTATTCACAAGCCGTCACGACCCTCCCACCGAAGGTGCCCTCGTGGACATCAAGACCGCTACCGCCCTGCACCGGCTGCGCCTCATCTCGATTCCCGAGGCGCTCTCCTTCCCGGCACTGATCATCTTTGGCTCGATCCTCAGCCGGGTCTCCGACATCGACTTCCTGATGATGCCGCTCGGCATCATCCACGGCGTGCTCTTCGTGATCTACGCCGTGCTGCTGCTGGACGTCTGGGCCAAGACCAAGTGGCCGCTCAAGCGCGTCGCGTTCTTCTTCCTGCTCGCACTGCTGCCGTTCGGCGGGCTGTACGGCGACAAGGTGCTGAAGCGCTACGAGGCCGACGGTGTCATCGCGGCCCGCGCACGCCGCGAAGGCGTGGTCAGCGCATGATCGTCGCGTTCTCGGTCAGTCCGCTGGGTGTCGGTGAGGACGTCGGCGAGTACGTCGCCGACGCCGTCCGGGTCGTCCGGGAGTCCGGGCTGCCCAACCGCACGGACGCCATGTTCACCTCCATCGAGGGCGAGTGGGACCAGGTCATGGACGTCGTCAAGCGGGCCGTCGCCGCCGTCGAGGCCCGCGCCGGACGGGTGTCCCTCGTGCTGAAGGCCGACATCCGCCCCGGTGTCACCGACGGCCTGACCTCCAAGGTCGAGACGGTCGAGCGGTATCTCGCCGGGACGGACTGACGCCCCCGTCCCTCCGTACGACCCGACGAGCCCCCGGCCCCACCCGGCCGGGGGCTCGTCCCGCTCCCGTCACTCCTGCGGGCGGTGCTCCGGCACGGCCAGGGCGATCCCGAGCGGCGTCCGCTCGTACAGCACCTGATGTCCGTACCGGCGCGAGGTGAGCAGCCCCGCCGCGCGCAGCACCGACAGATGCTCCGACACGGACGAGAGCGCGAGGCCCAGCCGGTGCGCGAGCGCGCTCGTCCCGGCCGGTTCGTCCAGCGCGCACAGGACGTCGGCCCGCGCCCGGCCGAGCAGCCGCGCCAGCGCCTGCGGGGTGCGGTCGGCGGGCTCGGTCCACAGCCCGCCGATCCCGCGCGCGGGATAGATGACCGCCGGCTGCCACGGCGGCTCGAAGCCGCTGGCCGGGTCCGGCCAGGAGAAGACGCTGGGAATCAGGACGAGCCCCTGCCCGCCGAGCACCCGGGTGTGCCGGCCGCGCGTCCCGACGACGACGGTCAATGTCGACTCCGACCATTTCAGCCGGGGGCTCAGCTCACCCAGCAGCCGCTCGAAGCCGACCGAGGCCAGCCGCCGCGAGTGGTAGGCGATGTCCGCCTCCAGCAGGGCACGCAGCCGCGGCCAGTGCGGCTCGATCAGCACCCGCCAGGCCTGCTCCAGCAGATCGGCCAGCTCCCGGACGGTCCGGGCGGGATCGGCGAGCATGGCCTGTCCGGCGGGGGAGTGCAGCGCCTCCGGCCGCTCCGCCAGGGAGAGCATGAGGTCCTTGCGGGCGAGTTCGGGATCGATGGACCGCACACCCGCGATCTCCTCCTCGAAGGTGGTGACCGGCCCGGGAGGCGGCGGGCTGATGAAGTCCGGGTTGTGGCCGTGCCGCGCCATCAGCAGCCACAGCGGCCGGAGATCGAGCCCGGCGGCCGCGTCCCGGATCAGCCGGAGCCACGGCAGGTGATACCCGTGCCGCTCGGGCTGGGCCAGCACACGTACGGCGGCCTGGGTCTCCCCGAGCGGCGAGAGCGCGAACCGGCAGCGGAGCAGGTCGCTCTCGTCGAGATGCAGATACAACGGCATGCGCGGCTCTCCCTGCCCGCTGAGTTTCGGCGTGAACCGAAAGTCTACGGAGAACCACCTGCGGCCCACAGGCTGCGCTCATGCCGACAGACACCGAAAACCCCGCAGAGCGCCCGCGCGACGCGACGAACCGCTCCAGCGGCGCAGGCGACGTGGTGGAGGCGGCGGCTCCCTCCGCCTCCCGTGGCTACGGTCCCGTCTTCGCCGTGCGGGAGTTCCGGGCGGTCTTCCTCGCCCATCTGCTCTCCCTGCTCGGCGTCATCGTCAGCGAACTCGCCCTGACCGTCCTCGTGTACCGCCTGACCGGATCGCCCCTGCTCAGCGCCCTCACCTTCGCGCTCGGCCTCCTCCCGTACCTCTTCGCGGGCACGCTCCTCGCGGGGATCGCCGACCGGTACCCCGCCCGCCGGGTCCTCGTCGTCTGCGATCTGATCTGCGCGGGCTGCGTCGCCGTGATGGTGCTGCCGGGCACTCCGGTCGGCGGACTGCTCGCACTGCGCTGCGTGATCGCCGCCGTGTCACCCGTCTTCACCGGGACCAGGATGGCCGCGCTCGCCGACATCCTGGGCGAGGGCGATCTCTTCGTGCTCGGCCGCTCGCTGCTGCGGATCGTCTCGCAGACCGCGTTGCTCGCCGGCTTCGGCGTGGGCGGTCTGCTGCTCGCCGTACTGTCCCCGCGCGGCGCGATGACGATCACCGCGGTGACCTTCCTCTGCTCGGCGGCCCTGCTCCGCCTCGGCACCCGTGACCGGCCGGCCAGGTCCACGGAAGGTGGCGGCGGCGCCCTGCTCAAGGAGTCGGTCTCCGGCGCCCGGGCCGTCCTCGCCGACCGCAGGATCCGCGGGCTGCTGCTGCTGTTCTGGCTGCCCCCGATGTTCGTCGTGGCACCGGAGGCGCTCGCCGCACCGTACGCGGACGAGATCGGCGTGGGGCCGGTCGCGCTCGGGCTGCTGATGTGTGCGATGCCGGTCGGACAGATCGCCGCCGAATTGTACGTGGGCACCGCGCTGACCCCCCGTCTGCGCTCCCTGATCGTGCTGTCGGCCGCCGCCGCGGGACTGCTGCCGCTGGTGGTGTACGGGCTCCGCCCCGGCATGGTCGTCACCGTGCTCGCGCTGGCCCTGGCCGGGGCGGGATCGGCGTACGTCATCGGCCTCGACCAGTGGTTCGTCGCCGCCGTACCGGAAGCGCTGCGCGGCCGGGCCATGACCCTGCTCACCGCCGGGCTGATGACGCTCCAGGGCGTCGGCATGGCCCTCGCCGGGCTCGCCGCCGAATTCCTCCCCGTACACCAGGTGGTCGCCGCAGCGGGAGCGATGGGCACGCTCTGCGTGCTGCTGCTCGTCCTGGAGGTCAGGAGAACCGCACCCGCCGACCGCATTCGGACCGAAGTTCGAGACGGGGCTGACCAGCATATGACCAGTGGGTAAGGTCGACGGCGTGTCGAAACCGCTCAGTCTCCCCTTCGATCCCATTGCCCGCGCCGACGAACTCTGGCAGCAGCGCTGGGGTCCGGTGCCCTCGATGGGGGCGATCACCTCGATCATGCGCGCGCAGCAGATCCTGCTGGCCGAGGTCGACGCGGTGGTCAAACCGTACGGACTGACCTTCGCGCGATACGAGGCGCTGGTGCTGCTCACCTTCTCCAAGGCCGGCGAGCTGCCGATGTCCAAGATCGGCGAGCGGCTCATGGTCCACCCGACCTCCGTCACGAACACGGTGGACCGGCTGGTGCGCTCCGGCCTGGTCGCCAAGCGCCCCAACCCGAACGACGGCCGCGGAACCCTCGCCTCCATCACCGACAAGGGACGCGAGGTCGTCGAGGCCGCGACCAAGGACCTGGTCGACATAAAGTTCGGGCTCGGGGCGTACGACGCCGAGGAGTGCGCGGAGATCTTCGCCCTGCTGCGGCCGCTGCGGATCGCGGCCCAGGATTTCCAGGAGCCGTAGGGCGGCCCGTAGGACAACACTTCGAGGGCCCGGCCCGCTGCAAGATCGCCCCGGGCGTCCGGTTACGCTCGATTCCATGAAACGCAGTGTGCTGACCCGGTACCGGGTGATGGCCTACGTCACCGCAGTCATGTTGCTGGTGCTCTGCACCTGCATGGTCTTCAAGTACGGCTTCGAAACGGGCGAGGACCTGACGCTCATCGTCTCCCAGGTCCACGGTGTCCTCTACATCATCTACCTGATCTTCGCCTTCGACCTGGGCTCCAAGGCCAAGTGGCCGGTCGGCAAGCTGCTCTGGGTGCTGATCTCCGGCACCATCCCGACGGCCGCGTTCTTCGTCGAGCGCAAGGTCGTCCGCGAGGTCGAGCCGCTGATCGCCGACGGTTCCCCCGTGACCGTCAAGGCCTGATACCCCGGCCGCACCGCACCGCACCACCCGAACCGCCCCGTGCAAAGCACCGGGCGGTTTGCCATCGACATTTACTAGGACGTCCTAGTAAATTCGATGGTATGGACGCTGACGCGATCGAGGAGGGCCGCCACCGCTGGCAGGCCCGTTACGACAAGGCCCGCAAGCGTGACGCGGACTTCACCACGCTCTCCGGCGACCCGGTCGAGCCCGTGTACGGACCCCGCCCGGGGGACACGTACGAGGGATTCGAGCGGATCGGCTGGCCCGGTGAGTACCCCTTCACGCGAGGGCTCTATCCGACCGGCTACCGCGGCCGGACCTGGACCATCCGCCAGTTCGCCGGCTTCGGCAACGCCGAGCAGACCAACGAGCGCTACAAGATGATCCTCGCCGCGGGCGGCGGCGGGCTCAGTGTCGCCTTCGACATGCCGACGCTGATGGGCCGCGACTCCGACGACCCCCGCTCGCTCGGCGAGGTCGGGCACTGCGGCGTGGCCATCGACTCCGCAGCCGACATGGAGGTCCTTTTCAAGGACATCCCGCTCGGTGATGTCACGACGTCCATGACGATCAGCGGACCCGCCGTCCCCGTCTTCTGCATGTACCTGGTCGCCGCCGAGCGCCAGGGCGTCGACCCGGGTGTGCTCAACGGCACGCTCCAGACCGACATCTTCAAGGAGTACATCGCGCAGAAGGAGTGGCTCTTCCAGCCCGAGCCCCATCTGCGCCTCATCGGCGACCTGATGGAGCACTGCGCCCGCGACATCCCCGCCTACAAGCCGCTCTCCGTCTCCGGCTACCACATCCGCGAGGCCGGGGCGACAGCCGCGCAGGAGCTCGCGTACACCCTCGCCGACGGCTTCGGCTATGTGGAGCTCGGCCTCTCCCGCGGGCTGGACGTCGACACCTTCGCGCCCGGTCTCTCCTTCTTCTTCGACGCGCACCTCGACTTCTTCGAGGAGATCGCCAAGTTCCGTGCCGCGCGCCGGATCTGGGCCCGCTGGATGAAGGAGACGTACGGCGCGAAGACCGACAAGGCGCAGTGGCTGCGCTTCCACACCCAGACCGCCGGTGTCTCGCTCACCGCCCAGCAGCCGTACAACAACGTCGTACGGACCGCGGTCGAGGCCCTGTCCGCCGTCCTCGGCGGCACCAACTCGCTGCACACCAACGCCCTCGACGAGACCCTCGCGCTCCCCTCCGAGCAGGCCGCCGAGATCGCGCTGCGTACCCAGCAGGTGCTGATGGAGGAGACCGGCGTCGCCAATGTGGCCGACCCGCTGGGCGGTTCCTGGTACGTCGAGCAGCTCACCGACCGGATCGAGGCCGACGCCGAGAAGATCTTCGACCGGATCAAGGAGCGCGGCACCCGGGCGCACCCGGACGGGCAGCACCCCATCGGGCCGATGACCTCCGGCATCCTGCGCGGGATCGAGGACGGCTGGTTCACCGGTGAGATCGCCGAGTCCGCCTTCCAGTACCAGCAGTCGCTGGAGAAGGGCGACAAGCGGGTCGTGGGCGTCAACGTCCACCACGGCTCGGTCACCGGCGACCTGGAGATCCTGCGGGTCAGCCACGAGGTCGAGCGCGAGCAGGTCCGCGAACTCGGCGGCCGCAAGGACGCCCGCGACGACGCGCGGGTCAAGTCGGCGCTGGACGCGATGCTGGCCGCCGCCCGCGACGACTCCAACATGATCGCTCCGATGCTCGACGCCGTACGCGCGGAGGCGACGCTCGGTGAGATCTGCGGGGTCCTGCGAGACGAATGGGGCACCTACACGGAGCCGCCCGGCTTCTGATACACGGAGCCGCCCGGCTTCTGACGGGCCGGCACGGGCGGCGGCCCGCGTCACGCGGAGGCCGCCGCCCCCAGCCCCGTGAGCAGCAGCCCCGTGAAGCGCCGGGCCCAGTCCTCGTCGACGGGTTCGGCGCTCACCAGGGCTCGGTGCACCACCGCGCCGGCGATCACATCGAAGATCAGATCGGCGGTCCCGGCAGCCACGGTCTCGTCCTGCTCGACGGGCAACTCCCCGCGTTCCTGAGCCCGTTGACGACCCTGGAGCACCAGCCGCTTCTGCCGGTCCACGATCGAGTCCCGGATCCGGGTCCGCAGCGCCTCGTCGCGGGTCGACTCCGCGACCACCGCCATCAGCGCCGTCTGGGTCTCCGGGCGCTCCAGCAGCGCGGCGAACTGCAGCACCACCGCCTGCACATCGGCCGACAGGCTGCCCAGATCGGGCAGTTCCAGCTCGTCGAAGAGGACCGCGACGGCGTCCACGACCAGCTCGTTCTTGCCCGCCCACCGCCGGTACAGGGTCGTCTTGGCGACCCCGGCCCGCGTCGCCACATCCCCCATCGTCAGCTTCGACCAGCCGAGGTCGACCAGGGAGGCTCTGGTCGCCTCCAGGATCGCTTCGTCGGCCGCGACGCTGCGGGGTCGTCCCGTTCGAGGGGGTTTGGGGTGGCTGTGGCTCAGCATGCCGCGACCATACCGGTCAGTAGGGAGAACCGACCGGTCCCGTTCACCGTGAGACAGATCACCGAACGTACTTGCGCGCGAGGGGTGCCGGGAAGTTACGCTACGGGTCGTAGCGTAAAGACGATGGTCATGCCGTCGTAACGCCACGACCGAACGACAGCCACAGGCACCGGGTGGGGACCCGGCGCCGAAACGGGTCTTTCAGGGGCCCTCGGACCGTGTCTGTCCGTGCCCCCCCGCACACCGGCGGGGACCGCGGACGGGTGCGGTTACGGCATCGCTTTCCGTATCGGCGCGCCAAGGGGGGAGGATGTACGTATGCAGCCTAGGAACATGTCCATGAGCGGTGTCGTCGACCTCGCCGCGGTGAAGGCGGCCGGCGAGGCCAAGGTGAAGGCGGAGCAGGCCCGTGCCGAGGCCGCCCGGCAGGGTGGTGGCGGTGCCGTGCCCCCGTCCGCCCTGGTGATCGATGTCGATGAGGCAGGCTTCGAGAACGATGTCCTGCAGCGCTCCGCCGAGGTCCCGGTCGTCATCGACTTCTGGGCCGAGTGGTGCGAGCCGTGCAAGCAGCTGAGCCCGCTGCTGGAGCGCCTGGCCCATGAGTACAACGGCCGCTTCGTGCTGGCCAAGGTCGATGTCGACGCCAACCAGATGCTGATGCAGCAGTTCGGCATCCAGGGCATCCCGGCAGTCTTCGCCGTCGTCGCCGGGCAGGCCCTCCCGCTCTTCCAGGGCGCGGCCTCCGAGTCCCAGATCCGGCAGACGCTGGACCAGTTGATCCAGGTCGGCGAGGAGCGGTTCGGGCTGACCGGAATCGTGGTCGACCAGGATGCGGAAGCCGACGCGGAAGCCGGCACGGCTCCGGCCGAGGCGCCCGCCGGGCCGTACGACGCCCTGCTCGAAGCGGCCGTACAGGCGCTGGACGCCAGTGACTTCGCAGGTGCCATCCAGGCGTACAGGAACGTCCTGTCCGACGACCCGGCCAACACGGAGGCCAAGCTCGGTCTCGCCCAGGCCGAACTGCTGGCCCGGGTCAAGGACATGGACCCGCAGCAGGTCCGCAAGGACGCCGCGGAGAGTCCGGCCGATGTCGCGGCGCAGCTCGCGGCCGCCGATCTGGATCTGGTCGGCGGTCATGTCGAGGACGCCTTCGGGCGGCTCGTCGAGACCGTCCGCCGTACCTTCGGTGACGACCGGGACGCGGCGCGGGTGCGCCTGCTCGAACTCTTCGAGGTGATCGGCCCCGACGATCCGAGGGTCGGCGCCGCGCGTACGGCGCTGGCGCGGGTCTTGTTCTGATGTGACAACGCGGCTGCGGCACCCCCGGGGTGCCGCAGCCGTTTTCGCGAGCAGGCGATAAGAGACAGCTCCGCTTTACCAAATCTTGATAAAGGTACGGCCTGTTACTCGCAGTAAATCACCCTCTGGGATCTGTCCGTATAAGGACCCCGATTCTCCTTTCGTCCTTCAGTTCGGTGCCACCCTGTGTGGCCGGGTGGTACCACCGGGTCGCACAGCGGTTATCGGGCCGTTACTAGCGAGTAACGAACCCCCTTGTGCCACGGGCGGGAATGCACCACGATCGGCCACGCTCGGTCCAATAACGCCAGCCCGGCTGCCAGTCGGCGCGGCGGCCCTGTTGGGTCCCCACCGAGTGGGTCGGCGGCAGTGGCGCCGGCTCCGGACAGGGGGGTTCCTGCCGTCCGGCAGGGCCTGTCCGAACAGGTTGCGCGAATGCGTGGCCAGTGGTTGTCGCTCGGGGGTGATCGCCGGTGATTCGGACGCGGTTCCTGCCTCCGTACGCGGGCGCTCTCCTTTCCGAGGACGTAGCACTTCTCCCATCCCAGGACGGGCCCTGGCCCGAATCGGAGATGTACGTCCGAGAAGGAGGAAAATTATGAGTTCCCAGGTTCGTGGCGGCACCAGATGGAAGCGTTTCGCTCTGGTCATGGTGCCGAGCGTCGTCGCGACCGCCGCCGTGGGCGTCGGTCTCGCGCAGGGCGCCCTCGCGGCGTCGTTCAGCGTGTCCGGCCAGAGCTTCAAGGTGCACGCGGACAAGCTCGTCGGCCACAACTTCGTCCAGTACGGCAGTGTCGCCACCGGCAAGAGCATTGACGGCAAGGACGCGGCGCACGCCGTGGCCGTGTCGGGCTTCAGTGACGCCACGATCACCAACATGTGCCAGTCGGTGGTCACTCCGAACCTTCCGTTCGGCCTCGGTACCGTCACGCTGCAGCTGAACGCGGGTACGGACCCGAAGAAGCCGGTCAGGGCGACCAATCTGTACCTGGACGTCGCCGAGCTCGACGCCGACGCGTACTTCGAGAACATCGACATCGGTGTGGCCGCCGGCTCCGTCGGCAAGCCCGGCATCCAGCCCGGTACCGAGAAGGCCGTCAACCCGAACGGTTTCGCGCAGCGCGCCGAGACGGCCGTGCTGACCGACGTGAAGCAGGAGGCGTGGGCGACCACCGCGGGCACCTTCAGACTCAGCAACCTGAGCCTGAAGCTGCACAGCGGCGTCAAGGAGTGCTACTAGGCACTCGCCCGGGTGGCCGGAGCGCTCCGTGCGGGTCTCTCCGGCCGCCCACCCTTTCCTCTTCTCACAGCAGTACCGGTTCCAGGGAGCTGTTTTCCATGAGCCCCGAGTCCACAGGGCAGAACGAGCACTACCTCCGCGTCTTCTGGCGAGGATTCCGCACCTGGCGGGGTAACCGGCCGTTCTGGGCGGGCCTGTTCACCATGGTGGGTGGTCTACCCATCGCGTACTTCCCGTACGCCAACATGCATCTCGGCAACATGACGCTGGCGATGTCCACGACCGCCGGTGCGGGATCGCTGATCATCGGAGTCCTGCTGATCACGCTGGGCCTCACCATGTGGTTCCACCACATCGTGAGAGTGTTCGCCGGAGTCGCCGCGATCCTGCTCGCGCTGATCTCCATACCGGTCGCCAACATCGGTGGCTTTTTGATCGGCTTCCTGTTCTCCCTGCTCGGTGGAGCACTCTCCATCTCCTGGGCCCCGGGCGAGCCGAAGCCCGAACCCGTTGCCTTCAAGGGTGAGAGGCCCGAGGACGCCGGATTCGGCACGCAGGAGCCCGAACCCGGGTTCCAGAGCACGGCAGCGATGCCCCAGCAGCAGCCGGAGCAGCACGACACGACAGTTGAGGTCGACGGCGGGAGGCATCGTGCGGGGTGACGAGACGCAGCTGAACCTGTCCGGGGACGACCTCCGGGCGAGAGGCGGACCGCGCCACGCGGCCCCCAGGAAGTCGTTGCTGACGAAGCTGCACATCCCCGCGGGCAAGGCCTTCGCGCTCGCCGCGATGCCGACGGCCGTCTTCGTGGGCATGGGGCTCACCCCCAGACTCGCGCTGGCCGACGACAGCAAGGACATCCCCTTCGCGCCGGGCCCCTGTGTGACGCGCTCCGACGAGCCGAGCGAATCGCCGTCCCCGTCCGCATCGGAGACGAAGTCGCCGTCCCCGTCCGCCACCGACTCCGGTGACAAGGACGAAGCGACGACGCCGAAGCCCTCGGCGACCCCGTCCGCGAGCGACGCGGCGAAGCCCGAGACGCAGGCCGCCGACGCGCCCGCCGCCGCGCCCAGCTCCTCGCCCACACCCACGCAGTCGACGAACCCGCTCGACCCGCTGGGCGTCGGCGACGCGCTCAAGGACCTCCTCGACGGACCGGACAAGGAGACGGCGAGCCCGTCCCCGAGCGCCACCACCGCGTCACCGAAGCCCTCGCAGAGCGACGCGGCCAAGCCCGTGGAGAAGGTCACGGACGCCGCGAAGGAGACGGCCGACAAGACCGCCGACGCCATCCGCGACGCCGCCGACAAGGCCGGCGAGTCCGTCAAGGAGCTCGACGACAGCGTCAAGGGACTCGACGTCAAGAAGGACGAGGACATCCCGGACGGGGCCAAGGAGCCCTTCCCGTGTCCGACCGCCGACCCCGAGGCACTGGCCGCGGCCGACCTGGAGACGGGCATCCCGCTGGTCCCGACCGACCCGTGGATCCTGGACAGCTCGCTGCTCACCCTCAACGGGCTGGACTACAAGGGCATCGTCGAGGTGAAGACGCAGGACGGCACCATCAAGAAGGTGCTGAAGTTCACCGCGAGCTCCATCGACATCAAGGACCTCCACCAGCTGACGGTCGGCCCGAACGGCACCACGGGCCATGTCCAAGCGCGGGCGGGCTCCACGTCCACCATCCGCAACGGCACGGTGACGATGTACACGGAGGAGCTGAAGGGCAACCTCTTCGGCCTCATACCGGTCACGTTCAGCCCGCAGACACCGCCGCCGGTGAACGTCCCGTTCGCCTTCTTCACCAAGGTCAAGGTCACCCAGGCCGGCCAGTTCGGCGGCTCGCTCACGGTGCCCGGCCTGCACAACTACTTCACCGGCGGCAACAGCTAGCCGTAACCGACCCGTTCGGGAGCCGCACAAGGACTGTGGCCCGCACCCCCGCTAAGCGGAGGTGCGGGCCACAGTCCTTGTGCGGAGTGCGTGTCAGTCGCGCGCGCCGCCGCCCACGTGGTGGACCCGAACCATGTTCGTCGTGCCCGGGATGCCGGGGGGCGAGCCGGCCGTGATGACCATTGTGTCGCCCGCGTTGTAGCGGCTCAGCTTCAGCAGTTCGGCGTCGACCAGGTCCACCATGGCGTCGGTGTTGTCCACGTGCGGGACGACGTGGGCCTCGACGCCCCAGCTCAGGGCGAGCTGGTTGCGGGTGGACTCGTCGGTGGTGAAGGCCAGGATCGGCTGCGCGGCGCGGTAGCGCGAGAGGCGGCGGGCCGTGTCGCCGGACTTGGTGAAGGCGACAAGTGCCTTGCCGTTCAGGAAGTCCGCGATCTCGCAGGCGGCGCGGGCCACCGAACCGCCCTGGGTGCGGGGCTTCTTGCCCGGCACCAGCGGCTGGAGGCCCTTGGAGAGCAGCTCCTGCTCGGCGGCGACGACGATCTTCGACATCGTCTTGACCGTCTCGATCGGATACGCGCCGACGCTGGACTCGGCGGACAGCATGACCGCGTCCGCGCCGTCCAGGATCGCGTTGGCGACATCGGACGCCTCGGCACGCGTCGGCCGCGAGTTGGTGATCATCGACTCCATCATCTGGGTCGCCACGATCACCGGCTTGGCGTTCCGCCGGCAGAGCTCCACCAGGCGCTTCTGCACCATCGGGACCTTCTCCAGGGGGTACTCGACGGCCAGGTCGCCGCGGGCGACCATCACACCGTCGAACGCCATGACGATGCCCTCCATGTGCTCGACCGCCTGCGGCTTCTCCACCTTGGCGATGACGGGGACCCGGCGGCCCTCCTCGTCCATCACCTTGTGGACGTCCTTGATGTCATTGGCGTCCCGCACGAAGGACAGCGCCACCAGGTCGCAGCCCATCCGCAGGGCGAAGCGCAGATCCTCGACGTCCTTCCCGGACAGGGCCGGGACGTTGACCGCCGCACCGGGCAGGTTGATGCCCTTGTGGTCGGAGATGACACCGCCCTCGATGACGATGGTCCTCACCCGGGGGCCCTCGACCGCGACGACCTTCAGCTCGACGTTGCCGTCGTTGATCAGGATCGGGTCGCCCTTGTCGACGTCGCCGGGCAGACCCTTGTAGGTCGTGCCGCAGATCGACTTGTCGCCGGGGACGTCCTCCGCGGTGATCGTGAACTCGTCCCCGCGGACCAGCTCGACGGGGCCCTCGGCGAACTTCGCCAGGCGGATCTTCGGGCCCTGGAGGTCGGCGAGCACGCCGACCGCCCTGCCCGTCTCGGCGGCGGCCTTGCGGACCCGGTCGTAACGACCCTGGTGCTCCTCGTGGCTGCCGTGACTGAAGTTGAAGCGGGCCACGCTCATGCCGGCCTCGATCAGAGCGACGAGCTGCTCATGGGAGTCGACGGCGGGACCGAGTGTGCAGACGATTTTGGAACGGCGCATGAGGCGGATCCTATCGGTTTGTTTCGCTACGGAATATTCCGTCTGGTGGAAGGTACAAAGGGGCGCGGGGGTGCTCAGTTGTGGGCCTGTCCGACGAGTGCGAAGGTCTGGACGGCGATCTCCAGCTCCTCGTCCGTCGGCACCACGGCGACCGCGACCCGCGCGTAGTCCGGCGAGATCAGCCGCGGTGAGCCGGACCGTACGGCGTTCAGATCCGCGTCCACCGCCAGGCCGAACTCTTCGAGACCGGTGATCGCAGCCTCCCGTACGGGCGCCGAGTTCTCCCCGACCCCCGCCGTGAACACCACCGCATCCACCCGCCCGAGGACCGCCGAATAGGCGCCGATGTACTTCTTCAGCCGGTGCACATAGATGTCGAACGCGAGCGCCGCCCGCTCGTCGCCCTCGTCGACCCGGCGCCGGATCTCCCGCATGTCGTTGTCGCCGCAGAGCCCGACCAGGCCGCTCTTCTTGTTGAGCAGTACGTCGATCTCGTCCGTCGACATCCCCGCCACCCGCTTGAGGTGGAAGGTGACGGCCGGATCGATGTCGCCCGAGCGCGTACCCATCACCAGCCCCTCCAGCGGGGTCAGTCCCATCGAGGTCTCCACGCACCTGCCGCCCGCCACCGCCGAGGCCGAGGCGCCGTTGCCCAGGTGCAGCACGATGACATTGACGTCCTCGGGGCTGCGTCCCAGCAGCTCGGCGGCCTTGCGGGAGACATAGGCGTGCGAGGTGCCGTGGAATCCGTAGCGCCGGATGCGGTGCGCGTCGGCGGTCTCCACATCGATCGCGTACCGCGCCGCGTACTCCGGCATCGTCGTGTGGAACGCCGTGTCGAAGACCGCCACCTGCGGCAGGTCCGGACGCAGGGCCTGTGCGGTACGGATGCCGACGATGTTCGCCGGATTGTGCAGCGGGGCCACCGGGACCAGGCGCTCGATCTCCGTCAGCACCTCGTCGTCGATCACCACGGGCTCGGTGAACCGCAGCCCGCCGTGCACCACCCGGTGGCCGATCGCCGCCAGCGCGGGGGAGTCCAGGCCGAGGCCGTCGGCCGCCAGCTCCTCGGCCGCCGCCTTCAGCGCGGCCTCGTGATCGGCGATCCGGCCGATGCGCTCGCGCGGCTCGGCGCCCCCGCCGACCAGCGGGGTGTGCACCAGCCGGGAGGTCTCCTCGCCGATCCGCTCGACCAGTCCGGCCGCCAGCCGGGAGTGGTCGCTCATGTCCAGGAGCTGGTACTTCACCGACGAGGAGCCGGAGTTGAGCACGAGTACGCGATCGGCGCGCACTGTCTTCGGGGTGGTCATGCGGTCTGCTCCTCGCCCTGCGCCTGGATCGCCGTGATGGCCACGGTATTGACGATGTCCTGGACGAGCGCGCCCCGGGATAGATCGTTGACGGGCTTCCGCAGCCCCTGGAGCACCGGTCCGACGGCCACCGCGCCCGCCGAGCGCTGCACGGCCTTGTACGTGTTGTTGCCGGTGTTCAGGTCCGGGAAGATCAGCACCGTCGCCTGCCCGGCCACCTCGGAGCCGGGCAGCTTCGTCGCGGCGACGCTCGGCTCCACCGCCGCGTCGTACTGGATCGGGCCCTCGATCCTGAGGTCCGGCCGGCTCCTGCGCACCCGGTCCGTCGCCTCGCGCACCTTGTCGACGTCGGCGCCCGACCCCGAGGTGCCCGTCGAGTACGACAGCATCGCGATCCGCGGCTCCACACCGAAGCGCGCGGCGGTGGCGGCCGACTGCACCGCGATGTCGGCGAGCTGCTCCGCGTCCGGGTCCGGGTTGACCGCGCAGTCCCCGTACACCAGGACCTTGTCGGCCAGGCACATGAAGAAGACGGAGGAGACGATCGAGGCGTCCGGCTTGGTCCCCCCAGCGCCCGCCGCCACCCTGCCTGACGAGCTTCGCTCGGCCCCCTTCGTTCTTATGATCTCGAACGCGGGGCGGATCGTCGCCGCCGTGGAGTGCACGGCTCCCGAGACCATGCCGTCCGCGAGCCCCTCCTGGACCATCAGGGTGCCGAAGTAGTTGACGTCCGCGACGACGTCGTACGCCAGCTCGACCGTGACCCCGCGGTGCGCGCGCAGCTGTGCGTACCGCTCCGCGAAGGCCTGGCGCAGCTCGGAGGTCTGCGGGTCGATGAGCTGCGTACCGGCGAGATCGATGCCGAGGTCGGCGGCCTTCTTGCGGATGACGCCGGGGTCGCCGAGGAGCGTGAGGTCGCAGACGTCGCGGCGCAGCAGTACGTCGGCGGCGCGCAGCACCCGTTCCTCGGTGCCCTCCGGCAGGACGACGCGGCGCCGGTCGGCGCGGGCCTGCTCCAGCAGTTCGTGCTCGAACATCATCGGGGTGACCCGGCCGCTGCGGGCCACCGAGATCCGGTCCAGCAGGGCGCCGGTGTCCACATGGCGCTCGAAGAGGCCCAGTGCGGTCTCGGCCTTGCGGGGCGTCGCCGCGTTCAACTTGCCTTCCAGCGCGAAGAGTTCCCCTGCGGTGGGGAAGGAGCCGCCGGCCACGGAGATGACCGGGGTGCCCGGTGCGAGTCGCGCGGCCAGCCTGAGTATCTCCTCGCCGGGGCGTTCGTTCAGGGTGAGCAGCACCCCCGCGATGGGCGGGGTCCCGGCGCTGTGCGCGGCCAGCGAGCCGATCACCAGATCCGCGCGGTCCCCGGGCGTGACCACCATGCAGCCCGGCGTCAGCGCCTTCAGCATGTTCGGCAGCATCGCACCGCCGAAGACGAAGTCCAGCGCGTCCCTGGCCAGCCCGGAGTCGTCGCCGAGCAGCACCGTGCCGCCGAGCGCCGCGGTGATCTGGGCGACGGTCGGCGCGGAGAGCGCGGCGTCGTCCGGCAGGACCGAACAGGGGACGGGCAGCCGGGCCGCCAGCCGCTCCGCGATGGCATCACGGTCCTCGGCCGCCACCCGGTTCACGATCATCGCGAGGACGTCGCAGCCCAGGCCGGCGTACGCCCGGTAGGCGTTGTGGGTCTCGGCCCGTACGGAATCCGCGGGCTGGCCCTTCCCGCCGACCACCGCGATGACCGAGGCGCCGAACTCATTGGCGAGCCGGGCGTTGAGCGCCAGCTCGTCCGGGAGCTGGGTGGCGGCGAAGTCGGTGCCGAGTACCAGCACCACCTCGTACTTCTGGGCCACCTGATGGAAGCGGTCGACGAGCCGGGAGACCAGTTCGTCCGTACCCTGCTCCGCCTGGAGCGCGGACGCCTCGTGGTAGTCCAGCCCATAGGCCGACGCGGGATCCTGGGAGAGCCGGTAGCGGGCCCGCAGCAGCTCGAACAGCCGGTCGGGTCCGTCGTGCACGAGCGGCCGGAACACCCCGACCCGGTCCACCTGACGCGTCAGGAGCTCCATGACTCCCAGATCGACGACCTGCCGGCCGTCTCCCCGGTCGATCCCGGTCACGTACACGCTGCGCGTCACGCGTGCTCTCCCGTCCATATTTGCGGTTTGGGATGGTATTGCCAAGTTGACGATACCCGCGCGGGCACAGGCGCCGCCCGCCGGGTGAAAGACCCTCCGCGGAAGGCCCTAGCGCGAGGTCCAGACCTGACGTGGGACAATTGTTGTGGCTCACGGTACGGGGGATTCTGTAGTCGCCCCCGAAATGCATGGCACTAGCGAGCAGGAGATACAGCACGATGCGCATCGGAGTTCTCACGGCAGGCGGCGACTGCCCAGGCCTGAACGCAGTGATCCGGTCGGTCGTGCACCGTGCCGTGGCGGGTTACGGCGATGAAGTCATCGGCTTCGAGGACGGGTTCAAGGGACTCCTCGACGGCCACTTCCGCCCCCTCGGTCTCAACGAGGTCAGCGGCATCCTCTCCCTCGGCGGCACCATTCTCGGCTCGGCCCGGCTGGAGCGCGACCGGCTGCGCGAGGCCGCCGAGAACTGCGCCGAGCTGAGCCGCCGTTACGGCATGGACGCCCTCATCCCGATCGGCGGCGAAGGCACCCTCACCGCCGCGCGGATGCTGTCGGACGCCGGGATGCCCGTCGTCGGCGTCCCCAAGACCATCGACAACGACATCTCCGCCACCGACCGCACCTTCGGCTTCGACACCGCGGTGGGCGTCGCCACCGATGCCATAGACCGCCTCAAGACCACCGCCGAATCGCACCAGCGGGTCATGGTCGTCGAGGTGATGGGCCGCCACGCGGGCTGGATCGCGCTGGAGTCCGGCATGGCGGGCGGCGCGCACGGCATCTGCCTGCCCGAGCGCCGCTTCCAGGTCGAGGACCTGGTCAAGATGGTCGAGGAACGCTTCGCACGCGGCAAGAAGTTCGCGGTCATCTGTGTCGCCGAGGGCGCGCACCCGGCCGAGGGCTCCATGCCGTACGCCAAGGGCGAGATCGACCAGTACGGCCACGAGCGCTTCCAGGGCATCGGCAACCGGCTGGCCATCGAGCTGGAGACCCGGCTCGGCAAGGAGGCACGGCCGGTCATTCTCGGCCATGTGCAGCGCGGCGGCACGCCGACCGCGTACGACCGGGTGCTCGCCACCCGCTTCGGCTGGCACGCGGTGGAGGCCGCGCACCGCGGAGACTTCGGCCGGATGACGGCCCTGCGCGGCAACGACATCAAGATGGTCCCGCTCGCCGACGCCATCACCCGGCTCAAGACCGTACCGGCGGACCGGATGGACGAGGCGGAGTCGGTCTTCTGACCGGATCCGGTCTTCTCGCGCGAGCCGGCCTTCCGGCCGGGGGTGGTCCTCTGCCGACCAGGGCGGTCTGAGCACCCCGGCCTTCCGGCCGCCCCCGGCCCTCCGGCCCCCCGGCAGGGGCGTACCGCTCAGGCATCCGGCTTCCGTACCCCCGCCGTCCCCCAGAACCGTTCCACGATCTCCGCCAGGAACTCCCGCCCCGCCGCACCCGTCGCCCCGGCCCGCTCCGTACCCGTGCTGCTCCAGCTCAGCGTCGACACCATCAGCGCCTGGTAGTCGGCGTGCAGCTGCTCCATCACGTCCTGGAGGAAGCCGCGCTCCAGCGGCACCAGCTTCGCCACCTGCCGCACATGGGCCTGCCAGCGCGTCGTCACCGCGCCGCGCAGCAGCTCCGCCAGCTCCTCGTCCCGGCCGCAGACCGTCACGAACCCGGCGGGGGTCAGCCCCAGCACCTCGCTGAGCACCGCGGACTGGCGTTCATTGCCGCGCCAGCGCCCCGCCTCCTCCATCCGCAGATACGCGGTGGCCGTCAGCCCCAGCAGACGCGCCAGCTCCTCCACGGCCAGCTCCCTGGCCACCCGGTGCTCCCGCAGGGTGCGCGCGGCGGTGAGCAGCTCGCCCGGCGAGCACCACAACACCCCGGCCAGCGCCGTGAGTTCGTACTCGCTCGGGACGGCGAGCCCGCGCTCCCAGGCGACCACCGTCTCGGCGCTGACACGGAGTCCGTACTGGGCCCCGAGTCCGTAGGCGACGTGGCCGGGAAGCATCCCCAGGGCCTCGCGGAGTCGGCGCGCGGCGGGGGCGTTGAAGGGCGGGGAGGGGTCCACGGCCCCACCGTAGGAGCCGGCACGCGGTCTGACTACGGTGTGTTCCGCCCATATCACGGCTCGTAGGAACGTCCTAGGCCGAATACGGCCTTCTTGCCGCGCGGGCCGTACGGCGTCAGCGGTTCTCGGCCACCCACCGGTAGTGCAGCTCCGGGCGCCCGATCTGACCGTACTGCGGACTGCGCACCGCACGCCCCACCGTCACCAGATGCTCCAGATAGCGGCGCGCCGTGATCCGCGAGATCCCCACCTCCACCCCGGCCGCGCCCGCCGTGACCCCGTCCGGAGCGGCCCGCAGGACGCGGGTGACGGCCTCCAGCGTCGGGCCGCTCAGCCCCTTCGGCAGCCGGGACGGCTGCGGTGCGCGCAGGGCGCCCAGCGCCCGGTCCACCTCGTCCTGACCGCTCGCCTCACCGGCCGCCGCGCGGAACTCGGCGTAGCGCACGAGCCGGTCGCGCAGGGTGGCGAAGGTGAACGGTTTCAGCACGTACTGGACGACACCGAGCGACACCCCTTCCCGCACCACCGCCAGATCGCGCGCCGACGTCACCGCGATGACATCCGCCGCGTGCCCGGCCGCGCGCAGCGAGCGCAGCAGCTGAAGGCCGTGGCCGTCGGGCAGATACAGATCCAGGAGCAGCAGATCGACCGGCGTACGGTCCAGCGCCCGCACCGCCTCCGCGCGCGAGTGCGCGACCGCGGCCACGGCGAATCCGGGGACGCGGCCCACATACAGCTGATGGGCGTCCGCGGCGACGGGATCGTCCTCGACCACCAGCACCTGGATCATGCGGTGGCCTCCTTCGCGGCGGACGTCGTGCGGTGGGCGACGGCCAGCGGCAGCCGCACCGTGAACTGCGCACCGCCGTCCGGACCGTGGCCCAGCGCCACCGTCCCGCCGTTGCGATGCACCGCCTGCTGCACGAGGGCCAGCCCGATCCCCCGCCCCGCGCCGTGCGTCGACCAGCCCCGGTCGAACACCTCGGCCGCGTCGTCCGGATCGATCCCGGCCCCGGTGTCGGCGACCCGCAGCAGCAGCTCGCCCTCCCCGGCGAGCGCGGTGACGGTGACCCGGGCGCGGCCGGACCGGCCCGCCGCCGCTCCCCGCTGGGCGGGCACGGCTGCGGACCCCGGCACCCCGGTCACCGCCTCGGAGGCGGCGTCCACCGCGTTGTCGATCAGATTGCCGAGGACCGTCACCAGGTCCCGCGGCGGCAGGGTCGCGGGCAGGGCGCCGTCGTCGATCAGACTGTCCTCCGCGAGCACCAGCTCCACCCCCCGCTCGTTGGCCTGCGCCGCCTTGCCGAGCAGCAGCGCGGCCAGCACCGGTTCGGCGACGGCGCCCACCACCCGGTCCGTGAGGGCCTGGGCCAGCTCCAGTTCGGCGGTGGCGAAACCCACCGCCTCCTGCGCCCGGCCCAGTTCGATCAGCGAGACGACCGTGTGCAGCCGGTTCGCCGCCTCGTGCGCCTGCGAGCGCAGGGCCTGGGTGAACCCCCGCTCGGAGTCCAACTCACCGGACAGTGCCTGCAGTTCCGTGTGATCGCGCAGCGTCACGACCGTACCGCGCTGCTCCCCGCCCACCACCGGACGGGTGTTGACGACGATCACCCGCTCCGCCGTCAGATGCAGCTCGTCGACCCGCTCCTCGGAGGCGAGCAGCGCACCGGTCAGCGGCGCCGGCAGATCCAGCTCGTCGACCCTGCGCCCGACCGCACCGGCACCGAGACCGAGCAGCTCCCGGCCCGCGTCGTTGATCAGCGCGATCCTGCGCCGTCCGTCGAGCATCAGCAGCCCTTCGCGCACCGCGTGCAGCGTGGCCTGGTGGTAGTCGTGCATCCGGCTCAGCTCGGCGGCGTTCATGCCGTGCGTGTGCCGCCGGAGCCGGGCGTTGATCACGTACGTGCCGATGCCGCCGAGGGCGAGGGCCCCGCCCGCCGCCAGCCCCAGCGCCCCCAGCTGTGCCCGCACCTGCGAGGAGACCCGGTCGACCGTGATGCCCGCGCTGACCAGGCCGGTGATCCTGCCGCCGTCCCGGATCGGGGTGACGACCCGGATCGAGGGGCCGAGCGTGCCGGTGTACGTCTCCGTGAACGTCTCGCCGCGCAGCGCCCGCGCGGTGTGCCCGAGGAACTTCTCGCCGATCAGCCCGGCGTCCGGGTGCGTCCAGCGGATCCGGTCCGGGGACATGATCGTGACGAAGGCGATCCCGGTGTCCCTGCGGACCTTCTCCGCGTACGGCTGCAGCACGGCCGACGGGTCCGGGGTGCGGATCGCCTCCCGTACGGACGGGGAGTCGGCGATCGCCAGCGCCGCCGCCCTGACCTGCCGGGCCGCCGTCTCCTTCGCCTGTCCGCTGCCGGAGACGTACGCGAAGAACGCGCACCCCGCCACCACGGCCGCGACCAGCACCACCTGCATGGCGAAGAGCTGCCCTGCGAGGCTGCGGGGGCGGGTACGGGGGAGGCGCATGGCCCCAGTGTGCCTGGCCGAAAACATATGAACGAAATGCACGTAACGGTGACCGCCGTCACACGGGGCGAGATATTCGCCGGGACCCCCAGGGACGGGGGTCGGACAGAGCCGAGCCGAGGAGAACCCCATGGGAGTGCCAACCGCCAGGCGGGACCGTACGCATTATCTGTATCTCGCCGTGATCGCGGCCGTGGGCCTCGGCATCCTCGTGGGCTTCGTGGCCCCGGACTTCGCCGTGGAGCTCAAGCCGATCGGTACCGGCTTCGTCAACCTCATCAAGATGATGATCTCGCCGATCATCTTCTGCACGATCGTGCTGGGCGTCGGATCGGTGCGCAAGGCCGCCAAGGTCGGCGCGGTCGGCGGCCTCGCCCTCGGCTACTTCCTCGTGATGTCGACCGTCGCGCTCGCCATCGGTCTGCTCGTCGGCAACATCCTGGAGCCCGGCTCGGGCCTCCACCTCACCGAGGCCGTGCGCGCCGCCGGTGAGAAGCAGGCGGCCGGTGCCAGCGAGTCCACCGTGGACTTCCTGCTCGGCATCATCCCGACGACGATGGTCTCCGCCTTCACCGAGGGCGAGGTGCTGCAGACCCTGCTGATCGCCCTGCTCGCGGGCTTCGCCCTGCAGGCCATGGGCTCGGCCGGCGAACCGGTCCTGCGCGGCATCGGACACATCCAGCGCCTCGTCTTCCGCGTCCTCGCCATGATCATGTGGGCGGCCCCGGTCGGCGCCTTCGGCGCGATGGCCGCGGTGGTCGGCGAGACCGGCGTCGACGCGCTGAAGTCCCTCGCGATCATCATGGTCGGCTTCTACATCACCTGCGCGATCTTCGTCTTCGTGGTGCTCGGCACGATCCTGCGGCTGGTCGCCGGTGTGAACCTGCTGCTCCTGCTGAAGTACCTGGGCCGCGAGTTCCTGCTGATCCTCTCCACCTCGTCGTCCGAGTCCGCGCTGCCGCGGCTGATCGCCAAGATGGAGCACCTCGGCGTCAGCAAGTCCGTCGCGGGCATCACCGTGCCGACCGGATACTCCTTCAACCTCGACGGCACCGCGATCTACCTCACGATGTCCTCGCTCTTCATCGCCAACGCGATGGGTGACCCGCTGAGCGCCGGTGAGCAGATCTCCCTCCTGCTCTTCATGATCGTCGCCTCGAAGGGCGCGGCCGGAGTCACCGGCGCGGGCCTGGCCACCCTTGCGGGCGGCCTGCAGTCGCACCGCCCCGGCCTGGTCGACGGCGTCGGTCTGATCGTCGGCATCGACCGCTTCATGAGCGAGGCCCGAGCCCTGACGAACTTCGCGGGCAATGCGGTGGCCACCGTCCTGGTAGGCACCTGGACCAAGGAGATCGACAAGGAGCGGGTGGACCAGGTGCTGGCCGGCGCCATCCCGTTCGACGAGCAGATGCTCACCGACGAGGGCCCCACGGAGCCGTACGTCCCGGAGTCCAGGGACGGCGACGGCGAGAAGGCCTCGCTGGCGAAGGCGTAACGAAGCTGGGTGTGCGGCCGGTACGGGACTCCCGTACCGGCCGCACACGTATGTCAGCCGTGCGTTCAGCCGAACGGGATGTGGACGACCGACTGGTTGCCGACCCCGACCGTGCTGGAGCCGTTGCCGATGGCGTTCCAGATCTCCACCCTGACCTTGCCGTTCACCAGATTGCCCTGGCTCCCGGTCGAGGCCATGAGCCCCTTGCTCTGCGTGTAGTGCTCATAGCCGGGGACGGGGTCGGTGGGGAAGTAGTTGTACGTCTCCGTGCGGTCCCAGGTCCCGTCGCCCGTACGGTCGTAACTCACCCTCACCTGCTGCCCGTTGGCGACGGTCGTGCCCGCGTCGACGAACAGGTCGAACTGGGTGGACCCGCCGTTGTACGTCCGGGTGATGCCGGAGGCGGTGAAGGTCTGCGGGCTGTGCGGGGTGCCGTCGTAGTTGGCGCCGTCCGCCGAGGCGAGGGTGACCGCCGAGCCGGACGCCTCTGCCGCCCCGAGACCGCCGCCGGAGCGGAGCGTGAGGTCGGCCGAGCCGGACGGCGGATCGGTCGGGTCCGGCGGGTCGGTCGGGTCGGTGCCGCCGCCCTTGGTCCAGACGCCGACGTAGTCGACGAGCATGGGACGGCCCGGGACGGTCTCCGCGGTGGGGGTGCTGCCGCCCAGCGCGTTGGGGAACGCGCCGCCGATCGCGAGGTTGAGCAGGATGAAGTACCCCGCGTGCTCGGTCATGTTGGCCCAGGTGCCGGCGTCCAGCTGGTTCTGGGACACGGAGTGGAACTGCTGCCCGTCCACGTACCAGCGCAGCGCGTTGGGAGTGACGGAGCGGTCCCACTCGAAGGTGTACGTGTGGAACTCCGACTGGCAACTGGCCCCGGGGCAGGCTCGGTTGCTGGCGATGCCGCTCGTCTCGTTGCACGGGCCGCCCGGGTTGACGCCGCAGTGCAGCACGCCCCAGACGGAGTTGATCCCGTTGACGTTCTCCATGATGTCGAACTCACCGATGCCCGGCCAGTTCCAGTAGTTGCCGCGGTACGGGGAGCCGAGCGCCCAGAACGCGGGCCAGTAGCCGAGGGCCGCGTTCCCCGTGACGTTCGGCATCTGGATCCGGCTCTCGATGCGCAGGGTGCCGCCCGCCGGGGCCTTGAAGTCGGAGCGTACGGTCTCGACCCGGCCCGAGGTCCAGTTGCCCGCGCCGTCCCGCAGCGGGGTGATCCGGAGGTTGCCGTTGCCGTCGAGGCTGAGGTTGTCGGGGTTGGCGGTGTAGTTCTGGATCTCACCCGTGCCCCAGTTCGCGGGGCCGCCCGGATAGGCGTGGCCGGTGTCGATCTGCCAGTTCGCGGCCGAGGGCAGGGAGCGGTCGGCGCCGTTGAAGTCATCGCTCCACTTCAGGTCCCAGCCGGGTGCCGGGGGGACGGCGCCGCGTGCGGATCCGGAACCGAGGACGGTGGCCAGTCCGGCCAGGACCAGGGCCATCACGGTCAGCGCGGCGAGTACGACGGTGCGTCTGTGGGGAGTGGAGTCAGTGGGGTGGGCGGTCAGGCGGATGCGGCTCGCGTTCAAGGAACACCTCTCCGGTGGGGGCGGGGGGAACGGGAACGAGGTACCGGTCTTGAGAGCGCTCTCACGCTTTTTGTAGGTGCACGCGGGGAGGCCGTCAATGGCGCCACACTCTTAACTTCTTGAATGTAAAGGGCAGTTGGGGGAGGGCGGGAGAAAGAAGGACCCCGCACTTGCCTTGACGTCCGCGTCAACGTCTACCGTCGAAGACATGCGAATCGGGGAGCTGGCCGAGCGGGCCGGGACGACCACACGGACTCTGCGCTACTACGAGTCACGCGGACTGCTGTCCGCGCGCCGCGCCGGCAACGGCTACCGCGCGTACGACGAGGACGATCTGCGTCTCGTCCAGCAGATCCGGACCTTGCAGGACTTCGGCTTCGAGCTGGAGGAGACCCGCCCGTTCGTCGAGTGCCTGCGCGCCGGCCACCCGGCCGGTGACGCCTGCCCCGCCTCGCTGGCCGTCTACCGGCGCAAGCTCGGCGAGCTCGACTCGCTCATCGAGCAGCTCCGGGCGGTACGCGCCCAGGTGGGCACCCAGCTCGCGCGGGCCGAGCTGGAGGCCGGGGCGGAGCTTCCCGGCGGTCCGGAACCACGATGCGAATTGGGAGGATGACAGATGATTCATGCAGAGGGCGTGGCCGAGGTCACCGACACCACCTTCGATACGGAGGTGCTCGGGGCGGACCTTCCCGTGCTGGTCGAGTTCACCGCCGACTGGTGCGGCCCGTGCCGCCAGCTCGCCCCGGTGCTGAGCGCCGTCGCCGCCGAGGAGGCCGGGCGCATCAAGATCGTCCAGCTCGACGTCGACAACAACCCGGCGATCGCGAGCCGGTACGCGGTGCTGTCGATGCCGACCCTGATGGTGTTCCGCTCCGGCGAACCCGTGAAGTCGATGGTCGGCGCCCGCCCCAAGCGCAGGCTGCTCCAGGAACTGGAGGACGTGTTCGAGCCGGTGTGAGGCGTGGGCGGGTCGTCGGCGAGGCCCCACCCGCGGTCCGACTGCGAGGTCCGATTGCCGCCAGCGTTCAACGGCGGCCCCCGCGATGCTCGGAGTCATGAACCGACTCGAAGGAAAAGCGGCCCTGGTCACCGGCGGAAGCCGGGGCATCGGCGCTGCCGTGGCGCTGCGGCTGGCCGAAGAGGGCGCCGATGTGGCCCTGACGTACGAGACCGGCGCGGAGCGGGCCGCCGGGGTGGTGGCGCAGATCGAGGCGTCCGGCCGCCGGGCGCTGGCCATCCAGGCCGACAGCGCGGTCCCCGAGAGGCTGACCGCAGCGGTGGACGAGACCGCCGAGACGTTCGGCGGACTGGACATCCTGGTCAACAACGCCGGTGTCTTCCTCGTCGGCCCGCTTGAGGACATGGGGCCGGAGGAGATCGACCGCACCCTGGCGGTGAACGTCCGGGCGCCGTTCGTGGCGTCCCGGGCAGCGGCGCGTCATATGGGCCGGGGCGGCCGCATCGTCAGTATCGGCAGCAATGTGGCCGAGCGCGCGGTCTTCCCGGGCTTCGCCCTGTACGCGATGAGCAAGACGGCCCTCGCCGGGATGACCAAGGGCCTGGCCCGGGAGCTGGGCCCGCGCGCCATCACCGTCAACCTGGTGCACCCCGGTCCCACCGACACGGACGCCAACCCCGCCGACGGCCCCGACGCGGCGGTGATCGCCGGCTTCACCGCACTGGGCCGTTATGCGCAGGCGGCGGAGATCGCCGCCACCGTCGCCCATCTGGCAGGCACGGACGGTGGCTACATCACCGGAGCGGCCATCCACGTCGACGGAGGATTCACCGTCTGACGGCGAACTCGCCCGCGCCGTCCGGGCGGAGACCCGGCGCGAGAGGCGGGCGGGGTTGCCGGCGGCCGGCGTCAGGATCCGGTGCGGCCGATCGAGTCGAGGAGCTGGAGTTCTCTCTTCGTCAGCCGCAGTGCGCCTGCCCTCACGTTGTCGACGAGGTGTTCAGGGTTGCCTGTCCCCGGGATGGCCAGCACGTGGGCACCCTGTTGCAGGGTCCATGCCAGACGTATCTGCGCCGGAGAAACGCCGTGTGTGCGGGCGATGGCGGAGACATTGTCGTGCTCGGCATGGACAGCTCCTGCCGCGCGTCCCTGCCCGGCGACGGAGAAGAAGGGCACGAACGCGATGCCGTGTACGGCACATGCGCGGAGCATCCGATCACCGCTGGGCTCGTCGATGCTGTGGCGGTTCTGGACGCACACCACCGGTGCGATCGCCAGGGCTTGGGACAGGTGCTCGGGGCGGGCATCGGAGACACCGAGCTGACGGACGAGTCCGGCGTCCCGCAGCTCGGCGAGGGCCCCGAAGTGCTCGCTGATGGAGTCCTGGCCCATGATGCGCAGGTTGACCACATCGAGGTGGTCGCGGCCGAGTTGGCGCAGGTTCTCCTCGACCTGGCCGCGCAGTTGGTCGGGCCGCGCCGGAGTGGTCCACTCCCCGCAGGCGTCCCGTGCCGGGCCGACCTTGGTGGCGATGACGATGTTGCTCGGGTACGGCGCGAGGGCCGAGTTGATGAGTTCGTTGGCGGACCGTAGCCGGGAGAAGTAGAACGCCGCGGTGTCGATGTGATTGACGCCGAGTTCGACGGCGCGACGCACCACGTGCATCGCCTGGCTGCGGTCGCTGGGGGAGCCGCGGTGGAAGGGAGCGCTGCCGGTCAGGCGCATGGCGCCGAAACCCATCCGGTTGACCTTGAGGTCTCCGAGCAGCCACGTGCCCGCCGCTGCCGCAGAGACCGTGCCCGACGTCATCTCGTCCATCAGCTCCATTCGATCGGCCATTGCCTCTCGGACGGCCCGAGGCTCGGCGGTCTTGGAGTATGCGCAGGTGGAGAGCGTGGCGGGAAGGCGTGGAGTGTGGGGGAATGTCACAGCGCGATCGGGAACCCCGGGATACACACGGTGAGTTGTTACTGCCGACGCTTCCTTTGCCGCACCGTCGGTCAGATGGTCGACGTACCCGCAGGCTGCCGCTCCAGCGTTCTTCGTCGTCCCCGGCCGGCGTTACACGCAGTCCGAAGGCGTTCTCTGTGAGGGGCAGGACGTTTCTCGTTGTAGTACAGCGCGACAGCCTCCGTCCCGCGTGAGACCGGGGACAGGACCCTCTCGTCCAGCCCATGGCTGCCGTCCTGTCCCCACGCCCACGTCCACGCACTGTCGGTGCCGGTCGTCACCACCGGCTCGTACTCGTCATGGCCGAGATGCCGTCACGCCGCACTGACACACTGAGGCGACCTGGATGCTTTCCTTTTGGTGGGTATCTGATAAATAAGTGGGTTCTTGGCGGGCGCATGCGCCGCGATGACCATGGTGCGTATGCCTACGCATACGAACAGCTCGTCCACACCCGTCACCGTCATCGGCCTCGGCGCCATGGGGCGCGCCCTCGCCGGCGCCCTCCTGGATGCAGGCCACCGCACCACCGTCTGGAACCGCTCCCCGGGCAAGGGCGATGAGCTCGTCGCCCGGGGAGCGGTCCTGGCCGGGTCCGCCGAAGAAGCCGTACGGGCCAGCGAGTTGGTGGTCGTCTGTGTCGTCGACCGCGAGGCCTCGCAGCAGATCCTGGCCCCGCTGACCGGCGCGCTCGCCGGGCGGGTTCTGGTCGATCTCATCTCCGACACCCCGGACAGCGCCCGTGCCTCCGCGGCCTGGGCGGGCAGTCATGGGCTCGAATATCTGAAGGGCGCCATCATGGTGCCGATCGAGGTGATCGGCACGCCGGAGGCGCTGATCTTCTATGCGGGGTCGCGGTCCGCGTACGACAGGTACGAGGCCGTGCTCGGGGCGCTCGGCGGCAATGCACCGTTCCTGGGGCCGGATCACTCTCTGGCCGCCGCGTACGACATGGCGATGCTGGACTTCTTCTACGGCGGCATGGCAGGGCTGGTGCACGCCTTCGCCCTGGCCAGGGCCGAGAACATCCCCGCTGCCGCCATCGCCCCGTATCTGCGGACCATCGTGGACATCCTGCCGCCCATTGTGGCCGGGACAGCCGCCGACATCGACAAGAAGGAGTACGACGGCGCGGGGGCCAACCTCGCCATGATGACCGCGAGTGTCGATCACCTGCTGCACGCGGCGCGCGGCAGGGGCCTGGACACCTCCCAGCTGGAGGCCATCAAGGCCGTGTCCGACCGCGCGATCGCCAAGGGGCACGGCGCGGACTCCTGGGCGAGCACCGTCGAGGCGCTCGGCGGCTGAGCGGGGGGAGAGGGGGGCGTGGGGCCCGCGGCCGGAGGAGGAGGAAGCGGTCGCGGGCCCACGCCCCTGCTCACGCCGGCTTCAGCCAGACCGTCGCCAGCGGGGGCAGCGTCAGCAGGATGCTGCCGGGGCGGCCGTGCGCGGACACCCGTTCCGGCTTCAGCGGCCCGGGATGGTGTACGTCGCTGCCGCCGTACCGTCCGGCGTCCGTGTTGAGGACCTCCGCCCATGCGACCTGGTCACCGAGGACGTCCGGGACGCCGATGCGGTAGTCGTGCCGCACCACGGGGGAGAAGTTGCTGACGGCGAGCAGCGGCGCGCCGTGCGCGTCGTAGCGCAGAAAGGCGAAGGCGTTGTCCTCGGCCGCGCCGCCGTCCACCCAGTCGAAGCCCTCCGGGTCGGTGTCGCGCTGCCAGAGCGCGGGCGTGGCGCTGTACACGGTGTTCAGGTCGCGGACCAGGGTGCGTACGCCGCGGTGGTCGGCCTCCGCCTCGTACGAGGGGTCGAGCAGCCACCAGTCCGGGCCGTGGCCCTCCGACCACTCCGCTCCCTGCGCGAACTCCTGTCCCATGAAGAGGAGTTGCTTGCCCGGGTGGGCCCACATGAAGCCGAGGTACGCCCGGTGGTTGGCGCGCCGCTGCCACCAGTCGCCGGGCATCTTGCTGACCAGCGCCTGCTTTCCGTGCACCACCTCGTCGTGCGAGATCGGCAGGACGTAGTTCTCGCTGTACGCGTACACCATCGAGAAGGTCATCTCGTTGTGGTGGTACCTGCGGTGCACCGGCTCCTTCGACACGTACTCCAGAGAGTCGTGCATCCAGCCCATGTTCCACTTCAGCCCGAAGCCGAGCCCGCCGAAGCCGTCGGGGCCGACATGGTGGGTGGCACGGGTGACGCCGTTCCAGGCGGTGGACTCCTCGGCGATGGTGACGACGCCCGGATTGCGCCGGTAGACGGTCGCGTTCATCTCCTGGAGGAAGGCGACGGCGTCCAGATTCTCCCGGCCGCCGTGCTCGTTCGGGGACCAGCCGCCGTCCTCGCGCGAGTAGTCGAGATAGAGCATCGAGGCGACCGCGTCCACCCGCAGCCCGTCGATGTGGAACTCCTCGCACCAGTAAGTGGCGTTGGCGACAAGGAAGTTGCGCACCTCGGTGCGCCCGTAGTCGAACTCCAGCGTGCCCCAGTCCGGATGCGCCGCCCGCGACGGGTCCGAGTGCTCGTACAGCGGGCGGCCGTCGAACTCCGCGAGCGCCCAGTCGTCGCGCGGGAAGTGTGCGGGCACCCAGTCCATGATGACGCCGATGCCCGCCCGGTGCAGCGCGTCGACGAGGAAACGGAAGTCGTCCGGTGTGCCCATGCGCGACGTCGGGGCGTAGAAGCCGGTGACCTGATAGCCCCAGGAACCGCCGAAGGGATGCTCGGAGACCGGCATCAGCTCCACGTGCGTGAATCCGAGATCCCGTACATAGGCGGGGAGTTGAGATGACAGCTGGCGGTAGGTCAGCCCCGGGCGCCAGGACGGCAGATGCACCTCGTAGACGGAGAACGGCGCCTCGTGCACCGGTACGTCCCCGCGGTGCGCCATCCACTCCTGGTCCTGCCACTCGTGGTGCGAGGCCGTCACGATCGAGGCGTTGGAGGGCGGGACCTCGGTACGGCGGGCCATCGGGTCGGCGCGCTCGGTGTGCGAACCGTCCGGGCGGCAGATGTCGAACTTGTAGAGCGTGCCCTCCCCGATCGAGGGCAGGAACAGCTCCCACACCCCGCTGGAGCCGAGCGACCGCATCGGGAAGCCGGTGCCGTCCCAGTAGTTGAAGTCCCCGGTGACCCGCACTCCGCGGGCGTTGGGGGCCCAGACGGTGAACCGGGTGCCCGCGACCCCCTGGTGCTCCATGGGCCGCGCGCCGAGTGCGGTCCACAGCTCCTCGTGCCGGCCCTCGCCGATCAGATGCAGATCGAGTTCGCCGAGCGCGGGCAGGAAGCGGTACGGATCGTGGACCTCGGTCTCGTTGTCGTCGTAGGTGACCTGGAGCCGGTACTCGGGCAGTGAGGGCATCGGCAGCAGCCCGGAGAAGAGGCCGTCGCCGTCGCTGTGCAGCTGGGCCCGCAGCCCCTTGGCGAGCACGGTCACGGAGCGCGCGTACGGGCGCAGCACGCGGAAGGTGACTCCGCCGCGGACCAGGTGGGCGCCGAGCAGGTCGTGCGGGGCGTGGTGCTCACCGGCGAGCAGCCGGGCCCGGTCGCCGTCGTCGAGGGGGCGCGCCGGGCGCACTCCCTGTCCTGCGGCATCCCGGCGGGCGCGCGACGGCGCGGCTGTGTCACCGGCGGCTCGCTTGGCCGCCGGCTTCTTCTGCCCGGCCGGGGCGGCCGGTTCCGAGGAGGGCGGGGCGGCCGCCTCTGCCGGGACCGCGGGGGATGCCGTCGCCTCCGGTGCCGGGAGCGGGACTTGGGGGATCTCGGTGGGGGCGGGCGTCTTGCGGGACGGCTTGCGGGCGGTCACAGGGACAGCCTCCTCGGAGGGTTGTCGGAACGGAGCGGGGCGGAAGGGGGCGGAAGAGAGGGCCGGGCGGTGGGGCGGGCGTGAAGGGCCGCGAACTCCCTCGCCGTCAGTCGGCGACGGCGGCCAGGCGCTGGATCGCCGCCATCGGGACCGGAAGCCAGTCGGGCCGGTGCCGCGCCTCGTACAGCACCTCGTACACCGCCTTGTCGGTCTCGTGGGCGCGCAACAGCTCCGGCTCGCTGCGCGGGTCGACGCCCGAGGCCTTGGCGTACCCCTCGCAGTAGGCGGTCCGGCAGCGCGCCGCCCACTCGGCGTTCCACGGGCGGTGCGAGCGGGCCGCGTAGTCGAAGGAGCGGAGCATTCCGGCGATGTCGCGCACCGGAGGCTGCGGACGGCGGCGCTCGGGCAGCGGTCTGGCCGGTTCGCCCTCGAAGTCGATCAGGGACCAGAAGCCGTCGGTCCCGCGCAGCGTCTGGCCGAGATGGAGATCGCCGTGGACCCGCTGGGCCGCCCAGTTGCGCCCCCGGTGGCCCAGCGCTGCCACCGCGTCGAAGGCGGTGCGCAGCCCGGGTACGTACGGCACGAGGGCTGGTACCGCCTGCGCGGCGGCTTCCAGCCGCTGCACCATCGCGGCGGCGAGATGCTCGGTCTGGGAGCGGCGCAGTGCGGGCGTCGGCAGGGCGGCGGCGAGCGCGGTGTGCACCTCGGCGGTGGCCCTGCCCAGTGCGTGGGCCTCGGCGGTGAAGTCGAGGCCCTTGGCGAGGGCGTGCAGGGCGAGCTGCCAGCCGTCCTCCGCGCCGCGCAGGAAGGGCTGCAGGACGCCGAGGGTCAGCGGCTCAGGGGTGGCGGCCTCGAACCAGGCGACGGGGGCGGGCACCCGTCCGCAGCCCTCGCGCGCGAGCGCGAGCGGCAGTTCCAGATCGGGGTTGGTGCCCGGGAAGACCCGGCGGAAGATCTTGAGGATGTAGGCGTTGCCGTAGACGAGCGAGGTGTTGGACTGCTCGGTTTCGAGGACGCGCGGGGCGAGTCCGGCGGCGATGGGGGCGCCGCCCCGGTCGAAGCGCAGGGTGCCGAGGCTGCCGGGGGCACGGAACCGTTCCAGCAGGAGTTCGGCCAGGCGCGGGTCGTGCAGTCCCTCGTAGACGGTGCGGCCGGCGAGCGGGCCCCGGGCCACGCGGCCGATCAGTGCGGGCGCCAGCCGTGGCGGCAGCGCGGACCGTACGCCGAGCAGCAGTTGGTAGCAGTCGCCGGGCGACTGCGCGGGCATGGCGGGCTGGTGGACCCGGACCAGCAGATGGAGCAGTCCGGTTCCGGCCCGGGCGCCGACGGCAGCGGCGTCCACCGGCAGTATCTCGGTCGCCGACACCAGCGAGAACGCGGTGATCGGCCGCCCCTTGCCGGCGAACCACCGCTGCCGGGGCAGCCATTCGTGCAGCAGGGGGGCGAGAGACGGGAGCAGGGCTGTGCTGTCAGCCAGGGCGACCCGAGTGGATGCAGCCTCCGACATGGCATCGCGTCCTTTCCCCGGGCACACCACAGGATGCGAAGAGTGTCCCGGATTGCGGCAATAGCTGTCCGGCTGTGCGGGACGTGTCGGGTCAGGATGGTCCGTACGGACTCGACTCGAAGGGATCGAAACGCCAGAGGGGACCCGGAAAGGTCCGGAAGAGCTCGATGTGGGGGAAGCGTGCCCCGTGCGGGGCGGCGGAAACCGCCCCGCGGTCTGTGGCGCGAAGTGACGCCCGGTCAGTTCGGCGGCGCGTCCTTGCGCAGCCGGAACCAGTAGAAGCCGTGTCCCGCGAGAGTCAGCAGGTAGGGCCACTGACCGATGGCGGGGAAGCGCACCCCGCCGATCAGTTCCACCGGATGACGCCCGTTGAACGCCCGCAGATCCAGCTCCGTCGGCTGAGCGAACCGCGAGAAGTTGTGGACGCACAGCACGAGATCGTCCCCGTGCTCACGGGTGAAGGCGAGCACGGCGGGGTTCGACGACGGCAGTTCGCTGTACGAGCCGAGGCCGAAGGCATGGTTCTGCTTACGGATCTCGATCATCCGCCGCGTCCAGTGCAGCAGCGACGACGGGGAGGCCATCGCCGCCTCGACGTTGGTGACTTGGTAGCCGTAGACCGGATCCATGATGGTGGGGAGGTAGAGCCGCCCCGGATCGCTGGAGGAGAACCCGGCGTTCCGGTCGGGCGTCCACTGCATCGGGGTGCGTACGGCGTCCCGGTCGCCCAGCCAGATGTTGTCGCCCATCCCGATCTCGTCCCCGTAGTAGAGGATCGGGGAGCCGGGCAGGGACAGCAGCAGCGCGGTGAACAGCTCGATCTGGTTGCGGTCGTTGTCCAGCAGGGGCGCCAGCCGCCGCCGGATGCCGATGTTGGCCCGCATCCGCGGATCCTTGGCGTACTCCGCGTACATGTAGTCGCGTTCCTCGTCCGTGACCATTTCGAGGGTGAGCTCGTCGTGGTTGCGCAGGAAGATGCCCCACTGGCAGTTCTTCGGGATCGCGGGTGTCTTCGCCAGGATCTCGGAGACCGGGTAGCGGCTCTCGCGCCGTACGGCCATGAAGATCCGGGGCATCACGGGGAAGTGGAACGCCATGTGGCACTCGT
This sequence comes from Streptomyces sp. NBC_01217, assembly GCF_035994185.1. Classification (NCBI taxonomy): domain Bacteria; kingdom Bacillati; phylum Actinomycetota; class Actinomycetes; order Kitasatosporales; family Streptomycetaceae; genus Streptomyces; species Streptomyces sp. NBC_01217. The sequence continues at coordinate 6,253,331 of NZ_CP108538.1, forward strand.
CGCCGCCGGCCCGGAACTCGCCGAAGTAGTCGACGACATCCTCCGGCCACTGATTGGCCTCGGCGAGCAGCACGGTGTCCGGGTAGTGCGCGTCGATCTCCTTGCGGACCCGTTTGAGGAAGTCGTGCGTCTCGGGGAGGTTCTCGCAGTTGGTGCCCTCGCGCTGGTAGAGGTACGGCACGGCGTCCACCCGGAACCCGTCGATCCCGAGGTCGAGCCAGAAGCGCAGCGCGGAGATGATCTCCTCCTGCACCGCCGGGTTCTCGTAGTTGAGATCGGGCTGGTGGGAGAAGAACCGGTGCCAGTAGTACTGCTTGCGCACCGGGTCGAAGGTCCAGTTGGACGTCTCCGTGTCGACGAAGATGATCCGGGCGTCCGGGAACTGCTTGTCGTCGTCGGCCCAGACGTAGTAGTCGCCGTACGGCCCTTCCGGGTCGGTGCGGGACTGCTGGAACCACTCGTGCTGATCGCTCGTGTGGTTCATGACGAAGTCGATGATCACGCGCATCCCGCGCTGGTGCGCGGCGTCGACGAACTCCACGAAGTCGGCCAGATCGCCGAACTCCGGCAGTACGGCGGTGTAGTCGGAGACGTCGTATCCGCCGTCGCGCAGCGGCGACTTGAAGAACGGCGGCAGCCAGAGGCAGTCGATGCCAAGCCACTGCAGGTAGTCCAGCTTGGCGGTGATGCCCTTGAGGTCGCCGATGCCGTCGCCGTTGGAGTCCTGGAAGGACCGGACGAGGACCTCGTAGAACACTGCGCGCTTGAACCAGTCGGGATCGCGGTCCTTGGCCGGGGTGTCCTCGAACGTGTCGTGGACAGGCTCATTGACGATCATGGTGTGGGTGACCCTCCGGTCGGCGGGGACGGTCGCAGGACGACGATGTGCGCGGGCGTGACGCCCGGCTCTAGGCGCACATAGAAGGTCCTGCCCCAGTGATAGGTATCGCCGGTGAGCTCGTCGCGCACCGGCACGCTCTCGTGCCAGTCGAGGCCGAGTCGCGGCATGTCCAACGAGACCGTGGCCTCCTGGGTGTGGTGCGGGTCGAGGTTGACGACCACCAGAACGATGTTCGAACCCGAACGCTTGCTGTACGCGATCACCGCGTCGTTGTCGGGGGAGTGGAAGTGCACGTCGCGCAGCTGCTGCAACGCCGGGTGGCGGCGCCTGATGCGGTTGAGCGAGGTGATGAGCGGGGCCAGCGAACGCCCCTCGCGCTCCGCCGACTCCCAGTCCCTGGGCCGGATTTCGTACTTCTCCGAGTCGATGTACTCCTCGCTGCCGGGCCGGACCGGGGTGTTCTCGCACAGCTCGTACCCCGCGTACACACCCCAGGACGGGGAGAGCGTCGCGGCGAGAACGGCCCGCGCCTCGAAGGCCGGACGGCCTCCGTCCTGGAGGTAACCCGGCAGGATGTCGGGGGTGTTCACGAAGAAGTTGGGCCGCATCCAGGACGCGGTCTCGCCCGACAGTTCCGTGACGTACTCGGTGATTTCCTGCCGAGTGTTGCGCCAGGTGAAATACGTGTACGACTGCTGGAAACCGATGGCGGCGAGCGTCTTCATCATCGCGGGCCGGGTGAACGCCTCGGCCAGGAAGATCACGTCCGGATCGGTCCGGTTGATATCGGCGATCACCTTCTCCCAGAAGATCACCGGTTTGGTGTGCGGATTGTCGACGCGGAAGATCCGGACTCCGTGATCCATCCAGAAGCGCAGAATGCGCAGGGTCTCCGCGACCAGGCCGGGAAGATCCTTGTCGAAGGCGATCGGATAGATGTCCTGGTATTTCTTCGGCGGATTCTCGGCGTAGGCGATGGTGCCGTCGGCGCGGTGGTGGAACCACTCGGGGTGTTTCTCCACCCAGGGGTGGTCGGGAGAACACTGGAGTGCGAAATCCAGTGCGATCTCCATGCGCAGGGTGCGGGCGGTCCGGACGAAATGATCGAAGTCGTCGAGGGTACCCAGATCGGGATGGACGGCGTCGTGACCGCCCTCGGCCGAGCCGATCGCCCAGGGCACGCCCACGTCATGGGGGGCGGGGGAGAGCGAATTGTTGGGGCCCTTGCGGTGGGTGGTTCCGATGGGGTGGACGGGCGGGAGATAGACGACGTCGAAACCCATGGCGGCGACCGCGGGAAGCCGCTCGGCGGCCGTGCGGAAGGTGCCGCTGATGATCCTCGCCGGCTGCTGCGGCGCCTTTGCCGTCCTGCCCTTCTTCTTCGCCCCGGCCCCTTTGGCCTGTTCTGCGGGTTCGGTCCTTGCGCCCTCCGAACGGGGGAACAGCTCGTACCAGGAACCGAACAGGGCCCTTTCGCGCTCGACCAGCAGAGGCAGCGGCCGGGACGCGCTGACCAGTTCGCGCAGGGGATGACGGGCGAGCGCGGCCCGCGCCTCGGGGGCGAGCGCCGCGGCGAGCCGGGCGGCTGCCGTACGGGACTCGTCGCGCAGCGCGTCGGCAGCGTCCAGCACGGCCTCGCGCCCGTCCCGCTTGGGCACGCCCGCGGCGGCCCGTTCGTACAGCTCGGCGCCCTCCGCCAGGACGAGCGCGGTGTCGATCTTCGCCGGGACCTTGATCCGGGCGTGCTGCCGCCAGGTGGTGACGGGGTCGCTCCAGGCCTCGACCGTATACGTCCAGCGGCCCTCGGAGGCCGGGGTGACATCGGCGCCCCAGCGGTCCGTGCCGGGGGCGAGTTCGCGCATCGGCGTCCATGGGCCGGGGCGCCCGCTCGGGTCCAGCAGGACCACATTGGCGGCGACCGCGTCATGGCCCTCCCGGAACACGGTCGCGGTGACCTGGAAGGTCTCTCCGGCAACGGCCTTGGCTGGCCTTCTGCCGCAGTCGACGAGGGGGAGGACGTCGAGGACGGGAATGCGACCGATCATGGAATCACCTGGGGACTGGAGCTCGGGCTGAACGGGGCGCGACGCGGCCGCGGAGGGCGGAATACGCGCACCGCGACCGAGGGGGTCCGTCCTTTCTAGCTGCTCCGTTGACGGCTGATGGGGTGTGGGCATGGCCGCTCCTGTCCGCATTCACTCGAATGGCACTCGAATTGCTGGGGCGCGGATGTGTTGCGTGGAGGTAAACCGGATGAACAGCGGTCCCGCAGGTGCCTCGCATTCATGCTGCATTCGGGCGGCATTCGCATGGTCCGGGAGGTGCTCGGGCTGTGTACCGAAGTAGCCTTCCCATCGATCTCGGGGGGCCAATCCGGTGATGTGTTAACTACTCGGGCGTAGCTGTGACGACCTGAATGCGCCGGGCGCCGCCCCATGTCTGCGGGGTCCGCCGGCGCCCCTCGGACGCCACTGGGCAGCTTTCCCCCTGGTGCGAAGTGCCACAAGACCGGGTGCGGTGGCGGAATCGGCCATTACCTGTGTGGCGGTTGTGCCCGGATCTGCCGTACGGGGCCCCGGATACGGATGTGGCGGGGGCGGGCGGGGCATTCGGCGGCGCGCGCGGCAGCCGGTCGTGCGCCGTGGTCGCGGAGCACGGCCCACCGTTAACGTCGAGGGTGACGGAGAGGCGCACACCGTGGTGCGTCCCCTCGGATTCGTACGTCCCCTGTAAAGGTGGAATACGTGAAGGCCATTCGTCGATTCACCGTGCGTCCCGTCCTCCCCGATCCCCTTCAACCGCTCAGCGACCTCGCCCGCAACCTGCGCTGGTCCTGGCACACCGAGACCCGTGAGCTCTTCCAGGCCGTCGACCCGGAGATCCGGCGGACGGCGGAATGCGACCCCGTGCGGCTGCTCGGTGCCGTAACCGCCGGGCGGCTGGCCGAGCTGGCCCGGGACGAGCAGTTCCTGCACCGGCTGGCCGAGGTGTCCGCGGACCTCCGGGAGTACCTGGACGGTCCCAGGTGGTACCAGGAACAGCGGACCCAGGGGGCGGAGCTGCCCGTCGCCGTCGCCTACTTCTCGCCCGAGTTCGGGGTGACGGCCGCGCTGCCCCAGTACTCCGGCGGGCTCGGCATCCTCGCCGGCGACCATCTCAAGGCCGCCAGCGATCTGGGCGTCCCCCTCATCGCCGTCGGCCTGCTCTACCGGCACGGCTACTTCCGCCAGAGCCTGTCCCGCGACGGCTGGCAGCAGGAGCACTACCCCGTACTCGATCCCAACGAGCTGCCGCTCACCCTGCTCCGCGAAGCCGACGGAACCCCCAGCCGGGTGGTGCTCGCCCTGCCCGGCGGCCGTTCGCTGCACGCCCACATCTGGCAGGCCCAGGTGGGACGCGTACCGCTGCTGATGCTCGACTCCGCCGTGGAGGAGAACGCGCCGGGCGAACGCGAGGTGACCGACCGGCTGTACGGCGGCGGCAGCGAGCACCGGCTGCTCCAGGAGATGCTCCTGGGCATCGGCGGCGTGCGGGCCGTGCGCACGTACTGCCGCCTCACAGGACATCCGGCGCCCGAGGTGTTCCACACCAACGAGGGCCACGCAGGCTTCCTCGGCCTTGAACGCATCCGTGAACTCTCCGGCACCGGGCTCGACTTCGACTCTGCGGTGGAGTCCGTGCGGGCCGGCACGGTCTTCACCACCCACACTCCCGTGCCCGCCGGGATCGACCGGTTCGACCGTGAACTGGTCGCCCGGCACTTCGGGGACGACGGCGAACTCCCCGGCGTGGGCGTCGAACGCATTCTGCAGCTGGGCATGGAGACCTACCCCGGCGGCGAGCCCGAGCTGTTCAACATGGCCGTGATGGGGCTGCGGCTCGCCCAGCGCGCCAACGGGGTCTCCACCCTCCACGGCTCGGTCAGCCGCGAGATGTTCTCCGGCCTCTGGCCGGGCTTCGACGCGGCGGAGGTGCCGATCACCTCGGTGACCAACGGGGTCCACGCACCCACCTGGGTCGCACCCGAGATTCTCCGGCTGCGCAGGGGATACGGCGGCACTCCCGGACGCTGGGACTCCGTCGCCGACGTGCCGGACCGGGAGCTGTGGGACCTGCGGCGGACCCTGCGCGGACAGCTGGTCACCGAGGTCCGCGAGCGGCTCTACGCATCGTGGCGCACCCGGGGCGCGGAAGCGGCCGAACTCGGCTGGATCGACGGTGTGCTCGACCCGGACGTGCTGACGATCGGCTTCGCCCGGAGGGTGCCCTCGTACAAGCGGCTGACGCTGATGCTGCGCGACCGCGACCGGCTGCGGGAGCTGCTGCTCCACCCGACGCGCCCGATCCAGATCGTCGTCGCGGGCAAGGCCCACCCCGCCGACGACAGCGGGAAACGGCTGGTGCGGGAGCTGGTGCGGTTCTCCGACGACCCCCGGGTGCGCCATCGCATCGTGTTCCTGCCGGACTACGGGATGGCCATGGCGCAGAAGCTCTACCCGGGCTGCGACGTCTGGCTCAACAACCCCCTGCGCCCCCTGGAGGCGTGTGGTACGAGCGGCATGAAGGCCGCGCTCAACGGCTGCCTCAACCTCTCTGTCCTCGACGGCTGGTGGGACGAGTGGTTCGAGCCGGACTTCGGCTGGGCGATCCCGACGGCCGACGGCCTGGGCCTGGACGAGGACCGCCGTGACGATCTGGAGGCGGGCGCGCTCTACGAGCTGATCGAGGACCGGATCGCACCACGCTTCTACGACCGGGGCGCCGAAGGGCTTCCCGAGCGCTGGATCGAGATGGTCCGCCGCACACTGGGCACCCTCGGGCCCAAGGTCCTGGCGGGGCGCATGGTGTCCGAGTACGTGGAGCGGCTGTACGCGCCCGCCGCGCTCGCCCAGCGCGCGCTGGACGCCGCGACGGCACGGCAGCTCGCCGACTGGAAGGCCAGGGTCCGGGCCGCCTGGCCGCGCGTCGCCGTCGACCATGTGGAGGCGGTGGCACCCGACACGGCGGGCGGCTCCGCCGAGCTGGGGTCGACGCTGGGGCTGCGGGTCCGCATCGCCCTCGGGGTGCTGGAGCCGGACGACGTCGAGGTGCAGGCGGTGGCCGGCCGGGTGGACGCCGCCGACGGGATCTCGGACGCCCAGGTCTTCCCGCTGAAGCCCGCCGGTGGCCAGGACCTGGAGGGCCGCTGGCTGTACGACGGTCCGCTGGCCCTCGACCGCACCGGGCCGTACGGCTACACGGTCCGGGTGCTCCCCGCCCATCCGCTGCTGGCGACCGGCGCGGAACTCGGCCTGGTGGCGCTGCCCACGGAGTCGATGGGGGACGGTGCGGGGCTGCTGATGCGCTGAGCCGTCCGTCCTGTGGGGCCCGGCACCGGAGCGGTGCCGGGCCCCTTCGTTCTCTGAACACAGCGTCTTGACGTGTCCATGGGATGCCTTTAAGTTCCTCACTCATTGCAGGTTCACAACTCGATCCGATGTTCATATCCATGAACTCCGTGGATGCAGGGCGAGTTGCCGGACCACCCCCGTACCGGAAGGCACCCCACATGCGCACCGGATCCACCGGGCGAGGCCTCGCGCTCGCCGCCGCTCTGGCCTCGCTGATCACCGTGCTCTTCATGGCCCCGGCATCGGCGGACAGGGCCGCCCCCGCCCCGGACTCCTCGGCGATGAAGCCCGCCGCGGCCGCCGCCCCCGCCGCCTTCACCCACCCCGGCGTCCTCGTCAGCCGTCCCCAACTCGACTTCGTACGAGGGAGGGTGCAGGCCGGCGCCCAGCCCTGGAAGAGCGCGTACGACCAGATGCTGGCCAGCAAGTACGCCTCGCTCACCCGCACCGCCAAGCCGCGCGCCGTCGTGGAATGCGGTTCGTACTCCAACCCCAACTACGGCTGCACCGACGAGCGCGAGGACGCGATAGCCGCCTACACCCTCGCGCTGGCCTGGTACATCACTCAGGACAGCCGCTACGCCCAGAAGGCCGTCGAGATCATGGACGCCTGGTCGGCCGTGATCCAGGACCACACCAACAGCAACGCACCCCTCCAGACCGGCTGGGCCGGCTCCTCCTGGCCGCGCGCCGCCGAGATCATCAAGTACACCTACAGCAGCTGGCCGAACTCCGGCCGCTTCGCGACCATGCTGCGCAACGTCTACCTCCCGAAGGTCATCAACGGCTCCAACAGCAACGGGAACTGGGAGCTGAGCATGACCGAGGCCGCGATCGGCATCGCGGTCTTCCTGGAGGACCGCACCTCCTACGACAAGGCGGTCGCCAAGTTCCGCGGCCGCGTCCCCGCGTACATCTATCTGACCTCCGACGGCGCCCTGCCGAAGACCGCACCGGGCAGTGGCCTGGACACCCGTGACGAGATCATCAACTACTGGCAGGGCCAGACGACCTTCATGGACGGACTCTCCCAGGAGACCTGCCGCGACCTCACCCACACCGGTTACGGAATCTCCGCCATCTCGCACATCGCCGAGACCGGCCGGATCCAGGGCCAGGACCTCTACCCCGAGATAGCCGACCGGCTGCGTCACGCCCTGGGTCTGCACTCCAAGTACCAGCTGGGCACGGCGGTTCCGTCGTCGCTGTGCGGCGGCACGCTCAAGGACAATCTGGGCCCGGTCACCGAGGTCGGCTTCAATGCCCTGCACAACCGGATGGGCATCGCCATGACCAACACCCAGACCCTCACCGAGCAGCAGCGGCCCGCCGGGTCCAACAACCTGTTCGTCGCCTGGGAGACCCTGACCCACGCGAACAACCCCAACTGACCGCCGTCCGCCCGCCGGACACAGGAAACCGCCCGGGAGGAGCGTGCGCTCCTCCCGGGCGGCTGTGCCGGACCGGGTCCGGCCCCGGGGATCAGAAGGTCAGCTTGAAGCTGTTGATCGTGCCGGTGTCACCCGAGTAGACGTCCTGGACCTTGAGCTTCCAGGAGCCGTTGGCCACCTCGGAGGAGGCGTTGACCGTGTAGGTCGTCTGGACGTTGTCCGCCGAGTCGGAGGACGAGGAGTTCTTCAGCCGGTAGGCCGTGCCGTCCGGGGCGACGAGGTCGATGACCAGGTCACCGCGCCAGGTGTGGGTGATGTCCACGCCGACCTTGAGGTCGCTGGGCGCGTTGCCGCTGACGCCGGTGACGTTGACCGTGCTGGTGACGGCCGCGCCGCGGTCCGGAATGGCGACCGGGGTGGTGCTCTCGAAGACCGTGCCGTCACCGGGGTCGCCGGGGTCGCCGGGGCGCGTACCGACGTTGATGCCGGCCCAGGCGTCCGCGACGGACTTGTACTCGGCGCTGGTCGTGCCGTACAGCTCACCGGCCACGGCGAGGGTGCCGGTGCGGGCCGCCGCGTAGTTCGTCGTCGAGGTGAACTTGGTGGTGAGCGCCTTGTACCAGATCAGGGCGGCCTTGTCGCGGCCGATGCCGGTCACCGGCAGACCGTCGGAGGTCGGCGAGTCGTACGAGACCCCGTCGATGACCTTGGCGCCGCTGCCCTCGGAGAGCAGGTAGAAGAAGTGGTTCGCCGGGCCCGAGGAGTAGTGGACGTCGATGTTGCCGATGCCCGAGTACCACGCGTCCTTGGACGCGCCGTCCTTGCTCGGCTTGTCCTGGTAGCGCAGCGGGGTGCCGTCGCCGTTGATGTCGATCTTCTCACCGATGAGGTAGTCGCCCTTGTCGGTGGCGTTGTTCGCGTAGAACTCGACGGCGGTGGCGAAGATGTCGCTGGTCGCCTCGTTGAGGCCACCGGACTCGCCGCTGTAGTTCAGGTCGGCGGTGGCGGCGGTGACGCCGTGCGTCATCTCGTGCGCCGCCACGTCGAGGGAGGTCAGCGGCGCCGCGTTGCCGCTGCCGTCGCCGTAGGTCATGCAGAAGCAGCTGTCGTCCCAGAAGGCGTTCACGTAGTTGTTGCCGTAGTGGACGCGGGAGTACGCGCCGACGCCGTCGCCGCGGATGCCGCTGCGGCCGTAGACGTTCTTGTAGTAGTCCCACGTCTCGGCCGCGCCGTAGTGCGCGTCCGCGGCGGCGGTCTCGACGTTGGACGCGGAGCCGTTGCCCCAGACGTCGTCGGCGCCGGAGAAGAGCGTTCCGGTGCCGGACGTACCGTGGTTCAGGTTGTACGTCTTGTGGCCGCCGCGGGCGGCGTCGGTCAGGGTGTACGGACCCGTACCCGAGGTGCCGAGGGTGACCTGGCCGCTGAACTGGGTGTTGCCGGTGCCGTTCTCGATGGCCTGCCACTCGTACAGCTTCGCGCCGGTGGTGGCATCGGTGATGACGTGCAGCTGGTTCGGGGTCCCGTCCTCCTGGAGGCCGCCGACGACGGTCTCGTAGGCGAGCTGCGGCTTGCCGTTCGCCACCCAGACCACCTTGCGGGGTGCCCGGTCGGCCTCGGTCTTCTTGGAGCCGTCGGCCTTGGCGAGGCCCAGTGCCTGCTTCTCGGCCGCGGCGGGCGCGAGTTCGGCCGTCGTGTCCACGGCCTTCAGCTGGCCGCTGGTCACCTTGGACGCCTTGGTGACGTCCTCGGTCGCGCCGGCCTTGGACTCCTGGACGACCAGGTCGCCGCCGAGCACCGGGAGTCCGGCGAAGGTGCGCTCGTAACGCGTGTGCGTGGTGCCGTCGTTGTCCTGGATGACGTCCTTGACGACGAGCTTCTCCTGCGAGCCGAGGCCGAGCTCCTTGGCCGTGGCCGCCTTGGTCGCGTCGGCCCGGCGGATCAGCTCGGCGCGCTGGGACGGGGTCAGCTGCTTGGTCAGGGCGCCGTGGTCGGCGCCGGCTGCCGCCGGTACCGCCGCGGTGGCGCTGCCGACCGTGGCCGTGGCCGTACCGGTCTGGACTCCGACGGCGAGGAGGGCTGCTGCGGCTATCAGAGCGCCGGTCGCGGTGGCACGACGGCTGGGCGTGGATCTCACGCGGACTCCTTCTGCGAGGGGGGTGCCGGCGGGAGGGTGAACCGCCGGGGCGAACGAGAAGTGCGCAGAACGGGGTGAAGAGTGGCAGCCGGAGGAGGTTCCTGTCAGGGCCCCGTCAAGAACTTGGCCGGAACTCGTTCGTTGCCTGGAAGGTCATGTTCGTTAAGCGGACGTTTCGCCGAGCGTTACCGCGATGCCGTCCAGCATCCGCCGCAGCCCGAATTCGAAGAGCGAGTCCAGGTCGAGCTCGAACTCATCGTGTTCGAACAGAGAGTTGAGCAGGGGGTAGTCGCCGCTGGCCGAGATCGCGTCGAACTGTGGCTCATTTTTTTCCATCCACTCCGCGTCGGACAGTCCGGTGTCCTGCTGCGCCTGCGCCTCCATGTCGGCGGCCAGGGCCAGCCCCTGGACATGGGCGAACAGCGTGAGGTGGATGTGCAGCTTGGCGTCCAGCGGGAGCCCGGTGCCCGCCAGGGCGTACAGCACCCACTCCGTGTACCGCATCGCGCGCGGGGACGCCGTCGGCCGGGTGAAGGAGGCCATGGCGTGCGCCATCCACCGTGTACGGCCGGGACATGGGCAAGGCCGCGCCCGCCGCGTCCGACGCCGCGCGGGAGACCCTGGGAGGGGCGGTCGCGGTGGCCCGCCGGCTCCCGCACGAGCTGCGGGACACGGTGCTCTCCACCGCTTTCCGGGCCTTCACCCACAGCATGAACATGGCCGCGGCCGGTGCCGCCGCCGCGATGGCGGGTGCGGCCCTCCTCTCCGTCGTCCTGCTCAGGAGCGGCTCCCCGAGCCGCCCCGGTCAGACCGCCCCTGTCACTCCGGTCCCTTCCGTCATGCCGGACTCCCCCGTCACGCCAGGCTCTCCCGCCATGCCCGGTGGAGACCGGCGAAGCGGCCCGGGCCGCCGATGAGTTCGGACGGGGCACCGTCCTCCACGATGCGCCCGTGCTCCATCACCAGGACCCGGTCCGCGATCTCCACCGTCGACAGGCGGTGGGCGATCACGACCGCGGTCCTGCCGTGCAGCACCGTGTCCATGGCCCGCTGCACCGCCCGCTCGCCGGGGATGTCCAGGGAGCTCGTCGCCTCGTCGAGGATCAGCACCGCCGGGTTCGCCAGCAGGGCCCGGGCGAACGCGACCAACTGGCGCTGACCGGCCGAGATCCGGCCGCCCCTCTTGCGTACGTCGGTGTCGTACCCCTCGGGCAGTCCGGCGATGAAATCGTGCGCGCCGATCGCCTTGGCGGCCTGCTCGATCTCCTCACGGCTCGCGTCGGGGCTGCCGATCGCGATGTTCTCGGCGACCGTGCCGGAGAACAGGAACGCCTCCTGGGTCACCATCACCACACCCCGGCGCAGCTCCGGCACGGCCAGCTCCCGCAGATCGGTCCCGTCCAGCAGCACCCGCCCGTCGGTCGGGTCGTAGAAGCGGGCCAGCAGCTTGGCGAGCGTCGACTTGCCCGCGCCCGTAGCACCGACCACGGCCACCGTCTGGCCCGCCGGGACCGTCAGATCGAAGCGGGGCAGCACCTCGCCGCCCGTCCGGTAGGCGAAGCTCACCGAGTCGAAGACGACCTCGCGGCCCGGGTGCTCACCCGTGAGAGCTGGCAGCTCGCGCGGCTGCGAGGCCTCGGGGACGGAGGGGGTCTGGGCCAGCAGACCCGCGATCTTCTCCAGCGAAGCCGCGGCCGACTCATAGGAGTTGAGGAACATGCCGAGCCGGTCGATCGGGTCGTACAGCCGGCGCAGATACAGCACGGCCGCGGCCAGCACACCGAGCGCCAGGGTGCCCGACGCCACGCGGTACGCGCCCCAGAGCACGATCCCGGCGACCGCCGTGTTGGCGACCAGCCGGGAGCCGACGACATAGCGCGCCATCTCCAGCATCGCGCCGCCGTTCTTCCACCGGTGCGTGTCGTTGAGCCCCTCGAAGTGCGTGTCGTTGATGCGCTCGCGGCGGAAGGCCTGGACGGGACGGATGCCGTTCATCGTCTCCGCGAACTTCACGATGACCGCGGCGATCGCCGTCGACCGCGCCGCGAACAGCAGTCCGGCCCGCCGCCGGTAGAGCCGTACCAGCAGATACAGGGGTACGAACGACAGCACCGCGAGCGCGCCGAGGCCGAAGTCCAGCCAGAGCAGCACCAACGAGATGGAGACGAAGGACAGGACGATGCCGATCAGCTCCTGCAGTCCCTCGCTGAGCAGTTCCCGCAGCGATTCCACATCCGTGGTGGAACGGGAGATCAGCCGGCCCGAGGTGTAACGCTCATGGAAGTCCACGCTCAGCGCCTGCGCGTGCCGGAAGATCCGCCCGCGCAGATCGAGCAGCACGTCCTGGTTGATCCGGGCGGAGGCGCGGATGAACGCGTACTGCATCGCTCCCGCGGCCACCGAGCACAGCGCGTACCCCACGGCCACCGCGATCAGCGGCCCGTAGTCCTTGTCCCGGAAGGCGGGCACCCCGCTGTCGATGGCGTACGCGACGAGCAGCGGGCCCGCCTGCACCGCCGCCTGCTGGATCAGCAGCAACAGCGCGGACACGATCACCCTGCTCCGGTGCGGCCGGAGCAGGGACATCAGCAGGACACGGGTCGCACCACGGGGCGTGGGCAGTTCGTCCCGGTCGAACCGGTCCCCGGCGCCGTCGGAGGGCGCCGGGCCCCCGGACTTCTTGCGCGCATCGCGTCGCCGGTCGGTGGGCCCGGCCGTCGTACTGGTCATCGGGTGAGGCCCTTCTCGGCTGGGGCATCCGGCACGAGGCGGCCCTCGCCGGACGAGGCAGGTGCGGCAGAGGGATCGGACGGAGCGGACAGGTCGGACAGGCCGGACGCGTCAGGGAAGGCGTCCTGTGCCGGAGCGCCCTCCTGCGCGCTTCCCGCGCCCGACATCAGCCAGGCGTACTCCGCGCTGCTGCTCAGCAGCTCCTGATGCGTGCCGACCGCGGTGATCCGGCCCTCCGACAGCAGCGCCACCCGGTCCGCCAGCATCACGGTGGACGGCCGGTGCGCGACCACGATCGCCGTCGTCTCGTCCAGCACCTGCCGCAGCGCGGCCTCCACCAGCGTCTCCGTGTGCACATCCAGGGCGGAGAGCGGATCGTCGAGCACCAGGAAGCGCGGCCGGCCGACCACGGCACGGGCCAGCGCGAGCCGTTGCCGCTGTCCGCCGGAGAGGCTCAGCCCCTGCTCGCCGACCTGGGTGCCGATGCCCTCGGGCAGGTCGTACACGAAGTCGGCCTGCGCGACCGCGAGCGCCCGCCGCAGCTCGTCCTCCCCGGCGCCCTCGGCGCCCATCAGCACGTTCTCCCCGACGCTCGCCGAGAAGAGCGTCGGCTCCTCGAACGCCACGGACACCAGCTCGCGCAGCCGCCCCCGGGGCATGGCCGTGATGTCCCTGCCGTCCAGCGTGATCCGCCCCGCGGTGGCCTCGTGCAGCCGCGGCACGAGCGCGGTCAGCGTCGTCTTCCCGGAGCCCGTGGCCCCGACCAGGGCCATCGTCTCGCCGGGACGGACGCGCAGATCGATCCGGGACAGTACGGGTACGGAACCGGCCTCCGCGTCGGGATAGCGGAACTCCACACCCTCGAAGACCATTTCGCCGTGACCGGACGTGCCCTTCGGCGCGTGGTCGTCCGCGTCGTCCGCGTCGTCCGCGTCGTCCGCGTCGTCCGTGGCGTCCTCCTCCGGCGCATCCATCACCTCGAAGAACCGCTCGGTCGCCGTCGCCGACTCCTGGCTCATCGCCAGCAGGAAGCCGATCGACTCGATCGGCCACCGCAGCGCGAGCGCCGTGGAGAGGAAGGCGACCAGCGTGCCCGCGGAGAGCCCGCCGTCCGCGACCTGGACCGCGCCGAGGACCAGCGCCGCCCCGATGGCCAGCTCGGGGATCGCGGTGATGGCGGCCCAGATGCCCGCGAGGAGGCGGGCCTTGCCCAGCTCCGTGGTGCGCAGCCGTTGCGAGAGGGCACGGAACGCGAGGGCCTGACTGCGGTGCCGGCCGAAGCCCTTGATGATGCGGATGCCGAGCACGCTCTCCTCGACGACCGTCGTCAGATCACCGACCTGGTCCTGCGCCGTGCGTGCCACGGCCGAGTACTTCGACTCGAAGGCCGAGCAGAGAATCACCAGCGGCACCACAGGGGCGAGCAGCACCAGTCCCAGCGTCCACTGCTGCATCAGCAGAATGACGAAACCGATGAGGATCGTCACGCCGTTGACCAGCAGGAAGGTCAGCGGGAAGGCCAGGAACATGCGCACCAGCATCAGGTCCGTGGTCCCGCGCGACAGCAGCTGCCCCGAGGGCCAGCGGTCGTGGAACGCCACCGGCAGCCGCTGCAGATGCCGGTACAGATCGGCCCGCATCGCCGCCTCGACGCCCGCCAGCGGCCGCGCCACCATCCACCGCCGCACCCCGAAGAGCACGGCCTCGCCGATGCCCAGCAACAGCAGATACAGCGCGCCGAGCCAGACACCGCCCGGGTCGCGGTCCGCCACCGGGCCGTCGACGATCCACTTCAGTACGAGAGGGATCACCAGGCCGATGCTGGAGGCGACTGTCGCGACCACAGCGGCGCCGGACAGGCGCTTTTGTACCGGCTTCACATAGGGCCACAACCGCAGCAGGGAGCGCACGGTGGACCGGTTCTTGGGCTCTACATGTTCTTCGGGCATCACAGGCGAGCCTACGGTTCACCACTGACATCGCTCATGTGGTTTTCCGGCCGCTCCCGCCCCTTACTCCCGCACCCGCAGCAGCAGCACCGACCTGGCCGGCACGGTCAGCGTTCCGCCGCCCCGGTGGACCGTGCCGGGAGCCGTGGTCTGGTCCTCCCGCGAGGTGTCCAGGACCAGTTCGTAACTCTGGGCCCACGGCGGTCCAGGGAGCCGGAAGCCGCTCGGCCGGTGGTCCGCGTGCAGGATCGCCAGAAAGCTGTCGTCCGTGACGGGTTCGCCGCGCGCGTCCCGGCCGGGGATGTCGCGTCCGGAGAGATACAGCCCGACCGTCGCCGCCGGCGCGTACCAGTCCTCCTCCGTCATCTCCGCACCCTCCCGGGTGAACCACGCCAGATCCCGCAGCCCGTCCGCCGCCTGCGCCCGCCCGGAGAAGAAGGCGCGGCGGCGCAGCACCGGGTGGGTGTGGCGCAGGGCGAGGAGCCGGGACGTCAGCTCGGTCAGCGCCCGCCACTCGGGCCGGTCGAGCAGCGACCAGTCCAGCCAGCTGACCTCGTTGTCCTGGCAGTAGGCGTTGTTGTTGCCGCCCTGCGTACGACCCATCTCGTCGCCCGCGACCAGCATCGGCACCCCTGTCGACAGCAGCAGGGTGGTGAGCAGGTTGCGCAGCTGGCGGCGGCGCAGCGCGTTGATGCCGGGGTCGTCGCTCTCGCCCTCGGCGCCGCAGTTCCAGGCCCGGTTGTCCGAGGTGCCGTCCTGGTTGCCCTCGCCGTTGGCCTCGTTGTGCTTCTGCTCGTAGCTGACCAGATCGCGCAGGGTGAAGCCGTCGTGCGCGGTGACGAAGTTGACCGAGGCGTACGGACGCCTGCCGCCCCATGCGTACAGATCGCTGGAGCCGGTCAGCCGGTAGCCGAGATCCCGTACGTCGGGCAGGGCGCCACGCCAGAAGTCCCGTACGGCGTCCCGGTAGCGGTCGTTCCACTCGGTCCACAGCGGGGGGAAGGCGCCCACCTGGTAGCCGCCGTTGCCGACGTCCCACGGCTCGGCGATCAGCTTCACCCGGCGCAGCACCGGGTCCTGGGCGATCACCGCGAGGAACGGCGAGAGCATGTCGACGTCGTGCATCGAGCGGGCCAGCGCGGCCGCCAGATCGAAACGGAAGCCGTCGACGCCCATCTCCGTGACCCAGTAGCGCAGCGAGTCCGTGATCAGCCGCAGGACGTGCGGCTGGACGACGTGCAGTGTGTTGCCGCAGCCGGTGTAGTCCGCGTATCTGCGGGCGTCGGACTGGAGGCGGTAGTAGCCGCGGTTGTCGATGCCGCGCAGCGACAGCATCGGACCCAGCTCGCTCGCCTCCGCCGTGTGGTTGTAGACCACGTCGAGGATCACCTCGATCCCGGCGTCGTGCAGGGCCCGCACCATCCGCTTGAACTCGCCGACCTGCTGGCCCGTGGTGCCGCTCGCCGAGTAGTCGGCGTGCGGGGCGAAGTAGCCGATGGAGTTGTAGCCCCAGTAGTTGTGCAGTCCGCGCCGCAGCAGATGGTCCTCGTGGGCGAACTGATGCACCGGCAGCAGCTCCACCGCGGTGACCCCGAGCCGCTGGAGATGCCCGATGGCCGCCGGGTGGGCGAGACCGGCGTACGTGCCCCGCAGCTCCTCGGGGATGCCGGGGTGCAGCTTGGTGAAGCCGCGTACGTGCAGCTCGTAGATGACTGAGTCCGCCCACGGGGTCTTGGGCCGGCGGTCCTCCGCCCAGTCGTCGTCATCGTGGACCACGACCCCTTTGGGGACGTACGGGGCGGAGTCCCGTTCGTCGCGCACGGTGTCGGCGACCTGCTGGTGCGGCCAGTCCCTCACATGGCCGTACACCTCGGCCGGGAGGGTGAACGAGCCGTCCACGGCCCGTGCGTACGGGTCCAGGAGCAGCTTCGCCGCGTTCCAGCGGGCGCCGGTCCATGGGTCCCAGCGGCCGTGCACCCGGTAGCCGTAGCGCCGGCCGGGCCGTACGCCCGGCACGAAGCCGTGCCAGATCTCATGGGTCAGCTCGGTCAGCGCGAGGCGCGTCTCGCTCCCGTCCTCGTCGAAGAGGCAGAGGTCGACGGCCTCCGCGCCGCCCGCCCAGAGCGCGAAGTTGGTGCCCGCCACCCCGTCGGGACCCACCCGGAAGCGGGCCCCGAGCGGCATCGGCGCCCCGGGCCACACGGCGGGCGGCCGCCCGGGCACGGCTTCCCGCGCGCTCTGCGACCCGGCCTCCCGCACGCTCCGGGGCACGGCCTCCCGCGTACTTCGCAGCCCGGCCGCCGTGGCCGTGGCCGTCTCGGTTTCCGTCTCCTGCACTGCCTCCTGCTCGGCTGCGCTCGACACCTGCTCGCCTCCCGCGGCTCGTGGGGACCTGGCACCGAAAGGGAGCGCGCGGCGTCCCGGCCGCGGCTCCCCGAGTGTGGTCCTCCCCTCTCTTCTGCCCACGCGGGGGCCCGCACTCACGTTTCCCCCGTCCGGCCCTGTCCTGAGCTGGGGTCACGTTTGGGACGGAACGGTGACATGCCGAGGGGTCATATCCCCATGGCTGGTGTGATTATCTTTCGCTGAGCGCGCATGTGCCGCGCGCGGGGGCGGGGACCTGCGGGTTCCCAGGGTCTTGGCGGGGCCAGGCCGTGTGAGGGGAGACGAGCACATTGAACGGGCAGCCGATATCGGGGACATCGGTCGGGGCGGACAGCGGACGGCGAGGGCGTGGGGCCACCGGACTGCTGGCTCTGGTACTGGGTGCGCTGCTGTTGCTGGTGACGGCGTGCGGCGGGGGCGACGACGCCGGCAGTGCGGACAAGAACCGCAAGGGCGGGGCGAAGGTAGAGGACACCGCCGCCTCGCAGGCCGTGGTGACCATCGCGCCGAAGGACGGGGCGGATTCCGTCGCCACCAGCGGCGCGCTGAAGATCTCCGCCGCGCAGGGGAAGCTGACCACGGTCCGGGTTTCCGACCCCAAGGGCACCGAGATCGAGGGCGAGATCGCGGCGGACGGCACGAGCTGGACACCGCAGATGCATCTGGCCGCGGCGACCAAGTACAAGGTCCACGCGGTCGCCAAGGACGCGAAGGGCCGTGAGTCGGCGAAGGACACCACCTTCACGACGCTGGTCCCGCAGAACACCTTCATCGGGCAGTACACCCCCGAGGACGGTTCCACGGTCGGTGTCGGCATGCCCGTCTCGATCCACTTCACGCGTGGCATCACCGACCCGGCCGCGGTGGAGAACGCCATCAAGGTGACGGCCGAGCCGTCCGTGCCGATCGAGGGCCACTGGTTCGGCAACGACCGCCTCGACTTCCGCCCCGAGGACTACTGGGCCGCGGGAACCAAGGTGACCGTGAAGCTCAACCTCGACGGCGTCGAGGGGCGTCCGGGCGTCTACGGCAAGCAGGCCAAGACGATCTCGTTCACCATCGGCCGCAGGCAGGTCAGCACCGTCGACGCGAGCACGCACCGGATGAGGGTCGTCCGTGACGGCGAGCAGATCAGGAACATCCCGATCTCGGCGGGGGCCCCGGCGACCACCACGTACAACGGCCAGATGGTCATCAGCGAGAAGCTCAAGGTGACCCGGATGAACGGCGACACCGTCGGCTTCGGCGGCGAGTACGACATCAAGGACGTGCCGCACGCGATGCGCCTGTCCACCTCGGGCACCTTCATCCACGGCAACTACTGGGGCGGATCCGGCGTCTTCGGCACGACCAACACCAGCCACGGCTGTGTCGGTCTGCAGGACGTGCGCGGCGCCTGGAGCAAGAAGACCCCGGCCGCCTGGTTCTTCGACAACTCGCTCATCGGTGACGTCGTGGTCGTGAAGAACTCCAGGGACAAGACGATCCAGCCGGACAACGGCCTCAACGGCTGGAACATGTCCTGGTCGGAGTGGACCAAGTAGCTCCCTTCGTACGGAGAACGAGCGGACCCGGCGCTGTGACCAACAGCACCGGGTCCGTCCGCGTTAGCGACGGTTAACCTGCCTCCCATGACCGTAACCCTCGAAGTGACCGACGGCGTCGGCACGATCCTGCTGGACCGGCCGCCCATGAACGCCCTGGATGTCGCCACCCAGGACCGGCTGCGTGAACTCGCCGAGGAGGCCACCCGGCGCGACGACGTGCGCGCCGTGGTCCTCTACGGCGGCGAGAAGGTGTTCGCGGCGGGCGCGGACATCAAGGAGATGCAGGCGATGGACCACACGGCGATGGTCGTGCGGTCCAAGGCGTTGCAGGACTCCTTCACCGCGGTGGCCCGCATCCCCAAGCCCGTCGTCGCCGCAGTCACCGGCTACGCGCTGGGCGGCGGCTGCGAGCTGGCGCTCTGTGCCGACTTCCGGATCGCCGCCGACAACGCCAGGCTGGGCCAGCCCGAGATCCTGCTCGGACTGATCCCCGGCGCGGGCGGCACTCAGCGCCTCGCCCGGCTGATCGGCCCGTCCCGCGCCAAGGACCTGATCTTCACCGGCCGCCATGTGAAGGCCGAGGAGGCCCTGACGATCGGTCTGGTGGACCGTGTGGTGCCCGCCGCCGAGGTGTACGAGCAGGCGCACGCCTGGGCCGCCGGGCTGGCGAAGGGGCCCGCTCTCGCACTGCGCGCCGCCAAGGAATCCGTCGACGCCGGACTGGAGACGGACATCGACACCGGGCTCACGATCGAGCGGAACTGGTTCGCCGGTCTGTTTGCCACCGAGGACCGGGAGCGCGGAATGCGCAGCTTTGTGGAAGAGGGTCCGGGCAAGGCCAAGTTCCTCTGACCGAACGCCAGTTGGGCACAGACTGACGCGCGTTCATCCGTGCGGGCGGATTAGCTGGGCCTTAAGAGAACCTTAAGGCCCAGTCGGCCGAAGGCGGTGGCAAACTCGCTCGGGCGCCATATCGGTGCAGGTCAGGGGTGGTGTGACGGGCCTCGTCCTGCCGGTGGCATATGCCTATCCACCTCTGTGGAATGAGGCATTCCGGTGTGTGGATTCCGTGGGAACGGCCCCGGAGCGCCCACCTTGCGGCCATGATGGTGTGCATGGCGGGCCTGGAGGGTGTGGATCAGCCGCGACCGCACAGCGGTGCGACAGCGGCACGCTGGACGTCGGCCGTCGAGGACGAACAGGCGTTCAAAGCACTGGAGTTGTTCGGAAATCCGACGGAGGGCGAAGTCCGGCTGCCGTCCCGCCCGGAGTCCGCTGCCACCGCCCGGCGGCTCACCTCGTGCGTGGTGCTGCGCCAGTGGGCACTCTCCCCGCAGACCGCGGAGTTCGCCGTGCTGCTGGTCTCGGAGCTCGTCGGCAACGCGGTACGGCACACCGGTGCCAGGGTCTTCGGGTTACGGATGCTGCGCCGGCGCGGCTGGATCAGGATCGAGGTGCGCGACCCCTCGCGCGGACTGCCGTGTCTGATGCCCGTCCAGGAGATGGACGTCAGCGGACGGGGACTCTTCCTCGTCGACAAGCTCTCCGACCGGTGGGGCGTGGATCTGCTGCCGCGCGGCAAGACCACCTGGTTCGAGATGCGGATCTCCGACCGCTGACCCCGGCGGGCCCACGCCCGGATGCACAGAAGCCCCCGGTCTGCCGTGGTACGGCGCTTCGGGGGCTTCTGTGTGAGGGCCGTGAGATGGGGGGTGTGTTCACGGCCGCTTGTGACGACCTGGCTCGGGTCAATGCGGTCGTGTCACCGACTATGGCAGACGGACGACCCCGCCGCCAAAGCCTCAAAAGATGTATTTAATGATCATAACGGGACATTCTCTCGCTGAATCGCAGGTGTGATGGGTCACTTGCCTGGAAAACCATGAATATTTATGGGATTCGTTGAGTGATTCATTCGCGTTCCCCGTATGTTCACGTTGGTACCCCGCGTGCGTTTCGCCCCTACTGTGTCTGTACATGAACACCCACAAGTGCGCCGACCAGGTCGAGGTCGCCTTCCCCGGCGGCGTCGACCGGAAGTTCATCGTCGGGGCGTGCCCGATCAACCAGGCGGCCAAGACCGAGAACATGGACAAGGGCGTCGACAACCCCCACTACAGGCCGTGGCGCCACTGATCCGCTGAACACTCACCCCGCGACCCACAGGGCCTCGGAGCCCACCGGCCGGTAGCCCGCCGCCTGGAACGTCCGCACACTGCGGGCGTTCCCGGGCGACTGCTGCGCCCACACCACCGAGTCCGGCACCAGATGCCGGGCCGCCCGCGCCAGCCGCTCGCCCAGCCGCCGGCCGCGCGCCTCCTGCGCCACCTCGATCGCGGTCTCCCAGCGCCCCGCGACCCCCCGGCCGAGGATCACCACACCGCCGTCGGTGGACCAGACCCGCACCTCGTCGCGGTACGTCATCGCCCGCGCCACCCTGGGATGCTCCGGGTCCTCGATCTCCCGCAGCGCGATCCCCGGCTCGCCCGGCAGCGCGCTCGCGACCGTCAGCAGATCGATGGTGTTCATGTGCCGGCCGGTGCGGGCCAGCAGCGCGTTCAGGAAGTACGGATTCATCGTCGCGGCCAGCGCGTCACCGGGGGTGGCGGCCAGCACGGCCCGCACCCACCGCGGATCCTCGTCGGTGAACACCACCGAGTGCGCGGTGAACGCCAGCACTCCCGCATCCCGCGCGTTCGGCTGCCCGATCACCGTCGTCGCCCCGTCCGGCGGAGGAAACCGGCCGTGTGCGGCAGCCGCCAGGACCTCTGCCAGTGTGCCGTCCATCGGCGTTCCGCTCCCCGGTCCGCACCGCGGTCCGCCGGGCGACGGACACCCCACCCATGATCGACCACCGGCCGCCGCGACCGCCATCGGTCGCGCCCGTTAATCTGACCACCGTCAACCGGACACCGGTCAGGCATTGGTCAGGCAATGGTCAGGCATTACGAAGGGGCGGAACTGTGGCGGACATCGAGTCGGCGCGCAAGGCATTCGAACGGTTCGATCTGAACGGCGACGGGCTGATATCGGCCGCCGAGTACAAGAGCGCCATGGCGCAGCTCGGCGACCCCTACGTCACCGAGCCGGTGGCCCAGGCCGTCATCAACTCGCACGACGCCAACGGCGACGGGCTGCTCACGTTCGACGAGTTCTGGGCGGCGCAGAACAAGGGCTGACGGGCCGGGGTGCGGCCCGAGGGGCGCCGGTGGCGAAACCGGCGCCCACGGGCGGATACGCGGCCGTTCAGGCGGTCGTTCAGGCAGCGAAGAACCGTGACAGCGACTCCCGTTCGTCGATCTCCACCAGATCTGGACGGGTGTAGCGCTCCGCACGGGCGTGGTAGTCGAAATCGCCCCGGACCAGCCCGCGGTAGTCCTGCACGCAGCGCTCCAGCGCGGCCCGGGTGCGGCCGTGGATCCCGGCCGCCTCTATTTCGTCGATCAGTTCCTTCTCGGCGCGCTGTACCCGTTCCGCTATCTCGGCGAGCTGTCTCCCGGCCTCGTCGACGGCCTGCTGGAGGGTGAATCCGAGATCGCGCTGAATGAGCCGTACCGCATTGTGCTCATAACCGAGCAGCGCCTCCTTCTCGAAGGAGCAGATGTCGTTGCAGAGCCCCGAGTGATCGGTCACCGCGTTGCGCAGGGCGATATACGCGGGAAGGCTGCGGGCCGATTCCGGGAGGTCGATTCCGGCGGTGATCTCGTGCAGATCCAGGAAGGGCTGCATGGCCACCGAATCCCGGCGGTGCTTCACGAATTCGTTCCTGGTCGGCACCTGCCCGGCGGCCCGCTCCACCGCCTCGGCGTAGTAGGTCCACAGCCAGGCGACCGTGTCCCGCCGGAACTGCCGGATCCAGCGCGGCGAGCGGTCGTGGTACGTCCGGTCCCGCAGGCCCACGAGCGCGTACTCCATGGCACCGCCCGGCTGTTCGCCGTCGAGCACGGCCACCAGCCGGTCGATCGCGGCCTCGCACATGCGGGGGTCGCGTCCCGCGGGGCCGTCGTCGAACTCGTCGTCGACGAGGAAGGCCCAGAAGAGCCACTGGCAGAAGAGATCGAGGTGCTGCTGTGAAGCAGTGGGGAATATGAGGGATATCCAGAGTTCGGGCCTGGTCCGGATCATCTTCTTCCGGGCCATCGGGGAGAGTGCCAGACCGTTGGATCCAGCCCATTCCCAGGCGGCCTTCCTGGTCTCCTCGATGCCGGGATTGCATCCCGTGCTCTGGAACGGCATATGAAACTCTGGCAGCGCAATCTGGCTCATTGGTGCCCCTCGTCGAGACGATGCGGATGAACGATACGAACAGAGTTCTGATCGAATTCACGCGTCGGCGCCAGTACACATCGGGGGACGGGCGGCCCGCTCCCACCCGCCCTTGGCCAGAGGGTCACCGTGCGGAATAAGCCGGTCATCCCTGCTCACTCTCCTCTGCCGGGGGTCGGGGCGTCGGGGCCGGGCTCGCGGGTCCGCGGTGGCAATCGCCCTTGGCTCAGGACGGCGGCATCACCATGTGTGACCCATAGTCAACCCCGTGTGGGCGAGCGAGGGAAGTCGTTTGTGACCGAAACTGCGTGATCGTCAGGGACGAGTGAGCACCTCTGAGCGGTTGGTGACCTCTTGGGACGATCGCGGTGCCGGGCGCGCGGCCGTCTGCACGGCTCGTCGATTTCTGGCCGATCCTGTTCCGTGCCTTGCTCAGGCGCCCTTCAGATGCCGCATCAGCCGCTCGAAGTCCTGCCAGCCCGACAGATCCGAAGGGTCGCCCGGCAGCGGGTAGTACAGCGCCGGACGGGACCGCGGGCCGAGCTGGACCGGCGGCTCGGACAGCGGGGTGCGCCGGGCGCGGTCGCCGGGCATCTCGCGGACCTCCTGCGCGCCGAGCACGAAGGCCAGCGGGACGCCGGGCCCCTCGAAGCGCGGTGGAACCGCCAAGTCGCGCCGGGCCTTGCGGAGTTGGACGAGCATCGACTGCAGATGATGACGGGTGGCGAGCACCTCCGCCGCCCGGGGCAGGGCGTCCAGCGGAAGCTCCTCGTCGGGGCCGTAGCCGAACGCCAGCGTGACGTCCTCCTCCACGCCCGCCTTCGTACGGCTGATGCGGACCGTCGCCAGACCGGGCCGGTCCGGGCCGCCGACCACCACGAGCCAGGTCGGCGCGGGCGCCCGCTCGTGGGCGACATCGGTCAGCCGCCGCAGCGACCAGGGCAGGTTGGCGGGCTCCGCGGTGCCCCAGCCGGCCGGAGCCTCACCGGTCAGCTCGCGCCACACCGACTCCAGGGCCCCGCCGAGCACAAGACGGTCGTCCGCGGGGTGGACCGTGCGGAACGAGACGGCCAGCTGGCGTTCGCCGGTCTCCGAGACCTGCTGGAAGGCGGCGGCCACCGGTGTGCGCGGATCCCCGGGGACCGGGTTCGCCGCCTCGACCGGCGCGAACAGCCCGTTCTGCCACCGCAGTACGGCACCGGACAGACCGTCGTAGTAGCCGTCCTGCTCGTCCTGCACCACCCAGCGCGAGGGCCAGCCGCTCAGGCTGTTGCGTACGGCGGGGGAGAGCGTGACCCCCGGCGAGGTGACGATCTGGAGCCCCAGCTCGGCGTTGGCCGCGGCCCGGAACGCGTCCGAGAGCCAGGCCGTCATGGCGATCACCGGGCGGTCCTGGATGACGACGGCGACCTTGTCGGTGAGGGCGTCCACGGCGGGCTGCGCGGCCGCGGGCGTCGGCGCGACACTCACGCCCTCGGTCTTCACCACGGCCAGGGAACGCGCGGCCTCCGGCGGCCAGGCCGAGCCCCCGGCCAGCGTGGCGAGCCGGGCCGCGAAGGTGCCCGCGAGCAGCTCCGCCTCCTCGACGCCCGTGGTCGCGCGGGCCTCCGTCCACCAGAACGGGACCGGGGGAGCGGTGGCCCCGAGCAGCCGCTCGGCCTCGCCCGCGACCTGGACCAGCAGCGGCGCCTCCACGGAGACGAGCGGCCTGCCCTGCTCGTCGCAGAGCTGTACGACGGCATCCTCGCCCGTCGTCCCCACCAGCTTGTCGGGACCGCCCGCGAGCAGACCCGCGAGCACGGTCAACGGGTCGGGCATGCGCGTCGTGAGGGCGATGACGTCCTTGGTCATGTGGTCGGCCGTTCCTTCTTCGTCCGGGGTGCGGATGTGCTGCGGGGCGCGCCCCGCGGGTACGGGACGGCTTCCCGGTGCGTCACTCGGCGGTGTACACGGTCTGGATCAGGTGGTTGGGCTGCCCCCTGCGGACGAACACACCGCGGCCCGCCGGCTGCTGAGCGGCGTACACACCGGGGAACAACTGGCCCTCGCTGCGGTCGCCCGCCATCAGCAGCGCCGAGGCACCCGACTCGCGCAGCCCCAGCACCAGCGGGTCGTACATCCCGCGCGAGGCACCCGCGACCCGGCGCGTCAGCACGAAGTGGAGCCCGATGTCGACCGCGGAGGGGATGTACGGCAGGAACGGGTCGAGCGGCGCCTGGCCCGCCGTCGTCAGCACGTCGTAGTCGTCGACGAGGATCACGATCCGCGGACCGCTGCCCCAGCTGCCGGGCTCCAGATCCTCGGTGTCCGCCCGGTCGTCCGGCAGCCGCTTCTCCAGCTCGGTGGCGATGCCCGCGGCGAGACCCGCGCACATCTTGGGGTTGTACGCGTAACCGCCGCGGAACTCCTCGGGGATCGCGCCGCGCAGACCGCGCCGCGGGTCCATGACGGCGAAGACCAGCTCCTCCTCGCCGTAGCGCTCGATGAGGCCACCGGCGATGGTCTTCAGCAGGTTCGTCTTGCCGCACTCGCTGTCGCCCAGGATCAGCAGATGCTGGTCGTGGTGGAACAGGTCGAGCATGACGGGCGCGAGCGCCGTCTGGTCCAGGCCGATCGGCACCCGCCGCGGCTCGGCGACCGGGCCCGGCAGCAGATGCGGCTCCAGGACGTGCGGCAGGATCCGCACCGGCTGGGCGACCTCGCCGCTCCAGGTGGCGCGCACCGTACGGGCCGTGTGCTCCAGGACGGCACCCAGGTCCGAGACTTCGGCGAGCCCGTCCGTACGCGGCAGCGCGACCTGCGCGAAGAGCTTGCCGTCGGTGAGGATGCGGCCCGGCTCGTCCGGCGACAGGGTCTGGGCGAGCTTGCGGTCGATGCTGGACTCGCTCGGGTCGTTCAGCCGCAGCTCGACACGGGTGCCGAAGTTCGACTGGGTGGCGATGCGCACATCGTTCCAGCGGAGCATGCCCGCGACGACATGGATGCCGTAGCCGCCACCGCGCTTGAGGATGTCGACGACGGCGTCGTCCAGCTCCTCGAAGTCGTCGCGCAGCGCGCCGAACCCGTCGATGACCAGCACGATCTCGGCCGAGGCCAGCTGCGGCAGCCGGCCCGCCGCGTGCAGCGAGCGCAGCTGCTCCACCGAGTCGATGCCGTGCTCGCGAAACAGCTCCTCGCGGATCGCGAGCATGCCCCGCACCTCCTCGACGGTGCGCCCCGCACGCTCCCGGTCCGCACGCCCGGCCACGCCGCCGACGTGCGGCAGCCCCGACACGGCCTGGAGACCGCCGCCCACCAGGTCGAGGCCGTAGACGCCGACCTCCTGCGGAGTGTGGGTCAGCGCCAGCGCGAGGGCGAGCGTGCGCAGCAGCGTGGTCTTGCCGGACTGCGGGCCGCCGATGATCGCGGCGTGGCCGCCCGCCACCGTCAGGTCCAGATACCACTGGCCCTGCCACTGCTTGGTCGGGTCGTCGAGCAGCCCCAGCGGCACCTGGAGCGGACCACGGCGCTTGGCCAGCTGCATCCCGCGCGGTCCCACGTCCAGCGGACCCGCGACCTTGTCCAGGGCGATGGCGTCGGGCAGCGGAGGCAGCCAGATCCGGCGCACCGGACCGGCCGCGCCGCGCAGCTGGTCGACGACGACACCCATCTCGGTCGGCCCGGTCTCACGGCGGCGCACCTTGGGCTCCTCGCCCGAACTCTCCGGCTCGGCAAGGGTGTTGAACGCCTCGTACTCAAGGGCGAGCGGACCGGTGTCCTCCTCCTGCGTGCGCTGCACCGGGCCCCGGTAGCCGCCCGAGACATAGCTCGCCTTGAACCGCTCGTAGTGGCTGGTGTCCACCTTCAGATAGCCGAACCCGGGCAGCGGCGGCAGATGGAAGGCGTCCGTGGTGTCCAGGACCGTACGGGACTCGTCGGCGGAGAACGTACGCAGACCGAGCCGGTAGGAGAGATAGGTGTCCAGGCCCTTCAGCTTGCCGCCCTCGATGCGTTGGCTGGACAGCAGCAGATGCACACCGATGGACCGGCCGATGCGCCCGATCGACAGGAACAGATCGATGAAGTCCGGCTTCGCGGTGAGGAGTTCACCGAACTCGTCGATGACGACGAACAGATGCGGCAGCGGGTCCAGATCGGGCCGCCGCTCCGCGCGCAGCGCCGCGTAGTCACCGATGTCGGCGACGTTCCCGGCGTCCTTCAGAACCTGCTGGCGGCGCTTGACCTCACCGGCGAGCGAGGCGTGGACACGCTCGACGAGACCCGCCTGGTTCTCCAGGTTGGTGATGACCCCGGCCACATGCGGCAGGTCCGCGAACGGCGCGAAGGTCGCACCGCCCTTGTAGTCGACGAGGACCAGCGCGAGATCCTCCGGCGGATGCGTGGCCACCAGCGCGAGGACCAGGGTGCGCAGCAGCTCCGACTTCCCGGAACCGGTGGCGCCCACGCACAGACCGTGCGGGCCCATGCCCAGCTCGGAGGACTCCTTCAGGTCGAGGAGCACCGGCTGATGGGAGTCGCTGATGCCGATCGGGACCCGCAGGAAGGCGCGTTCGCCGCGCGGCGCCCACAGGCGCGACAGATCGAGCTGCGCCACGTCCTCGATGCCGAGCAGATCGGCGAAGTCGACGGGACCGGACAGCGGGGCGTCGACGAGCGACTCGGCGGACAGCCGCATCGGCGCCAGCATCCGGGCCAGGCCCTCGGCGAACGGGATGCCGACCTCGTCCACGGTGCCGTGGGCGCTGATCGGCTCCTGCTCGCGCAGGTCCTCGATGACCACCCGGTCGCCGTCGACGGTGATCCGTACGCTGACATGGCCCGGCTCCTGGACCCGGTGTTCGAGCAGGTGCAGCACGCTGACACCCATCTCGCGCAGACCGACCGCGTCGTCGGGGCGCGGCAGGTCGACGGCGTCCTCGCCGTGCCCGTCGGTGACGACGAGCAGCCGGGACGTCATGGACAGCGCGTCCTTGCCGGAAAGACCGCGCCGCACCTCGGCCGCGTACGAGGCGCGGCGGCGCAGCTCCGCGCCGATCTGGCGAGCCAGCTGGGGTGCGGAGGGGGCGATGCGGCGCGCGGCGACGGGACCGTCGAACTGCTCGGGGTCGAGCAGATGCGGCATCCACTTGGCCCACTCCCAGTCGGCCAGCCGGTCGCCGGGCACGGCGAGGGCGATCGCGACGTCGTCGGGGGCGTGGGTGGCCGCGGTCTGGACGAGCAGGGCGCGCGCGACGCGCAGACAGTCCTCGCGGGGGCCGATGACGCTGATGTTGCCGACCCGGTCGAGCGGGACGGTGAGCGGCAGTTCGGTGCCGGTACGGAAGCGGTCCATCAGCGCCGACGCCTCGTTGAGCATGAAGGTGTCGGGCGGCGAGAGCACCGACGAACCCTGCTGGGCGACCTTCAGATCCCGTACGGGCATCTCACCCGTGCCGACGCGCACCCGCAGGAAGTCGCCGTCCATGCGGCGGCGCTCCCACAGCCGGGCCGGGTCGCGCACTATGTCGTACAGCGCGTGCGGCGGCGGGTTGAGGACATCGGCCCGCTCGGCCCGCTCGCGCTCCTCGACGGAGAGCTCCTCGCGCAGATCCTCCAGATAGGCGAGGTAGGCCTCGCGCTGGGTGCGGCGGGTGCGCTGGGCCTTGCCGCGCTGCGAGAAGACGAGCGCGACGGAGCCGATGACGGTGACGACGAGGATGATCGCGCCGAGCCCGGCGAACTGACTGTTGCGTACGACCGTCATCATCACGACGGACGACATCACACCGGCGACGGGCAACAGCGACATCGCGATGTTGCCCGACTTGCCCTCGGGCAGGTTCGGCGGGGCCTCGATGGTGCGCGCCTCGGAGGCGGCGGGCGGCCGGGTGGTCCTGGCCGGGCGGTGGATCAGTCGGGTACTCATCGGCGTCCGTCACTCGGGGTCGGGCTCGGCATCGGGGATCGGCGGTGCTGCTGATCGGTGGTCAGTGGTGTTGCTGGGACAGCCGGAACACATCCGCGGCGAGACGCGTGGCGGCCTCTCTGGTGGCGTGCGCCAGGAGTTCGGTGCGGATCGCGCCACCGGCCGCAAGATGCCGGTCGTACGGCAGGACCTGGACGCCCGCCCCCGTGGACCTGAGCTTCTCGGCGGCCTCGTCGAGGTCGAGTCCGGGGTGCGGCACGAGTTCGCTGAGCACGACGACCGTGCCGGCGATCACCTGCCGGGGCAGCGACTGCATCCACTGCAGCACCGCGTACGTGCTGGTGATGCCCTCCAGCGTGGCGGGCGCGGCCAGCACACGGGCCTGGGCGGCGGACAGCGCGACCCGGGCGACCTCGGCGGGCAGCGTCTCGCAGTCGACGACGGTGACGCCGAAGTAGCGGCGCAGCGAGACCATGACCCGCTCGTAGGCCCTGCTGTCCAGCATCGCGCCGATCTGGCCCTGACTGCCGGGCAGCAGCCAGGCGTTGCCCGGGAGCTGGACGAGATAGCCGGTGATGTCCAGCAGCGACATCTGCGGCTCGATGATCCCCGCCAGGTCGCCGGTGGTCCAGCGCAGCGTCTCGGCGCCGAGCCGCAGCGGCAGCGAGCCGAGCGCCGGATCGGCCTCGACGAACAGGACCGGGTCCTGCCGGTAGTGCGCGTACGTGGTGCCGAGCAGCGCGGCCACGGTCGACTTGCCCGCGCCGCCCCGGATGGATGTGACGGCGATCTGCCGACCGGTCGTCACGGGCTGCTGGAGCATCTCGGCGGTGGCGGTGGTCCTGGCCACCTCGCGCGCGGCCGACGAGGACACGCTCACGCGCAGGGCGCGCGCGGCCCGCGCGGCGAACGGCTCGCCACGCCGCGCCTTGCGCCCCACGGAGGCGAGTGACTTGTCCACGACGGGCCGGGAGTCGGGGGTGCGGTGGGGGCGGGCGCCGGGGGTGTACGCACTCTGGGGCTGCTGCGCCTGCTGCGGCTGGGGCTGCGGCTGTGCGACCGGGGGGCCGGGGTACTGGGCTGCCTGCTGTTGCTGCTCCTGGTACGCGGCCTGCTGCTGGGGTGTTCCGTACGCGGGGGCGTTCTGCGCGGGGACGCCGGGGTGCGGTGCGGGGGCGGCGTACGGCTGACCGCCCTGCCCTTGCGCGCCGGTGCCCTGCGCGCCCTCCTGGGCGCCGCCGCCCCTCATGGCGCGCAGTACATCGCCCTGCCAGTTGTCTTCGTTCGGCATGTCTGCCCTTCTTTTCCGCCCTGCTGCCCCGCCCGGAGCACCTGCGCGTCGACGTCAGAACTTGTTGAGCAGCTGTCCGTACACGCCGAACACACCGACGGCGAGCGGGAAGAGCCCCACCACGCCGATGGATTCGACCAGATCGGCCATGCGCCGCAGCCGGACCTGCACATGCTCGGGCGGCTGCACCGCCAGGACCAGCAGCGGCAGCACCGCGGCCAGGCACAGCAGGGCGAGCGGTCCGGCGCCCCCGGCGTGCTGCATCCACAGCATGACGAGGCGTACGACCAGGACCGCGGCGGCGGCGAAGAGCGCCACGACCTCGGCGACCAACGGGAAGGCCCGCGCCCGGGAGAGCAGCACGAGGGCCACGAGCGAGGGCAGCGCCACGGTCCACACGGACGGCTTGCCGGCCAGCGTGAGCAGCCAGCCGCCCGCCGCCGCGGAGACCGCCGTGACCACCGTCGCGAGGGCCAGACCGCGGTGGGTGGCCGCGAGCGCGTTGCCCACCTGGTGGCGGCTGACGGAGACGCCGCCGGAGCGGCGGTCGTCGAGCGCGGTGAGCCCGGACGCCGCCAGCGCGAGTCGAGGGAGCAGACCGAGCAGCACCACGGAGAAGACGGCCATGACGGCGCCGAGCCGGGCCAGGTCGTCCTGGACGGCGGCAACGGCCTCCCACACCAGGACGATCGCGGTGGTGGCGACGGCACCGATGAGCCCGCCGCGGCCGAGCGGCGAGAAGTAGCCGAGCAGCAGCAGCATCAGGACGAGCGCGCCCGCGACGGCCGCGAGCCGTGCGGTCCCCGGCCAGTCGTAGGCATCCGCGGCGGTCCACGCGGTGACGACACCGAGGCTGCCGGAGGCGAGCAGGAGCGCGGTCGCCAGACCCCGGTTGCCCTGCGCGATCCTGGCGATGAGAGCACCGGCCGCCAGCAGCACGAGCGTGGTGGCCACGAGGGCGCCGGTCAGCGCTTCGAGGCCGAACACGCGGCGGGCGAGCAGCGCGGCGACCACCGCGAAGACCACGGACGCCACGCCCGCACTGGTCCGGCGCGCGGCGGGACGCCAGCGCCAGGCCTGCAGATCGAGATCGTCGGCCACCAGATCGGTGACATCGTGCACGACCGGGGCGGGCGGCGCGGAGTGCGCCCGTACGAGCCGGAGCACGGCACCGTCCGCGATACCGGCCGAGGACAGGGTGCTGTCGTGCGGCAGTGCGGAGCCGTCCGACGTGATCAGCTGCCGTGTCATCGGGCGCGCGGCGGCCCGGTCGTCCAGCAACTGCAGGATGTCCGGCAGCAGCTGACCGATCGGCGTATCGGACGGCAGGACGATGTCGGCCCGGCGCCGCTCACCGACCAGGGTCACCCGGCTGAGCTGCGCTCGGGAAGTCGTTGCTGTGCTCACCACGTTTACGGGAACCTATCGTCGCGACGTTCGAGGAGTCGGGCTGAGAAGTCGGGCAGCTTGGCGTGCCCATGCTACTAGCGTCTTCTCCGTCCCCTTTGCGGGGAACTCTTTCTGAATTGGCTGGAGTTACTGATTTACTGGGGATTTTTCGCTGTTTCCCCATTTTTCGGCGGTTGTGCCGATTTCGTCGCCGGCTGCTCGTACTGCTGCTCCTGGCGCTGCTGCTTCTGCTGTTCGGCCTTCTGCTTCTCCAGCATGTTCTGGACAAAGGACCACCCGACACATCCCGCGCACAGCACGGCCGCGATGGCGATTCCCGCGAAGACCTTCCCGAGCCGCTCGTCCGCCGTGCGCCGCGCCCGCTGCGCGCCGAACAGCAGCGCGTCCCGCATCCTGCGCCGGCGTACCGCCACCGACTCCAGAAGCTGGCTGTCGTAATCCCGTGCCATTCGTCTCGTCGTCCGTTGCCTCGGTCGTATGTTGCGTCGGTCATGGTCACCGCGTCAGCCGACGCGCACCATACGGGAATCCCCCCAATTAACTCCTGCAAGATAAGGCATGTGCGAGGAGGCGGTACAGCCCAGGTTGCGGCGCCGACAAGTTGTGGAGTGGGCGAAAACGGCCGACGCGGATTCGGCATTCGCCGGGATCGTCATTCCTCAGGGATCTTCATGGGCGCCGGCGACCTCGGTCTCGTACCACGAACACAGCGACTCGGCCACGGCGTCGATGAGTCCGTCCCTCGCCGCCTGGGCGATCGTCCCGTCCGCGAACCGCTCCCCGCGCACCACGGCCGTGGCCGCGCGCACGGCGTCGGCCGGGCTCATCCGGCCGTCGAGCGGCACGGTGGGCGGCGGATTGCTCTGCCAGAGGTACGCGGGTGTCACGGCGCCGACAGCGGGCAGCGCCCGGACCACGCGTTCGAGCCGCCTGCTGTGGAGCGGATAGCTCATCTGCCAGGTGCCGTCCGGCTGCTTCCCGCCCTTGGACCACTGGACGTCACGGTCCTCGTCGGTCAGCGCGGCGAGCCCCTCCCTCAACTGGAGCCATGCGTCGGTGTTCTCACGGTCGAGCTGGGCCAGCAGACGCCGGTCGTCGGCCTCGGTCACGACGTGGGCCAGCTCTGTGAGCGCGGCCAGGGACGGGGCCGCGGTCAGGGAGCCGGGGACGATGTGGCTGACGCACCTCGGGTCCGAGCCGCGGACCAGTTCGGCGAGCGCGGCTGTGGACGAGAGCCCGCGCGCCTTGGCCTCGTTGAGCTTTGTGGACCACTCAAGCCCTTCGCCGAACCCGGCCCGGTCACCGGCGGGCCGCAGACACCATCCGGCCGCGTCGTCCTCGTCGTTGGCCCACAGGTAACCCATCGCCTCGCCGCGGGCGTTGGCGACCGTTAGGTGGTGGACCGGCTTGTCGGTCTCGCCGCGGTAACGCGGTGCGTCAGCGCGGTTCGTCATGGCTTGCTCCTGCCCCGGCCTACCGGCTATCGGTTCATCGCGATCCGCTGAGCTTCTTCATCGTCGATTCGATGAACGCGGCGGCTTCGATCTCGGTGATCTCGACGTGATCGATCTCGTTGTGGCCGAGTTCGTACAGCCTGAGGTATTCGGTCGGCTCCCAGCGGAGGTTGCGCGTGAACGCCTCGTCATACGTGCGGCCCTCGTCGACCCGGCGCCGGACGATGCCACGTGGGCTGCTCCTGGGGTTCCGCTCGTCGATCTTTGCGAAGTACGTGATCTCGCCCTCGGCGTCCAGGGCGTCGAGGGTTGCGGGGGCGAGGGTGAGGAAGGGGGCGGCGGAGAGATTGCTCTCCACGTTTCCCAGCCGGATCATCGCGCCATTGAGGTCGACGAACTCCTCAAGGAAATACCCTCCGCCGCGTTCGTACATGAGGATCAGTGGCTCGTAGGGATCGGGCAGATCGCCAGGCCACTCGATCTGAGCCTGCCGGAGCGCTGCCCACCGGACCGCACCCCGGCATGTGATCTTGAGAGAGGCCGGGGCGAGTCCGCTCAGGATTTCTTCCAGAGCGGCGGCGTCCTCGGGGGGCGTCCGGATCGCCTCGGCGATGTGCTCCGCGATATCGAAGAAGGGCCAGGACTGCTCGGCACCGTACGCGCGCGCCCACAGAGCCGCACGGCGCAGGTACTCACGCATCAACAGGGCACGCGAATTCGCGTGCTCGAATGCCTTGAGATCGTCGCTCCAGTCGATGGCGCGCAGTCGCTCCAGCACCGCGTGTGACGAATGGTCAGTCACTTGAGGTTCAGTCCCTTCGCTCGCAACTCCTGGACGACATCGTTCACGAAGCTGTCGATGTTCGACAAATCATCGGCCAGAACCGTCTTGGGGTGCCGCAGACCGAGTTTCTGCCATGCCGTTCCGAAGCCACCCCTCGCGGGGTTCGGTGACAGGTCATGCGCGCCGGCCGCGCCCAGGCTCTTCGGTGAGTTCCTGCCGTAGGTTCCGTCGGAGTCCTTGCGCCACAGCCCCGTCTCATCGTAGAGGTATGGCAGACCAGCCTTCATCAGCCGACTCTCCACATACTCATGTGTCATGAGGTGCTTGAATTCCTTGATCTGGTCCGCGTCCAGAGTTCCCTTACGCGCGCCGTCCCACAGGTCCGCGATGTCGTCGCGAGGCGTGAACCGCCCGCGCTTCCATTCGCCGGGCTGAACGATCACGTCGTGCTGTGACCGGATCATGTGGGTCTTCACCTGCCGGATCACCGACTCGTCGACACCGGTGTGCCTCGACATCTGCGGAACGTCGATGTGGTTGGGCGTGGCCCGAAGCGACTCGTACACGCCGGCCGCGTAATCAGAAGGTTTCTCGACCCAGCCTGCACCACCCCAGCCGCCGTTGGGGCCGTGGGCGTACGGGCCGCCGTCGTCGTCGGCCCGCGCTCCGTCCGCCGCGTCGTCCCCGGCGTCCGCGGCGTCGTCCCCGATGTGTGCGGCATCGTCGCCGATGTGCGTCGCGTCGTCCCCGATGTGTGCGGCGTCGTCGCCGATGTGCGTCGCGTCGTCCCCGATGTGTGCGGCGTCGTCGCCGATGTGCGTCGCGTCGTCCCCGATGTGTGCGGCGTCGTCGCCCAGGCGTCCGACGTCGTCACCCACCGACCCGAGGCCGTGGGCCGTCGAGTCCACGTCCTTGCCGATGGCGGACACCACGTCGTCGACGTTGCGTCCGCCGATCGTGATGGCGCCCGCGTCGTGCGGCACCGGCACCTTGCCGAAGAGCTCCGCCTGCTCGGCCTTGATCGCGGCCAGCTCGTCCGGGGAGACGCCGGGCAGACGCTCCTTCTCGTACAGGACGTGGCCGTCCATCTTGGCCGCGAAGCTGTCCGCGGTGTGGAACTGGAGCTCGAAGGTCTGGCCGCTGAGCGGATCGCGCCAGGTCGAATTGATGCCCTTGTAGCCGGCGGAGTCCCAGGTGTTCTTGAACGTGACGTTCTCGAAGCCCTTGGCCTGTAGGTCGTTGATCGCCTGCTGGACGCCGTGGGTGTAGCCGTTGCTCGGTATCTCCATCGTGTAGCGGATGGAGTCCTTGATGTCGCCGAGGGCCCGAGCGGGGTCCACGCCGACGTCTTCGAGCATGTCCGTGGCGAGCTTGCGCTTGAGCGAATCCTCGCCCTTGAGACGGTATTCGAGGCCGATCAGCCTGCCGTTGTCGACCTTGCCCGCGATGCCTTGCATCGACTCGGTGATACGGGGTTCCGCCTCGGTGGACCTGCGCATGAAGTCGTCGGCTGCCGCGTTCGCGTCCCGGTCCAGCCGCAGGCCGTTCTCGCCCGCCCAGGAACCGTCGGGCAGGTTGCCCCGGGGACCGTCGGGGGTGACCCCGCCGGGAACTCCGCCGTCGCCGCCATGAGGGGGACCTGGAACGTGGTCGCCGCCGGTGGACGGCCCGTCGTGGCCGTGGCTTCCGGGACCGTCGTGCCCGTTGCCGACCGGGTCCTCGTGGCCACCGTCGCCGCCGTGCCCGTCGCCGTGGTGGCTGCCGGTGGGCGGTTCATGGCTTGCGGAGGGGCCGTGGCCGAGGTCGTCCGCGTGGCCGCCGGGGAGGTTGTCTCCCGTGTGACCGCCCGGCAGGTCGTCGCCGAGACGGCCGGCGTTGCCGAGGTCGCTGCCGAGGTGGGCGGCGTTGTCACCGATGTGGGCCGAGACATCGACGGTGTGGGCGCCGACACCGACCAGGACCGGTTCCTTGACCGGGGAGTTGGTGTGCGGGGTGGTGGGGTCCGTGCCGTCGGTGCGCGGGACGGTGGGAGAGCTTTCCTTGGGGGCGTCGTCGGCGTGCTGGACGATGCCGCCGTTCTCGTCGAGGAGGTTGCCGTCGTGGTCGAAGTACTGGACGGGTACGTCGGTGTGGGTGGGGAGCTTGGTGGTGCCTTCGGGCAGGAGGGGGGCGTCGTCGGGGAATTTGATGTTGCCGTCGGGGAGTTTGATGCCGCCGTCGGGGATGGCTGCGCCTTCGGGGAGGTGGACGGTGCCGTCGGGCAGTTTGAGGGAGCCCTCGGGCAGCACGATCGCGTCGTCGGGGAGTCTGGGGATCTCGATGTTGCTGATGCCCCTGAGGCCCTTGGTGATGTCGCCGATCTTGGAGAGTCCGGCGCCCGCGCCCTTGGCGATGTAGGTCATCGGGTCGATGACCTTGCCGGCCTTCCCGGCGACGGAGAGGACCTTGGCGACGGCTCCGGCCTTGCCTGCTCCGGCTGCTGCGCCGCCTGCGCCTCCGGTGAAGACGGTGGTCAGGACGTTGAAGGTGACGGCTCCGGCGGCCCGTCCGGGGTTCTTGCCCCACTCGTCCCAGGCGACCAGGGCCTTGCCGGTCTCCTTCATCGCGGTGCGTGAGTCGCGCAGCCAGGAGGGGAGTTTGTCGTCGGGCAGGGCCCAGAACAGGGTGCCCGCGCCGGGGATCGAGGTGATCACGAGGCCGGTGGCGAGCTGGGCCAGGCCCTTCCAGGCCTGTCCCATGGCGTCCCAGCCGCCGAACCCGACGAGGGTGCCCAGGCCCTTGATGGTGCCCCAGACCCCGTCGACGATCAGCCCGTCCCACACGAACGACTTGACCCAGTGCCCGACTTCCCAGGCGTGGTGCTTCTCCTCGACGGGGTCGCCCCAGGGGAGTTTGGCGTTCTTGAGGTCGTCGGCGTTGAACCCGTACTGGTCCTTGCGTTCGGAGCCGTCACCGGCGACCATCTGCGTCCCGCCGAACAGGGCGGTGATCTTGTTGTGGCAGGTGCGCTCGGCGGCCCAGAACGCGGCGACGGCCGCGGTGATGTCGTCGCGGAGCTGGTTGTGCTCCTCGACCTTGTCCTCGTCGTACTCCCACTCGTCGTCGTCCTTGTTCGCGTTCACGAACGTCGCCGCATCCGTCTTGAGCTGCGCGAGCCTGGTGACGAGGGGGCGGATCTCGGTCGCGTAGTCCGACAGCGAGGAGGCGACCTTCTCCAGGTCGTCCGCGAAGCCGTCGGCCCGCTCCTGGACCGGCTTGGTGCTCGCGAACAGCTGCTCGGCCTCGGGCGCCTGGTAGTAGGCGGACAGGCCCTGGAAGTGGGTGTGGACGGAGGAACCGGTGTCCCGGATGTGACCGGCATCGGTCTTCAGGCTTGCGTGGTCCTTCTCCAGCTGGCCCAGATCACCGGTGAACTGCGGAATCGCCTCGGGCTTGATCACCGCTCCTGCACCCCGGGCTTCTTCGGATCCAGGTCCACCGCACCCAGCGCCTTGCGCTGGGCCTCGGCGGCCATCTCCAGATCACCGTTGAGGTAGGCGGTGGTCGCATCAACCGCGCCCTGGAGGGACTTGCCCGCCCGCGCCGCGACGTACTTCAGATCGGACGTCGTGTGCTCCGCGAACTGCGACAAGGCGAGCGCGACGAGCCCGCCCGTGGCCTTCTCGCCGCCCTCGCCACCGCCCTCGGCGGTGATCGTGCCCGCACTCGACGCCGCCGACGTCAGATGATCCCCGTACGCCGTCGCATACGTCTGGATCTTCCCCGCCGCCTCACCCGTCGTCCTCAGCACACCCGAAATACCCTGCGGCTTCAGATCCCACCCAGTCATCAGAACACCCCCGTGAACTTACGAACCGAACACCGAACACCGAACACAACGCCAACCAGACCGGTGTCAGCCGATGTTGTCGACCGCGGCCTTCGCGCGCGTGATCGTGTGCTGCGCCGTACCGTCGTTCTTCTCCAGCGTCGTCTTCAGCAGCTGGATGATGTTCTTGACCTCCTGCGACGAACGGTTCCACCGCAGCTCCTTGCCGTGGTACTCATCCGCCACACCATCCGCCGCGAAGTCCGCCATCGCCGCCTTCACCTGGGCATCACGCGCAGCGATCACTGACTCCAGCTGCGCGATCACCACCTGGATGTTGCCCTGCGCGTCCGCGGACGCACCCGTGTCGTACGAACGACGATCACTCTGACCAGCCATCAGAAACCCAACCCCCGTCTGTCAACGGCCGCCGAAGCGCGCCGCGTCGAAGTTCGCCGCCGACATCTGCTGCCGCGCGTTGTCACCCTGCTCCTGATCACCCGAACTGAACGCCGACTCCATCCCCGACTGACCACCCAGAAGAGCCGACAACGAACCGTTCAACGCCGCCGTGATCTCATCCGACCGACCCTTGAACGAATCGAACGCCGCACGCCCCGCACCGTTGAACTTCCCCTCCAACGGCTGCGCAGCCTGCACCAACTGCCGAATCAACGTCCCCAGATCAGTGCTCGACCCACGCGACTTCGACGACAACGTCGAAAGAACCTGCGCCCCCATGTCGAACTTCATCCAGTCCCCCTGCCGAGCTGAGCAAACAAATGTTCTTCCATGCCTATCAACTCCATGGTGCCGGAAGCAATCGAGTGCCTCAGGGCTGTGGACAGGCTGTGACAGAGCTGCCGACGACCCGTTGCGGTAACGAAGTGCAGCGACGGAGCACTTGTCCCGGCCGCAGCGGCCAGGAGGCCTCCCCGTCGCGGTCGGCCTCCCGAGGATCTCCAGCCGATCTCCACTCCGTACGCACGGGCCCCGCTCGACATCACCGCCGCCCGCATCCAGACTCCGGCGCACCCGTGCAGCACGGAAGAACGCGGCTACGACATGAAGACCATCGCGGCAGCGACGAACAGGTCGACGACGCAGCACCACTCCGCCCACGCCCGAGGCACGACCGCCTTGGCCCGGTGGTGGGCGAAGTCCCAGACGGCGTGGCCGAGCCAGCCGGCAGCCAGGACGTACCAGCCCAGGCCGTCATCGATCGTCGGCGCCACCATGGCCAGGACACCGAAGCCGAGCAGCCCTGCCGTCTGGAGCATGAGCACGCCCGGCCTGCGGAGCTCCCCGCGCAACGCCCCGAAGACCAGGTAACAGACCGGCATGGCTGCGAGGAGCCACGCCAGGAGTTCCAGGGCCGGGAGGCCGTCCGCGAACGTGGCGACCACCAACGCGAGAGCGAGCCAAGTGGGCCAGCGGTGCTTGAGCGTGTTCACAAAGCCGGAGGCGGCGGTCTTTGAACCATCCCGGCCGACCCTGGCCGGAGCACTGTCGTCCTGAGCGGAGCCGATCATCAGGTGGTCTCCCGAAGCGATGGTGTCGGTCATGGCTCCACTGTTGGTCCGTCCGGTCCCCACGAGAAGGCGCCGCCCCATGAGACGTCTGGAACCTTGGGGTGCCGGTCCCTTTGGCATAGGGTCGCCGCGTGGACGAACGCCGGATCGTGATCGTCGCCTACGAAGCAGCCGAGTTGCTGGACATCGCCTGCGTGACCACGAGCCTGGCCATGGCGAATCAGATCGGTGACCTCGCCCTCCCCTACCGCGTGAGTGTGGCCGGCCCGGGTGGCAACCCCATCACCTGTGGCTCGGGCCTGACATTGAAGAGTCAGCAACCCCTCAAGTAGGGCCATCAGTACCGAAGGCCATGCTCTAGGGGAGACGGGCCAGCAAGTGCGCGTCGAGGAAGCCCCGCTCGGAGGCCGGGTCGTGGAGCAGCCGGGCGAACGTGACTAGCCCGGCCCCGGCCAGCAACTCGGCGAACCGGTCCGCCGGCCAGCTGTAGGCGGGCGTCACCTTGTGGTCGAAGCGGACCGGCTCGGGCCCGTCGGTCCCGAAGAACGAGACCAGGAGCAGGCCACCCGGTGCCAGGACACGCGCCTGCTCGGCGAGCAGCGCGGGCAGTTCCCCGGGAGGGGTGTGGATCATCGAGTAGTGGGCCAGCACGCCGCCGAGCGCGCCGTCCTCGACCGGCAGGGCCTCCATCCGCGCCTCGTCGAACCGCAGCGCCGGATGTGCCCGCCGGGCGTGCTCGACCATGGCCGGGGAGAGGTCGAGCCCGAAGGCGTCCAGCCCCAGGCCGTGCAGCATGGCCGTCAGATGTCCGGGCCCGCAGCCGACGTCGGCCGTCCGCGGGTTCCCCGTCCCGCGCACCAACTCGGCGAAGGTGCCGATCATGTTCCGCGAGAACGGCTGCGTTTCCAGCCGATCAGCGAACATCGACGCATACAGCTCGACGACCCCGTCGTAGGCCGCCCTGGTCTCATCCTGGTGCTCCACCACGGGAAGGAAGCTAACACCCGCCGTTCGCAGCTGTGGGACCTGGATCCGATACGCCACCGGCGACCACCGCCGGTCGGGACAGGGCGGAATCCTCGCTCGGCCGACCGCTGGTGCTGTGACCGCGTAGGTTCGCCGGGTTGGTGGTCGTGACGGTTGGATGTGCGCTGACGTCCATTCGATCGCTGGAGGCGCGGTGGCTGAGCCGGTCCGCGTACGCAGATCGACCGACAAGGAGGGGCAGAAGCTGAAGCAGATCGTGCGCCGGGGCAGCACGAGTTCGGTGCGTTACCGGCGGGCGATGATGCTGCTCGCTTCGGCGGGCGGAAACCGGGTGCCGGTGATCGCCCAGCTGGTCCAGGCCGATGAGGACACCGTGCGCGACGTGATCCACCGCTTCAACGAGATCGGCCTGGCCTGCCTGGACCCTCAGTGGGCGGGCGGCCGTCCCCGCCTGCTCACCCCTGACGACGAGGACTTCGTCATCCGGACGGCCACCACCCGCCCCACCAGGCTCGGCCGGCCCTTCACCCGCTGGTCGATCCGCAAACTCGCCGCCTACCCGCGGGAAGTGCACGGACGTGTCATCCGCATCGGCCGTGAAGCCTTACGGTGCCTGCTCCGGCGCCGCGGCATCACCTTCCAGCGCACCGAGACATGGAAGGAATCACCCGACCCTCATCGCGACGCCGAGCTCGACCGGATCGAGCAGGTTCTGGACCGCTTCCCGGACCGGGTCTTCGCCTTCGAGCCAAACCGGCTGCCGGCGACCTACCGCCGCACCCACGGCGTCACCTACTTCCACGGCTGCTACTCCGTGGGCGACGACCGACTGTGGGGCGTCAACCGCCGCCGCAAGGGCACCGCCAACACCCTGGCCGCGCTGAAGTCGATCCGCGCCGCCCGACCCGACGGCGCCCCGATCTACATCATCCTGGACAACCTCTCCGCCCACACCGGCGCCGACATCCGCCGCTGGGCGAAGAAGAACAAGGTCGAGCTGTGCTTCACCCCGACCTACGCATCCTGGGCCACCCGATCGAGGCCCACTTCGGCCCGCTGCGGCAGTTCACCCTGGCGCAACGCCAACGCCCGCCACCCCGACGTACTTGCCGCCCAACGCAA
The DNA here is from genome assembly GCF_035994185.1 of Streptomyces sp. NBC_01217. Taxonomy (NCBI): domain Bacteria; kingdom Bacillati; phylum Actinomycetota; class Actinomycetes; order Kitasatosporales; family Streptomycetaceae; genus Streptomyces; species Streptomyces sp. NBC_01217. Next base: position 6,294,257 of record NZ_CP108538.1, read on the forward strand.
GGAACGCGCCCGCATCCGCAGCGAGAACGGCATCCGCAGGGGCGGACGCCCCCTCGACGCCGCAGCCTGACCGACCGCGAACCGCAGCCCCGGAGTGCCGAAAGGGACAAGTTCACGAGAAGGACAGCGACAGAGGGACGACTCAGGAGGCGGACGGCTCGATCTCCCCCGCAAAGACGATGACCTGGTCGATGAGGCTCCGCCGCAGATGGACGACGTCCGTTCCCGCCAGGCGGGGGCCTCCGTCCGGCGTGGTGAAGACCCACTGGTACCGGGCCCACTCGTCAGGCATGTCCACCGCTGAGCAGCGCACCATCGTGCCGGTCCCCGCCGGGTGGCGCCGGATGTCCAGCACGAACTGCTCGACCGCGGCGATTCCTTCGCTGCGACCCAACGGCCCCCAGAAGACCACGTCTGAGGTCAGGGCCTGGGAGAGCAGGGCAGTCACATAGCTGTCGTCCGAGGCGTTGAACGCGGAGATGAACGTGTCGATCGCGGAGCGTGCCGTCTCTTCCTGCATGCCCCAGTAATACCAGCCGTTGCGCGTGCGCTTGTTCCGCGAGCCGCCTTCCGATCACGGTGGACCATCCCGGTCACAGCACTGGTCGTGGTTCGCCCGGCTTCGCACTGCGTCAGATCTTGATCACGTGGACGCCAGGGCCGCACAGCATGAGGAGGTCCTCGGGGTCCGACGTCAGGACGGTCACGGGGGAGGGCGAGGTAAGTGCGGTGGCGGCCACGATCGCGTCGAGGGCGTACTTGTGGCCGTGCAGGCCGGCCGCGGCGAGGAGCTTGCTTGCGTGGCGGGCGATGGCTTCGGTGGGCGGGATGATGTTCACGCAGGAGACGGCGTAGTCGAAGCGGGCCTGCTTGGTTCTGGGGTCACGGGCTTCGACGAGAGTGACGGAGCTGGTGACGACGCGGATGTCTTCGGACTCGGAGGCGGCCAGCCACTCGGTGAGTTCGGGCGCGCGCTGTACGAGTTTGGACAGGCCCTCGCAGTCCAGGACGAGTGTGCCGCTCACGCGGCGTCCGCAGAGTCGGCTGCATCGCCGCGCAGGATGGCTCGCTTGGCCTCGACGGCAGCTTGGTCGACGGGTCCGTGTTCGGCTTCCGCGTCTTCGATGAGTTCGCGCAGCCGGTCGCGTTCCAGTTGGCGCTGGATGAGGGTTTCGACGTAGGCGGACATGCCTCGCTTGCCGGTACGTGCCTTGAGGGCCGCGATGGTGCCCTCGTGGAGGGAGACAGATACCGGGCGGACGGGGCCTTCGCCGGGAGTCGGGGAGGTAGCCATGCGGCGAGTTTAACAAAATTCTTGTTATTTGGTGAGAGGGGTCGACCGGGGGATGGGGTACGGCGGCTCGGGCGGCCGGGGTGTCACCCGATCGCCGCAGCTCGGGGGGCGGTTTCGGCGGGGGTCGATTCAACTGGTGGCAGTTCTGTCCGACCGCACATCCCCCAGGGAGCCGCGTGAGCCGCACAGCGCCGACGCCGCAGGCGAGCACCGCACCAGCCCGGAACGCGCGGCTCTTCTTCGCCGGGATTCTGCTCCTGTTGATCGGTGCGTTCAACGTCATCGAGGGCCTGGCCGCGCTTTTCAAGGAGGCCGTCTTCGTCGATGCGGGATCCGGAATCCTGATCTTCAATTTCACCTCCTGGGGCTGGATCCACTTGATCATCGGAGCCCTGCAGATTCTGATCAGCCTGGGCCTGATGGCAGGGCGCAGCTGGGCCACGAAGGCGGCGGTCGCCGTGGTCGCGTTGAACGTGCTGGGGCAGCTGCTGTTCTTCACGGTCTATCCCTTGTGGTCCACGCTCATCATCGCCCTGGACGTCTTCGTCCTCTGGTGTCTGATCGTCCACGGCCTCGAATCGGCCGCACGCGAGGCACGTTGAACCAACGCGTGACACAGTCGTGCCAGGGCCCGTCAGCCACGGCAACGGCCCCCGCCGCTTGGCGAGGGCCGGTTCGTACGGGGGCTGTTGCGTGGCTCAGACGGCGAAATCCCCGCTCTTGGCGGCGGTCACGAACGACGACCAGGCGGCCGACTCGAAGATGAGCGCGGGGCCGCCCGGGTTCTTGCTGTCACGTACGGGCACGACGGCGGGAAAGCCGTCGGCCACCTCGATGCACTCGCCGCCGTCTGTGTTGCTGTAGCTGGACTTGCGCCAGGCGGCGGCGCTCAGGAAGTCGTCGGAGACCTCGATGCACGCGCCGCCGTCCGTGTTGCTGTAGCTGCTCTTGCGCCACGTGACGTTGCTCAGGTCGATGGCTCGCACGGTACTTCCTCCAACATCTGCATGATGAACTTCCGTGACTGGACCGGGGACATCGCCTGGTCACGCACCGCATCATATCTGCGCTGCACTCGCTCGACCCTGGCTGTTTCCTCGATCAGTTCACCGCGTACGTCGTTCTCCGTGTAGGCCACCGTACGCCCGTCCGACAGCCGCAGGAACCACACTTCGGTGTTCATCAGGCCGTGCGGACCGGCGCTGAACGGCAGTACATGCAGGGTGATGTTGGGGCGGTCCGAGGCCTCGGACAGATACTCCAGCTGCTCCCGCCACGCCTGGGAGTCGCGCAACTGGGTGCGCAGCACCGCCTCGGAGAGGATGACGCGGAACGGTGGTGCGTCGTCCCCCTCCAGCAGCTTTCGTCGCCCTATGCGCGCTTCGACCTGTTGGCTCAGCTCTTCGCCCCTGGTGCCGCCCGCCGCGAGCGCCTCGCGCGCGTACTTGCTTGTCTGGAGCAGGCCCGGTGGCGCGCTCACGGAGTACTGCCACAGGCTCACCGCCTCGGCCTCCAAGGTCATGTACCGGCGGTACTGCTCCCGGAACTGGATCGGGTCGCCGACCGCGAGTTCCCACAACGTGAGCAGCAGGCCGGGCGTCCCGTAGTGCTGGTCCAGCGCCTGCACGACCTCCGGGCCGCCGAGGGTCTCCCCGCTCTCCATCTTGCCGAACAACGACCAGTCCCAGCCGAGCACCTCGCCGAGCTTGCGCAGGCTGTGGCCGTTCTGCGAGCGGAGTAACCGCAGCTCCTCGACGAACCGTTGACGTGGTTGCTGGCTCCGACCCGTGACCACCCGTCTCGGCGGCATGACGTACTCCTCCGTGGAAGGTGTGGAACTACCGCCGCACGGCCGGGAAGTAGAGCGTGCCGGTGGTGTCCGTTCCCCGTTCCGGGTCCATTCTCGTAATGCCCGGAACACGCACAGTAATCCAAGCCCCCACATCTCACACCGGTGTTGGGCGAAACGGAGCCGAACTCATGACGACGCAGCGGCGAGCGGTCAGGAAGATCAACGAAGCCGAGGAGGCCCGCGACGTGCTCGGTGCGGCGCTCCGGCGGGCGGGCATCCAGCTCCCCGCGCTGGACGTCCGCCCCGTGTCGCGCACCGAAGGCTCCGAGTACGCCCTGGTGACCCTCGGTGAGTGCTCCGCGCCCGTGGCCTGTGCGCTGGCGGCGGTCATCGAGAAGGGAGCGGCGCGGTGACCCGGCGCGTGTTCCGCTACGTACCGTTCACCATCGAGCAGGACGCGACGGCGGAGCCGGAGTACGAGGCCCGCTGTGTGTCCGGCGACGAAACCGAGTGTGGCGCGCGCTCCGGCACGTACAGCCATCCGGCGCCGGTCGAGGAGTGGCAGCGTCGGCACACCCAGGAGACCCGACACCGGCGCTACCACCGCGACTTCCGCGATTACGCGGTCATGCGGCCGACGGCGGAGACAGGTGAGCCGACCGAGCCGGTGCGGGCGGGCGGGGGCACGGTGTGAACTTCGCTCCGGCCGTCGAACGCCCGTGGCGCGACGCGTGGCCGCTGGTCGCTCGGACGGATGACGGCAACGCGTGGGTGACGGGGGCCTGTTGGCTGTACTGCCGCCGCGAGGGCGTGCGCGTGCTGTGGATAGGTTCCGTGCACACCCCGGGCGCGACGGGCGACCTGTACGCGTGCGGCTCGTGCGTCGCGGAACTCGACCACATGGTGCGCACCCAGTCGCACGCCAGGGACGCACCCGCCGGGACGCAGACCAGGCAGAAGGCCAGGGCCAGGAACAAGAACGAGGCGTGCGAACACCGGCAGACCGAGAACCGCGACGGCAAGACCCACTGCCGCGTCTGTGAGCAACAGCTCTATCTGTGAAAGCCCGGCCGGACACGGCTGACAGGACCGCCCCCACACATTCCTGGCCAGGTGAACGTCACCCGGGCCGCGGACCGACTGACGGCTACGGGGTCTGCCGGCCAACTTTCCCGAAGAAATTCTGCAAAAATACTTTTGGAAAGGCTCTGGGGGATCTAGCCTCCTGCCATGGTCAGCGAAGAACAGAGACGCGTACTCGATCCTGAGCGGGACGCGGCAGCCCTGAAGGCCCTTACGCACCCTCTGCGTATCCGGCTGCTCGGGATGCTGCGGCAGGACGGCCCGGCCACCGCGAGCGAACTCGCGGTCAGGACCGGGGAGTCGTCCGCTTCGACCAGTTATCACCTGCGGGTCCTGGCGAAGTACGCGTTCATCGCCGAGGCCGAGCACCGTGACGGGCGGGAGCGCCGCTGGCAGGCGGTGCACGCCGTGACGTCCTGGAACAACACGGCAATGGAGGCCGCGCCGGGAAGCCGCGCCTGGGTCGGCCTGTCGCGCAGGGCCCAGATCGAGCACCTGGAGGCATCCCTGGTCCGGCACGAGGCCGACATCACCGCAGGGCGGCTGGGCCAGGAGTGGGTGGAGCCGTCCGGGATCAGCGACCTGATGCCGCGTCTGACCCCCGAGTCGCTTTCCGAACTCTGGGAGGTGATCGACCGGAAGCTGGAGGAGCTGACCACCCGCGACGCAGAGGATCCGCGCGCGGCGCAGGTCGTGTTCCTCACCGCCGGGCTGCCCCTGGCACCGCGCGACCCCGGCGCGGAGCCGGACACGTCCGCCCCTGCGGAGACGGATGCCGAGAGCGCCTCATGACCAGGGCGCTGGACATACCCACCGCACGCCGCCGCTACGTCACGGTCTGCGTGCTCTTCTGGCTGCCTGTGGGACTGACCATCGCCCCCTTGATCCTGCTGTTCACCGAGCGCGGCATGACCATGGCGGCCATCGCGGGCTTCTTCGCCGCGCACTCCCTCACCGCCGCAGCGCTGGAACTGCCCACCGGAGGACTGTCCGACGTGCTGGGACGCCGCGTTGTCCTGGCCGCCGCCGGCCTGCTGAACCTGGCTGCCATAACCCTTCAGGGCCTGGGCACTACTCCCTGGCTGCTCGGCCTGGGCATGGCGCTGATGGGTACGGCCCGCGCCCTGTCCAGCGGACCGGCCGAAGCCTGGTACGTCGACACCGTCCACGCACACTCCGGCCCCGGCGCCGAACTGCGCACCGGCCTGGCCCGAGGCTCCTCCGCGACATCCGCCGCGCTCGCCGCGGGCACCCTGCTCGGCGGCGCCCTTCCCTGGCTGCTCGGACTCGGCCCCGACCTCGGCGCCCGGCTGGGCGAAGCCACCTCCGGACTGGTGCTGCCCCTTTCCGTCCCGCTGCTGCTGGGCGCAGCGGTCGAGGTCGCCTTCGTGCTGTACGTCTTGACCGCTCTGCGGGAGCCGCCCCGGCCGGCGGCCACCTTGCGCGACGTACTCCGAGGCGTCCCGGCGACCGTCGCAGGCGGGCTGCGCCTGGGTGGCCGCGATGCGCTGGTCCGCCGGGTGTTCCTCAGCGCAGGGGCCGCCGGCAGCGCCCTGGCCACGATCGAACTGCTCACGCCGGGCCGTGCCGCGGCCCTCACGGGCGCATCGGAGTCGGGGGCGGTGCTCTTCGCCGCACTCGCCTGCGCCGGATTCATCTGCTCGGGTATCGGCAGCCACCTCGCACCGCTGACCGCCCGGCTCGCGGGCAGCGGCGAGCGCGCGGTCCTGGTGAGCCTCGGCATCAGCGCGAGCGGCCTGCTTCTGCTCGGCACGACCGCTGCTTTCACAGGAGTGGGCTCCATGGTCCTCGCGGCCACCGCCTACGGCCTGGTCTACCTCGGGCTCGGCGCGGCGGGACCGAGTGAGAACGACATCCTGCACCGCCGTGTCGCCGGCGCGGGCCGGGCCACCGCGCTGTCCGTCCAGTCGCTTGCCCTGCAACTGGTAGGGGCTCTCACCGGCTTGATCGTCGGCGTCCTCCCGCCGGGCCCGCTGCCCTGGCTGCTGGGAGGCACCGCGCTCCTGGCAGGAGCACTCCTGTGGGTCCACCGAAGCGGGCCCACACCCCCCACTCCGGCGGCAACCGCCCAGCCGCACACCGTGCCGTCCTTCCCGAGCACCGTCGGCTCCGACCCCCGTCAATCAGATGACGGTCAGTAGTACCGGGGCCGACAATCCCGTAGAAAACGGTGTCAGAAAGTCGATGCGCTCAAGAACTTGAGGAGCACCGTTCCGGCCCGCGCGCGTACTGTATGAATTTTATTTGCCCGTTGTGCGCTTTCTCCGTGTTTAATCGCGGACGGTCGTGAACGCGGTGGGTGCGATCCCGTGCGTCCACTGCCGTCTCGCCCCGGTGCACGCCCAGTTGGGGGTTGACAACGTTGTCTTCCGCTGGGTCGTGCGTGCGTATCGCGACGCTGGAGAGGTTACGTGTCCATCAGATCCCATCCCCCCTTGCCCCGCGAGGACCTTCCGAGAACCGCCCGCCGGCGTCGCCGGCCACTGCGCGCGACGGTCGCCGCGCTGCTCACCGGGGCGCTCGGCCTCACCGCGCTGGCGGGTGGCGGCGCGGCCGCAGCAGTGCCCGTCGCGACCACGTCGGCGGGGTCCGCAGGAACATCCGGCGGCACGGACTACACCAAGCTCGTCGACCCGTTCGTGTCGACCGCCGGTGACGACGGCAACGACCTGCCGGGCGCACAGGCACCCCACAGCCTCGCCAAGGTCAACCCGCTGACCACGCCGAACCGCAACCACACCGGGTACGACTACAACGAGGACCAGATCGCCGGGTTCACCGCGACGAACCTCGACGGCGTCGGCGGCTCGGGAGGCGGTGGCGACCTGCTCGTCGTCCCGACCTCCGTGCAGTACGACAAGCGCCCCGCCCCCAGCACGTACGCGCACAACTACAGCCACGACGACGAGACCGCGACGCCCGGCTACTACCAGGTGGGACTCGGCGCCGTCTCCGGAACCGGGTCGTCGGTGAAGCAGGACCCGGGCACCATCAAGGCCGAGACGACCGCGACGACGCGTACGGCGTTGCAGCGGTACAGCTTCCCCTCCGGGTCGGACCCCGAGCTCGTCCTCGACCTGGCGAACAACTTCACCAGCCGCACCCGCTCGACCATGAAGGCGACAACGCTCCCGGACGGGACCACCTCGATCACCGGGCTCATCGCGGGGTCGTTCAACGGCGCCTCGTACCAGCTGTATTACGACGCCACCACGAACGTCCCGGTGACCTCCCTGAAGAGCTGGGGCAACGACGGCAAGCTGAGCGACGCGACCGCGCAGGACGGGTCCGACACCGGCGCCGTCCTCGGGTTCGACAAGTCCGCAGGCGACGACATCGAACTGCGCATCACGCTGTCGCCGATCAGCGCCGAGCAGGCCACGACCGACCAGCACAACGAGGTGGGCGACCTCACCTTCGACCAGGCGCGCGCGCAGACGAAGGCGGCCTGGAACAGCGCGCTCGGCGCCGTCGCCGTGCGTACCTCGGCGAAGTCCGACCCCGGGTCGACGCTCACCAAGGAGTTCTACACGCACCTGTACCGCATGTACGCGCTGCCGGTGAACGCCACCAGCACCAGCGGAACGTACCGCGGCGCCGACGGGGCGGTGCACAAGGCGAACGGCTTCACGTACTACGACGGCTGGTCCACCTGGGACGACTTCCGCAAGTACTCCGTCGAGGCGTACATCGACCCGGCCACCTACCGGGACATGATCCAGTCGCTGATCGTGCTCTTCGCCGACGCGCGCACCTCGGGCAAGAGCCTGGGCAGTCTCACCCACTCGGTCCCGACCGTGCGCTGGGAGCGTTCGGCCGTGCTGGTCGCCGACGCGCTGTCGAAGGGCTACAAGAACTTCGACCGGCTCGACGAGGCGTACCCGGCGCTGCTGTCGTACTCCGGGTACTACACGGGGGCGCAGCTGCGGCAGGGCTACGTCACGGGCGATCCCGGTACGACCGTCCAGCGCGGCTACGACCAGTGGGCGCTGTCCGTCATCGCCGACGCGCTCGGCAAGGAGGCTGACGCGAAGAAGCTGCGCGCCCAGTCGACCATGGCGATCGACAACCTCGTGAAGTCCGGCGCCTGGACCGCGGCCGACGGCACCGAGGTGGGTCTGCTCACCCCGCGCGCCGCGGGCGGCGACTGGCAGAGCGCCGACTACGAGAAGTTCGAGGCGGCCGGCCTCTACCAGGGCACGCTCTGGCAGTACCACTGGTACGACGCGTACGACATGGACGGCCTCATCGAGGCCATGGGCGGCCAGAAGGCCGGCAAGGCCGCGATCAAGCACATGTTCGGCGAGGACTCCGGCGTCGACGACGGCTCGACCATGCTGCACTCCAACGCGAACGAGATCGATCTGCAGGCCCCGTACCTCTTCAACTACGTCGGTGAGCCGAGCCTGACGCAGAAGTGGGTGCGTGCCATCTACACCGGCACGACCTGGAACCGCTACATCGCGACGGGCTCCACGAACGAGGCCCCCAGCTCCGGCGGCCAGTTCACCCCGCCCGTCAAGACCCAGGTCTACAAGCTCTCCCCGAACGGCTTCCTGCCGACCATGGACAACGACGCCGGCACCATGTCGACCATGTTCGTCGCCGCCGCCCTGGGCCTGTTCCCGGTGACCGCCGGTTCCAGCCAGTTCCAGATCGGCAGCCCGTTCTTCGACTCCACGACGATCACCTACGCCAACGGCACCCGGTTCACGGTGAAGGCCGACGGCGTGTCGCCGAGCAACTACTACGTGCAGAGCGCGACCCTCAACGGCTCGCGGTTCAACAACACCTGGCTCGACTACTCCCAGATCATCTCCGGCGGAACGCTGGACTTCACCATGGGCTCCAAGCCCTCCCAGTGGGGCGCCCACACGAAGCCCGCGTACTCGCTGAGCACCGACTCGGGCGACACGGGTGACGGCGGCACGGGAACGGGCAAGGGCGACACCGTCGTTTCCGCCCACCCGGGCACCGTCGACACCGCCGCGGACGGCACCGTCGACGGCAGTGTGAAGCTGACCCTGGACGGACCGGCGTCGTTCGCCGCCCGCAAGGGAACGAGCCTCACCAAGACCGGGGCGGCGACCGTGACCGGCCTGCCGGGCGGTGTCACGGCGGACCTCCGCGTCAGCGGCTCGCGCACGGCGACGCTGTCGCTCACCGGCACCGCGAAGGTCGACGCGCGCTTCGGCATCACGTTCCACGACGCCGCCTTCGCCCACGGCGTGCGCGCCTCGACGGTGCGCGGCACCGGGATATCCCCGACCGACCCGCTCGTCATCTCCGCCGCCGCCGTGCATCGCAAGGCCCTCGGCGCACTCGTCGACCAGGCGTCCCTGGTGCGCAGCGGCAACTACTCCGACGGCTCCTGGAGTTTGTTCCGGTCGGCGCTCGAACGCGCGCGGACCGTCCTCGCGGACACCACCTCCGCGACGGGCACGATCATGGCCGCGGACGACGCGCTGCACTCCGCGATCGACGCGCTCACCATCGACGAGGGCGGCTACGCCGTCCTGCAGGCCGAGGACCCCGACCAGAAGGAGGGCCCCAGCCTCGTCAGCGAGCGGAACAACTCCGACGGCAACCTCGGCGGCGTCACCGAGGGGTCGTGGGAGCGGTTCACCAAGCTGGACTTCGGCGGGGTCGCCCCGCGGAGCATCTCGGTCCGCTACGCGAACTCGCAGGCGACGAACGCGAAGCCGAGCAGCGTCGACATCCACGCCGGCGCCGCCGACGGCCCCGTCGTCGCCACCGTCCAGCTCCCCGGAACCGGCGGCTGGCAGTACTACTCCACGGTGCAGGCGGCCGTCACCGACCCGGACGCCCTGCTGGCCGCGTCGAGCGCGACGTTCGTGTTCCACGCCCCGTCCGGCCAGCAGTGGGTGTCGAACTTCGACTGGCACCAGTTCTCGCCGTACGAGGTCTCCTCGTCCCCCTCGACCACGCTCGCCACGCTGACCGCGGTGAACAGCACCACGACCGGCAACGGCTCGCTGCCGCTCAACCTCGGCAACGGCATCTTCGAGAACGTGACGAACGGCGCGTGGGCGCAGTGGAAGGACACGAACCTTCAGAGCGGCGCCGACACCGTCACCGTCCGCTATGACAAGCCCCAGTCGCGGGCCGCGTCGGACTCGCACATCGAGCTGCACCTCGGCTCGAAGGACGGCGCGAAGAACGTCGACATCCCGCTCGACTACAGCGGATCGGGCTGGGGAACCATCGCCACCACGAGCGTGCACCTCGACCCGAGCGTCTTCACCGGCGTCCAGGACGTGTACGCCGCGTTCGTCTCCAGCACGCAGACGGCCTCCCAGCCCTACGTGGGCAACGTCTACTCGCTGGCCCTGACGCAGACCGCCGACGCCCCCGTGGCGTTCGACGCCACCGCGTTCCGTTCCCACAGCGGCGGCGGGCTCAAGAGCGAGCCGGTCGGCTGGCCGGGCGCGGGTTCCACCACCGACCTCGGCGGCACCTACGACGGAGCCTGGCTCGACTACGGGGACATCGACTTCGGCGGCTCCCCGAAGAGCACCGTCACGATCACCTACGCCAACAACTCCGCCCGCTGCGGCACCGGTTCCGCCGTCCAGCTCTACCTGGATGCCTTCGACGCGGCCAACCCGGGCACGCCGTACGCGACCGTGCCGCTGCCGGTCACGGGCAGCGCGTGGTCGTCAGGAGGGACGACGAGCCTGACGCTGCCCAAGGCGATCACCGGCACACACGCCGTCCACCTGCGGCTGACGACGAACCCGGACTCCTCGCACCCGTACGTCGCGAACCTGGGCCGGATCACCTTCAACCACGTCGACACGCCCGCCGTCACGGACAAGTCCGCCCTGCGGAAGGCGATCGACCAGCACGAGGGACTCTCCGGCGACGCGGAGCGCTACGACGCGATCGACTTCGGTGTGTACAGTCGCGAACTCGCGGCCGCGCGCGCCCTCGTCGACGCCGACGACGCGACCCAGCTCGAAGTCGACACACAGACGCGCAGCCTCACCCTCGCCGCCAAGCAGCTGATCCCGGTGCCGAGGCTGCGACTGGAGGACCTGGTCGCGACCGCGTCGGCCCTCGACAACGCGCGCTACACGGACGCGTCGTGGAAGGCGTTCACCGCGGCACTCGCCGCGGCGAGGACCGCGGTCGCGGACGACACGGCCACGGACGGGACTCTGACCGCGCGGTACGACGCCCTGCGCCACGCCATGTCCGCGCTCGTCACGAAGCCCAGGACGGTTCCGGCCGCGCCTGACGCGGTGTCGGCGACGTCGTCCGGCACGAGCGTGACCGTCGCCTGGTCCGCACCCGCGGACACCGGCGGCTCGCCGGTCACCGGCTACAGGATCACCCTCAGCGACGGCCACCAGATCAAGATCGAGGATCCGGACAGCCGGAGCACCACCTTCACCTGGCTGCGGTCGGGCAGGTCGTACACGGCACGCGTCCAGGCGGTGAACGCCGTCGGCACCTCCCGGCAGAGTGCAGCCACGGCACCCGTGGTCACCGGCGGCGGCAAGCCGCAGAAGCCGGCCGTGACGGGTGTGATCACCGACGGCAAGCAGGTCCGCGTGACCTGGCGGGCGGCCGGCGACGGCGGATTCCCGGTCATCGGCTACACCGTGGCCCTCGGCGACGGAACCACCGCGCACGTTCCCGCCACGACGGACACGGCGCTGCTGACGACCACGGGCAAGACCAGGGCGCACACGGCCACCGTCACTGCGGTCACCCTGGCCGGAACCTCGGACGACTCCGCCGCGACCGTCCCGGCCACCACCTCGGCGACCGCCTCGGCGGACGCCTCCGACCCGGCGTACGAGCCGTCCCCCTTCCCGGCTGACACGCTCAACGCGACCTACGCGTCCGACAAGTGGCCGGGAACCGGAGACGGGACCGACTACATCTACGACCTGCTCAACGGCTTCGAGGACCTCGACTCCGACATCCTCGGCGCCGACACCAAGGTGCCCCACGGCACCGCGCTCACCGCTGAGAACGACCGGATCGCCGTGCGCATCAACAACGCGGCGACGCAGAAGGAGGTGGACCGGGCCGAGGTCGACGCGACGAACAGCTCCACCGTCACGATGGCCGACGGCCTGGGCTCCCGGCTCGGCAAGATCTACAGCGACGCCCTGAACGGGGGCCGACTGCCGAAGACCAGCGCACTGTTCTCCCGCGTCACGAAGAACCTCGACAAGGGCGACGCGGCGAAGAACCACTACGGCTACCAGCGCCCGTACGTGCGGCTCGGGTTCGTCGGTGACGGCGGCAACATCTACGAGTCGCAGGACGGCTCCTACGGCAGCCTCACCACCAGCGGCTCGTACCCCAGCGGCCACACCTACGGCGGCTACGAGGCCGGGACCATCCTCGCCACGCTTCTGCCGGAGCTGGCACCGTCGATCCTCGCGCGCACCTCGGAGTACGGGGACAACCGCATCGTCCTCGGGTTCCACTACCCGCTCGACGTCATGGGCGGCCGCATCACCGGACAGGCCACCGTGGCACACCGGTGGGCGGACCCCGACTTCGGGAAACTGCTGATGCAGGCCCACACCGAAATGGAGAACGTGCTGCTCGCGCAGTGCGAGAAGGAGGGATACGGCGACACGCTCGCGGCCTGTGAGGGCGACTCCTACGCCGGCCTGAGCACGGCGCAGCACATCGACCTGTACACGCGCCGCCTGACCTACGGGTTCTCCCAGGTCGGGAAGGCCGGGCAGACCTTCAAGACGCCGTCCGACGCGGCGGCCCTGCTGATCACGGCCTTCCCGGACCTCACCACCGAGCAGCGCACCCAGATCCTTGAGCAGACCGCGACGGACTCCGGGTACCCGCTCGACCTCACCGCGGACGGCGGAGCGAGCTGGCAGCGGATCAACCTGGCGGCCGCGATGGCGGCGCACGTGGTCGTCAACGCCGACGGGTCGGTCACGGTGACGAACTTCGCGGACGCCACCAAGGCCAGTGTCGCCGACGCCGCCTCGATCACCGTGGGGGGTGTCGCGATCGACGGGTTCGATCCGGACGTGTCCACGTACGTCGTCGACTGGCCGAAGAACAAGAAGATCCCGGCCCTCTCCGCCGCACCGGCCCAGTCCGGCGCGCGGGTGAAGGTCACCGACGGCAGTCCGATCCTCTCGTCGACCGGGCACCGGTTCACCACCCGCACCATCAAGGTGACCTCGGCCAACGGCTCGGTCACCCGGACCTACACGGTCGGGTTCCAGCGTACGGACCGCGATGACCGGCCGGTCGCGGCCGGCGGCAACGACGGTGACCGCAGCGCCGGAGCATCCGGTCTGTGGCGGCCTCTTTCCGCGACAAAGTGGGCGGAGCCCATGTGGATCCCCGGAGTGCGGGGCACGATGTGACCGCCGGACCAGCCGTGCCCCGGGGGGCCGCGGCAGGATCCCGCTGACCCTCAAGAGGTGCACCGCCGCCGGCCGGCCCCTCCGGGTGAACGTACTGTTCACCCGGAGGGGCCGTCGGCGTCACGGACGCCTAAGGACAGTGCGGCACGGGGAGATTCCGCCGCGTGGGCAAGGAAGGCCCCGACAGCGCTGAAAGTTACGGACGCGCTGGTCAGGGCCTATTTTCCTAGCACTCGATGATGTTCACCGCGAGCCCGCCCCGCGCCGTCTCCTTGTACTTGACCGACAGTGGATGAACAACTTCGGCAGACTCCGCCGCAACACCGAACGCCGCTGCGCCTGCACCGGGTTCTTCCTTCAACTGGCCACCGCCATCATCACCGTCCGCAGCCTCATCCGCAGGGCCTGGTACACCCACCGCTGGGACACCCGGCCCGCCGGCCCCCGCATCCGCCAAGCGGCTACGACGAAGTCAAGTGCTGGTCCTTCTCGGCGGCAGTTTTGGCAGCTCGCTCGATCGTCGCTCGGTGGGCATCCCACAAGGCTGCGTCGCGCTGATCAGTCGCGTATTCGGCTGTTGTCCCAGTCGAGCCGTCGAGTTGTTCGCGCAGGATGTCGGCGTGTCCAGCGTGCCGGCTGGTCTCGGTGAGCATATGGACCAAGATGTTGAACAGCTTCACGTTGGGGCGTGGCCACCAGGGCACGTGGCCGGGAGAGTCGATGGCGAGGGCGGTGATCGTTGCGTCTGAGTGCTCCCAGGCGCGACGGTAACGGTCGACGATCTCGCCGCGCGTCTCGTGCCCGGTCGCCCACATGTCGGCATTGCGATCCCCGGCATCGTCCCACCGGGGCAGAGGCTCAGGGAACGGCCGGTCGAAGACCTCACCGAAGTATCTGGACTCCAAAATCGACAGGTGCTTGACCAGGCCGAGAAGGTTGGTGCCCGTCGAGGTCAGGGGGCGGCGGATGTCGTACTCGCCGAGCCCGTCGAGCTTCCAGAGCATCGCCTTGCGAATCTCTCGCAGGTCGCTGTGCAGGTAGCCCTTCGCGAAGTCATCAATCATGGGGCACGAGCCTGTCATGCGCTGCTGACGGGCTCAACCTGTGACCAGCACTCGTCGATGAACCTGACCGAAGCCGCTTAGCCACAACTCACCGCCTACTGGTGGACCTGTGACTGCTTCCTCCTGGACCATCCGTCCCAGTATCAAGCTGTCCGGCCGGCAGGGGGAACCTCAATGTGCCCCCGTGGGAAGTCGACACCTGGCCGTGGACGGCAAGGCCCGCCCGCGGATCGGAGACCGGCCCGGCAGCCCACCTGCGCTCCGCCACTCTGAACACCGGACGCACCGTCAACCAGAGGCGGTTACTGGACAAGACCGCGCCGGTCACCGCTGGGCGGTGACCGGCGCCAATCCGCCGACTACGCTCCTGTCGGCTCTCGTGCCGTGTCCCGCCATGCGGCCTGCGTCGCGACCTTCTGCCGCCACGTACGCATCGCCTTCGGCGGCATCCCGACGCCCAGCGCACCGACGACCCGGTCCCCGGATCGATAGATGGCCAGGAACTTGTGTTCCTCCAGGTCACCTTCCACGACCGCGACCTCCTCGTGCCCGCGAAGATAACCATGCGCCTGGAGCCGGAGGTCGTACTGGTCCGACCAGAAGTACGGTATCGGGGCGAACGGCTTTTGCGCGTCCGGATGGAGGAGGTTGCGGGCCGCTGCCATACCCTGCTCGGTGGCGTTGGTTCGGTGCTCTATCCGCATTGCTGTGCCAAACAGCGGATTGTGCCAGCGGGCCACATCTCCTGCCCCGTACACACCGGGCGCGGCGGCGCTGTACTCGTCGCATACCAGACCGTCGCTCAAACTGAGGCCACTGTCCTCGAGCCAGGCGGTATTCGGCACCGAGCCGATCGCGACCAGCACCTCGTCAGCCTTGATGAACGTACCGTCAGCCAGCCACACACCACCGTCGGCCACCTCAGCCACCGTGACGCCGGTGCGCAGATCGACCCCGTGGTTCTGGTGGACCCGGCTCAGCACCCGCCCGATCCGCTCGCCCACCGCGGAGGCCAGTGGCACCCGCGCCGGTTCTAGCAGCGTCACCTCGGTACCGAGCTCGCGGGCGACGGCGGCCACCTCGGTGCCCAGGAACCCGGAACCGACCACCACCAGTCGCCTCCCAGGACCCAGCCGACCCCTCAGAACGAGGGCATCATCCAGGGTGCGCAGCACATGCGTACCTGTCGCGCCCGCGCCGGGCAGCCGGCGCGGGCGGACGCCAGTGGCGATGATCAGACCGTCGTACGGCACCCGCGCCCCATCGGACAGCGCGACCGTGCGTCCTGCAAGGTCGAGTTCGGTCGCGGCGGTCCCGAGCAGCAGATCGATGTCGAGCGCGTCCAGATCGGCGAGCGGGCGCAGCGGCATCCGGTCAGGGTTCCACTGCCCGCTGAGTATCTGCTTCGACAGCGGCGGCCGGTCGTACGGGGGGTGCGGCTCATCGCCGATGAGTGTGATCGTGCCGGCGTATCCCTCACGACGCAACGTCTCCACCGCCGCCAGTCCGGCGGCGGAAGCACCGACCACCACCACGTGTCTCACTTCTCGATCACCCGTATCGCCGCTGCCGGGCAGACCACCGAAGACTCACGTACGTCGGCGTGGAATTCGGACGCGGGCCGGTCGTCCAGCAGGATGACCAGGCCATCATCCTCCCGTTGGTCGAACACGTCGGGCGCGATCATCACGCACTGGCCCGATGCCACGCACTTGGGTACATCGACTTCCACACGCATAGTGACTTCTTTGCCCTTGTCGCTCATGATGTCCAGGTAACCGGCAGCTCGCGCACGCTGTAGACCGCACCGTCATGCCGGAACGACAGCTCCTCCACGGCGGTCGCCAACCGCAGGCTGGGGATGCGGCGGTAGAGCGTGCTGTAGACCACCTGCAGTTCCACCCGGGCGAGTGGCTGGCCCAGGCACTGGTGGACGCCGAAGCCGAACGCGATGTGGCGACGAGCGTCGCGGCCGATGTCGAGCCGCTCCGGCTCGGAAAAGATTTCAGCGTCCCAATTGCCGGTGCCGGTGAAGGCGATGATTCCGTCCCCGGCGTGAATCGTCTCGCCGCCGATCTTGATGTCCTCAAGCGCGACCCGGCGCCGGCCGTTGTGCACGACGGTCAGGTAACGCAGTAGTTCCTCAACGGATTTGGCGACCGCCTTCGGGTCATTCGTCTCCCGCAGAGCTGCAAGCTGGTCGGGGTTCTCCAGCAGGGCCACGGTGCCGAGGGCGATCATGTTGGCGGTGGTCTCATGGCCAGCGATCAGGAGGAGTACGCCTATGGTGGCGGCCTCCCGCGAGGTCAGCTCTCCAGCCTTGATCCTTACGGCCAGCTCGGAGAGCAAGTCGTCACCGGGGTCGGAAATTCTTGCCGTGACCAGATTATCCAGATATTCGGTCAGCGCCGCGTTGGCGTTCGACACGTCCTCGACGGAGGACGTGTTATTGACCATGATCGAGCTGTTCTGCTGGAAGAAGTCGTGGTCCTCATACGGCACCCCGAGCAGTCGGCAGATCACCAGCGACGGCAAAGGCAGCGCGAGTGCGCGCACTAGGTCGACCGGGGCCGGCCCGACCAGCATGGTGTCGATCAGGTCGTCCGTGATCTTTTGGATGTCGGGCCGCAGCGCCTCGACCCGCTTGACGGCGAACGGACCGGTGACCATCCGGCGGATCCGAGCGTGCTCGGGGTCATCCATGGTGAGGAAGGACCGGCGATGTGCGGCGACCTCGCGAAGGCCCGGGCTCACGTGCGGGAATCCCGGCAACGTGGCGTCGGCGCTGACCCGTGGGTCGGCGAGCAGGGAGCGTTGGTCCGTGTACCGGGTCACCAGCCAGGGGGTGCTCCCGTCCCACAGTTTCACTCGTGCGACCGGCTGCTCGCTGCGCAGTGCGCTTGCGGCCGGAGGAGGGGCGAAGGGACATCCGGCCGACCGGGGCATCGGAAACTCCGGGAGCGGTCCTTCCCCCCCGGCTGGGGGCTGTGTCAACGTGTCAGTCATGGCGTCCTCGGTGGGGGATGCAAAGCGTGAGTCTTCACGTGCGGGGAATGTCATGAGCAGTGAACCCGCTCTCCCTGACTGCCAGCGGTCAGGTATCTGACGGAACGCTGACAGTGGGGACCGCCATCGTGACCACGGTGCCTCGGCCCAGTTCACTTTCCGCGCTCAACTCGCCGCCGTGCAGGTCGACCACCAAGCGCACAATGGAGAGACCAAGACCGCCGTTCAACTCGAGTCGGTCGTACTCCGACCGCGGGGCGGTAAGCCGCGCGATGTCACGCGGACTCAAACCGGCACCCTGGTCGCGAACCGACAGCGAGACGAGCGACCTTCCCGCGGCGTCGGCCGACGGTCCGCGCACCGTTACGGTCACCGGGCTTCCGGCCGGGGTATGCCGGAGCGCGTTGCCCAGCAGGTTGCGGACGGCGTGCCGCAGCATGCGCCTGTCGGCGACGATGACCGTCCGACCGAAGGTCTCACGGGTTATGAGACGTTCGGGGTGGGCCAGCCTCAGATCCGCTACTACCTCGTCGGCCAGGTCGCCGAGATTCATTGGCTTCGGGTCCAGCGGCCGCGGCCAGAAGGAGTGCCGACGGGGAAACACGTTCTGGACCGCTTGGTGCATGTGGTCGGCCTCGTCACGGATGCGGCGCAGGGCGCGCACCATCAGTTCCGGTTCATCGCTGAGGTCTTGCAGCGGCAAATCGGCCCAGCCGCGAATGGTGGTCAGGGAGGTGCGCAGTTCATGCATCAACACCTCCAACGGCTGACGGCTTTCGTCGCCGAGGCCTCGGCCGTCCGGGCGGATCTCCTCCTCAGGACTCTCATCCATGCTCATTCGGCGGTGCGCCTGCCGAGCCAGTAGCCGAAGCCACGACGGGTATGTATCAGGGCAGGCCCACTGGCGTCGACCTTGTGGCGGAGACGGGAGATCAGCTTCTCGACAGCGTTGTCTCCATACGGTTTGTGGTATGCCATCCACAGATGGCTGGCAATCTGCTCTTTCGACAGTACTCGCCCCGTGTTGACCAGTAGGTAGCGCAGCAGCCGGAACTCCGCAGGGGTGAGCTTGAGCGCGTGAGGGCCGCGCGAGGCTTGACGGGTCGTGTCGTGAAGCACCAGATCCTCATAACGCGGGGACTCCTCTCGCCGCCTTTCGTGGGTGCGTAGCAGTGCCTGTACCCGGGCGAGCACCTCGGCGATCCGGAACGGCTTGGTGACGTAGTCGTTGCCGCCGATACGGAGGCCGGTGACCAGCGAGTCCATTGAGTGACAGGCGGTGAGGAAAAGAACTGGCGGATGGTGCTCGTCGGCCGCGACCAAGCGACGGCACACCGCGAAGCCGTCGAGGTCAGGCAGCATCACATCGAGGATCACCAGGTCAGGCGGCTCCCGCAATATCCGATCGAGTCCTTCCCCACCGGTGGCCGCGGTACTGACGCGGTAACCGGCCAGCTCAAGTGTGGTCGAGAGGAGTTCGGCAATTCTCGATTCGTCATCGACGACCAGGATTTGCTGCCCGTTGCCACGGGCCGGCGCTAGCTTCTCGCTCACGTTCCTGCACACACCATGACACTACGCGAACCGACGGTACGAGGGCGCACGGCCTCCAGGGTGGTTGCAAGTTCCGGGGTAGTGCGGCTGGTCGGGTTGTGACCGGTTGGGGTGCATAGCAGAGCAGGCACGGGCTTCGTGATCATTGTGGTGTCTAAGAGGTCGCGCGGATAGGCGTGCGGTCATGGTCGGCGGTTCGGGCGTTCGTCCCAGCGGTGGGTCGTCCATGCTCGTCGGATCAGGCTGCGCACGGTGATGATGGTGTCGGCGAGGCCGAAGAAGGCGTCGATGACGGTGGCGCGCCGCTCGTAGCAGCGGGCGAGCCGGTGGAAGGCGTTCTGTCAGGCGTGGGTGCGTTCAACGTGCCACCTCTGACCGGCCTGGATGGGCGCCTTTTCGCCCGTGTGTGCGATGCGGCCGTGCAGGCCGCGTTCGTTGAGTAGGGCGCGGGTCTTGTCCGAGTCGTAGCCGGCGTCCAGGTGCACGGTGATGCCGTCGGGTAACGGTCCCAGGTCGTCCAGGCGGTCGAGGGTCGGTGCGAGTAGGGGTGAGTCGTGGCGGTTGGCGCCGGCCAGGACACGGCCCAGCGGAATGCCGTATCCGTCCGTCATGCCTGAGCGTTTCAGGCCCTGTTTGCCGCGGTCGGCTGGTGAGCGTCCGGCGACCTCGCCGCCTCCGGGAGCCTTGGTGATGGAGCCGTCGACGGCGATCTGGTCGAGGACGAGGCCGACGATCCGGTCGTAGGACTCCAGCGCGATCTGCTTGAGCCGGGCGAAGACGCCGAGTCGGATCCACTCGTCGCGGCGGTTGCGGATCGTGGTGGCCGAGCACGTTGTGTCGGCGATCGCCTCGTCAGAACAGCCGAAGCGCAGCAGTTGCAGGAGCTTGTCGAAGATGATCCGGTCGCTGATCCGCGGGCGGTGGCAGCCGAGCGGATGGTCCGGGTGGTACTTCGGCCGCTCGGGCAGCAGGGCCGCGAATTGGTCCCAGAGCGGTTCGGTGAGCCATGATGGCAGCGCGGGCACAGGTCTCCTCAGTGATCACAGAGCGTCGCAACTCCATGATCACCAGGACCTGTGCCCGTACTGCTGCCGGGGTACTGCCAGCGCGCCCATCTGCGCGACCTCTAAGTGACTTGAGTTGGGCTGTTGCATGATCAACACCTTCTGCTCCGACGAGCGGCCCCCTGTCGGCCCCTCGCGAACACCTGAGTAAGGCCGCCCTCGAAAAGCCCGATGCAACCGACATGCCGCAACACGGAGTCTCATCGAAACTTGCGGGAAGGGTGGAGATCAGGTCACGGAGTGGTAGTACACCGTCAGGTGTGCCGGCATTGAATCGGTGCCACCGTGCCCCGCGCTCGCCGCGACAACGCCGCGTGTCAAGGGGCTGCGTTCAGCCACACGGATGACCTGAACAGCTGCCACGGGAGAGGTGCGCTTGTGCCGTCGGCCCCGTTGGTGTCGGTCAACGTCCAGTGGATGCCGGCGGTGGTCGTGGTCTTCCCGCCGATCTGCACCTGGGCCCGGGCGTCGGCACAGCCTGCCATGACCGTGATGCCGGGGTTCTCGAGCGGGTCATTCGCCGAGGCGGAGGGCGCCGTCGCCAGGCCGAGCGTGGCGGTGGCGGCGAGGACGGCGACCGCGGTGAGCTTGTTCCTCAGGGTTCTGACCGACTTCACTACTGTGCTGTCGGTGCGCATCTCGTTTCCTTCAAGTCGAATGCGTGTTTCCAGCCCCGTGGCGCCCACCGCCAAGGGGCTTTTTTCTTTTGCGCTTCGGCTCTTGAAACGCCCGTCGGATCGATTCCGGCATACCTTTCGGCAACTCGTGCGACCGTCACACACCCGGCGGGTAGGTGTAGACGTTCTTGCCGTAATCAACCCCGAACGCGGAACCGCAGTCAGCCTTCGACGCGTGTCCCGGCGACACGGTGGGCCCGTACTTGTAGACGTAACCGCCGGTGCTGGGGCACTTGACCCAGGCACGGTAGTAGCCCGATCCGCCGAGGCACTTCACTTGCGCCCACGTCCAGTAGCTGCCGCCGTCTTCGAACGTCCAGCTGCAACTGGTCGGCACCGCCTGGGCAGTCCCCGCCGACACCGCGAAGAAGCCGAGCAGCGAGCCGGCGACGGTGGTCAAGGAAAGCGCGACGCTGCCCGCACCGCGACGGGCTTTCCTTACGGTGTTCTTCGTGATCGCCATGAAATCTCCCGATGACCGCTCCAAGAAGGAGCTGCTTGAATTGGGCGCGTCCGAAAGTGAGGTCATGCGCGCCCGCCACGGCCGGTGTTCAGCCCCGTACGACGGGCACAGTAGCCCGGCCCGGTCGCTGAGCCCGGATCCACCGGCTGACCTCTGTGGACAACTTCTCCGGGAACGAGGAAGAGCCTTGTGACCTGCGATGATGGGAGTTCTTGAGGCTTCCAGCACGCACGATGACAAGGCTCTTCCGAGATGCAATCTTCCCATGCCGCCGTCCATGTCTCCGCACTCTTCGACGAGCCGAATCTGATCGCGGATGCGGGGCTGCTTCCGCTGATCGCGCTCGCCGAACGGGTCGGCCTGCCCGGTCTGGCCGCCCAGGTCCGCATCGAGGCGGCCGACAACAGCGGCGGCGCCCATCCGGCGGCCAAGGTGATGTCGCTGCTGGGCGCGATGTGCTCGGGGGCCGACTCCATCGATGATGCCGACCGGCTGCGGCACGGCGCAATGGACCGGGCCTTCGCCGGGATACGCGCCCCGTCCACGCTGGGCACCTTCCTGCGCTCCTTCACCCACGGCCACAACCGGCAACTCCACCGTGTGCACCGGGAATTCCTGGCCCGCCTCGCGACCCGTACCCCGCTGCTGCCCGGCGCCGGGCAGCTGATGTTCATCGACATCGACCCCACCCACCGCCGGGTCTACGGACGGGCCAAGCAAGGCGCCGAGCACGGGCGCCTGAAGGGGCAGCGCACCCTGCACCCGATCATGGCCACCCTGTCCACCCCGCTCGCCCGGCCGGTGATCGGTGCGGTCCGCCTGCGCCGCGGCAAGGCCGCCGACGTCCGCGGCGCGAAAAGCTTCGTCGCCCAGGCCCTGGCCATCGCGAAGGACGCGGGCGGAACCGGAATCCGGATGGTGCGGGCGGACAGCAAGTTCTACACCGCCGATGTGGCCGCCGCCTGCCACAGGTCCGGTGCCCACTTCTCCCTCACCACGGGCATGAACCCCTCCATCGCCGCCGCGATCGGCCGCATCACCGAGGACGCCTGGATCCCGATCCGCTACCCCGAGGCGTTCGTGGATCCCGACACCGGCGAGATGGTCTCCGACGCCGAGGTCGCCGAGACCGAGTACACCGCGTTCACCGGACGCAAGAAGGCCGAGCAGGTCACCGCCCGTCTGATCGTGCGACGGGTGCGACGCCTGAACCCGCAAGCAGCCACCGGGCAGGGCGAGTTGTTCGACTCCTGGCGCTACCATCCCATCTTCACCAACAGCCCCTTCGGCATGCTTCAGGCCGAACTGCACCACCGGCAACACGCTGTCGTGGAACAGGCGATCGCGGACGGGAAGTCCTCCGCGCTCGCCCACCTGCCCTCGGGAAACTTCCAGGCGAACGCCGCCTGGCTGATCCTGTGGGCCATGTCGCACAACCTGCTGCGGGCCGCCGGCGCCCTGGCCTCGGCCTTCCACGCCAAGGCCACCACCGCCACACTCCGCGCCCACCTGATCCACGTCCCCGCCCGACTCGCCCGCACCGCGAGGACCAAGCTGACCGCCCACCTGCCCGCCAACTGGCCCTGGCAGGCCGCCTACCAGGACTTGTTCGAGGCCGTCCATCACCCACCGTCGACACCCTGACGGCCTCCATCGACACCGCACCCTGACGGCCGCACCGGCCACCGGCACCACCGCCCCAGCCCCGACTCGCAAAACACCTCGGACAGGCCGCGACCCGAGCGCGGCGGGCGCCGCCCGCCCTCGAACCCAAGCCCCACACCACCATCAGCCCTCGGCGAGAAATCGGACCTCGGAAACATCAGCCGGTGGATCCGGGCTGAGTGTGCCGGTCGTTTGCCCCACAAGGAACGGCCGCCGCACATACGGGAATACGTGCAAGTCGGCGGACGAGACCGCCTCCGGTTTACAGCCGTGACCTTTTTGAGCTCGACTGCCGCTACTGCTGGGACCACGAGAAGCCGCCTACAGGTCCGTCGGATCCGTGGCTCACAGGGAAGGCGCGGGGCACCGCGGAGTGCGGAGGGTTGGGGTGTTGGTTCGGCTCCCCAGCAACGGTGTGCCCCGACGTGTGGGACCGACGAGACTGTGTACGGCGCGAAATGGGCAACTGGTGGCGGTCGTCCAGGAGATCACGAGTGCTGGGGCGAGTCGATCGGCGGCTCCGCGGGATGGCTGGGGTCCATGAAGTGGCAGGCGGTCGCCGCACCGTCCCAGACTCCTGCACCCCGGCTCAGGAGCGTGCCCCCTGGCGAAGCGGTTGTCGTTCGGCAGCTGGAATCAGAAGGTCGACCCCGACGCCTTCATCGCACCGAGGCCGGGGGCGAAGGGGCGCTCAACCTTGATCGTGGGTCAACTACCCTTGTTTCTATGCGGCATGGGGGATACGAGGGGAACAGGGACGGAGCCGCTGAGCCGATGGACCGCCCCAGGTCGAGCGAGCGCCTGGTGATCCTGGCCCTTGAGCGGTTCGGGGTGTGGCTCCGGTCCATCGTGGTCTGTCTGTGCGGTGCGCTGGGCGTCGTCTCGGCGAATGCCGCGGAGATTCCCCTGGCGTTGTCTCTGCTGGTGCCCGCTTTCCTCGCCTGTGGTGTGCGCCTTTACTCGCTGCGCCGCCCGAGCCTGTTCCCGTTCGCCCTGCTGTGGACGTTGGACGCGGCCGTGGTGGTGTTGACGGGGCTGTCTCGGCCGGTGATCGGCGGCGAGGCCGCGGATGTGATGGTGGAGGCGATTGTCGGCATCAGCGTCGTCGCCTTCCAGTACGAGTGGGCGACGCGGCCGGTGGCCGGGGCTGCCCTGGCCGCGTTGGGGGTTGTCGTCTGTGCGCTGGGCGACGTCCTCTCCTCGTCCGGGCACAGCCCCGACTTGGTACCCCTGGTGCGCATGCTGATCCAGGTGGGCCTGTCGAGGGCCGCCTACCTCATCGTTCGGGCGCTGGCCAGGGCGGCTGACCGGTCGGCCGCGGTCAGGGCGGCGGCGCGCCGGGAGATGGAAGTCGCCGCCGCACGGAGGGCGACCGAGCGCGAGTACCTGGCGACCCTGCACGACACGGCGAGCGCGACGCTGCTGATGGTCTCCCAGGGCGACGGCCGGGACTGGTCGTGGCTGCCTCCACGTGCCAGGCAGGATCTGGAGGCCATGTCCGCCATGCCCGGATTCGAGACGGGGAGCGTCGACCTCGCGGAGCTTCTCGGCTGTGTGCCCGAGGGTGAGGAACAGGCCAGGGTGCGGCTCAGGACGCGCATCGACGGCCCGCTCGCGATTCCGTCCGGCCCTGGGCTCGCGATATTCAACGGGGTCCGGGAGGCCGTCACCAATGTGGCACGCCATGCCGGGGTGCGGGAAGCGGAGCTCAGGGCATGGGCGGAGGAGGACAGCGCCGTCGTCGAACTGTCCGACGCGGGACGGGGCTTCGACCCGGAGTCCGTCCCCGCACGGCGCCGGGGCATCTCCGGTTCCATCATCGGCAGGATGCACGCGGTCGGAGGCTCCGCTTCCGTCACCTCCCATCCGGACACCGGGACCCGCGTGCAGTGGCGCTGGCACGGCCCGGCCCGGGCGTCACAGGCAGGGGACGGAGCGCAGGCGACCGGCGTACCGCGCCCGCCCCGCGCCCAGGTACAGCACACGGCCGACGTCCGCTTCATCCGCGGGCGGCTCCTTTACGGGGCCCAACTGGCCGTGCTGCTGATCAGCCTGGTGTGGCAGTTCACCATCTCGCTGCGTCGGCTCGCGGTCCACCAGGACGTATACCGCCCCGCGTGGGCACAGACGGCTGCCTTCGTCTGCCTTGCCGCCGTCGCGGTGATCGGGGGCGCCTATCTGCTGCGTGGCAGGCAGATCCCTCCGAGGGTGCGCTGGTGGAGCCTGGGCTCGGTGCTGGCCGTTTCGGCAATATGCGCGTTCACGCTCCCGCCGGAGCAGTCGACAGGTGCGCCGGACTGGGCGTTCGGAGTGGTCGGCTGGCATGCGCTGTTCCTGCTGGCAGACCTGCGGGTCAGGGTGTTCGCGGCGTTCCTCGGGGCGCATGTGGGGCTCAACGCGACCGCTGTGTCCCTGTCCGGGGCGCCGACCATCGCCCAGTGGGCCACCATGGGGATCTCCACGATAGGCAGCTGCGGCTTCCAGCTCTCCGTCGGTGTACTGATGACGTACCTGCTCCACGGTACGGCACCGGCGGCGGGGACCGCGGCCGCGCGGGAGGAGGAACTGCGTACCCGGGAACGTATCCACGAGGACATGCAGCGTGATCACAAGGAGCGCTACCGCGCCCTGACGGCGACGACCGTGCCGCTGCTCGTGGGCCTTGGCCATGGTGTGCTGAGCCCGCACGATGAGGAGGTGAGGCTGCGGTGCGGCGTGGAAGCCGCCCGTATGCGCCGCCTGTTCGCGGAGAGCGATGCCGTCTTGGACCCGCTGCTGAACGAGTTGCGGGCGTGCGTGGAGGTGGCCGAGCACCAGGGGGTGACGGTGAGCCTGGCTGTACGAGGGCAGCCGGGTGAGGTGCCTGTGGAGGTACGCAGGGAGTTGGCCGACCCGGTGGCGGTGATTCTGGGCCGTACCCGCTCGACCGCGCGGGTGACTGTCGTGTGGACACCCCGCGCGGTACGTGTGAGCGTGGTCAGCGAGGACTGCGCCGACGGCCCTGGCACGGCAGAGGTCGCTCAGGCGCACGGCCGTGCCACGGACGCGAATGTGACCGTGGCCAGAACGGCGCGCGGCGGAAGTGTGTGGGTGGAGGCCGGCTGGAGACGACCGGCGGCCTCCGGGAGTTGACCTGACATGAGTGACAACGCACCAGTCAGTGTGGTCGTCGTGGACGACCATCCCGCCATCCTCTCGGGCGTGGAGGCGTGGTACGCCGCATCGCGGCGGCCCATCACCGTGGTCGCGTCCGGCGGCTCCGTACGGGAAGCCTGGACCGCGCCGGGCAGCACGGCCGATGTCGTCCTCCTGGATCTGCAACTGGGCGAGGGCGGCCCCGCCTTCGGCAGCCTTCGAAGACTCGTCGACGCCGGTCGGCAGGTGGTCGTCTATTCGATGCGCGACGACGAGAAGACAGCGCTCAGCTGCCTGGACCTGGGAGCCGCGACCTTTCTGACCAAGAGCGAGGGCCGACAGCACCTGGTGGAGGCGACGCTGGCAGCAGCCGATGAGCGGCCCTACATGCCGCCCGCGCTGGCCGGCGCGCTGGGAACGAACACCCGAGCCGACCGTCCCCAGCTCTCCGTGCGCGAGGAGAACGTGCTCATCGAGTGGTTCCAGTCGGAGTCGAAGGAGCTGGTCGCGCAGCGTCTCGGCATCTCCGTACGGACGGTCAACTCGTATCTGGACCGGGTGCGGATCAAATACGCGAACGTCGGCCGCCCCGCGCGGACCAAGGCAAGCCTGGTGGCCCGCGCCATCCAGGACGGGCTGGTCGACGTGGACGACCTCTGAGCGAGGGCAAAGGGGACGGACAACCTCACTTCTCGCCGCCCACTGATGCTCACCGTGGACGACATCCACCCCGTCGACGAACCATCCTCGCGTGATCGAAGATCATGATTCCGGTGTTGGCGCCGCGGATCGTGTGAACCGGGGCACGCCCGGACCGCTGTGCAACCACGTCTCAATCGTCGCCCGCCGCGATCGCGGCGCACGTCGAACTTCTGGCTCTGCAGATTTGATTCGGGCACCCCGGGGCCAGGAAGCGGCTGTGCTGCCGGGGGAGTGGACGCAAGAGCGGCGCGACAGCACAACTTCAGCGACCGGCATCTCTATCGCC
This sequence comes from Streptomyces sp. NBC_01217, assembly GCF_035994185.1. Lineage (NCBI taxonomy): Bacteria > Bacillati > Actinomycetota > Actinomycetes > Kitasatosporales > Streptomycetaceae > Streptomyces > Streptomyces sp. NBC_01217. The sequence goes on from NZ_CP108538.1 coordinate 6,321,449, forward strand.
TTCCACCCGAACACGAGGGGTCGCAGGTCTCCTCTCTTCGGGTCCCGTACGGCAACGAACACTCCCAACTCGGCAATCTCCACGCAGTCGTTGGCGCCCCCACTGTCAGAGGGCGGTACGTGAGTTGATTTCCGGTCGTACTGGGGACCGCCGTGGAACATGGCCTGGTTCACCGGAATCCACAGCAGCAGGCCGGAGAAGCGGTGGGCGGCCAGGCGCGGCTCGTCGATCCGCAGCAGTCCGTCCTCGGCGAGACGTTGGAACGTGCCTGCCAGGGGTGGCCAGGACCCGCCCGAATCACCAGCCGCAAAGCAGGCCGGGGACCGGAAAGCCGTCAGTGTTGAGGCGTTCCCGGCGGTGGGTGGGCGTCGTTGAGTTACTCGCGGACCTGAGCGTTCACTGTGGGATGCGCGTCACCGCTGTCCGCGCCCAGGCCCGCGAGCAGGCGCAGCCCGTCCTCGGCGGGGCTGCCGGGGGCCGCGGACAGCACCAGCAGCTCCATGCCTGATTCGTCCGGTAGTGCGAAGTTCTCCTGGTGCAGCTCCAGCAGTCCGATCGCTGCACCTGAAGGAGAGACTGGAGCCAGCGGGCCGCACGGGTTTCGGGCTGCACGTGCGCGGCTGACCGCCGACGAGGGACAGGACGATTGGGGCGCGAACCCGAGGAGCAGCCCGTCGGTGGTGAGCCGGTCCTCGCGCCTGCCGGTATCGGCCTCGGCCTGGCCGATCCAGCCGCGCAGTGCCTCGGGACGGACGCCCAGCTCGGCGGCCATCCGCTTGAGCAGGGGCTTCGGCTCGGTGGTGCGGTACATCCGGACCGCACGCTCACGCAACTCCGGCGGATATTTCGCGGGGCAGTCATAGTCGAAGGTCCTCGACACGGCGCACGGGCGGTCCACCGCGCCTGGCGCACGCTCCCGCAGTAGCGAAGTGCCTCGGGAGCATCCCGGGGACTCTTCGGGGACTTTCACGCCTGTCCCGGGGAGTTTCTGGGGACTTTCCGCCGCGTAAGAAGGGAAGGCCCTGGCAGCGCTGAAAGACACGAATGCGCTGGTCAGGGCCTATTTTCCTAGCACTCGATGATGTTCACCGCGAGCCCGCCCCGCGCCGTCTCCTTGTACTTCACGCTCATGTCCGCGCCGGTCTCCTTCATGGTCTTGATGACCTTGTCGAGGGAGACCTTGTGGCTGCCGTCGCCGCGCAGCGCCATCTTCGCCGCCGTGACGGCCTTGACCGCGGCCATGCCGTTGCGCTCGATGCACGGGATCTGGACGAGACCGCCGACCGGGTCGCAGGTCAGGCCGAGGTTGTGCTCCATGCCGATCTCGGCGGCGTTCTCGACCTGCTCGGGGGTGCCGCCGAGGACCTCGGCGAGGGCGCCCGCGGCCATCGAGCAGGCGGAGCCGACCTCGCCCTGGCAGCCGACCTCGGCGCCGGAGATGGAGGCGTTCTCCTTGAAGAGCATGCCGATGGCGCCCGCGGCGAGGAGGAAGCGTACGACGCTGTCCTCCTTCTCGGCCTCGGTGGCGCCGCCGGACGCGAAGTTCATGTAGTAGTGCAGCACGGCGGGGATGATGCCCGCGGCGCCGTTGGTGGGCGCGGTGACGACGCGGCCGCCCGCCGCGTTCTCCTCGTTGACCGCCATCGCGTAGAGGGTGATCCACTCCATCGCGAGGGTCTGCGGGTTGCCCTCCGCACGCAGCTGGCGGGCGGTGTTCGCGGCGCGGCGGCGGACCTTGAGGCCGCCGGGCAGGATGCCCTCGCGGGACATGCCGCGCGAGACGCAGGCCTGCATGACGCGCCAGATGTCCAGCAGACCCGAGCGGATCTCGTCCTCGGTGCGCCAGGCCTTCTCGTTCTCCAGCATCAGCGAGGAGATGGACAGGCCGGTGTCCCGGGAGAGCCGCAGCAGTTCGTCGCCGGTGCGGAAGGGGTGCTTCAGCACGGTGTCGTCGAGGACGATCCGGTCCTCGCCGACCGCGTCCTCGTCGACGACGAAGCCGCCGCCGACGGAGTAGTACGTCTTCTCCAGCAGCAGGGCGCCCTCGTGGTCGAAGGCGAAGATCGTCATGCCGTTGGCGTGGTACGGCAGCGCCTTGCGGCGGTGCAGGATCAGCTGCTCGTCGGCGTCGAAGTCGATCTCGTGCATGCCGAGGAGATTGATCCGGCCGGTGGTACGGATCCGCTCCACCCGCTCGTCGGCGGACTCCACGTCGACGGTACGGGGCGACTCGCCCTCCAGGCCGAGCAGGACGGCCTTGGGGGTGCCGTGGCCGTGGCCGGTGGCGCCGAGCGAGCCGAACAGCTCGGCGCGTATCGAGGCGGTGTGGGCGATGAGGCCCTCGTTCTTCAGCCGGCGAGCGAACATACCGGCGGCGCGCATCGGGCCGACCGTATGGGAGCTGGACGGGCCGATGCCGATCGAGAACAGGTCGAAGACCGAGATGGCCACGGGAGACTCCTAAGGGTTGGTAGACGCCGTTGTCTGCCGGGTGGTGCGGTACGGGCCGGTCGGCCCGAAGAGCGGCGGGGCAAGGGATGGGGCACCGCGCTCACTGTCCAGTGTGCGTGGTGCCCCGCCCCAAACGTACGAAGAGGCGACCCGGACTACTTCAGACCGGGGTACAGCGGGAACTTCTCGGCCAGCGCGATGACGCGGGCCTTGAGGTCGTCGGCGTCGTAGGACGGCTTCAGGGCCGACGCGATGATCTCGGCGACCTCGGTGAAGTCCTCGGCCCGGAAGCCGCGGGTGGCCAGGGCCGGCGTGCCGATCCGCAGACCCGAGGTGACCATCGGCGGCCGCGGGTCGTTCGGGATGGCGTTGCGGTTGACCGTGATGCCCAGCTCGTGCAGCCGGTCCTCGGCCTGCTGGCCGTCCAGCTCGGAGTTGCGCAGGTCGACGAGGACCAGGTGGACGTCCGTACCGCCGGTGAGGACGGAGACACCGACCTCGGTGACGTCCGGCTGGACCAGACGCTCGGCGAGGATGCGGGCGCCCTCCAGGGTGCGCTGCTGGCGCTCCTTGAACTCCTCGGTCGCCGCGACCTTGAACGAGACCGCCTTGGCCGCGATCACGTGCTCCAGCGGACCGCCCTGCTGACCGGGGAAGACCGCGGAGTTGATCTTCTTGGCCAGCTCCTGCGTAGACAGGATGACGCCACCGCGCGGACCGCCGAGGGTCTTGTGCGTGGTGGTCGTGACGACATGGGCGTGCGGCACCGGGTTGGGGTGCAGACCCGCGGCCACCAGGCCGGCGAAGTGCGCCATGTCGACCATCAGGTACGCGCCGACCTCGTCCGCGATGCGGCGGAAGGCGGCGAAGTCCAGCTGACGGGGGTACGCGGACCAGCCGGCGACGATCAGCTTCGGCTTGGACTCCTTGGCCAGACGCTCGACCTCGGCCATGTCCACGACACCGGTCTCGTCGACGTGGTACGGGACCACGTTGTAGAGCTTGCCGGAGAAGTTGATCTTCATGCCGTGGGTCAGGTGACCGCCGTGGGCCAGGTTCAGGCCCATGATCGTGTCGCCCGGCTTCAGCAGCGCGAACATCGCGGCGGCGTTGGCCTGCGCACCGGAGTGCGGCTGGACGTTCGCGGCCTCGGCGCCGAACAGCGCCTTGATCCGGTCGATGGCGATCTGCTCGACCACGTCGACGTGCTCACAGCCGCCGTAGTAGCGGCGGCCCGGGTAGCCCTCGGCGTACTTGTTGGTGAGGACGGAGCCCTGGGCCTCCATGACCGCGACCGGAGCGAAGTTCTCCGAGGCGATCATTTCGAGGGTGGACTGCTGACGATGGAGCTCGGCGTCGACAGCGGCGGCGACGTCCGGGTCCAGCTCGTGGAGGGAGGAGTTGAGAAGCGACATCAGGTGGTCCCTTTGGGTCTCAGTTGCCGGAGAACTCGGTGTACTCGTCGGCGGAGAGCAGGTCCTTCGGCTCCTCCGCCACGCGTACCTTGAACAGCCAGCCGCCCTCGAAGGGAGCGGAGTTCACCAGCGACGGGTCGTCCACGACGGCCTGGTTCGCCTCGGTGACCTCACCGGTCACGGGCGAGTAGAGGTCGCTCACCGACTTGGTCGACTCCAGCTCGCCGCAGCTCTCGCCCGCGGTCACCGTCTCACCGACCTCGGGGAGCTGGGCGTAGACGACATCGCCGAGCGCGTTGGCGGCGAACTCGGTGATACCTACCGTGGCCACACCGTCCTCGACGGCCGACAGCCACTCGTGCTCCTTGCTGTAACGCAGCTGCTGGGGGTTGCTCATGGTCTGAATTCTCCTGTACGCGGGGGAGTGATGATGAACGGTGGTCTTACGGTGTGAGACGCGAATGCGTCACTTCCGAGATGCGCGGATGTCACTTCTGGCGCTTGTAGAACGGCAGCGCCACGACCTCGTACGGCTCGTGGGTGCCCCGGATGTCCACTCCGACGCCCGCGGTGCCGGGCGTGGCGTGCGCGGCGTCCACGTACGCGATGGCGATCGGCTTGCCCAGGGTGGGCGACGGGGCGCCCGAGGTGACCTCGCCGATGACCTCGCCCGCGGAGACGACCGAGAAACCTGCGCGCGGCACCCGACGGCCCTCGGCGATCAGGCCGACCAGCTTGCGCGGCGGGGCGGTCTCGGCGCGCTCGGCGGCGGCCTGGAGGGCCTTGCGGCCGACGAAGTCGCCCTCCTTCTCGAACTTCACGACCCGGCCGAGACCGGCGTCGAACGGGGTCAGCCCGGTGGTCAGCTCGTGCCCGTACAGCGGCATGCCCGCCTCCAGGCGCAGCGTGTCGCGGCAGGAGAGCCCGCACGGGATCAGACCGTGGGAGGCGCCCGCCTCGGTGAGGGCCTGCCACAGCTGCTCGGCGTGCTCGGGGGCGACGAACAGCTCGAAGCCGTCCTCGCCGGTGTAGCCGGTACGGGCGATCAGCGCGGGCACACCGGCGACCGTGCCGGGCAGACCGGCGTAGTACTTCAGGCCGTCCAGGTCGGCGTCGGTGACCGAGGCCAGGATGGCGGGGGACTCGGGGCCCTGGACAGCGAGCAGCGCGTACGCGTCGCGGTCGTCGCGCACCTCGGTGTCGAAGCCTTCGGCCCGCGCGGTCAGCGCGTCCAGCACGATCTGGGCGTTTCCGGCGTTGGCGACGACCATGTACTCGGTCTCACCGAGGCGGTAGACGATCAGGTCGTCCAGGATGCCGCCGTCCTCGGCGCAGATCATCGTGTAGCGGGCGCGGCCCTCGGCGACCGTGCCGATGTTGCCGACCAGCGCGAAGTTCAGGAAGGCCGCGGCCTCGGGGCCGGTGACGGTGATCTCGCCCATGTGCGACAGGTCGAAGAGACCGGCCTTGGTACGCACCGCGTTGTGCTCGTCGCGCTCGCTGGCGTACCGCAGGGGCATGTCCCAGCCCGCGAAGTCGGTCATGGTCGCGCCCAGCGAACGGTGCAGGCTGTCGAGGGCGGTGAGACGGGGGGCGGTGCTCATGGATATGGCTCCCAGGGCATGACGACGAGGACGATCCCTCCCCATCTGTCATCGGAACCTGAGAGGTTCGCCGAGAGCCCCCTGAAGGGTTCGGCTTGCACCTTGGGTGGAGCCGCAGAGCGGCCCGCTTTTCAGATCTGCCTCATCCACGCGGTACGGGGCCTGAGAGATTCAAGGGAGGAACTTGCTCCTTCGGCGCCCGGCACATGCAGTGACCGGAACTCTCCCGCGCGGATTCAAGCGGCCTTTATGCAGTTGGCCGGGTCATCATCGCACGCATCGCGCCGCAGCGGTGCCCCGGTCCCGTCATGGGAAAACAACGGCGTGGACGGTTGTGCCGCATTACCTTTTCTTTACACTTCATGGGCATACGTGGGGTGAGGGCGACAGGGGGAGGGGCGATGACGTTGCAGCGGTACGCGACGACCGCAGGGCTCGCGCAGGGCGCGATGCCCGCACAGCAGGGGGCTCCGGCCACGGATGCGCTGGGCACGCACGCGCCCGTCGTACGGGATCTGCGGCAGAGGGGCGGGCGCAGCCCGCGCAGCCTGCACTTCGCGCCGGGCGATGTGGTGGTGGTCTCCGGGCTGCCCGGCAGCGGCAAATCGACGCTCATCCGGCGGGCGGTCACCACGGTCCGCGCCATCGACTCCCAGGACACCCGGGACCGCTGGGCCCGGCGGATGCCCCGTTTACTTCCGTACGCCCTCTACCGTCCCCTCGTGCGCGCCGCCCACTACTGGGGGCTGTGGCGGGCGCTGCGCTCCGGCGAGTCCGTCGTCGTCCACGACTGCGGAACCCAGGCGTGGGTGCGCGGCTGGCTGGCCCGGGACGCGCGGCGACGCGGCCGCGTCCTGCACCTCGTCCTGCTCGACGTCACCCCGCAGACGGCACGGGAGGGCCAGCGGGAGCGCGGCCGAGGCGTCTCCGGATACGCGTTCGCCCGGCACCGCAAGGCGGTCGGCAGGCTGCTGCGGAACACCGAGACGGGCCTGCTGCCCCCCGGCTGCGCCTCGGCGGTGCTGCTGGACCGGGAAGCGGCGGGAAAGCTGGGCCGGATCTCGTTCGCGGACGTATAGGAAGGGGCGAGGAGCCCAGGGGCGCGGTGGCCGGACGTTAATCTTTCTGCCGGAAGGCCCGGGCGGGAACCGGAAGGCCCGGGCGAGAAGGGGAAGCGGGAAGCAGTGGACATTCCGGCACAGGTCCGGTCCCATCCGCAGAGCGGATGGCCGGCCAATGAGCTCGAAGAGGTGCTGATGGCCTCGGTGGGCAGCCCGGAGGCGGGCGGACGGCTCGTCGAGGTGCTCGGGCGCAGCCACGTCTGGGTGCCCCTTCCGAGTGGCGGCGGACCCGATTCCGCCGACCTGGACCTGCCCACGCTGGAGATCGAGGGCGCCGTGTACGTCCCCGTGTTCAGCTCCGAACAGCAGTTCCTCAGCTGTGTCGGCGCCCATATGTCCTTCACGGTCGCGCCCGCCCGCGAGTTCGCCCGCGGTCTGCCCCCGCAGCTCGGTATCGCCGTGAACCCCGGCGGCGCCGTGGGGATGCCGCTGCCGCCGCCCGCCGTGGCCGAGCTCTGCCGCACCGGACGCACCCCGCTGGACGGGCCGGCCAGCGGAGGCAGGGTCCGGCTGTACGAGCCGGCCTGGCAGGAGGAGCCCGTCGACTTCCTCGCCGCCGCGGCCGGCGAATTCGAGGAGAGCGGCGTCGTCCTCACCGCCCGCCGGGCGCTGGCCAGCATCGAGGGCGGCGAACCCGTCCTCTTCATCGGCGTCGAGTTCTCCACCTGGGAAGGCGCCGGGCGCAACGCTCCGATGGACGCCCTCGGCCGCGCGCTCGGCCGGGTCGAGGTGCCCTGGCCGGTCAATCTGGTCCTGCTCGACGTGGCACAGGACCCGGTCGGCGAATGGATGCGGGAGAAGCTCCGGCCGTTCTACCAGCGCGCGGCCCGGTAGCACCCGGGGGCGCCGGGGCCGCGTCGGTCCAAGGCGTCAAGTCGGTGTCAGGACTGGCGCATAAGCTGGTTTGATGGCTGGTGTGACGGCATCATGCCGCACCCGTGTGCCCCGGGAGCGGCGGGCCGACACAGTGGATCGAAGAGGGGCGGGACCAGGTGAGTGCGTCAGGCACCGCGGCGGCCGGGCAGGTCGAGCACATGCTGCGCCAAGTGACGCCCGGGCGCTACGACGCTTACGAGGCGCTGCTGCAGGCCCTCGCGAACGGCCGGATCTGGATGCTCCTCTGGCACGGCCAGGCCGGCTCTCCCGACGCCCAGTACGGGAACATGGAGATCGACGGCCTCGGCTACGCCCCCTGTGTGACCTCCGCCCAGGAGCTCTCGGCCAGCGGCTGGAACCGCGCCCATGAACTGGTCTCCGGCCGCGACATCGCCCGCGCCCTCTTCCCCGACCGCTGGGGCATCTGGCTCAACCCGCACGCCCCGGGCGGCGGCGTCGGCATCCCCTGGCTGGATCTGCGCCGGATCGCCACCGGCCTCGACCGGATGCCCGCGGGCCCGCTCCGGCTCACCGAGCCGGCCATCGAGATCCCGCAGTTCTACGCCCTGCTCACGCAGAACGCCCACCACACCCCCGCGATCCGCTCGCTGCGCCGAGCCTGGGTGCAGCCCGCGCTCGGCGTCCCGTATCTCGCCATCGGACTCGACCTCTACGACACGGGCCAGAGCTCGGTCGACGCGGTGCGCGCGATGATGCAGCAGTCGATCGGCGCGGTCCCGGACGGGCTGCCCGTCTCCACCGTCGCGATGTCCGACGAGTACGACCCGGTCGCGATGTGGCTGCGCGCCAACTCCCGCCCGTTCTACGACCGCGAGGCCCACGCCGCCCCGGCTGCCCCGGTGGCGGGCTACGGCTATCCGCCGCCCGCTCTTCCGTACTAGAGGACGCAGGGGCCGGGCGGTCCATGTGGCTTGGGGGCAGATGAGTCCTTGTGGTGCACATGTCCGCTCTGGTGGCAGGTGGACACAAAGGTGGCGTTGATGGCCCTACGTGACCTCTTCTGACTCAACTTCCCTCCGTCCGGCCGCCGTTCATTCACGTCCGGATAACGGATCAGTCCGTCATCATCACGGTTAGGCATCCATTCACCGCCAAGTCTGGCTACAGATCCAGGCGTCCATGAAGACTCCCGCAACAGGGATGCTCCGATCCCTGAACAGAGATGGACAGAGTCATGCCGCCACAGCGGTAAGTGCGTACCGGCCACCGCCGGTTGAGAGGGGTCCCTGCCACGATGACGGCACCATTGCACGAGCCGACCGCGGAGGTGGCCCCCATCGAGGGCTTCGAGGCCGGAGTCCCTGAGAAGGCGGTGCAGGGCCGATCCCTGGGCCGTATCGCCTGGGAGCGCCTGAAGCGGGACAAGCTGGCCCTCACCGGGGGCGTTGTGGTGCTGGTGCTGATTGTCATCGCACTGCTGGCCCCGGTGATCACGGACCTCGTCGGACAGTCGCCCAACGACCACCACGAAGAGCTGATCGACCCGCTCTTCTCCACGCCCACGGGCTCCTTCGGCGGCATCAGCTCCGAACACCTCCTCGGCGTAGAGCCCGTCAGCGGCCGCGACATCTTCGCCCGCATCATCTACGGCGCCCAGGTCTCGCTCCTGGTCGGCTTCCTCTCCGCCGTCGTCGCGATCGTCGTCGGCACCGTGCTCGGTGTACTGGCCGGCTACTTCGGCGGCTGGCTGGACGCGCTCATCAGCCGGGTGATGGACATGCTGCTCTCCTTCCCGCAGCTTCTGTTCATCATCGCGCTGGTCTCCGTCATGCCGAACGAGATGCTCGGTCTGTCGGGCAGCGGGGTCCGCCTGTTCGTGATGATCCTGGTCATCGGCTTCTTCGGCTGGCCGTACGTCGGCCGTGTGGTGCGCGGACAGACGCTGTCGCTGCGCGAACGCGAGTACGTGGACGCGGCCCGCAGTCTCGGGGCCGGGCGGATCCACATCCTGTTCAAGGAGCTCATGCCCAACCTCATCGCGCCCATCATCGTGTACGCCACGATGATGATCCCCACGAACATCCTCACAGAGGCGGCCCTGAGCTTCCTGGGCGTCGGCGTCAAGCCGCCCTCCGCCTCCTGGGGGGAGATGCTGTCGGCTGCTCTGAGTTACTACGAGTCCGACCCGATGTACATGATCATCCCGGGCGTGGCCATCTTCATCACCGTGCTCTCCTTCAACCTCTTCGGCGATGGCGTACGCGATGCGCTCGACCCGAAGGGCACTCGTTAACTGCCGTACCGCGGAGCCCGTGCACCGCACGGGCCGCTTCTACACACGGAGGATCCGAATCGTGACTACCCGACGGAATGCACGGCGCAAGCAGGCCGTGGCCGCTGCTGCCGTGGTCGCTGCGCTGCTTTCCACGGCGGCGTGCGGCGGCGGAGACAACGATGGCAAGGGCAAGGACGGCAAGAGCGCGGCGGCCGGCTTCGACGCCGCCAACAACAAGATTGCCAATGCCTCGACGAAGACGGGCGGCACGCTCAAGTACGCCGGTGCGCAGGATGCCGACTCCTGGGACACCACGCGTGGCTACTACGGCTTCGTGTGGAACTTCATGCGCTACTACAGCCGTCAGCTCGTGACCAGCAAGACGGAGCCCGGTGCCGCCGGTACGGAGCTCACGCCGGACCTCGCCACCGAGCGCGCCAAGATCAGCGACGACGGCAAGACCTACACGTACACCCTGCGCGACGGGATCACGTGGGAGGACGGCAAGCCGATCACCTCCCAGGACATCAAGTACGGCATCGAGCGCCAGTGGGCGCAGGACGTGCTGTCCGGCGGCCCGGTCTACCTGCGTGACATCCTCGACCCCAAGGGCGAGTACAAGGGTCCGTACAAGGACACCTCGAAGGACAAGCTGGGCCTGAAGGCCATCGAGACGCCGGACGCGAAGACCATCATCTTCAAGCTGCCGACGGCGAACTCGGACTTCGAGGAGATCCTGGCGCTGACCTCGTCCTCGCCGGTCCGTCAGGACAAGGACACCAAGTCGAAGTACGGCCTCAAGCCGTTCTCGTCCGGCCCGTACAAGTTCGAGTCGTACACCCCGAACAAGTCCCTCGTGCTGGTCCGCAACGAGAACTGGAAGCAGGACTCCGACCCGGTCCGCAAGGCGCTGCCGGACAAGATCACGCTGGACCTGTTCTCCAACGCCGACGACATGGACAACCGCCTGATCGCGGGCGACTTCGACCTGGACATCAACCAGACGGGTCTCTCCCCGCAGGGCCGTATCAAGGCGCTCAAGGAGCACAAGGCCAACCTGGACAACCCGGTCTCCGGCTACATCCGTTACGCGGTCTTCCCGCAGAACGTGGCGCCGTTCGACAACATCGAGTGCCGCAAGGCCGTGATCTACGGAGCCGACCACAAGTCGCTCCAGACGGCGCGCGGTGGCCCGGTCGCCGGTGGCGACATCGGCACCAACATGCTGCCCCCGTCGGTGCCCGGCTCCGAGGGGCAGAAGTACGACCCGTACGGCACCGCCGCCAACGACGGTGCGCCGGACGTCACCAAGGCCAAGGCCGCGCTGAAGGCCTGCGGGAAGCCGAACGGCTTCTCGACCACCATCGCGGTGCGTAACAACAAGCCGGTCGAGGTGGCCACCGCCGAGTCGCTGCAGGCCTCGCTGGACAAGATCGGCATCAAGGTCGACATCGACAAGTACGACGGTTCGCAGACCTCGGGCATCATCGGCAACCCGACCGTGGTCAAGAAGAAGAACTACGGGATCATCATCATGGGCTGGGGCCCGGACTTCCCGTCGGTCCAGGGTTACGGCGCGCCGCTGTGGGACAGCAGCTACATCCTCGAAAGCGGCAACAACAACTTCGCCATGATCAAGGACAAGGCGATCGACGCCAACTTCGACAAGTTCTCCACCGAGCTCGACCCGGAGAAGAAGAAGGCGATCTCCACGGAGATCAACCACCAGGTGATGGAGGGCGCGTACTACCTGCCCTTCGTCTTCGAGAAGTTCATCAACTGGCGCTCGCCGCGGCTGACGAACGTCTACACCACGGACGCCTACAGCGGTATGTACGACTTCACCAGCCTGGGCGTCGTGAAGTAACCACCCCTCCGGCACACCCGCCGTACGGCACGAAAGGCAGGTGAAGGCCGGAGCGGTGCGGTCGCGGGCCATCGGACGACCTCCGGTGGCCCGAGGCCCCCCCGCCGGGCCGAGAGCAGTGCTCACATACCTCATCAGGCGGCTCATGGCCGTCGCAGTAATGCTTGTGGTCATCGTCGTGGTGGTCTTCTGCATTTTCTTCCTCATCCCCAAGTGGACCGGCGTCGACCCCGCCACGATGTACGTGGGCAAGACCTCGGACGCGGCGGCCGTCGAAGGCATCCGGCAGAAGCTCCAGCTGGGCGAACCGATCTATGTCCAGGTCCTGGAGTTCTTCAAGGGCATCTTCGTCGGGCGTACCTACTCCTCGGGCGGCGACGTCACGGAGTGCGCCGCGCCCTGCTTCGGCTACTCCTTCCGCAGTGAGCAGGCCATCTGGCCGGTGCTCACCGACCGCCTTCCGGTGACCATGGCGCTCGCCCTCGGCGCGGCCGTTCTGTGGCTGCTGTTCGGGGTCGCGGCCGGTGTGCTCTCCGCGCTCAAGCGGGGCACGCTGTGGGACCGTTCGGCGATGGTGGTCGCCCTCTCCGGCGTCTCGCTGCCGATCTTCTTCACCGCCATGCTCTCGCTCGCGATCTTCGACTACGGCCTCGGCTGGGTCGATTCCGGGTTCGTCGCCTTCGGGGAGAATCCGGGAGCCTGGTTCCAGGGCATGCTGCTGCCCTGGGTGACACTCGCCTTCCTGTACGCGGCGATGTACGCCCGGATCACTCGCGCCACCATGCTCGAAGTCATGGGCGAGGACTACATCCGCACGGCCCGGGCCAAGGGCCTCAGCGAACCGGTGGTCATCGGCAAGCACGCCATGCGCTCGACCATGACCCCGATCCTGACCATGCTCGGCATGGACCTCGGCGCCCTGATCGGCGGCGCGATCCTGACCGAGACCGCGTTCAGCCTTCCCGGCCTCGGCCAGGCGGTGCTCAAGGCGATCAGCGAACGCGATCTCCCGGTGATCCTCGGCGTCACCCTGATCACCTCGCTCGCGGTGATCGTCGCCAACCTCGTCGTGGACATTCTGTACGCCGTGATCGACCCCCGAGTGAGGCTGTCATGACCGAGCTGAGCAAGAGCGGAGCCGCCGTGGGCGAGCCGGTCGCCTCCGCCTCGCCCTCCCCCGACGCCTTCCTCGACGTACGCGATCTGAAGGTGCACTTCCCGACCGACGACGGCCTGGTCAAGTCCGTCGACGGGCTCAGTTTCACGCTGGAGAAGGGCAAGACCCTCGGCATCGTGGGCGAGTCCGGCTCCGGCAAGTCCGTGACCTCGCTCGGCATCATGGGCCTGCACACCGCCGGCCAGTACGGCAAGCGCAAGGCCCAGCTCTCCGGCGAGATCTGGCTGAACGGCAAGGAACTGCTGTCCGCCGACCCCGACGAGGTGCGCAGGCTGCGCGGCCGCGACATGGCCATGATCTTCCAGGACCCGCTGTCCGCGCTGCACCCGTACTACACGATCGGCAAGCAGATCGTGGAGGCGTACCGCGTCCACCACGACGTGGACAAGAAGACCGCCCGCAAGCGCGCGATCGAGATGCTCGACCGGGTCGGCATCCCGCAGCCCGACAAGCGCGTCGACAGCTACCCGCACGAGTTCTCCGGCGGGATGCGCCAGCGCGCGATGATCGCCATGTCGCTGGTCAACAACCCCGAGCTGCTGATCGCGGACGAGCCGACGACCGCGCTGGACGTGACCGTCCAGGCGCAGATCCTCGACCTGATCCGGGACCTGCAGAAGGAGTTCGGCTCCGCGGTCATCATCATCACCCACGACCTGGGCGTCGTGGCCGAGCTCGCCGACGACATCCTGGTGATGTACGGCGGGCGCTGCATCGAGCGCGGACCGGCCGAGAAGGTGTTCTACGAGCCCCGGCACCCCTACACCTGGGGTCTGCTGGGTTCCATGCCGCGCCTGGACCGGGAACAGACCGATCGGCTCATCCCGGTCAAGGGCTCCCCGCCCTCGCTCATCAACATCCCGTCGGGGTGCGCCTTCAACCCGCGCTGCCCCTACGCGGATCTGCCCAAGGACGACGTCACCCGCACCGTACGGCCCGAGCTGCAGGAGGTCGGCAGCCGGCACTCGGCCGCCTGCCACCTGTCGCAGGAGCAGCGGGAGCGTATCTGGACCGAAGAGATTGCGCCCAAGCTGTGAGCGAGGACAAAAGCGAGGACAAAGCGGTGACGAGCCAGGACAAGAGCGTTGACGTTCCGGCGCAGCGGGCCTCCGCGAAGGGTGCCTCCCCGGAGGTGCTGCTCAAGGTGACCGGGCTGCAGAAGCACTTCCCCATCAGGAAGGGCCTGCTCCAGCGCAACGCCGGTGCCGTGAAGGCCGTCGACGGGATCGACTTCGAGGTGCACGCGGGCGAGACCCTGGGTGTCGTCGGGGAGTCCGGCTGCGGAAAGTCGACGATGGGCCGGCTGATCACCCGGCTGCTCGAACCCAGCGCGGGGAGCATCGAGTTCGAGGGGAGGGACATCACGCACCTCGGCGTGGGCGGCATGCGCCCGATGCGCCGGGACATGCAGATGATCTTCCAGGACCCGTACTCCTCGCTGAACCCCCGGCACACGATCGGCACGATCGTCAGCGCTCCCTTCAAGCTCCAGGGCGTCAAGCCCGAGGGCGGCGTCAAGAAGGAGGTGCAGCGGCTGCTGGAGGTCGTGGGCCTCAACCCCGAGCACTACAACCGCTACCCGCACGAGTTCTCCGGCGGTCAGCGCCAGCGCATCGGGATCGCCCGCGCGCTCGCGCTCAACCCCAAGCTGGTCGTGGCGGACGAGCCGGTGTCGGCGCTGGACGTCTCGATCCAGGCGCAGGTGGTGAACCTGCTCGACGACCTCCAGACCGAGCTGGGTCTGACGTACGTGATCATCGCCCATGACCTCTCGGTCGTCCGGCACGTCTCGGACCGGATCGCGGTGATGTACCTCGGCAAGATCGTGGAGCTGGCCGACCGCGAGTCGCTGTACAAGGCGCCGATGCACCCGTACACCAAGGCGCTGCTCTCGGCGGTCCCGATCCCGGACCCGAGGCGGCGTTCGGCCAAGAGCGAGCGCATTCTGCTGAAGGGCGACGTGCCGTCGCCGATCTCGCCGCCCAGCGGCTGCCGCTTCCACACCCGGTGCTGGAAGGCGACGGAGATCTGCAAGACGCAGGAGCCGCCGCTGGTCGCGCTGAAGACCGGGCACCAGGTGGCCTGCCACCACCCGGAGAACGCGCCCGACCAGGTCCCGGGCGAGACGGTGACGGCGGAGGCACGGGAGGCGATCGAGATCGTCACGGTGGGCGAGCCGGAGGCCGTCGAGGTCGTCGAATCCGCTTCCGCTTCCGCTTCCGCTTCCGACGAGGACGTCGCCGAGTCCGCTTCCGACGACGGCGCCGCGTCGTCCGGAAAGCCGGAGGACAGCCCCAAGGAGTAGTACCGGCACAATTGGCCGGTGCTCAACGAACTGTTCACGCCCTCCGTCCAGCATGCGCTCGACATCGTCGGAATCTTCGTCTTCGCGATCTCCGGCGCTCTGCTCGCCGTACGCAAGAACTTCGATGTCTTCGGCATCGCGGTACTCGCCGAGGTCACCGCGCTGGGCGGGGGGCTGTTCCGTGACATCGTCATCGGGGCGGTCCCGCCCGCGGCGTTCACGGACCTCGGCTACTTCACGACCCCGCTCCTCGCCGCCGTCCTGGTGTTCTTTCTGCATCCGCACGTCGAACGGATCCAGGTGGGCGTCAATGTCTTCGACGCCGCCGGCCTCGGGCTTTTCTGCGTCACGGGCACGGTCAAGGCGTACGACTACGGCCTCGGCCTCACGGCGTCGGCCGCCCTGGGACTGGCCACCGCGGCAGGCGGCGGTGTGCTGCGCGACGTACTGGCCAACGAGGTGCCCTCGCTGCTGCGCTGGGACCGCGACCTGTACGCGGTGCCCGCGATCGTCGGCGCCACGATGATCGTGCTGTGCATCCGCTTCGACGCGCTCAACGCGTTCACCAGCGGCACCGCGGTGATCATGACCTTCGTGCTCCGGCTGCTCTCGATGCGCTACCACCTGCGTGCCCCGCGCGCCTACAACCGGCGGTCGGCGACGGCCGAGGGGCCCGCGGCCACCTGACAGGGACATCGGCGGGGACATCGGCGGGGACAGCGGCCGGGACAGCGGCCGGGTGCGCCGACATCTCCCGGCCATAAAAAGCTACCGCTCAGTAATACAATCGGTGTACGGTGCATCGCATGGCACAGGCAGCAGAGCAGGCGGCGCGGACCGCGCAGGCAACCATCGGGGACAGCGAGTTCGACCGGGACACCGCAGTCACCCTTCGCGAGGAAGGCGTCTACGACGCCGAGCTCTCCGCCGGATGGACGATCATCCACGCCGTCAACGGCGGCTATCTGCTGGCCATGCTCGGCCGGGCGCTCGGCGAGGCGTTGCCGCACCCCGACCCCTTCTCGGTCTCCGCGCACTACCTCACCGTATCCGTACCGGGCCCCGCGGTGATCCGCACCCAGACGGTCCGCACCGGCCGCACCCTCTCCACCGGCCAGGCCTCCCTCTTCCAGTACGCGCAGGACGGCACCGAGGTCGAGCGCATCCGCGTCATCGCCACCTATGGCGATCTGGACGCGCTGTCCGACGAGGTCCGCACCGCGGCGAAGCCGCCGGCCATCCCGCCGCTGGAGCACTGCCTCGGCCCGAGCGACGGCCCGGCCGCGATCCCCGGCAGCTCCGCCATCACCGAGCGGCTCGACATCAGGCTCGACCCGGCGACGATCGGCTGGGCCATCGGCGCCCCCTCCGGCAAGGGCGAGATGCGCGGCTGGTTCGGCCTCGCGGACGGCCGTGACGCCGACCCGCTCTCGCTGCTGCTCACCGTCGACGCGCTGCCGCCCACCTCGTTCGAACTGGGTCTCAAGGGCTGGACGCCGACCATCGAACTCACCACCCACATCCGCTGCCGCCCCGTCCCGGGCCCGCTGCGCGTCTCCATCACCACCCGCAACCTCGCGGGCGGCTTCCTGGAGGAGGACGCGGACGTCTGGGACAGCGCGGACCGGTTGGTGGCCCAGTCCCGCCAGCTGGCCCGGGCGCCGCGTTCCTGATGTGCTCCTGAAGCCCTCCTGAGGGGGCGAGGGCCGACGGGACTCCGGACGGGCCCCGGGGGGGATGGGTCCTAGGGCCCGTCCGTGCCGTCCAGCCAGTGCTGCCGGCCGAGCGTGACCAGTCTCAGCCGGCGGCGGGCCACCCCTGTCACCTGCCGCTCGCCGTCGGGCCCCGCGTCCAGCAGCGCCGAGGCCGTGAGCACCATGTGGTCGACGTACAGGCCGCCCAGCATCAGCAGATCCTCGCCGCTCCAGCCCCGGGACCGCGGCTCCTCGGCGAGCACCGCCGCCACCTCCTCGGCGAACCGCCGCAGTTGAGCCGCTATGGCCTCGCGGACCGGGCGCACGCCGCCGTGCTGCTCACGGGCGATGAACCGGAAGTGGGCGGGCTGCTCACGCACATGACGCGCTATCAGTTCGACGCTGCGGTCCAGCCGCTCCTCGCTGTCGCCGGTCTCGGCGAGCGTCGCGGCGATCATTCCGTGCAGGCTGCCCAGCGTCTCATCGACGAGCGCCACGCCGAGCGCGGCGGTGTCGTCGAAGTGCCGGTAGAAGGCGGTGGGCGTGACGCCCGCGGCCCGGGTCACCTCGCGCAGCCCCAGGCTGCTGAGGCTCTGGTGCTCCAGGAGTCCGAGCGCGGCATCCAACAGTGACTGACGGGTTCTCAACTTCTGGGTCTGGCGGATGCCGACGATGTGACTCATGCCATTCAGTAAACAACTGTTCTCCGGAGTGGGGAAGGGGTGACCGGGTCTAGAGTGACAAGTCAGTGAACAGTCGTGCTCTCAAAGGTCCCTGGAGGGCTCACGGGTTCGTCGAGAGCTCAGAGAAAGGCTGAACATGATCGTCCTCGTCGCCACCCTGCTCCTGCTCGGGGTCGTACTCGGAGCGGTGGTCCAGATTCCGCTCCCGGTCAGCCTCGCGCTCGCCGCCGTGATCGCCTGCTGGCTGCTGATCTTCGCCGTACGGGAACGACTGGGTGCACAGCGCAGGTCCCGGTGACGGTCGATCCGCCTGCCGTTGCGATCACTGCCTCGACCATCGATCCGAAGGAGCTCGCACCATGACACTCGCCACATCCGTCCGCCGCCCCGACGCGGCAGCCGACACCACCGAAGCCGAAGTCGAAACCGCTGTCGAAACCGAAACCGAAGCCGCTGTCGAAACCCGGCCCGGGAGCCGCCGGGGCCGTACCCGGGACGCCGACGGACTGGCCGTCGCCTCCTTCGTGCTCGGGCTCGTCGGCCTGCTGGTCATGAACCTCCTGCTCGGCCCCGCCGCCGTCGTCATGGCGATCATCGCCCTGTCCCGCTCCACCTCGCGCCGCGGCCGCGCCTGGCTCGGGCTCGCCCTCGGCATCACCGACCTCGTGGTGCTGGCCTTCCTGGTCACCGGAACCGGCACCGTCTCCTGGAACTTCGCCGGCTGACCGAGCAGCACACGCACGCCCTGCAAGAACGGCCCACCGGCGTTCTGCGCCGATGCCGTCCCCGACCGGATCGGGCTCCGGATCGGGGCGGGTGACCGAGTGATCCGCCCGGTGCGCGGGGGCCGGGACGCGATGCGCCCGCCGTACGCCCCGCCGCGGGCTCGTAGAATCGAGCCCACCATGGCTTACCTCGACCACGCCGCGACCACGCCGATGCTTCCGGAGGCGATCGCGGCGATGACCGCCCAGCTCGCCGTCACCGGTAACGCGTCCTCACTGCACGCCGCCGGGCGCCGGGCCCGCCGTACCGTCGAGGAATCGAGAGAGACCCTCGCCGACGCCCTCGGCGCACGCCCCAGCGAGGTGGTCTTCACCTCCGGGGGCACCGAGGCCGACAACCTCGCCGTGAAGGGCCTGTACTGGTCCCGCCGCGCCGCCGACCCCCACCGCACCCGGGTGCTGGCCAGTCCCGTCGAGCACCACGCGGTGCTGGACGCCGTCGACTGGCTCGCCGAGCACGAGGGCGCGAACGTCGAATACCTCCCCGTCGACCCGTACGGACGCGTCCACCCCGAGGTGCTCCGCGAGGCGATCCTCCGTAACCCCGACGATGTCGCGCTGGTCACGGTGATGTGGGCCAACAACGAGATCGGCACGATCATGCCGGTACGTGAACTGGCGGACGTGGCCCGTGAGTTCGACGTGCCGATGCATGCCGACGCCGTGCAGGCCTTCGGGCAGCTCGAAGTCGACTTCGCCCGGTCCGGGCTGGCCGCGATGACGGTCAGCGCGCACAAGATCGGTGGACCGTTCGGCATCGGCGCGCTGCTGCTCGGGCGCGAATACACCCCCGTACCCGTGCTGCACGGCGGCGGCCAGGAGCGGCACGTCCGCTCCGGCACCCTCGACGTGCCCGCCATCGCCTCCTTCGCCCTCGCGGGGCGGCTGGCCGCCGACGGGCGCGAAGAGTTCGCCCACGAGATCGGTGGGCTCCGCGACGACCTGGCCGCTGCCGTACTGGCGGCCGTGCCGGACGCCCTCCTCGGCGGCGACCCGGCCCCCGGCGGCCGGCTCCCCGCCAACGCCCACTTCACCTTCCCCGGCTGCGAGGGCGACTCCCTGCTCCTGCTGCTGGACGCCCAGGGCATCGAATGCTCCACCGGCTCCGCGTGCACCGCGGGGATCGCCCAGCCGAGCCACGTCCTGCTCGCCACCGGCACCGACCCCGACCTGGCCCGCGGCACCCTGCGCTTCTCGCTCGGCCACACCTCCACCAAGCAGGACATCGACGAGGTGGCCCGCGCGATCGGCCCGGCGGTGGAGCGGGCGCGGACGGCGGGACTCAGCTGAGACTGCGGGGCCGCGCGGACGGCCCCGCAGACCTCACGCGCCCGCCGCCCTGACCAGCTTCAGATACCGGTCCCAGTCCCAGTGCTTCCCCGGATCGGTGTGGTCCGTGCCCGGCACCTCCACGTGCCCGATGATGTGCTCGCGGTCCGCCGGTATCCCGTACCGCTCGCATATCGCCGCCGTCAGCCGCGCCGATGCCCCGTACATCGCCGCCGTGAAGTCCTGCGGGCGGTCCACGAACCCCTCGTGCTCGATGCCGACGCTGCGCTCGTTGTACGACCTGTTCCCCGCGTGGAACGCCACATCCAGCTCACGGATCATCTGCGTCACATGACCGTCCTTGCGCACCACGTAGTGCGCCGCCGCGCCGTGGCCCGGGTCCTGGAAGACCTTCACCGCGCCCCGGTAGCTGCCCTGGGTCACATGGATGACGACCCGGTCGATCGGGTAGTCCGCGGGGCGGTCGGCCCGCCGCCAGTTCGCCGGGGACGCCGATATCCACTCGGCCCGCGCGAAATCCACCGCGCCCGGTGTCCGGGGCTTGTCCACCCCGGGCAGCCGCCACCAGGCGTGCTCCAGCTTCTCCCGCGCCAGCGCCGCCGTGCCCGCGGCCGTGACGGCAGCGCCGATCAGCAGCCCTCGCCGGCTGATGCCGTGCCCGGACTTCGACCACGCGGAACCCTTGGCGTCCGCCGTCCCCTTGGTGCCCATGTGATCCACAACGCATATCCACGAGCGTTCGGTTCCCGGGGCCCCGTACTCTGGTGGGGCTATGACTCAGACTTCCCAGCGCCCCCTGCGCGTGCTCGCCGCCATGTCCGGCGGTGTCGACTCCGCCGTCGCCGCGGCCCGCGCCGCCGAGGCCGGCCACGACGTGACCGGTGTGCACCTCGCCCTCTCCGCGAACCCGCAGTCCTTCCGTACCGGAGCGCGCGGCTGTTGCACGATCGAGGACTCCCGCGACGCACGCCGCGCCGCCGATGTCATCGGCATCCCGTTCTACGTCTGGGACCTCGCGGAACGCTTCCGCGAGGACGTCGTGGACGACTTCATCGCCGAGTACGAGGCCGGGCGCACCCCCAACCCCTGTCTGCGCTGCAACGAGAAGATCAAGTTCGCCGCGCTGCTCGACAAGGCCCTCGCGCTCGGCTTCGACGCGGTGTGCACCGGCCACTACGCCACCGTCGTACTGAACGAGGACGGCAGCCGCGAACTGCACCGCGCCTCCGACATGGCCAAGGACCAGTCCTACGTCCTCGGCGTCCTGGACGAGAAGCAGCTCGCCCACGCGATGTTCCCGCTCGGCGACACCCTCACGACCAAGGACGAGATCCGCGCCGAGGCCGAGCGCCGCGGCCTCGCCGTCGCCAAGAAGCCCGACAGCCACGACATCTGCTTCATCGCCGACGGCGACACCCAGGGTTTCCTGGCGAGCCGCCTCGGCACGGCCGAGGGCGACATCGTCGACGAGTCGGGTACGAAGGTCGGCACCCACGAGGGCGCCTTCGGCTTCACCATCGGCCAGCGCAAGGGCCTGCGCATCGGCCACCCCGCCCCCGACGGCAAGCCGCGCTACGTCCTGGACATCTCCCCGGTGAACAACACGGTTACGGTCGGCCCGGTCGAGTCCCTCGACGTCACCGCGCTCACCGCCATCAAGCCCCGCTGGTGCGGCACGGCCCCGGCCGCCCCCGGCACGTACACCGCCCAGCTCCGCGCCCACGGCGGCGAGACCGAGGTGACGGCGGAACTGGTCGACGGCACACTGAACGTCACCTTCACCGAGCCGGTGCGCGGCGTGGCCCCCGGCCAGGCGGTCGTGCTGTACGACGGCACCCGCGTGGTCGGCTCGGCAACGATCGCAACGACGAGCCGCCGGGAGCACAGGGAGACGGCCGCGGCGAGCTGACCGCCGCAAAGACCCCGCGGACACCCCGCACGGCCACGTCCGACCCCTGTACGGGCGTGGCCGTGCGGGGGCCGGGCCGGGAGGTCAGGAGGCCTGGCTCGCGTACATGTCCGTGCCGAAGAACTCGGTCAGGACCGGGGCCACCGACTGGGGTGCCAGGTCACGTGTCTGGCCCGTCAGGGTGCGGTGGCGGGCGCGGGGGAGGGCCTCCGCCAGGGCGCGGGTGGCCTGTCTGGCCGGGGTGGGGCTGAAGCCGCCGCAGAGCACCAGCGTGCGCGCCGAGACGGACGCGAACCGCTCGGCCGGGATCGAGCCGTCGCCGAGCAGCGCGTCGTCGTACGCGAGGGTGTGCGCCAGCGAGACCAGACCGCGCCACAGCGGTGCGCGCCGCATCCGGGCGATCATGTCGGCCGGGACGCCCGTCACGGACAGGAACAGCTCCACGGCCCCGCCGCGGTCCCCGGCGGACAGCAGCCGGTGCAGCCGGGCCGTGCAACAGGCCTTGAACTGCGCGCCCGAGGCCCCAGGGGTGTAGGGCGGCTGGTAGACCGCCAGGAGGCCGACGGGGAGCCCGGCGGCCCGGGCCTCCAGGGCCAGTGCCCCGCCGGCTCCGACGCCGAACACCGAGGCCCGGCCGCCCACCGCGGCGACGAGCGTGGCCAGGTCCTCGATCTCGCGCTCCACCGCGTACGCCCCGCTGTCGCCGCTGGAGCCGCGGCCACGCCTGTCGTACGTGACGACCTCGAAGTGCGGCGCGAGGAGGCGCGCCAGGGGAGCCTCGGTCGCCGCCGTGCTCAGTGCCCCGCCGACCAGGATCACCGGCGGTCCTTCACCCCGGCGCCGGTACGCGATCGAGGTGCCGTCGCGGGAGAGAGTCTCGTCCATGTACAGGTGGACTGCGGCGGCGCCGAGAAGTCATCGCCCGCGCCGAGAAATTTCTGAGATTTTTCAAATGCCCCGTTCGAAGCGGTGTCTGACGCTCAGTCGGAGACGGTCTCGGTGTCGTAGAAGCAGAAGTGGTCCTTGATCGCGGCGACTTCGGGCTTGGGCTCCGGGTACGCCCAGACCAGATCGGCTTCGCCCGGCAGCGACCAGTAGGAGGCGTCGCCCTTGAACGGACAGTGGGTGTGGGTGTCCGAGGCCGTCAGGAGTTCCGTACGGACGTCCTCGGGCGGCAGGTAGTAGCGGACCGGACAGCCCGTCTCGCGCAGCACGAGCGGCCGCCGGCTCTCGGCGAGCACCTGCCCGTCGCGGACCACACGTACATGCTCGGTACCGGGTTCGACGGTGATGATGTGTCCTCGTGTGGAAGTCATGTCTGGTTCAGCCGTCCCACGGGCCGGTTTCTTCCCGCTCCCCGGCCTTCTCGACCGTGTGTGTCAGTGGTGGCCCTTACGGTGGCTGCATGAACATCTGTGTTTTCCTCTCCGCCGCCGACCTGGACGACCGCTACACCCGGCCCGCCCGGGAATTCGCCGAACTGCTGGGCCGGGGCGGACACACCCTGGTCTGGGGCGGGTCGGAGAGCGGGCTGATGAAGGTCGTCGCCGACGGGGTGCAGGAATCGGGCGGGCGGCTGGTCGGGGTGTCGGTCGACTTCCTGGCCGCGCATGCGCGCAGAGACGCGGACGAGATGGTGATCGCCCGCGATCTCGCCGAGCGCAAGGCGCTGCTCCTGGAGAAGGCCGACGCGGTCGTGATCATGGTGGGGGGTGCCGGGACGCTCGACGAGGCGACCGAGATACTGGAGCTGAAGAAGCACGGCAAGCACGACAAGCCGGTGGTCCTGCTCAACACGGCGGGCTTCTACGACGGACTGCACCAGCAGCTCCTGCGCATGGAGGAAGAGGGCTTCCTGCCCCTCCCGCTGACCGAACTGATGTTCTTCGCGACGGACGGCGTGGGCGCCCTGGCCTATCTGGAGGAGTGGTCCGGCATACGGTGACGCGGCGGCGGGTGCGATCATGGGCCCATGTCCACTCATGTCATCACCGGCGCGGGCTCCGGCATCGGCGCAGCTGTCACCCGTCGTCTTCTGGAGCGCGGTGACGAGACCGTGCTGCTGGCCCGTGACGCGGGCCGCGCCAAGGAGCTGGCCGAGCTCCACCCCGGCGCCCGTACGCTCGTCGGTGACCTCTCCAACCCGGACCGGCTCTCCTGGGCGTTCGCCCAGCAGGCGATGCCGGAGCGGGTCGACTCACTGCTGCACATCGCGGGCGTCGTCGAGCTCGGCAAGGTCGGTGAGCTGACGCCGAAGGCATGGCACTTCCAGCTCAACGCCAACCTCGTCGCACCCGCCGAGCTGACCCGGCTCCTCCTGCCGCAACTGCGGGTCGCCCAGGGCCAGGTGCTCTTCGTGAACTCTGGCGCCGGCCTCGCCGCGCACGCCGAGTGGAGCGCGTACGCCGCGAGCAAGCACGGTCTGAAGGCGCTCGCCGACTCGCTGCGCCACGAGGAGCACGCGAACGGCGTCCGGGTGACGTCCGTCTATCCGGGGCGCACCGCCAGCCCCATGCAGGCCAAGGTCCACCAGCAGGAGGGCAAGGAGTACGACCCCTCGCGCTGGATCGACCCGGAGTCGGTGGCGACCACGATCCTGATGGCCATCGACCTGCCGCGCGACGCGGAGGTCAACGACCTCACGGTGCGCCCCGGGCGCTGACCGCCGCCGGCAGGACGGGACAGGCGGGACGGGACGGACGGGGCCGGGCACGGCCTTAGGCTTCCCACGTGAGCGAGAAGAGCAAGTTCAGCGGGTGCCCGGCCACCGGAATCGGTTCCATGCCCGGGGGAGACGCACGGGAGGCGGCGAAGACCGTCACCGGCTCCTTCGGGGACGGCGCGGGCCTGCCGTATCTGGCGGAACTGCCGGCCCGCGGGCCGGGTGCGGACATGATCGGCCGGACGATCGGGCTGCTCGTCGAGATGTACGGCCATGTCGAGCCCAGCGGCTGGCGGATCAGCGACCGGCCGGGACGGGACACCCGCCGGGCCAGGTCCTGGCTCGGCGAGGACCTCGACGCGCTGGAGGAGTTCACCCAGGGGTACGAGGGCCCGCTCAAGGTCCAGGCGGTCGGCCCCTGGACGCTGGCCGCCGCACTGGAACGGCGGGGCGGTGAGGCCGCGCTCGGTGACCCGGGGGCCTGCCGCGACCTGGCGGGCTCACTGGCGGAGGGGCTGCGCGCCCACCTCGCGGAGGTACGGCGCAGGGTGCCCGGCGCCGACGTGATCCTCCAGCTCGACGAACCCTCGCTGACCGGCGTACTGACCGGGCAGATCAGGACGGCCAGCGGCTACCGCACCTACCGGGCCGTGGACCGCCAGGTCGTGGAGGGCACCCTGCGCGAGGTCCTGGCAACGGCCGGGGACGGCGCCACGGTCGTCCACAGCTGTGCGCCCGCCGTGCCGTTCGCGCTGCTGCGCAGGGCCGGGGCCGACGGCATCTCGTTCGATTTCTCCTTGCTCACCGAGCGTGAGGAGGAGGCGATCGGGGAAGCCGTCGAGGGCGGCACCCAGCTCTTCCTCGGGGTGGTGCCCTCCGCCGACCCGGCCTCGGGCGGATTGTCGGACCCGGGCGGTAGCGTCATGGGTGTCAGGACGCTGTGGCGCAGGCTGGGGCTGAATCCGGGGACTCTGACGGAGTCCGTGGTGATCACCCCGTCGTGCGGGCTCGCGGGTGCCTCGCCCGCGTACGCGCGCGCCGCGCTCGCCCACTGCGCCCGGGCCGCGAGATCGCTCGCAGACAACCCTGAGTAACGGGGCAATGGGTAACGGGAGGACGAGACGATGGCCGGCGAACAGCAGACGGCAGTGCCCGCACAGGCCCGGGAGCAGCACATGCTCCTTGCCGAGCAGATCGAGGAGCACCGCTTCCGGTACTACGTGAGCGACCAGCCGGTCGTGAGCGATGCCGAGTTCGACCGGCTGATGCGCGCGCTCGAAGCCCTGGAGGAGACGTATCCCCAGCTGCGCACGCCGGATTCGCCGACGCAGAAGGTCGCGGGGCCCTACCGGACGGAATTCACCTCCGTCGAGCACCGCGAGCGGATGCTCTCGCTGGACAACGCCTTCGACGACGCGGAGCTGGCGGCCTGGGGCGAGCGCGTCGCCAAGGACGTCGGCACCACCGACTACCACTTCCTGTGCGAGCTGAAGGTCGACGGTCTCGCGGTCAACCTCACCTATGAGCACGGGCGGCTGACCCGGGCCGCGACCCGCGGCGACGGCCGCACCGGCGAGGACATCACCCCCAACGTCCGTACGATCGCCGAGATCCCGCACCGGCTGAAGGGGGAGCGGATTCCGGCGCTGGTCGAGATCCGTGGGGAGGTCTTCTTCCCCATGGAGGCCTTCGAGGAGCTCAACGCCCGGCTCGTCGCGGCCGAGGACAAGCCGTTCGCCAACCCGCGCAACGCGGCGGCGGGTTCACTGCGCCAGAAGGACCCGAAGGTCACCGCCACCCGCCCGCTGCACATGGTGGTGCACGGCATCGGCGCCCGCGACGGCTTCGACATCGACTGCCTCTCGCACGCCTACGAGCTGCTGCACGAATGGGGTCTGCCCACCGCCAGGTACAACAAGGTGGTGGACTCCCTCGACGGCGTACGGGAGTTCATCGCGTACTACGGCGAGAACCGGCACTCCGTGGAGCACGAGATCGACGGCGTCGTCGTCAAGCTCGACGAGATCCCGCTCCAGGGCAGGCTCGGCTCCACCTCGCGCGCCCCGCGCTGGGCGATCGCCTGGAAGTACCCGCCGGAGGAGGTCAACACCAAGCTGGTGAACATCCGCGTCGGCGTCGGACGCACCGGCCGGGTCACTCCGTACGCCCAGGTCGAGCCGGTCGAGGTGGCGGGCTCCGAGGTCGAGTTCGCCACCCTGCACAACCAGAACGTGGTGAAGGAGAAGGGCGTCCTCATCGGGGACACGGTGGTGCTCCGCAAGGCGGGCGATGTGATCCCGGAGATCCTCGGCCCGGTCGTCGATCTGCGCGACGGCACCGAGCGGGCGTTCGTGATGCCGACGCACTGTCCCGAGTGCGGTACGGAGCTGCGGCCCATGAAGGAGGCCGACATCGACGTCCGCTGTCCCAACGCACGCTCCTGCCCCGCGCAGTTGCGGGAGCGTCTCGCCTATCTCGCGGGCCGCAAGAGTCTCGACATCGACCACTTCGGCTATGTCGCCGCCGCGGCCCTGACCAAGCCACTGGAGCCCGCCGAGCCGCCGATGCGGGACGAGGGCGATCTCTTCGGGCTGACCGTCGAGCAACTGCTGCCGATCCGGGCCTATGTCCTGGACCAGGACAGCGGGCTGCCCAAGCGTGATTCGAAGACCGGTGAGGAGAAGACCGCCTGGGTCTTCGCCAACCAGCAGGGCGAGCCGAAGAAGAACGCCCTCGCCATGCTCGACGCCGTCGCCGCGGCCAAGGACGCCCCGCTGGCCCGGATCCTCACCGGTCTCTCCATCCGCCATGTGGGCCCGGTCGCGGCCGAGGAGCTGGCCCGTCAGTTCCGCTCCATCGACCGGATCGAGGAGGCGAGCGAGCAGGAGCTGGCCGATGCCGACGGGGTCGGCCCCATCATCGCCGCCTCGGTGAAGCAGTGGTTCGCCGAGGACTGGCACCGCGAGATCCTGCGCAAGTGGCGGGAGGCGGGAGTCCGCATGGAGGACGAGGGGGCGGGCGAGGAGACCGGGCCGCGCCCGCTGGAAGGACTCACCGTCGTCGTCACCGGCACGCTGGCCGGCCACACCAGGGATGGCGCGAAAGAGGCGCTCCAGAGCCAGGGGGCGAAGGTCACCGGTTCTGTCTCGAAGAAGACCTCCTTCGTCGTCGTCGGCGACAACCCCGGCTCGAAGTACGACAAGGCGATGCAGCTGAAGGTGCCCGTGCTGGACGAGGACGGCTTCGCCGTACTGCTCGGGCAGGGCCCGGACGCCGCGCGAGGGGCGGCCGTACCCGTCGGAGAACCGGCGGAACAGGACAGAGCGGGCGGCGAACCAGCAGCGAACCAGTAGCGAACCGGCAGTGAAGCTGCGGCGAACCAGCGGCGAACAGTCGCGAACAGCGACGAGCGGTGGCGAGCGGCGACGAACGGCGAACAAGAGGGAGCAGAAGGGGTGTAGATGGACGGACGGGGGCAAGGGTTGCCGCCGCGGGGCCGGGTTCACCCGAACGGCGCATAGCAGATGCTGACGGACGGTCGGTTCGCATTCGGGCAAGAGCTGTAGAGCGCTGCCCGTAGAAGCCTTCCGC
This sequence comes from Streptomyces sp. NBC_01217, assembly GCF_035994185.1. NCBI lineage: Bacteria > Bacillati > Actinomycetota > Actinomycetes > Kitasatosporales > Streptomycetaceae > Streptomyces > Streptomyces sp. NBC_01217. Next base: position 6,349,115 of record NZ_CP108538.1, read on the forward strand.
GGCCTACTGTTGAGATGCGCACCTGCCGTGCCAGGCCACGGGGTGGGAACACAGGGTGGGAAATCGGGTCGTGGTGGCGTGGAGCTGAACCATCAGGTGACATCGGCACCGCCGGCTGTGAGAGGGACGGAATGGAACCGACCGAGAGGGCCGCACCGGTGTCGCGGCTGCAAGGTTTCGTCGGCCTCACGCCCAAAGTGGGAGCCGGCGTCGTGGCGATCGCCGCTGTCCAGCTCGCGACCGGCTTCTACCGGGCCGTGAGCGAGGGACACGCACTCTTCCCCGGGGGCAGGGCCGGCTGGTCCCTCGCCGTCCTCACCGGGATCATCGTCGGCCATCTGGTCGCGCTCGGACGTGACCGCTGGTGGGGCGGGACCGGCTCCGGGGCCGCCCTCACCCTGTCCGTGCTGCTCCTGTACGGCTGGGTGCCCGCCGGTCTGGTCAGCCTGGTCGTCGTCGTCCTCGTCGGTGTGGCCCGCAGACACCGCTGGTGGCAGGGGCTGCTGCACGGCGCGGTGGACATCCTGGGGATAGGAGCTGCGGCGCTGGTGCTCGCCGCGTTCGGCGAGGTGCAGAGCGTCGAATCGCCCTGGCAGCCACTCGACTGGGGCATCGAGGCCGTCCCGGAAGTCCTCCTGGCCGCCTCCACCTATCTTCTGGTGACCCGGGTCCTGCTGTGGTACGCACGGGCACCCCAGGGCGGCGGGCTGCCGACCATCGCCCGCACCGCCCTGCTGCGCCAGGGCCTCGTCGCGGTCGCCCTGCTCGGCATCGCACCGCTGATCTGCGTCGTCGCGATGGCCATGCCCGTACTCCTGCCGCTCTTCGCGGTCCCGCTGATCGCCCTGGACTCCACCCTCTGGATTGCCCGCGCCCGGGCCGAGGAGCAGCTGCGCGACCCGCTGACCGGGCTGCCCAACCGGCAGTGGCTACTGGAGCGCACCTGGACGGCTCTGGAGGACGCCGAGTCCATCGGTGCCAGATCCGCTCTCGTCCTGATCGACCTCGACCGTTTCCGTGCGGTCAATGACACCCTCGGTCATCTGGCGGGGGACCGGCTGCTGCTGCAGATAGCGGAACGGCTCCGCCTCGCGCTCCCGCGGGGAGCGGAGGCCGCGCGGCTCGGCGGCGACGAATTCGCCGTGCTCCTGCCGACGGCGGACTCCACCACCAGCGCCCAGCGCGTCGCCCGCCATCTGGTCGCCGAGCTGTCCTCCCCGCTGGATCTGGACGGTCTGACCCTGGTTCTCGAAGCCAGTGCCGGAGTCGCCGTCTACCCGGACCACGCACTGGACGCCGAGGGGCTGCTCCGGCGCGCGGACGTCGCGATGTACCAGGCCAAGCGCGACCGTACGGGCGTCGAGGTCTACGAGTCCAAGCGGGACAGCAACACCCCGGACCGGCTCGGGCTCCTCGGCGATCTGCGGCGCGCGCTGGACGCAGGTGAGGTGGAGCTCCACTACCAGCCGAAGGTCCGCTTCGACGGCCAGGTGGCCGGCCTCGAAGCGCTGGTGCGCTGGGTGCACCCGGAGCGCGGGCGGGTTCCTCCGGACGAGTTCATCGCCATCGCCGAGTCGTCCGGCCTGATGCCCCACCTCACGGAGTACGTCCTGGAGACGGCGCTGGCGCAGGTCGCCCGGTGGCGGTCGCAGGGCCTGTTCGTCCCGGTCGCGGTCAACGTCTCCCCGCGTGACGTCCACACCCCCGGATTCGCGGGCGGCGTCGCGGCCCGGCTCGCCCGGCACGGCGTCCCGGCCGGCGCGCTCCAGCTGGAAATAACGGAACACGTGCTGCTGGAGGACCCGCAGCGCGCTGCCGACACCCTCGCCGGGCTCACCGGGCACGGCGTGAAGATGTCCCTCGACGACTTCGGTACGGGTTACTCCTCACTGGTCCATCTGCGCCGGCTGCCAGTCAGCGAACTGAAGATCGACCGCTCGTTCGTGGCCCGTCTCGCCGTCGACCACGAGGACGCGGAGATCGTCCGCTGCACCATCGACCTGGCCCACTCGCTGGGCCTGCTGGTCGTGGCGGAAGGGGTCGAGGACGACGAGACCTGGGAGCGGCTGCGCGATCTGCACTGCGACGCGGTGCAGGGGTGGCTGGTCGCCGCTGCGATGCCGCCGCAGGAGGCGACGGCCTGGCTGCGGGCGCGCGGCGAGCACGGGTGGCGGCGTCCTGCGGAGCTGGCGGCCGCGGCGGCGGCCGCAGCGGCCACAGGTGCGACGCCCGAGCTGGAGCAGTCTCCGGCCGGCCGGGCGGTCAAGTCGCGGCCCGCGACGACCTGAGCGCGGGCCGGGCGGGGCTGCGCGGACACGGCCCGGCAGTCGCCGTCCGACCTGAGTGTTCGCCCGGGTGGCGGGAGTGGCCGCGGGCGACACCATAGGATTGGGCCAAAACCACACACCAACCCCTGAGGATCGCTGCATGCCTGGCATCACGCGCGAGGAGGTCGCCCACCTCGCCCGGCTGGCGCGTCTGGAGCTGAAGGGCGAAGAGCTCGATCACTTCGCCGGTCAGCTCGACGACATCATCGGCGCGGTCGCCCGCGTCTCCGAGGTCGCCGACCAAGACGTACCGCCGACCTCCCACCCGCTGCCGCTGACCAACGTCATGCGCGCGGACGAGGTCCGTCCGTCGCTCACCCCCGAGCAGGCGCTCTCCGGCGCCCCGGCCCAGGAGCAGCAGCGTTTCAAGGTGCCGCAGATCCTGGGGGAGGACTAACAGCCATGACGGACAACAGCACCATCATCAAGCTCACCGCCGCCGAGATCGCCGCGAAGATCGCGTCCGGTGAGCTCACGGCCGTCGAGGTCACCGAGGCCCACCTGGCCCGGATCGACGCGGTCGACGAGAAGGTCCACGCCTTCCTGCACATCGACCGCGAGGGCGCGCTCGCGCAGGCCCGTGCCGTCGACGCCAAGAAGGCGGCCGGTGAGAAGCTCGGCCCGCTGGCCGGTGTCCCGCTCGCGCTGAAGGACATCTTCACCACGAAGGACATGCCCACCACCGTCGGCTCCAAGATCCTCGAAGGCTGGATCCCGCCGTACGACGCGACCCTCACCAAGAAGTTGAAGGCCGCCGACGTCGTCATCCTCGGCAAGACCAACATGGACGAGTTCGCCATGGGGTCCTCCACCGAGAACAGTGCCTACGGCCCGACCGGCAACCCCTGGGACCTCACCCGCATCCCGGGCGGCTCCGGCGGCGGCTCCTCGGCCGCGCTCGCCTCGTACGAGGCCCCGCTCGCCATCGGCACGGACACCGGCGGTTCCATCCGCCAGCCCGCCGCCGTCACCGGCACCGTCGGCGTCAAGCCCACCTATGGCGGCGTCTCCCGCTACGGCATGGTGGCGTTCTCCAGCTCCCTGGACCAGGGCGGGCCCTGCGCCCGCACCGTCCTGGACGCGGCCCTGCTGCACGAGGCGATCGCCGGGCACGACCCGCTCGACTCGACGTCCATCGACGCCCCGGTCCCGCCGGTCGTCGAGGCCGCCCTGAGCGGCAGCGTCGACGGCATGCGCATCGGCGTCGTCAAGCAGTTCTCCGGCGAGGGCTACCAGGCCGGTGTCGTCCAGCGCTTCAACGAGTCGGTCGAGCTGCTGAAGTCGCTCGGCGCCACGATCGTCGAGCTGGACTGCCCGTCCTTCGACCTGGCCCTGTCGGCGTACTACCTGATCGCGCCGTCCGAGTGCTCCTCGAACCTGGCCCGCTTCGACGCCATGCGCTACGGCCTGCGGGTCGGCGACGACGGCACGAAGTCCGCCGAGGAGGTCACCGCGCTCACCCGCGAGGCCGGCTTCGGCGACGAGGTCAAGCGCCGCATCATCCTCGGTACGTACGCGCTGAGCTCCGGCTACTACGACGCGTACTACGGCTCGGCGCAGAAGGTCCGCACCCTCATCACCCAGGACTTCGAGACGGCCTTCGAGCGGGTTGACGTCATCGTCTCGCCGACGACGCCGACCACCGCCTTCCCGATCGGCGAGCGCGCCGACGACCCGATGGCGATGTACCTCGCGGACCTGTGCACCATCCCGACCAACCTCGCCGGCAACTCCGCCATGTCGCTGCCCTGCGGCCTGGCCCCGGAGGACGGCCTGCCGGTCGGACTGCAGATCATCGCCCCCGCCATGAAGGACGACCGGCTGTACAAGGTCGGAGCCGCCGTCGAGGCCGCCTTCGTGGAAAAGTGGGGGCACCCGCTGCTGGAGGAGGCTCCGTCGCTGTGAGCGCACTGACCAAGGCCAAGGGGTTCAAGAAGTCGAAGACCGGTACGTACCTGTCCATCGGTACGACCGCCTTCGGGGCGCTCGGCGTCATCAAGCAGGCCAGGAAGGCCCGCTTCGAGCACGACACGCTCCGGCTGATCGACGCCGTTGTCTCCGCCGCCGCCATCGCCACCGGTGTCGCCCTGCTGCTGCGCGAACTCAAGCGCATCGGCGACGACGACGTACTGCTGGGCTGAGAGGGAAGTTTCACCGTGACTGTCACCGACCTGGTGTCGTACGAGGACGCTCTCGCGTCCTACGACCCCGTCATGGGCCTGGAGGTCCATGTCGAGCTCGGCACCAAGACCAAGATGTTCTGCGGCTGCTCGACCGAACTCAAGCAGGACGCCAACTCCCAGACCTGCCCGGTCTGTCTCGGCCTGCCCGGCGCACTGCCGGTCGTCAACGAGATCGGCGTCGAGTCCGCCATCAAGATCGGCCTCGCGCTGAACTGCGAGATCGCCGAGTGGTGCCGCTTCGCCCGGAAGAACTACTTCTATCCGGACATGCCGAAGAACTTCCAGACCTCGCAGTACGACGAGCCGATCGCCTACAACGGCTATCTGGACGTCCAGCTGGAGGACGGGGAGATCTTCCGGGTGCAGATCGAGCGCGCCCACATGGAGGAGGACACCGGCAAGTCGACCCACGTCGGCGGCGCCACCGGCCGTATCCACGGCGCGTCCCACTCCCTGCTCGACTACAACCGCGCAGGCATCCCGCTCATCGAGATCGTCACCAAGCCGATCGAGGGCGCGGGCGCACGAGCCCCCGAGGTCGCCAAGGCGTACGTCGCCGAGCTCCGCGAGCTCATCAAGGCGCTCGGTGTGTCGGAGGCCCGGATGGAGATGGGCCAGATGCGCTGCGACGTCAACCTGTCGCTGCGCCCCAACGGCACCGAGAAGCTCGGTACGCGCTCCGAGACGAAGAACGTGAACTCGCTGCGTTCCGTCGAGCGCGCCGCCCGCTTCGAGATCCAGCGCCACGCCGCGGTGCTGAGCTCGGGCGGCACGATCGTGCAGGAGACCCGGCACTTCCACGAGGAGGACGGCTCCACCACGGCCGGCCGCATCAAGGACAACGCCGAGGACTACCGCTACTTCCCCGAGCCCGACCTGGTGCCGGTCGCCCCGGCCCGCGAGTGGGTCGAGGAGCTGCGGGGCGGGCTCCCCGAGCTGCCGCGGCTGCGCCGCAACCGGCTGAAGGAGGAGTGGGGTGTCTCCGAGCACGACATGCAGTCCATCCTCAACGCCGGTGCCGTCGACCTGATCGTCGCCACGACCGACGCCGGCGCCCCCTCGGACCAGGCCCGCAAGTGGTGGATGGGCGAGCTGGCCCGTAACGCCAACGAGACCGGCCGCGGCCTCGACGAGCTGCCGATCACCCCGGTGCAGGTCGCCAAGGTGGCCGAGCTCGTCACCTCGGGCGACCTCAACGACAAGCTGGCACGCCAGGTCATCGAGGGCGTCCTCGCGGGCGAGGGCGACCCGGACACCGTCGTCGAGAAGCGCGGCCTGAAGGTCGTCTCCGACGAGGGCGCGCTGGGCGCGGCCGTGGACGAGGCGATCGCCGCCAACGCGGCTGTCGCGGACAAGATCCGCGGCGGCAAGGTCGCGGCGGCGGGCGCGCTCGTCGGCGCGGTCATGAAGGCCACCCGCGGCCAGGCGGACGCGGCCCGGGTGCGCGAGCTGATCCTGGAGAAGCTCGGCGTCGAGGGCTGATCCCGCCTCTCCACAGGCGGTTTCCGTACGTCCCCGAAGGGGCGGTGCACCCATCACCGGGTGCACCGCCCCTTCGCCCGTCCGGACACCGTCGCGGCCGGGACGGCCGGACGGTCGCGACCGGCCCGCTGGACGTTCACCACCAAGCCGTACGAAATCCTTCCCGGCGCCACCTGCCTTCATTAGTTTCCGGGCTGTACCACCGGACTCGGGAGGCTCACTTGACCACGGACATTTCACGGCGACGGCTCTTCGCGCTCGGCGGCGGTGCACTCGGCGCCGCGGCGGCGGGATCGCTGCTTCCGCCGTCGCTGCAGGCCGCGATCGCCGCGCAGCCGGAGCACCCGGCCGGGTCCGGTGGCGTCGACGGGCTCGGAGCCATCAAACATGTGGTGATCCTGATGCAGGAGAACCGCTCCTTCGACCACTACTTCGGAACGCTCCGCGGGGTGCGCGGCTTCGGCGACCGCAACGCGGTCGAACTGCCCTCCGGCAAGCCGGTCTTCGAGCAGCCCGCCGCGTCCGGCACCTCCGTGCTGCCGTTCCCGGTGCGGGACGCCGCCGAGACGCAGAAGAAGGACCTCCAGTACATCGGCGCGCTCGACCACTCCTGGAGCGGCGGCGGCAAGGCGTGGGCCGGCGGGTGGATGAACGGCTGGGTGACCGCCAAGACGGCCGCCACCATGGCGTACTACGACCGCCGGGACATCCCGCTCCACTACGAACTGGCCGACACCTTCACCGTCTGCGACGCCTACCACTCCTCCATCCACACCTCCACCAGCCCCAACCGCAACTACCTGTGGAGCGGGAAGACGGGCTACGAGGCGAACGGCAAGCGGGCCGTCGGCAACGACGCGTACGACGAGGGCACGCACCCCGGCTACGACTGGGGCACGTACGCGGAGCGGCTGGAGAAGGCCGGGCGCAGCTGGCGCACGTACACCGAGTGGGAGAACTTCACCGACAACCAGATCGAGTTCTTCGCCACCTTCAAGGCGATCGCCCGCAAGGCGCTGGTGCGGACCGGCGGCCACACGTACATGGAGTCGTTCTACGCGGCGGTGCGGGACGCGGACGCCGCCGAGCGCGAGCGGCTGCTCGGTCTCCTCGAAGAGGGTGTCGCCACCCTGGACAAGAACGAGCGCAGCCTCTTCGAGCGCGCGCTGCGCCGGGTGGAGACCGGAACGCTGGCCGACGAGTTCGCCAAGGACGTGGCGGCGGGCACGCTGCCCGAGGTCTCCTACCTGGTGCCCTCGGCCGTCGACTCCGAGCACCCGAGCGTCTCCTCGCCGATCCACAGCGCGACGATCGTCTACAAGATCCTCGACGCGCTGGGCAGGCACCCCGATGTGTGGCGCCACACCGCCGTCCTCATCAACTACGACGAGAACGACGGCTTCTTCGACCACGTGCCGCCGCCGGTCGCGCCGGCCGAGGTGGCTGACGAGCAGTGGGAGGGTAAGCCCACCGGCCTCGGGATACGGGTGCCGCTGCTCGTCGTCTCGCCGTGGACCGTGGGCGGCTACGTCTGCTCCGAGGTCTTCGACCACACCTCCGTGGTCCGCTTCCTGGAGCGCTGGACCGGGGTGAGGGAACCGAACATCAGCGACTGGCGGCGCACCGTCACGGGCGATCTGACCTCGGCTTTCGACTTCAAGCACACGCGGCGCAGGCCCGAGGTGGAGCAGCCCGGCGCCATCCCGCCGTTCAGCGGGCGCTGGGCACCGAAGCCGCCGCTGGTGCAGCAGATGCCCGTACAGGAGCCGGGCGCGCGCCCGGCCCGTCCGCTGCCGTACCAGCCGGACGCCCAGGCCAGGCTGGTGGACGGGGCGGTGCGGGTGGCCCTCAGCAACACGGGGCGCTCGTCGGCGCACTTCGCGCTGTATCCGTACGCGGGTGAGTTCCCCGTGCCGCAGCACCGGGATGTAAGGGGCACGGCGCAATGGACGGTGCCCCTTACCGGTGCGGCGTACCGGTTCACGGTGACGGGGCCGAACGGCTTCCGGCGCGAGTTCGCCGGGCCCGCGAAGGACGGTGTCTCGGCAGGCGCCGAGGTCGCCTCGCGGGTCGACGCGCACGAGCGGGATCTGCACCTCACCCTGCGCAACACCGGCCGGACGACGCTCACCTTCACCGTGCGGCCGCTGGGGTACGTCGACGAGGCGGACCTGCGGGACTGGACCAGGACCGTCAAGGTCAGGCCGGGGCGCAGCCGTACGGTCGTGCACTCGGCTGCCGACGCACACGGCTGGTACGACCTGGCCGTCACCGTCGAAGGAGACGACGTCTTCCGGCGCAGGCTGATGGGGCACATCGAGAACGGCCGGGTGAGCGTCTCAGGCTGACCCGGTGCGCCGGCCGCGGTGATTCCTGCGTCCCTTGTGAGTAACGACACGAAAGGGACAAAGGATCACCTTCGGCTGCCAGAGTGGCGGTTCTCAGGTCATGTGTTCTTTGCGGGTATTTCATGTTTTAACACCGCGAAGAACCGCGAACCATCAGGGAGCACGTCCGTTGGCTGCCATTGCCCGCTGGTGCATCAGGCACCGTCTCATCGCCGTTCTCATCTGGCTCCTCGCCCTCGGCGGTGCGGCCACCGCGGCGGGCTTCGCGGGTTCTGCCTACTCCAACGACTACGAGGTGCCCGGTACGGAGTCCGGCCGGGCCGCCGAGCTCCTCAAGGGCGGCTTCACGGACCTCGGCGGTGACACGGACACCATCGTCTGGCACACCACGGACTCCACCGTGCGGGCCGCCGACGTCCGCCAGACGATGACCCGGACCCTGCACGCGGTCGAGGAGCTGCCCGGCGTCGGCGCCGTCACCGGGCCCTACGGGGCGTCCGGCGCCGGACAGATCAGCGAGGACGGACACACCGCCTACGCCACGGTCACCTTCGACCAGCAGTCCGAGGACATCCCGGTGCAGCAGGCCCAGGCCGTCGTCGACACCGCGCAGGCGGCCGCGGGCGACCACCTCCAGGTGGAGCTGGGCGGCTCGGCCGTCGCCCTCACCGAAGCGCCGTCCGCCCACCTCAGCGAGGCCATCGGGGTCGTCGTCGCGGCGGCCGTCCTGTTCCTCGCCTTCGGCTCGCTCGCCGCCAGCATGCTGCCCATCGCGACCGCCCTCGTCTCCGTCGGTACGGCGTACGCGGGCATCGTGCTGCTCGGCCATGTGATGACCGTCGCCGACTTCGCCCCCATGCTGGGCATGCTGATAGGGCTGGGTGTCGGCATCGACTACGCACTGTTCATCGTGACCCGGCACCGCAGAGGGCTGCGCAGAGGCATGACGGTCGCCGAGGCGGCGCAGAACGCCGTCGCGACGACCGGGCGGGCCGTCGTCTTCGCCGGGGCCACCGTCTGCATCGCGCTGCTCGGCATGCTGATCCTGCGGCTCGGCTTCCTCAACGGCGTGGCGATCGCCGCCTCGCTCACCGTCGTCCTGACCGTGGCCGCGTCCGTGACCCTGCTGCCCGCCCTGCTGTCCTTCATCGGCATGCGGGCGCTGAGCCGGCGCGAGCGCAGAAGGCTCGTCGAGCGCGGGCCGCAGCCCGAACTGACCACCGGTTTCGCCGCCCGCTGGTCCGCCTTCGTCGAACGCCACCCCAAGCTGCTCGGGGCGCTCGCCGCCGTGGTGATGCTGGTCCTCGCACTGCCCACGTTCTCCCTGCATCTGGGCACCTCCGACCAGGGCAACAACGCGAACACATCGACCACCCGGCAGGCGTACGACCTGCTGGCCGACGGATTCGGGCCCGGTGTCAACGGCCCGCTGACGATCGCCGCACAGCTCGACGGCGCGGACGACAGGCTCGCGATGGACGGCCTGCCGGACGCGCTGCGGGTCACCGACGGTGTGGCCTCCGTCGGTCCGGTCACGTACAACAACAGCGGCAACGCGGCCTTCGTCACCGTCGTACCGAAGTCGTCACCGCAGTCGCAGCAGACCAGCAGGCTCGTCGAACGGCTGCGTACGGACGTGCTCCCGCAGGCCGAGGCGAACACCTCGCTCCGGGCTCATGTGGGCGGCGTGACGGCCAGCTACGACGACTTCGCCAGGATCATCATCGGCAAACTCCCGCTCTTCGTCGGCGTCGTCATAGGGCTCGGCTGTCTGCTCCTGCTGCTGGCCTTCCGCTCGATCGGCATTCCGCTGAAGGCCGCCGCGATGAACGTGGCCGCCGTCGCCTCCTCGTTCGGGGTCGTCGTCGCGATCTTCCAGTGGGGGTGGGGAAGCGAACTGCTGGGCCTGGGAAGCTCCGGGCCCATCGAGCCGTTCCTGCCGGTCATCATGGTGTCGGTGCTCTTCGGGCTCTCCATGGACTACCAGGTGTTCCTGGTGGGGCGGATGTACGAGGAGTGGCTGGAGACCGGCGACAACCGGCGGGCGGTCCGGGTCGGCCTCGCCGAGACCAGCCGGGTGATCAACTCCGCGGCCGTGATCATGATTTCGGTCTTCCTGGCGTTCGTCCTGAGCGGGGACCGGGTCATCGCCATGTTCGGCATCGCGCTCGCCGCGGCGGTCGCCCTGGACGCCTTCGTTCTCCGTACGCTGCTGGTCCCCGCCCTGATGCATCTGCTGGGCGGGGCGAACTGGTGGCTGCCGCGCTGGCTGGACCAGCGGCTGCCGCGGATCAGCATCGAGCCTCCCGAGTGCGGCGCGCCGCATGCGAAGATCCCGCAGGCAGCGCAATCGGTGGAAGCGGAAGCCGTGCACGCCGTGCGAGCGGTGGAAGCGGTTCGAGAAGGAGCATGATGTTCGCGATATCCCTGGGCGACGACGGAGCGGAGCTGCGTCCGCTGGAGATCTGGCAGGCGGCGGAGTTCCTCGCCCATATGGACCGGGCCCGCGAGATCGTCGACCCCTGGATCCCCTTCGCCTCCTTCGCCACCGACCTGGACTCGGCGCGCGCCCTGCTCGGGCGGTACGCGCAGAAGCAGGCGGCCGACACGGGACGGCTCTACGGCATCTGGCTGGACGGCACGCTCGTCGGCGGTGTCCTGTTCCGTATCTTCGATACGGAGTCGGGCAACTGCGAGGTCGGCTGCTGGCTGGAACCGGCGGGGGAGGGGCGCGGCCTGGTCACCCGGGCGGCACGCAAGCTGATCGACTGGGCGGTGTACGAGCGCGGCATGCACCGCGTGGAGTGGGACGCGTCCGCCGCGAACACCCGCAGCATCGCCGTGGCCAAGCGGCTCGGCATGACGCGCGACGGGGTGCTGCGCGAGAACTACCTGTACCGCGGTGAGCGGCACGACTCGGAGATCTGGTCCGTACTGGCCCGGGAGTGGCGGGAACAGAAGGGCTGAGGGCGGGGGTGGGACGGCGTTAAGCGGGGGTGGGGACGGCGTTAAGGAGGTTCTCATACGGGCCGCCTAGCGTGCGGGACATGAACCCCAGAACTCCCATGAACACCACCACCCCCACCGCTCCGGCGGTTCCCGACGCCGAGGAGACCGCGGCCGGGGTGACCACTGCCGACGACGCGACGCACAACCTCGACAAGGGGGCGGCCGAAGCCGAGGGAGAGCTCACGACGGCCGACGAGGGCCTCGATGATACCGACGCCGACGACTCCGCCGCCTCCGGCTTCGAGGGCGCCGACTTCGACGACTCCGGCAAGGGGCCGTCCGGCCTCGTCCCGGCCGCCGCGGCCGTCGCCGCCGCCGGACTCGGGGTCGTCGCGCTCAGCGGGTCCTGGGCCGGCAAGGTCATCGCGGAGCGCGAGACCCTGATCGGGCAGATCAAGACCCCGAGCGGCAGTTCCGCGGCCCAGCAGATCTCCGAGATCTACGGCGACGCCTGGCACTCCACGGCGCTGGTCAACGGCCTCTTCGCGCTGCTCGCCCTGCTGGTCGGCGTCTTCGCCCTGGTCCGCCCGGCCTTCGGCGCGCCCTCCTCGCACCCGCAGCCCGGCTGGGTGCGTGCCGTCGCGGCCGCCGGCATCGCCCTCGGTGTCCTCGGTGTGCTGATATCCGTCGGCATGTACTTCGACCTCATCGTCTCCCTGCCGACCGCGGTCACCACCAAGTGAGCCGAGCGAGCCGAGTGAGTACGCACCTCCCAGCGGCCGTCTAAGGCATCCGCCCGGGCGGTCCCGGCCCGTATGCGGCAGTGTCCGCACCCGGCTAAGGCCTCCCACCCGGTGAAGATGCGGAACTCACCCGATGTGGTGGCACCCCCTGGGAGACGACAGTGGGGGCACGGCAGAAGCACTGCCGCCCCCCAGGCCCCAACAGGCCGTCGTCCTCAGGGAGAAGCACATGTACGCCCTCGAACTCCACAAGGTGCACGAGACCGAACTGCGGCGCCGGGCCGAGCAGGCGCGGCTTGTCGGGGAGGCCCGTCGTGCCCGCCGGGCCGCCCGCAGGGCCGCGCGTGAATCCGTACGCAAGGAGGCGGAGGGGCCGGTGAGTACGGACCGGAACCGGTTCGTCCACGCCGCGTAGCGGCCTTGTGGCGGCTGCGTGATGCCGGACGAACCGATTCCGGGGCCCGCACTGTCGGACCCGTATGCGATGCTCGGCGACGTGGAGACCAGGTCCGTCAGTCCCGTGTTCGTCGGCCGCGCAGGTGAATTCGCCTCCCTCGTCGATGCGCTCACCCGCGCCACCGCGCCGAGCGGCGGCGGCACCGGCGGCGAGCCGCAGGCGCTGCTCATCGGCGGCGAGGCGGGCGTCGGCAAGACCAGGCTGGTCGAGGAGTTCCTCGCGGCGGCGGTGCGCCGCGAGGCCGCCGTCGCCGTCGGCGGCTGTGTCGAGATCGGCGCCGACGGCCTGCCGTACGCCCCGTTCTCCACCGCCCTGCGCGCCCTGCGCCGCACCCTGCCCGACGAGATGGCCGCGGCCTGCTCCGGGCAGGAGGGCGAGCTGGCCCGCCTGCTCCCCGAACTCGGCGAGGCCGACCGGGACGCGACCGACGAGCACAGCACCGCCCGCCTCTTCGAACTCACCGCCAGACTCCTGGAGCGCATCTCCGCACAGCGCGCGGTCGTCCTCGTCCTGGAGGACCTGCACTGGGCCGACGCCTCCACCCGCCATCTCCTCGCCTATCTCTTCCGCACCGTGCGCAGCGGCCGCCTCGTCGTGATCGGCACCTACCGCTCCGACGACATCCACCGCCGCCACCCCCTGCGCCCCCTCCTCGCCGAGCTGGACCGGCTCCGTGCCGTCCGCCGGATCGAACTCGCCCGCTTCAACCGCGCCGAGGTCCGCCGCCAGCTCACCGGCATCCTCGCCGCCACCCCCGAGCCCGCCCTCGTGGACGAGATCTTCGAACGCTCCGACGGCAACGCCTTCTTCGTCGAGGAACTCGCCTGCTGCCTGGAGTGCGGCGACCACTCCCGGCTCTCCGACTCGCTGCGCGACCTCCTGCTGGTCCGCGTCGAAGCGCTCCCCGACGGCGCCCAGAAGATCGCCCGGATCGTCGCCGAGGGCGGCTCCACCGTCGAGTACGAACTGCTGGCCGCCGTGGCGCAACTTGCCGAGGACGAGCTCATCGAGGCGCTGCGGGCGGCCGTCGGCGCCAATCTGCTGCTCACCTCCCCCGAGGGCAACGGCTACCGCTTCCGCCACTCCCTGGTCCGGGAGGCCGTCAGCGACGACCTGCTGCCCGGCGAGCGCTCCCGGCTCAACCGGCGCTACGCACAGGCCCTGGAGGCCGACCCCACCCTCGTCCGCGCCGGTGAACGCGCCACCCGGCTCGCCAGCTACTGGTACGGCGCACACGATGCCGCCAAGGCCCTGCCCGCCGTACTGCAGGCCTCGGCCGAGACCCGCCGCCGCTACGCGTTCTCCGAGCAACTGCGCCTGCTGGAACGGGCGATGGAGCTGTGGGACGACGCCCCCGACGAGGTGCGCCGCACCCTGCGCCCCATCGACTACGCCGAGAGCTACCCGGCCTGCGGCTGCGACCCCGACACCACCCCGCTGCGCTATCTCGACCTGATGGCCGAGGCCACCGTCGCCGCCCGGTTCGGCGGCGATCGCGAACGGGCCCTGGCCATCGCCAAGAAGGCCATGCGCGTCCTGAACGGCGAGGACGACCCGCTGCGCGCCGCCTGGTTCTGGGTCCAGCGCTCACGGCTGATGCAGGACCTCGCCCGGGGCGACGGCCGGCAGGAACTGGCCAACGCCCAGGAGCTCGTCCGCGGCCTGCCCCCGTCCGCCGTGCACGCCGATGTCCTGATGAGCGTGGCTGGATGGGGCGCGCTGCACCGCCCGGGCGCCGAGACACTGCTCGCCGTCGACCGGGCCGTGGAGTACGCCAGGCTCGTCGGTGACGAGTACATCGAACTGCACGCCAGGCTCACCCGTGGCTGGCTCACCGCCGACGCGGGCGATGCCGACGAGGGTATCGCCGAGATGTACGCGGTCCGCGACCGCGCCGACGAGCTGCACCTGGTCGGCATCATGAGCCGGGCAGGCATCAACCTCCCCTCCACCCTCGAAGCCATGGGCCGCTCCCTGGAGGCTGTGGCCGCCGCGGACCACGGCATCGAGATCAGCCGCAGCCACGGCATCGCCGACATGGAGGCCTGGGTCCGCTGCAACCAGGCGACCTCGCTCTTCTCCCTCGGCCACTGGGACGAGAGCCGGACCACCACCGACGCGGCGGCCCGCGCCGCCCAGTCCGGCAAGGCGCAGGGACTCGTCGCCTCACACCGGACCGAACTGGCCCTCGCCCAGGGGGACCTGGCCGAAGCCGAGATCCAACTCGCCCTGACCCGGCGCTTCTTCGGCTCCCGCGACCCGCAGCCCCAACACCTCATCACTCCCGTGCGCCATGCCATGATGCTCGCCGTGCAGCAGGGGCGGCTCCCCGAGGCGCGGGCCGTGTTCGAGGCACAGTCGGAGCAGGGCTTCCCGCCCGGCACCCAGCGGTACGCCCTGCCGCTGCTCCATGTCGCAGCCGCCGCCGAGGCCGACTCCCGGGGGCTGCCCGCGGCCGACCCCGGTCGTCCGGCGATCCTCGCGGCCGTCCGGGCCCACCTGAAGCGGCTGCCGATGCTCGTCCCCGTCTGGGCGGCGCACGGTCTTCTGGTCGACGCCGAGCTGGCCAGGGCCGAGGGCCTCGACACCCCCGACCACTGGTCCCGCGCCGCCGCCGCCTTCGCCCCGCTCCACCGCCCGTACCAACTGGCCCAGATCCACTACCGCTGGACCGAGGCCCTGCTCATCGCCTCCGGCGACCGGTCCGCGGCCACCGCCCTGCTGCGCGACGCCCACCACACCGCCGGGCGACTCGGCGCCCGCCCGCTGACCGAGACCATCGAGCTGCTGGCGGGCCGCGCCCGCATCACCCTCACCGCGCCCGAGCGGACCGGGGCCCATGGCACCGCGCACGAGATACCGGCCGCCGTCACCGTCCCCGACCGGGACGGCACCACCGAGGAGACCGCGGACCGCGAGCAGACCGAGGACCATCTGCGCGAGGCCGCCGCGGCGGCGGTGGAGTCCTTCGGGCTGACGCGCCGCGAACAGGATGTGCACCGGCTGGTCGCCGCCGGTCACACCAATCGCCGCATCGCCGAGGAGCTCTACATATCGCCCAAGACCGCGAGCGTGCATGTCTCCAACATCCTCGCCAAGCTCGGCGTCTCCAGCCGCGGCGAGGCGGCCGCCCTGGCCCACAGGCTCCGTCTGTACCCCGCCGGGAACGCCGCCTCCTGACGCCGGAACCGCCCCCGGCGCCCCCGGCCCTCTCAGGGCCGCGCGTCCGGCCCTGCTTGGGCCGGCCCGCTCTCCGGGTCGTCCGGCGTACCCGGCCCGGACGCCATCTCCGGATCGACCGCGACCGCGTCCGGGCCGTCCGGGTCCGGCAGCGCCTCCCGGTCAGCCGCAGGGCCGCTGTCGGCCCCCGGCGCCCTGACGGTCACCTTTCCGGAGGCGAGGTCTATCGGCCCGCGCCCCGGGTCGCCGACACCGAGATCCACCCGGCTCAGCTCCAGCCGCCTCTGCTCCTCGGCGGCGTGCTTACGGCCCGGTGCGAAGAGCTCCTCGAAGAAGTTGAACACCGGCCGCACGCCCTTTCACCTGCTGTAGCCGCTACCGCACCTCCAGCACCAGGATCCTGTCGTCTCCCGGCTTCGGGGTGCCACGGGTGTCCGTGTTGTTCGTGACGAGCCAGAGCCTGTTGCCGCCCGCGGCGAGCACCGTGCGCAAACGCCCGTACCTTCCCTCCAGGAACGCCTGCGGGGGCGCCAGAGATTCCTTGTCCGGCTTGCCGGACAGTGGAATCCGCCACAGTCGCTCACCGCGCAGGCCCGCCATCCAGACCGAACCCGCGGCGAAGGCGATCCCGCTCGGGGAGGCCTCGGAGGTCTTCCACTGGGCCACGGGGTCGATGAATCCCGGCTTCTTCGCCGTGCCCTCGGCCTCCGGCCAGCCGTAGTTCCCGCCCGGCACGATCCGGTTCAGCTCGTCCCAGGTGTCCTGTCCGAATTCGGACGCCCACAGCTGCTTCTGCCCGTCCCAGGCCAGCCCCTGCACATTGCGGTGACCGTACGAATACACCACGGAGTCGGCCTCCGGATTGCCGTGCAGCGGCTGCCCGTCCGGGGTCATCCGCAGGATCTTGCCGGCCAGCGACCTCTTGTCCTGCGCGAGCCCGGTGTCCCCCGTCTCACCGGTGCCCGCGTACAGCATGCGGTCCGGGCCGAACGCGATCCGCCCGCCGTTGTGGATCGTGCCCTTCGGGATGCCCCGCAGAATCGTGTCCGGTGCACCCAGCAGCTGTCCGGGCGTCGTGCCGTTCTCGTCGTACTGCATGCGCGCGATGCGGTTGTCGGACGCGGTCGTGAAATACGCGTACACGAAATGGTCCGAGCCGTACGTGGGTGAGACTGCGATGCCCAGCAGCCCGCCCTCCCCGTCGGGCGCCACCCCGGGCACGGAGCCCAGCAGGGTCTTCCTGCCGCTCTTCTGGTCGATCCGGGTGATCGTGCCCCGGTCGCGCGAGGACACCAGCAGATCGCCGTCGGGCAGCTGCGCCAGCCCCCACGGCGAGTCGAGACCCTCGGTGAGGGTGGAGACCACCTTCACCGAGCCCTTCGCGGGCGGCAGGGCGACCGACGGGGACGGGGCGGCCGACGGGCCCGAGGCGGCGGGGGAGGGCCGGGCAGGCGTCGTGCCGCCGCCTGCCGTGGTGCCGGAACCGTCCTCCGAGGAGCACCCGGCCGTCAGCAGCAGCGTGCCCGCCGCCAGCGCGGCCACCGCCCCGCGGCGCACGCCCCGGCGCCGTCCCGCGCGGCCCGCGGGGCCTCGTACATCTCCAGCATCTTTGAACAGAACACCGCGCACAGCATCGATCCCTTCGACGGCGACCCGACCACTGTTCGTTCTTACACCGCGGCCCCGCTCAGGGTTCCCGACGCCGCCAACTTTCTCGGCCGCCGACCACGCGGACAACGCCTGCGCTCAGTCCCACGACCCCCGCGCCGCGGGCAGCCGGGCGATCTCCGCCAGGTCCTGCGCGGTCAGCGTCAGCCCGGCCGCCCCCGCGTTCTCCACCGCCCACCGCTCCCGCTTGGTCCCCGGCACCGGTACCACATGCGGCCCCTGCCGCAGTACCCAGGCCAGCGCCACCTGCGCCGTACTCGCCCCGTGCCGCTCGGCGATCCGCCGCAGCCCGACCACCACCGGCTGGTTCGCCGCCATCATCTCGGCCGTGAACCGCGGATGCCTGGCCCGCAGATCCTCCGGCTCGAAACCCTGACCCGGGGTCAGGGTTCCCGTCAGATAGCCGTTCCCCAGCGGCATCGCCGCCAGCAGCCCGACTCCCCGCGCCGAGCACCACGGAAGCAGCGATTCCAGCGCGTCCGGCGACCAGACCGAGAGCTCCGCCTGGACCGCGCTCACGGGGAAGACCTGCTGCACCCGCTCCAGCTGACGGATCGTTTCGTCGTACATCCGCGCCCCCGGCCGGCGCGAGGCCCGCGCCCCGACCGCACAGAGTCCGAGCGCCCGCACTTTCCCGGCGCTCACCAGCTCCGCCATCGCGCCCCAGGTCTCCTCCACCGGCACCTCGGGATCGGCCCGGTGCAGCTGGTACAGATCGATCACCTCGGTCTGCAGCCGCCGCAGCGAGGCGTCACAGGCCCGCCGCACATAGCCGGGGCGGCCGTTGGCGACGATGTGCTGATCGCCCACCAGCAGCCCGCACTTGGTGGAGACGAACGCATCGGACCTGCGGCCCTTCAGCGCCCGGCCCACCAGCAGCTCGTTGGTGAAGGGGCCGTACATGTCGGCCGTGTCGAGCAGTTGGACGCCCGCGTCCAGCGCCGCGTGCACCGCGCGCAACGCACGGTCACCGCGCTGCTGCGACGCGCTGTACGCCCAGCTCATCGGCATGCAGCCGAGCCCGACCGCACCCACGGCGAGTGCCGCCGCACCGAGACTCCTGCGCTCCAACTCCCCTGACCCTCCCTAAGGTCCCGTGACCACGAGACCTCGGCCCCGCAGTCACGGGACCACACAGCACCCCAAAGTAGCCTCTGCCGCCCACCGCCCTTGCCCGGCCTCCCGGGGATTAGCCTCCTGACCGTGACTTCGACCAAGACGCCCGACGTATGGCTGCCGCTTCCCGCCGAGGAGATCGAAGGACTCCCCGAGGGTCTCAACTACCTTTTCTGGGACGGCGCGCAGGACTATCCCGCCGATCCGGCCGACTGCGCCTTCTACGTCGTGCCGTACATGAAGGGCCCCGAGGTCGCGGTCCGTCCGCTTGCCGGCATGACGGCCGTGCGGATCGTGCAGACGCTCTCCGCGGGCATCGACCACATCGAGCCGGGGCTCGGACTGCTGCCCGTCGGGGTTCGGCTGTGCAATGCCAGGGGAGTCCACGAGGCGTCGACCTCGGAGCTCGCCCTCACCCTGATCCTCGCCTTCCTGCGCGGCCTTCCCGGGTTCGTCCGGGGCCAGGACGAGGAGGAGTGGCGGAGCGGCTTCTACCCCGCGCTCGCCGACAAGTCCGTGCTGATCGTGGGGTACGGATCGATCGGCGCCGCCATCGAGGACCGGCTCGCGCCCTTCGAGTGTGCGCGGGTGGCGCGCGTCGCGCGCTCTGCACGGGCAACAGCACGCGGCCCCGTACACGCACTCGACGAACTGCCCGCACTGCTGCCCGAGGCCGATGTCGTCGTGCTGTCCACCCCGCTGAACGCGTCCACACAAGGGCTGGTGGGCGCGGAGTTCCTCGCCGCGATGCGGGACGGAGCGCTGCTCGTGAACGTCGCGCGCGGCGGTGTCGTCGACACCGGGTCGCTGCTGCTCGAACTCGAGTCCGGCCGGCTGCGTGCCGCCCTCGATGTCACCGATCCGGAACCGCTGCCTTCCGGCCATCCGCTCTGGCATGCTCCGAATATCCTGATCACTCCTCATGTGGGCGGCAGCACCTCGGCGTTCCTGCCGCGCGCCCGACGGCTGGTGGCAGGGCAGCTGAGCCGCTTCGCCGCGGGGGAGCCGGTGCACAACGTCGTGCGCACCACCGGCTGACCACGCTGCGGGTCCACGCGACTGCGTACCGTACCGACAAGACCCTTGATCGTCACGGAGAGTAGACAAGCTATGTCCCTGCGTGACCGGTCTGGTGTATCGTCCCGAAAGGGGCGCTGCGCCGAGGAGAGGGCTGCGCCGGGGAGGACGCAATACGCGAGGGGGATACGGGCGATGTACGGCCGATGGGCGAACGATCCGACACCGCGGGGCAGTCGGCGGCGAGCGGTACCCGTTCCGGGCTCCCCGCAGTCCGGCCGCGGGGCGTGCGCGCCGGTTGTCGCGAGGCGGACGGCAGGGCCGGAGCGGGCCCCGTCCGGGCGCCGGGTGCGCGCGCACCCGGCGGCGTCGGGTGATCCCCGGTGAGCGCCCCGGCCGGCGCCCTCGGGGCGTTCCTCTCCCGGCGGTCGGCCGTCGGCGGCGCATCCGCACTGGTCCCGCAGGTCCTGCTCGGCCTCGTCTGCGGCGGCTACGCGGTGGGGGCGGCCCTCGGCTGGGGTTCTTCGGAACTGGCGCTCATCATGGGGGACTTCGGCCTCAGCGCCGCCGCGCTGGTCGCGGCCGTCTCCTGTTTCCTCTACGCGCGGACCGGCGGTGACCGGTTCCGGCCCGCCTGGCTGCTGTTCTCGCTCTCCTCGCTCATGGCCGCCGGGGGCAACGCGGTCTGGGGCTGGTACGAGGTCGTGCTCGGCATCCCGGTGCCCGGCACCTCCCTCGCCGACGTCTTCTACCTCTGCTTCGCACCGCCCGCCGTCGTCGGGCTGCTCGTCCTCGCCAAGCGCCCCGTCACCCGGGCCGGCTGGCTCTGTCTCGCACTGGACTCCTGGCTGATCGGCGGATCGCTCCTCACGCTCTCCTGGAGCCTCGCCCTCGCCCACACCGCACATCTCGTGGACGCCGAGGGCGCGAGCGTGGCCCGCGCCGCGCTCTCGCTGGCCTATCCGCTGCTCGACATCGTGCTGGTCTCCATGGTGCTGGCCCTGCACTTCCGGCGATCCAGCGTCAATCGCTCCGCGGTGAACACCGCCGTCGCCGCCCTCGCCCTGACGGTCCTGTCCGACGCGCTGTTCACTTCTCCGCTGCTGCGCCAGAGCTACCACTCCGGCCAGCTGCTGGACGCGGGCTGGTTCGCCGGTTCCCTGCTCCTCGCGTACGCACCCTGGGGCGCGAACAGCGCGGCGGACAACGCCTTCCCGCCGCGGGGGGCGCCGCGCTCGACCAGCCGCCCCATCGCGGGATCGCTGGCCGCGCTGACGCCGTATCTCGCCGCCGCCGTCTGCACCCTCGGCATTCTGTACAACGTCATCGAGGGCCGCCGGGTGGACCGGGTCGTGGTCTTCACCGGCTGCACGGTGGTGCTCGCCCTGGTCGTACGGCAGGGCATCATGCTCGTCGACAACATCGCCCTCACCCAGGAGCTGGCCCAGAAGGAGAACCACTTCCGCTCCCTGGTGCAGGGCTCCAGCGACGTCATCATGATCGCCGCCCCCTCCGGCGTCCTGCGCTACGTCAGCCCCGCCGCCGCGGGGGTGTACGGGCGCGATGCCGACGACCTGGTCGGCGCCGAGCTCGCCTCGATCATCCATCCCGAGGACCTGGGGCGGGTGGTCCACGAGGTGCGCCGGTTCCTCGCCGCCTCCCCGGGAGAGGAACCCACCACCCGCATCGAGTGCCGCTTCAGATCCGGTACGGGCGACTGGCTCAACGTCGAATCCACGGTCAACCGCCACCAGGGCGGACTGATCCTCAACAGCCGCGACGTCACCGAACGGGTGCGCCTGCAGGCCCAGCTGCAGCACAACGCCGAACACGACCCGCTCACCGACCTGCCCAACCGCGCCCTGTTCACCGAGCGGGTACGCCAGGCCCTGGGCGGCCGCCGCTCCGGCGACCCCGGCACCGCGGTGCTCTTCATCGACCTCGACGGCTTCAAGGCGGTCAACGACCGCCTCGGCCACCAGGCGGGCGACGAGCTCCTCATCCAGGCCGCCCGCCGCCTCCACGAGTCCGTACGGGCCGGTGACACCGCCGCCCGCCTCGGCGGTGACGAATTCGCGGCGATCATCCTCGGCGACGGCATCCGCGAACAGTCCGCCCGCGAATGCCAGGTCCACGAGATCGCCGACCGGCTGCGCCTGACCCTCTCCCAGCCGTACCGCATCGGCGCCGGTGAGGTCAGGGTCGCCGCGTCCATCGGCGTCGCCTTCGCCGAGCCCGGCATCTCCCCGAGCGACCTCATGCGCAACGCCGACCTCGCCATGTACCGCGCCAAGGCGGGCGGCAAGGACCGCGTCGAGCTGTACGCCCCGCAGATGCAGGCCGAAGTCGTACGCCGCTCCGAGCTGGCCGCCCGGCTGCGCACCGCCCTGCGCGACGGCGAGTTCGCCCTGCTCCACCAGCCCGTGGTGCATCTCGCCAGCGGCACCGTCGCCGCCGTCGCCGCCCAGGCCCGCTGGCGCTCCGCCCAGGGCATCCTGTTCACCCCGGCCGAATTCCTCCGCGTCGCCGAGGACGGCGACCGCACCGCCGAGCTGGGCCGCTGGCTCCTCGAAGAGGCCGTCGAGCAGGCCGCCGACCGGGCCAGGGCCGGCCACCCGGTCTCCGTCGCCGTGCGGCTCTCCGCCCGCCGCCTCCTCGACAAGGGCATGCCGTTCGGCTCCGTCGAGGCGCTGCTCACCCGGCACGGCCTGCCCTCCGGCGCCCTGATGATCGAGGTCGCCGACAGCGACCCCCGGATCTCCTTCGAAGAACTCGAACAGCGCCTCGTCGCGCTGCGCCGGCTCGGCGTCCGCATCGCACTCGACGGCTTCGGCAGCGGCTACGCCGCGATCAACGCCCTGCGCCGGCTCCCCATCGACGTACTGAAACTGGACCGCGGTCTCGTCGAGGGAGTCGTGGAATCCGCCCGGCTGCACAAGATCACCAGCGGCCTCCTGCGCATCGCCTGCGACCTCGGTATGCAGTCCGTGGCCGACGGCGTGGACGTACCGGAGCAGGTCCTCGCACTGCGCGCCATGGGCTGTACGCACGGCCAGGGAATGGCCTTCTCCGGGCCGCTCGACGAGTACCGGCTGCGCCGCGCCCTGGCCCGGGGCGAGTTCCCGGTGCCCAGCAGCGCCACCGCCCAGCCGGTCCTGGCAGGCGGCTCGATCCCGCTCCTCAGTGGCTCACATGTTGAGACGCCCGTCCCACCCACTTGACACGCTGTAGGCGCCGGAGAGAGGGTCATGGCCATGCGCACCCGAATTCTCGTACTTGGAAAGCGCGTCGGCTGAAGCAGAGTCCCTCCCTGACACTCTGCAGACCGCACCGGCGCGCTCCCCTCGCTTGCCTCACGGCACGAGGGGTTTTTTGTTGCACTAAGACCAGGCATAACCTCGCAAAACACCCGCAAAAACCCTCAGCTTCGAGAAGAGAATGCCGATGACCGAGCAGGCCACCGGGGCCCACCATCCCCAGCCGCGGGCCCGTAACGGCGGATCGTCCGCCGCCACCGTTGAGCACGTCACGGGCGCGCAGTCACTCATCCGGTCTCTTGAGGAAGTGGGGGCCGACACGGTATTCGGCATCCCCGGCGGCGCCATCCTTCCGGCGTACGACCCGATGATGGACTCCACCCGGGTCCGTCATGTGCTGGTCCGTCACGAGCAGGGCGCCGGACACGCCGCCACCGGCTACGCGCAGGCCACCGGCAAGGTCGGCGTCTGCATGGCCACCTCGGGCCCCGGCGCCACCAACCTGGTCACCCCGATCGCCGACGCCCACATGGACTCCGTCCCGCTGGTCGCGATCACCGGCCAGGTCGCCTCCGCGGCGATCGGCACGGACGCCTTCCAGGAGGCGGACATCGTCGGCATCACGATGCCGGTCACCAAGCACAACTTCCTCGTCACCAAGGCCGAGGACATCCCGCACACCATCGCCGAGGCCTTCCATATCGCCTCCACCGGCCGTCCGGGCCCCGTCCTCGTCGACATCGCCAAGGACGCCCTCCAGGCGCAGACCACGTTCAGCTGGCCGCCGACCATGGACCTGCCCGGCTACCGCCCGGTCACCAAGCCGCACGCCAAGCAGATCCGCGAAGCCGCCAAGCTGATCACCCAGGCCAAGCGCCCGGTGCTGTACGTCGGCGGCGGTGTCATCAAGGCGGGGGCCACCGCCGAACTGAAGGTCCTCGCAGAGCTCACCGGAGCGCCCGTCACCACCACACTGATGGCGCTCGGCGCATTCCCCGACAGCCACCCGCTGCACGTCGGAATGCCGGGCATGCACGGTGCGGTCACCGCCGTCACCGCGCTGCAGAAGGCCGACCTGATCGTCGCCCTCGGAGCCCGCTTCGACGACCGCGTCACCGGCAGGCTGGACAGCTTCGCCCCGTACGCCAAGATCGTCCACGCCGACATCGACCCGGCCGAGATCGGCAAGAACCGCACGGCCGACGTGCCGATCGTCGGTGACGCCCGCGAGGTCATCGCCGACCTCGTCCAGGCCGTCCAGGCCGAACACACAGAGGGCCACACCGGCGACTACGCGGCCTGGTGGCAAGATCTCAACCGCTGGCGCGACACCTACCCGCTCGGCTACGACCTGCCCGAGGACGGCAGCCTCTCGCCGCAGCAGGTCATCCAGCGCATCGGCCGGCTCGCCCCCGAGGGCACGATCTTCGCGGCGGGCGTCGGCCAGCACCAGATGTGGGCCTCGCACTTCATCCAGTACGAGCAGCCCGCCACCTGGCTGAACTCCGGCGGCGCCGGAACGATGGGATACGCGGTCCCGGCCGCGATGGGCGCCAAGGCCGGCATGCCGGACCGCACCGTCTGGGCGATCGACGGCGACGGCTGCTTCCAGATGACCAATCAGGAACTCACCACCTGCGCGCTGAACAACATCCCGATCAAGGTCGCGATCATCAACAACGGCGCGCTCGGGATGGTCCGCCAGTGGCAGACCCTGTTCTACAACCAGCGGTACTCCAACACCGTGCTGCACTCCGGCGCCGACACCGAGGGCATCCCGGCGAAGGGCACCCGCGTCCCGGACTTCGTCAAGCTGTCCGAGGCCATGGGCTGCTACGCGATCCGCTGCGAGGACCCGGCCGACCTGGACAAGGTCATCGAAGAGGCCAATTCCGTCAACGACCGCCCCGTCGTGATCGACTTCATCGTCCACGAGGACGCCATGGTGTGGCCGATGGTCGCCGCAGGCACCTCCAACGACGAGGTCATGGCCGCCCGCGGGGTCCGCCCCGACTTCGGCGACAACGAAGACGACTGAGAGACAGAGAGAGACCGACTCCATGTCCACCAAGCACACGCTCTCCGTCCTGGTCGAGAACAAGCCCGGTGTCCTCGCCCGGATCACCGCCCTGTTCTCCCGCCGCGGCTTCAACATCGACTCGCTCGCGGTCGGTACCACCGAACACCCCGACATCTCGCGCATCACCATCGTCGTCAATGTCGAGGACCTGCCCCTGGAGCAGGTGACCAAACAGCTCAACAAGCTGGTCAACGTCCTGAAGATCGTCGAACTCGAGCCGTCCGCTGCGATCCAGCGCGAGCTCGTCCTGGTGAAGGTCCGCGCCGACAGCGAGACCCGCTCCCAGATCGTCGAGATCGTCCAGCTGTTCCGCGCCAAGACCGTGGACGTCTCCCCGGAGGCCGTCACGATCGAGGCGACCGGCGGCGCCGACAAGCTGGAGGCCATGCTCAAGATGCTGGAGCAGTACGGCATCAAGGAGCTCGTCCAGTCCGGCACCATCGCCATAGGGCGCGGCGCGCGCTCGATCACCGACCGTTCGCTGCGGGCACTCGACCGTTCGGCCTGAT
This sequence comes from Streptomyces sp. NBC_01217, assembly GCF_035994185.1. Lineage (NCBI taxonomy): Bacteria > Bacillati > Actinomycetota > Actinomycetes > Kitasatosporales > Streptomycetaceae > Streptomyces > Streptomyces sp. NBC_01217. Next base: position 6,374,431 of record NZ_CP108538.1, read on the forward strand.
CCGAAAGCACCAGTCGCCGCCGCCTCGCCGCTCGTATGGCGAGACCCGAAAACGTATCTGACGCACCCCGCCGTACGGTGGGACGCAACACCTGCACACCAAGGAGAAGACCCAGTGGCCGAGCTGTTCTACGACGACGATGCCGACCTGTCCATCATCCAGGGCCGCAAGGTCGCGGTCATCGGCTACGGCAGCCAGGGCCACGCCCACGCGCTGTCGCTGCGTGACTCGGGTGTCGACGTCCGTGTCGGTCTGCACGAGGGCTCCAAGTCCAAGGCCAAGGCCGAGGAGCAGGGCCTGCGCGTGGTGACCCCGGCCGAGGCCGCCGCCGAGGCCGACGTCATCATGATCCTCGTCCCGGACCCGATCCAGGCCCAGGTCTACGAGGAGTCCATCAAGGACAACCTCAAGGACGGCGACGCGCTGTTCTTCGGCCACGGCCTGAACATCCGCTTCGACTTCATCAAGCCGCCGGCCAATGTCGACGTCTGCATGGTCGCCCCGAAGGGCCCGGGCCACCTGGTCCGCCGTCAGTACGAGGAGGGCCGCGGCGTTCCGTGCATCGTGGCCGTCGAGCAGGACGCCTCGGGCAACGGCCTGGCGCTCGCCCTCTCGTACGCGAAGGGCATCGGCGGCACCCGCGCCGGCGTCATCAAGACGACCTTCACCGAGGAGACCGAGACCGACCTCTTCGGCGAGCAGGCCGTCCTGTGCGGTGGCACCGCCGCTCTGGTCAAAGCCGGTTTCGAGACCCTGACCGAGGCCGGATACCAGCCGGAGATCGCGTACTTCGAGTGCCTGCACGAGCTGAAGCTCATCGTGGACCTCATGTACGAGGGCGGCCTGGAGAAGATGCGCTGGTCCATCTCGGAGACCGCCGAGTGGGGCGACTACGTCACCGGCCCGCGGATCATCACGGACGCCACCAAGGCCGAGATGAAGAAGATCCTCGCGGAGATCCAGGACGGCACCTTCGCCAAGAACTGGATGGCCGAGTACCACGCCGGTCTGCCCAAGTACAACGAGTACAAGAAGGCCGACAGCGACCACCTCCTGGAGACCACGGGCCGTGAGCTGCGCAAGCTCATGAGCTGGGTCAACGACGAGGACGCGTAACTCTTTCGCCCCGGGGGCGGGTCATCCGGCCCGCCCCCGGGGCGTTGCCCTGCTTCACCGCTGGAAGAGGCGGCGTCGTACGTGTGTACAAGTCGTCCACCCCCGTGTGGGTGATCCTTCCATCGGGGCTCAGTATGCGTCCTGGCGCATGACTACACTTCTCCACACATACACGCGTCAGGCCCACAGTGTCGTGCGTCTTCCACGCGGCAAGCCCCTCCACCGCCTGCGGCCGTCGGGACGGCCGTCCGCACTGGACCTGTGAGGACTCACGTGAGCTCGAAACCTGTCGTACTCATCGCTGAAGAGCTGTCGCCTGCCACGGTTGACGCCCTGGGTCCGGATTTCGACATCCGGCACTGCAACGGCGCGGACCGCGCCGAGCTCCTCCCCGCGATCGCCGACGTCGATGCCATCCTGGTGCGCTCCGCCACCAAGGTCGACGCCGAGGCCATCGCCGCCGCGAAGAAGCTGAGGGTCGTCGCCCGCGCGGGCGTCGGTCTGGACAACGTCGACGTCTCCGCCGCCACCAAGGCCGGCGTGATGGTCGTCAACGCGCCGACGTCCAACATCGTGACCGCCGCCGAGCTGGCCTGCGGTCTGCTCGTCGCCACCGCGCGCAACATCCCGCAGGCCAACACCGCCCTCAAGAACGGCGAGTGGAAGCGCTCCAAGTACACCGGCGTCGAGCTGAGCGAGAAGACCCTCGGTGTCGTCGGCCTCGGCCGCATCGGCGTGCTGGTCGCGCAGCGCATGTCGGCCTTCGGCATGAAGATCGTCGCGTACGACCCCTATGTGCAGCCCGCGCGCGCCGCGCAGATGGGCGTCAAGCTCCTCACGCTGGACGAGCTCCTCGAAGTCGCCGACTTCATCACCGTGCACCTGCCCAAGACCCCCGAGACGCTCGGTCTGATCGGCGACGAGGCGCTGCACAAGGTGAAGCCCTCGGTGCGCATCGTCAACGCCGCGCGCGGCGGCATCGTCGACGAGGCGGCGCTCGCCTCCGCCCTCAAGGAGGGCCGGGTCGCCGGCGCCGGTCTCGACGTGTACGCGAAGGAACCCTGCACGGACTCCCCGCTGTTCGAGTTCGACCAGGTCGTCTGCACCCCGCACCTCGGCGCCTCCACCGACGAGGCGCAGGAGAAGGCGGGCATCGCGGTAGCCAAGTCCGTGCGCCTCGCCCTCGCCGGTGAGCTCGTGCCGGACGCGGTCAACGTCCAGGGCGGCGTCATCGCCGAGGACGTACGCCCCGGCCTGCCGCTCGCCGAGAAGCTCGGCCGGATCTTCACCGCGCTCGCGGGCGAGGTCGCGGTCCGCCTGGACGTCGAGGTGTACGGCGAGATCACCCAGCACGACGTCAAGGTGCTCGAACTCTCCGCGCTCAAGGGCGTGTTCGAGGACGTGGTCGACGAGACCGTGTCGTATGTGAACGCCCCGCTCTTCGCGCAGGAGCGCGGTGTCGAGGTCCGCCTCACCACCAGCTCCGAGTCGCCCGACCACCGCAATGTGGTCACCGTCCGCGGCACGCTCTCCGGCGGCGAGGAGGTCGCGGTCTCCGGCACGCTGGCCGGACCCAAGCACCTCCAGAAGATCGTCGCCGTCGGCGAGTACGACGTGGATCTGGCCCTGGCCGACCACATGGTGGTGCTGCGTTACGAGGACCGTCCCGGTGTCGTCGGCACGGTCGGCCGCATCCTCGGCGAGGCAGGACTGAACATCGCGGGCATGCAGGTCTCGCGGACGGACGCGGGCGGCGAGGCGCTGGTCGTCCTCACCGTCGACGACGACGTCCCGGCTTCGGTGCTCGCCGAGATCGCCACGGAGATCGGTGCGGCGTCGGCCCGTATGGTGAACCTCTCCGACTGACGGCTCCGGAGTCCCACGTACCCGGCATCTAGACGTGCGTCTTACACGGACGTCTGGATGCCGGGTACGCTGCTGTCATGGGACATCGTGAGGATCTGCTCGAAGGCGCCAAGCGCTGCCTGCTGGAGAAGGGGTACGCCCGGACGACGGCACGCGACATCGTGGCCGCCTCCGGTACGAACCTCGCCTCCATCGGCTACCACTACGGCTCCAAGGAGGCCCTGCTCAACCTCGCCTTCCTCAAGGTGACGGAGGAGTGGGGCGATGTGCTCACGAAGCAGCCGGACGAAGACGCGGCCGCGGGTGACGCCGAGGTGGAGAAGCCGCCGCTCGACCAGTTCCGCGACACCTGGGAGCGGGTGATCGCCGGCTACGAGCAGTCCCGGTCCGTCTGGCAGCTCCAGACGGAGGTCGTCTCCCGCATCGACTCCGACCCCGAACTGCAAAAGGCCCTGGCGGGCCCGCAGCGCGAGGGGCGAAACGGGCTCGCCCAGAGCATGCTCGGCATCGACCCGGAGACGGAACCGGAGAAGGCGCGGGTGGCCGGACTGTTCTGCCAGGCGCTGCTCGCGGGCGTGATGGTGCAGTGGCTGATGGACAGTGAATCCGCGCCGTCCGCACAGGACCTGACGGACGGCCTGAAGGCGGTGCTGGAGGGGCGGGCGCCGTAGTCGGCTCAGGGCGGATCGCACGACAGCGGGGAAGGAGGAGTACCCACTCCTTTCCACTCTCAACATATAGCGCATGGGGGGCCTTGCGGCAAGGCCCCCATCGTGCCGCAGAATCATCGGCCGAGGCCAGAACCTGCGGAAATGGGAGAGTCACGAAGTGCGTGTGCTGTTGTCTACGTATGGGTCGCGTGGGGACGTCGAACCGCTGGTGGGACTCGCGGTGCGGCTGCGGGCACTCGGCGCGCAGGTGCGGGTGTGCGCGCCGCCGGACGAGGAGTTCGCGAAGCTGCTGGCCGGTGTCGGCGTGGAGCTGGTGCCGGTCGGCCGGTCGGCGCGCGCGTTGACGATCGGGACGACGCCGCCGTCCGCCGCGGGCCTGCCCCAGCGAGCGGCCGAGCTGATCGCCGGTCAGTTCGACGCGGTCACCACGGCGGCCGAGGGATGCGATGTGCTGGTGGCGACCGGCGTGATGCCGGCCGTGGCCGGCGCGCGGTCGGTGGCCGAGAAACTGGGCATCCGCTCCGTGTCCGTGACCTTCCAGCAGGTCACCCTGCCGTCCCCGCACCACGCGCCGCTGGCGTATCCGGGCCGGCCGTTCCCGCCGGAGGTGACCGACAACCGGGTGCTGTGGGATCTGGACGCCCGGAGCATCAACGCGCTGTTCGGTGCGGCGCTCAACACGAACCGGGCGTCGATCGGTCTGCCACCGGTGGACAACGTCCGCGACCATGTCATCGGTGACCGGCCGTGGCTCGCGACGGACCCGGTCCTGGACCCGTGGAAGGGGTCGGCGGACCTCGACGTCGTACAGACCGGCGCGTGGATCCTGCCGGACGAACGGACCCTCCCGGCCGAGTTGACGGCGTTCCTGGACGCCGGCGCACCACCCGTGTACGTGGGCTTCGGCAGCATGCCCATGCGCACATCGACGGACGTCGCCCGGGTGGCCATCGAGGCGGTCCGCGCGCAGGGCCGCCGCGCACTCCTCGCCCACGGCTGGGCCGACCTGGCCCTGATCGACGACCAGGACGACTGCTTCGTCGTCGGCGAGGTCAACCAGCAGGCACTGTTCGGCCGGGTGGCCGCCGTCGTGCACCACGGCGGCGCGGGCACCACGACGACGGCCACCCGGGCCGGTGCGCCTCAGGTGGTGGTACCCCAGGCGACGGACCAGCCGTACTGGGCGGGCCGGGTGGCAGAGCTGGGCATCGGCGCGGCACACGACGGTCCGACTCCGACCGCCGAATCCCTGTCGGCCGCGCTCAGGACGGCCCTGACCCCCGGGACCCGCGCACGAGCGAGGGCCGTGGCCGGCACGGTCCGCGCCGACGGGACGACCGTGGCCGCGAGGCTGCTGCTCGACATGGCCGACCGCGAAAGGCCATCGGTGTCCGCGTGAACCACGCGGGACCGCCAAGCCGGACGCCTTGCCGCGCGCAATGGTCGCAAGCGGCCTCAAAACGGAGCTGATGACGTGAACCCCCTGACCACCAGTGCGTTCGGCCTTCCCGACCGCCTCTCCCACAAGGCGGACCCGGCGCTGATCGCCGGGGACGAGCAGCACTTCGCGGCCATCGCGGAGTGCCTTGAGCAGTCGATCGCCGAGCTGTCCGACCGCCTCGATGCCGAGCTCAAGTCGCCCGGCGGCGCAGGCCGGCAGGCGATGGACCGGGACGTGGAGGTCCACCGGCTGACCGCGCGCCTGCGCGCACTGCGCCGCTTCGGCCTGGACCTGTGCCTCGGACGCATGGTCGGCGCGGACGACCCCGAGCCCGTGTACGTCGGACGGCTCGGCCTCACGGACAGTACGGGGCGGCGGCTGCTGCTCGACTGGCGCTCCCCTGCGGCCGAGCCCTTCTTCGGAGCCACCCACGCCAACCCGACGGGTCTGGCGAGCCGCCGCAGGTATCGCTGGACCGGTGGCCGGATCAGCGACTACTGGGACGAGGTGTTCACCTCGGACGGGTTCGCCGGGCACGCCGCGCTCGACGACCAGTCCGCCTTCATCGCCAGCCTGGGCAGCAACCGCTCGCCCCGGATGCGAGACGTGCTCGGCACCATCCAGGCCGACCAGGACGCCATCATCCGCGCGGGATCCCGCGGCGCTCTCGTCGTCGACGGCGGTCCGGGTACGGGGAAGACCGTCGTCGCCCTGCACCGCTCCGCCTACCTCCTCTACTCCGACCCCCGCCTGAGTCACCGCCGGGGCGGCGTGCTGTTCGTCGGTCCGCACCGGCCCTACCTGGCCTACGTGGCCGACGTCCTGCCCAGCCTCGGGGAGGAGGGTGTGCAGACCTGCATCCTGCGGGACCTCGTCGCCGAGGGAGCCGCGGCAGCGATCGAGACCGCCCCGGACGTGGCCCGCCTGAAGTCGTCCGCGAACCTGGTGAACGCGATCGAGACGGCCGTCAGGTTCTACGAGAAGCCGCCCGCCAGGGGGATGACGGTCACGACCCACTGGTCCGACATCCGGCTGAGCGCCGACGACTGGGCCGTGGCGTTCGAGGCGGCAGAACCCGGTACCCCGCACAACGAGGCGCGCGACCAGGTCTGGGAGGAGCTGCTCACCATCCTGGTGGACAAGCACGACGGTGACGCCCCGGCCGACCGGCTCCGCAAGTCGCTGCTGCAGAACAGGGAGTTGCTCACGGCCTTCGACCGTGCGTGGCCGCTGCTGGAAGCGGCGGACCTCGTCGCAGACCTGTGGTCCGTACCCGCCTACCTGCGGATGTGCGCTCCCTGGCTCGGCCCCGACGACGTGTCGAAACTGCAGCGTGAGGACGCCCGGGCCTGGACGGTGTCCGACCTGCCGCTCCTGGACGCGGCACGGCAGCGGCTCGGCGACCCGGAGGCGTCACTGCGCAGGCGTCGGCACGAGGCCACCCTCGCCGCCGAACGCGCGCGCCGGGCCGACGTCATCGACGGCATCCTGCGGGACACCCAGATCGACGAGAGCGAAGGCGCGGTGGGGATGCTGCGCGGACGCGACCTGCAGGACGCCCTGATCGACGAGAGCGCACCGCCCGGCGCCGAACCGGACCTGCTCGCGGGCCCGTTCGCCCACATCGTCGTGGACGAGGCCCAGGAACTGACCGACGCGGAGTGGCAGATGCTGCTGCTGCGGTGCCCGTCCCGGAGTTTCACCATTGTCGGGGACCGTGCCCAGGCCAGGCACGGGTTCACGGAGTCGTGGCAGGAACGGCTCGACCGGGTCGGGCTCGACCGGATCGACCTGGCGTCCCTGAGCATCAACTACCGGACACCGGCGGGAATCATGGCGGAAGCCGAGCCGGTCATCCGGGCCGTGCTCCCGGACGCCAACGTGCCGACCTCCATCCGCAGCAGCGACGTCCCCGTCGTCCATGGATCCGCTTCGGATCTGAGCTCGGTCCTCGACACCTGGCTCGCCGCACATGCCGACGGGATCGCCTGCGTCATCGGCGATCCCGCGTTCCGGACGACGTCCCGTGTCCGGTCGCTGACCCCGGAGCTGTCGAAGGGACTTGAGTTCGACCTGGTCGTCCTCATCGACCCGGAGACGTTCGGCAAGGGCATCGAGGGAGCGGTCGACCGCTATGTCGCGATGACCCGGGCGACCCAGCAGCTCGTCATCCTCACGAGCTCCTGACGCCGGATCCTGGAGCGGGCTCAGAGGCGGGCGCTCTTGAGTGCCATGTGCAGCAGCAGCCGGTCCTCGCCGTCGTTCAGGTCGAGGCCGGTGAGCTGCTGGACCCGGGAGATCCGGTAGTAGAGCGTCTGGCGGTGGATGCCGAGTGCGGCGGCCGTGCGGGACGCCTGGCCCGCGCAGTCGAGGAACACCTCGGCGGTGCGGGCCAGCTCCTTGTTCGGCGGGGTGAGCAGGGCGCGGACCGCGGGGTCCGCGGTCGCCTCCGCGGGGAGCGCGGTCAGCAGCCGGTACGGGCCGATCGCCGACCAGTTCGCGACCGGGCCGAAGCGGGACTCGGCCGCCGCGGCGCGGGCCGCGGCCGACGCCTCCTGCCAGGCCTCGGCCAGGTCCGCCAGGCCGCGGCGGGGCACCCCGACCCCGGCGGTGGCGCCCCGGACCGCGGTGGCGCGCAGCCGGTCCGCCGCGGTGAGCGCCGGATCGAGGACATCGGCGGAGCGCAGCCGGACCAGCGCGGCCAGCGAGGGGGGACCGGCGGCCCCGGGGGCCGGGAGCGAGGTCAGGGCCGACGCCGCCGAGACCGTACGGGCCGACGGCGGATCGTCGGTCCACGGGGTCACGCACACCACCGCGTGCAGTCCCTCCGCGTCCCGGCCCAGCGCCTCGTGCAGCGCGGCCACCGCCATGTCGCGCTGCCAGCCCCGCCCGGCGGTGAGGACCGCGCCGAACTCCCGGGACAGATCCGTACCGGCCCGCGCCTCGTCTGACAGCAGCCCCCCGATCCGGGTCGCCGCCTCCATCGCCGCCTTCAGCTGCTCGTCGGTGGGCCCGGGGTCGGCGTCGAGCAGCCATACGTAACCGAGGACGACACCCCGATGGCGTACCGGCAGACAGATACGGCCGCGGAACACCCCGGCCTCCGGGGCGGCCGGGATGCGGACCGGGCCGGTGGCGCGGGCGATGCCGAAGCCCTCGAACCAGGCGCGGACCGCGGGCGTGGAGCGCCTGGTGAGGATCGAGCGGGTGCGGACCGGGTCCATCGCCGTGTCGTCGTCGCTGTCGTGGGCACCGAAGGCGACCAGGCCGAAATCCCGGTTCTCCAGCGTCGCGGGGGCGCCGAGCAGCCCGGAGATCTCGTCGACCAGCTCCTGGTAATCGCCCTTCACCCGGCCATTCTCGCACCCCTTCAGACATATGTCTGAGAACCCGCGAATGGATGCGTGACAGCTGTCGATGGCACACCATCGGAGGGATCCTTAGATTTCACGGTGGTTCTCCGTGCTGTACCGCTCTGTTCCCTTTTCGCCGGTACGGCCATCGTTCGTACTTTCCGTGGAGGTGCCCCGTGCTGGGTCCCGTGATTCTCGCCGCGTCCCGCAGCGACAGGATGCGCCGTTTCATCTCGGCCGCACCTGGCACCAAGCAGGTCGTCGACCGGTTCATCGCCGGTGAGACCGTCGACCAGGTCGTCCCGATCATCGAGGACGCCGCCGACAAGGGCCTCGAAGTCACCCTCGATGTGGTGGGCGAGGACATCACCACCCCCGAGCAGGCCGCCGCCGCCCGCGACGCCTACCTGGAACTGATCGAGCGCCTCAAGGACCTCGGCCTGGGCACCAGGGCCGAGATGTCCATCAAGCTGTCGATGTTCGGCCAGTCACTCCCGTCGCCCGCCGCCACCCTCGACGCAGAGCCCTCCGGGCTCGCTGCTCGATTCCCCGGCGGTCACGAGCTGGCGCTCGCCAACGTCCGCCCGGTTGTCGAGGCCGCCGCCGCGATCGGCACCACGGTCACGCTGGACGCCGAGGACCACACCACCCTCGACTCGATGTTCGCCATCCACGAGGAGCTGCGGAAGGACTTCCCGCAGACCGGCTGCGTGATCCAGTCCTACCTGTTCCGCACCGAGGAGGACGCCCGCCGCCTGGCCGCCGCGGGCAGCCGCGTCCGCCTCGTGAAGGGCGCCTACAAGGAGCCCGCCTCCGTCGCGTACCAGAACAAGGCCGAGATCGACAAGGCGTACGTCCGCATCCTGAAGACCCTGATGGAGGGCGAGGGCTACCCGATGATCGGGTCGCACGACCCGCGTCTGATCGCCATCGGTCAGGAGCTGGCCCGCAAGGCCGGGCGCAAACTGGACGAGTACGAGTTCCAGATGCTGTACGGCATCCGCAGCGAGGAGCACATCCGGCTCGCGGCCGAGGGCCACCGGATGCGCGTCTACACCGCGTACGGCACCGACTGGTACGGCTACTTCATGCGCCGCCTCGCGGAGAAGCCCGCGAACCTGCTGTTCTTCGGCCGCTCCATCCTCACCAAGGGCTGACCTGCCCGGCTGACCCCCACCCCCTGACACAAGGAGACAAGGCACTCATGGACGCTGTCACCCAGGTCCCCGCGCCGGTCAACGAGCCGGTCCACTCCTACGCCCCGGGTTCTCCCGAGCGCGCCCGCCTGGAGGCGAAGCTCAAGGAGCTCAGCCAGAACCCGATCGACCTTCCGATGACCATCGGCGGCGAGAAGCGGATGGGCGGCGGCGAGCGCTTCGACGTCGTACAGCCGCACAACCACAAGGCCGTCATCGGTACGTTCGCCGCTGCCACCCAGCAGGACGCCCAGGACGCGATCGACGCCGCGCTGGCCGCCGCCCCGGCCTGGCGCGCGATGTCCTTCGACGACCGCGCCGCGATCATCCTGCGCGCCGCCGAGCTGCTGTCCGGCCCCTGGCGCGAGACGCTGGCCGCGTCCACGATGCTCGGCCAGTCGAAGACCGTCCAGCAGGCCGAGATCGACACCCCCTGTGAGCTCGTCGACTTCTGGCGCTTCAACGTGCACTACGCGCGCCAGATCCTGGCCGAGCAGCCCCCGGCGAACTCGCCGGGCGTGTGGAACCGCATGGACCACCGCCCGCTGGAGGGCTTCGTCTACGCGATCACGCCGTTCAACTTCACTGCCATCGCGGGCAACCTGCCCACCGCCCCCGCCCTCATGGGCAACGTCGTGGTGTGGAAGCCGTCCCCCACGCAGACCCACTCCGCCGTGCTGCTGATGCAGCTCCTGGAGGAGGCCGGGCTGCCCAAGGGCGTCATCAACCTGGTGACCGGTGACGGCATCGCCGTCTCCGAGGTGGCCCTGAACCACCGCGACCTGGCCGGCATCCACTTCACCGGCTCGACCCCCACCTTCCAGCACCTGTGGAAGACGGTCGGCACCAACATCGCCAACTACCGCACCTACCCGCGGCTCGTCGGCGAGACCGGCGGCAAGGACTTCGTCGTCGCCCACCCGTCGGCCGACCACGCCGTCCTGAAGACCGCGCTGACCCGTGGCTCCTTCGAGTACCAGGGACAGAAGTGCTCGGCGTCCTCCCGCGCGTACGTCCCGGCCTCCATCTGGAACTCCGGTTTCAAGGAGAAGTTCGCCGCCGAGGTCGACTCCATCACCATGGGTGACGTCACCGACCTGTCGAACTTCATCGGTGCCGTCATCGACGAGCGCGCGTTCGCCAAGAACAAGGCCGCGATCGACCGAGCCAAGTCCGACCCGGCCTGCACGGTCGTCGCGGGCGGCACGTACGACGACTCGGTGGGCTACTTCGTCCGCCCGACCGTCATCGAGTGCAGCGACCCCTCGAACGAGGTCTTCACGACCGAGTACTTCGGCCCGATCCTCGCCGTGCACGTCTACGAGGACGACAAGTACGACGAGATGCTGGAGCAGATGGAGTCGGTCTCCGACTACGCGCTGACCGGCTCGGTCATCTCGAACGACCGCGCCGCGGCCGCGCACACGATGGAGAAGCTCCGCTACGCGGCGGGCAACTTCTACATCAACGACAAGTCGACCGGTGCCGTCGTCGGCCAGCAGCCCTTCGGCGGCGGCCGTGCCTCGGGCACGAACGACAAGGCGGGCGCCCCGCAGAACCTGCAGCGCTGGACGCTGACCCGCGCCATCAAGGAGACGCTGGTCCCGCCGACCGACTACACCTACCCCCACCAGGGCTGATGCCCTCCGGGGCGCCGCACCCCGGCGCCCCGCCACGATTCCCGCCTCCCGCCCGGTTCCCCTGCCGGCCGGGAGGCGGTTTCCATTGCGGTGGCGCCGTCATGTGCGCTTGATGACCAGCACGGCCACGTCGTCGAGGTGGTCCACCGCGACCGCGGCGTCGAGGATCCGGTCGGCGACCGCCTCGGCGTTCAGTCCGTCATGGAGGGCCTGTGCAACCAGTGTTCCGGCCCGCTCCAGACCGGCGTCCAGCGTCAGGCCCGGCCCTTCGACCACGCCGTCGGTGACCATGACCAGCGCGGTGCCCTTCTCCAGCACGAAGGTCTCCTCCAGGTAGTCGGTGCCTGACAGGACTCCCAGCACCGGACCGCCCGGCAGCTCGCGGACGTCGCTGCTGCCGTCCCCGCGTGCGCACAGCAACGGCACATGGCCCGCGCTGGTGCCGGTGACCTGTCCGTCGCGTGGATCGATGTACAGCATGGTGCAGCTGGCGAATCGTGGCGCGTTCATCGTGATGAGCAGTTCGTTGGTGCGCGTCAGCACGGTTGCCGGCTCCGGTTCGTGCGGGGCGATCGCGCGGATGGAGGTGCGTACCTGCCCCATGAAGGCGGCGGCGTCCACGTCGTGCCCTTGGCTGTCGCCGATCTCCAGGGCCACCGCACCGCCGGGCATCACGAAGGCGTCGTACCAGTCCCCGCCGATGTCGAGCCCGTCCCGGCTGGGCTGGTAGCGGGCGGCGACCTCCAGGCCCGGGAGATGGTCGGGCAGCGTGGGGAGCATGTGCTGCTGGAGCGCCGTGGCCAGCTCGACGCGGGCCTGCTGCAGTCGGATGCGCTTGAGTGCCTGGCCCGCCAGGTCGGCCAGAGTGGTCATGAGGGCGCGCTCGTCCGGGGGCGAGTGGTGCTCGCTGTCGTAGGTCACCGCCCACGCCCCGAGCGGATGGGCGCCGACCGGACTGAGGGGGGCGATCGATAGGGCGGTGAAGGAGTCGAGCCACGGAATACCGACTGCCTGCGGCCAGAGGTGTATGAACTCCTCGTGGTTGGGGATGAAGTGCGGCCTGCCAGTTCGGATCGCATCGGTCACCGGTACCGGATCATCCAGCGACAAACCGCCCATGGCATCTACCTGACGCGGGTCGACACTGGCATCGGAGGAGGCGCGTAGGCACCCTGTCTCATCGTCGAGGAGCATGAGCATGGCGCCCGTGCCGCCGAAGGTCGCTGCGACCCGTGTCAGGACGACCTGCCGCAGTTCCTGCTCGCTGGCGGCGGTGATCAGGGCGGCGGAGAATTCGGCGATCTCGCCGGCACGCTGCCGCTCGGCAGCCAGTTTGGCCAGCGCTTTGCGTCGGCCCGCCTCCAGCCGGGTGTCGTCGCGGATCACCCCGAAGACCTGCTCGCGGCCGCCGTAGCCCAGCTGGATCCGACGGATCTGGCAGGTCATATGGTGCCACCCGCCGTTCTCGGTACGGAACCGCAGGCTGACCCAGGGGGACTGGGCGGCAGTCGAGCGCGAGCCGCCCCAGGGCCTCCCGGTCATCCGGGTGTACTCGCCGGACCACCCTGGACAAGGAGACCGAGGCCTCCGGGAACAGCGCCGCCAGGGCGGGTGAGCCGCCCAGCCAGTCCAGCTGGTGCTTCCGGGGCGCGTACATCCACAGACCGAGATCCGCGGCCGCGGCCGCCAGCCGGAACGGGATCAGCAGGCCGCCCGGGTCGTTTCGCGCGTCCACCGAGTGCACCCACACCAGCCGCTCGTGACCTGCGGGATCCCTTACCGGCCGGGCCTCGATGAGGCTGATCACGGATGCTCTGCCCGGTCCGGAGAACTCCAGCACACGCATTGCGACCGTCTTCGTCGTGGCCCCGTGTATCAGCAGACTCTCGGCCGAGGCCCGCTGGGTTTCGGGCAGCAGGCCGAGGAAGTCATAACCCACGCACTGCTTCTCGGGCCTGCCCAGCGTCGCGGCCATCGGGGCGTTGAGGGAGCGGACGGTGCCGTCCAGCGCCAGAAGAGCCGATGGAGTGGCCCATCGAAGGAATTCGTCCCAGGTGTCCATCGGTCACTCCCTGACAATCCTAGGGCGATGACACAAACGATCCTTCTACATCATATTCCGGTCCTTTCGCAGCGGCGCCCCGGAAGTTTCGCGATCCGGGACGCCACGCGGCGGGCCCCGCCTGCCGGGCTCACGCAGGAGGCCCGGCACCGCTTCCGCGCTCCGTGGACATCCCTGTCGGTTGCTCCGCCCAGACGGTCTTTCCCCGGGTCCGGTAACGCGTGCCCCACTGGTCCGCGAGGCTCGCGATGATGAACAGCCCCCGGCCTGTCTCGTCGATGGTGCGGGCGTGTTTCACCTGCGGGGCGCTGGTCGCGGTGTCGCTGACCTCGCAGGTCAGCATCCGCTCGAAGATCAGGCGCAGTTGCAGAGGCGGAGTGCCGTAGCGGACCGCGTTGCCGACGAGCTCGCTGACGATGAGCTCGGTGGTGAACGCCGTCTCCTCGTCCACCCCCCAGGCGTCCAGCCGGCGGCGGGCCGCCGCGCGGGCGACCGGTGCGGCCTCGGGGCCCTCAGGCAGCGCGAGGGTCAGTACCCGGTCCCGGGGGAGCGCCTTCGTGCGGGCGAGCAGCATCAGTGTCTCGCCGGTCCGGCGGCCGCCCGCGAGCGCGTGCGTGATGTCGTCGCACAGATCCGACAGGGGCCCTGTGCAGGCGCCGTCCAGGAGCGGGCGCAGTGGACCGGACGGCGCCAGGACCTCGTCCGCGAGCGCGGCCGTGCCCATCACCAGTGTGCTTCCTTCGCGGAGGTCGACGGTGGTCGCAGGGAACGGGGCGTTGCCCGTCTCGGCGAGTGGGGGACCCGGGGGGACGGGCAGGTCGGCCGAGGTCCCGTCGGGAAAGGCCACGATCGGCTCCGGGAGGCCGGCGCGGGCGATGGCGCAGGTGAGATCGACCGGGTCGTAGATCGCGATGACGCAGTCGGCGGTGAGCGGCTCGTGGCTCAGGGGGTCCATGGGAGGCAGCGTTGCGCGCGCGGCCACGAGGCGGGCCGCGGTGTCGCTGAGGCGGGCCAGCAGCTCGTCGGGTGGCAGGTCCAGGGCGGCGAGTGTGTGGACGGCCGTCCGCAGGAGTCCCATCGTGATGGCTGCGGCGATGCCTCGCCCTGCCACGTCGCCGACGATCAGCGCGGTTCGTGCACCGGGCAGCGCGATCGCGTCGGACCACGCCCCGCCGCCCTCCGGGGCAGGAAGGTGGAGTTGGGAGACCTCCACGGTGGCATGTGTGGCCGGTCGTTGGGGAAGAAGCCTGCGCTGGACGGTTCGCGCGATGATCCACTCGCGCATGAACTGACGGGCGTTGTCGATGCAGAGCGCAGCGTGCGCACACATGGCGGACGCCACCGCGACGTCCTCCTCCTCGAAGAAGTCTTCCCGCTGGTGGCGGTAGAAGCTGACCACGCCCAGAGCATGGCCGCGCAACGCCAGCGGTGCCACGATCAGGGAGTGGGCACCGGATCGCCGGATGACGTCGGCCCGGGCCGGGTCGGCGGCCAGCCACGAGCTGTCCTCCTCGATCACCACGAGGCGCGGGCGAAGGTCGGACAGGACGTCCGAGAAGGGGGTGCCGACCGGCAGGGGGTGGAAGACTCCGACCGGCAGAGGGCGGAAGGCTCCCGCCGGGTGACCCGCGATCCGTCCTTCGAAGGCTGCTCGGCGCAGTGGAACGTCGCGGTGGACGGGTACCGGGGGAGGGTCCTCTCCGCCGATGACGTCTTCGATCACCTCGACGTCGGCGATGCCCGCGAAGGCGGGCACCACCGCCTCCACCAGCTCACGGCAGACGTCCATCACGCTCAGCCGGTGCCCCACCCGTGTGCGGACCGTGTCCAGGAGGGCCAGTCGGTTCTGTGCGTTCTCCCGCTCGGTGACGTCGAGTGCGGATGCCACCAGTCCGACCACTTCGCCGTGGGAGTCCTCCAGGCGGAAGTAGGAGAAGGCGTCGATACGGCGCGTGGGCCGGCCCGGTGTCTTGATGCGCCGGACGAGCCGGTTCACCACCGGCTCTCCGCTCTCCAGGACCCTCTGCGCCACGGCGGCTTCTTCCTCGGGGTCCGCGAGTTCGCACGCCTCGGTGAAATGCTTGCCCAGCAGGTGCTCCACCGGCGTGTCGTGCGGCCCGCCGGTTGCGGTGCTCATACGGACCACGCGCAGCCGGCTGTCGAGGACGTGCAGTGCCACCGGGGAATGGGTGAACACGGCCTTCAGGATCGCCATGTCCCGCCCCGGCGCGGTGTCCGCCGCCGCGAGCACCTGCCACACCACGGAAGTACCGCGCAGTACCGGCTTGACCAGCACCGCGGCCGCATCCGAGAACCTTTCCCGCCGACCTTCCCGGTCAGCGGCGACCGCATGCATGAGCGTGGTCACGGACCGGCCGACGGCCTCCTCGGCGGACCATCCGAACAGTTCCTCGGCCGGACGCCCCCACTCGATCACCCGGCCACTCTCATCGATGAGTACGAGCACGTCACCGCTGGGCATTCGAAAACACCTCCGCGCCCATCCCTGCCCGCCCCGTGCGGACGACAGGCCCGCTCACCGGGCAGTTGCGCCGATCGGCTCAGCCCGCGGACCGCCGGCCGGAGCGAGCCGATCCCGGCCTCCCGCTGCGTCCGTTCAGCTCCAGCCGTGCACGATCAGTGAGAGTCCGGCCGTGAAGCCGCCGCCCAGCAGGACCAGATAGCGGCCGTAGTGACGACGGTGACGGCGCATCAGCAGACCGAAGGCGGCGAAGCCCAGCCCCACGGTGAGGGTCCGCGAGCCGCGTGCCGCGGCCGATGCGGTGAGCCAGTCGAGCGCGGGCACTTCGGCGCGGCCCGCCTCGGCGCCGTACACCTTGAAGGGGATGCCGTTCCACGGCTGGTGACGCACCGCGGACGCACCCTCCAGGACCAGTTCGCCGCGGACCTCCGCGCGCATCCGGTCCGTGGTCATCGGTGCGGGCAACTGCACGCCCGCCGAGGCCAGCTGTAGGGCGAGCAGGCCACCGGCCAGACTGCCGGCCAGGGCCGCCAGCGACATCTTCGGCGCCGCCCTCGGCACCGCCACACAGACCGCGCCCAGCAGCAGCTCCGGCATCAGCGGCCAGCTGAGCGCCTCCGCCAGCGCCCAGAGGGAGGCGAGCGGAATGCCCCAGCGCGAGGTGACGACCGAGGCCACCCGGCGCCGCGCTGCGGAGTCCCTCAGCGGCTCGGCGACCGTACGCGCGTGCAGCGCCGCCACCGCGTCGCGGGCCTCCTCCGGCGTGAGGGCCGACGGCAGCGGGTCACCGATCGACACCCGCACCAGCGCCGAGCGCAGCCGGCCGTGCTTGGGCAGCAGCCGGTCCGTGCCCGCGATCCCCACCGGCACGACCGGGACACCCGCCCGCTCGGCCAGGACCAGCGCGCCCCGGTGGAAGGAGCCCAGCTCGCCGTCCCCGCCCCGGGTGCCCTCGGGGAACAGGACGACGGCCCGGCCCGCCCGCAGCTCGTCCGCCATCGACAGCAGGTCGTCCATGCCGCCGCCGCTGCGCCGCACCGGGAACCCGGCCGCGAGCCTGCGGCAGATCCGGCGCCGCCACGGCGAGGCGAACCAGTAGTCGGCCGCCGCGCCGATCGCCGGGGTGTGCCGGGCGTCGAGCGCGGCGAGGAGCGCCGCCGTGTCCGCGTGCGAGGAGTGGTTGGCGACGACGACACAGCCGCCGCGCGGCAGCCTGCCGCGCCGCTCCACCCCGCCGGTGAGGCTGAGGACGCCCCACCACAGGCCGCGCCGGAGCGCGGCGGTCGCGCGGGAGCGCACGGGCAGCACGATCCGGTCGCGGATGCGCGGGAGTGCGGAGGTCATGTCATCACCATCGCCAGGAGAAGGGCCACCAGCAGGGAGTCGATCCGGTCGAGGAGGCCGCCGAAGCCGGGCAGCCAGCTGCCCGCGTCCTTCACCCCCGACTCGCGCTTGACCATCGATTCGAGCAGGTCGCCGAGGACACAGCCGCCGAGCACCGCTGCCCACAGCGGGAGGGTGAACGTGCCGAGTACGAGCAGGAGTGCGGCGGTTGCCGCCGCGGCACCGGCCACACCCGCCCAGGTCTTGTTGGGGGAGAGCGGCGACAGCGGCCGGGCGAGCGGGCCGCGCCGGCCCAGCGCCGTACCCCCGCACCAGGCGCCGACATCGCCGAGCGCCACCGCCAGCCCCACCGCCACACCCGTGTCGCCGAGCGTCACCAGACCGGTCAGCGCGACCGGGATCCACAGCAGCCCGAAGACGGTGCGGGCGGTGCGGGTGAAGCCCGCCCGGTCGTCCCCGGACAGCACCGCGGGAAGCGCGGCCGCGACCAGCAGCAGCGCCGCCGCCCGTACGTCGAGGAGTTGCGGCGCCAGCCAGGCCAGCGCCGGAAGCGCGAGGGCCGCCACCGCGAGCACCGCGTGATCGCCGCGTGTGAGCCCCGCCATCCGGACGAACTCGCTCACCGCGATCACCCCGAGCCCCGCGGCCAGTGTGAACGTCCCGCCGCCGCCAAGGAAGTACGCCCCCAGGAAGACCGGCGCCACCAGCGCCCAGGTACGCCACCGCTTGCGCAGCTCGGCCCGCATCCGGACCCTCGACGGCAGTACGGCGACGGCGACGCCGCCCGCCCCCAGAACCCCCGCGACCAGCGGCACGGCCCGGGCCGCCGCCTCCTCGGCGATCAGTACGGCGCTCATGCCAGCTCCCGCCACAGCCCGGCCAGCCGGAGCGCCGCGGTGAGCAGCGAGCCGACGGCGATCACGATCAGGACGGGTACGGCCCAGCCGATCGCCGCGGCGAACACGACCAGCAGACAGCGCTCGGTCTTGCCGACCGGGCCGCCGTTGCGCCGGGGCGCGCCCGCGGCGGCCCCGGCCAGCGACACCCACGACGGCAGCGTGGCCGCGAGTCCGGCCGTTGCCACCAGCCACAGCGGGGCGAGTGCCAGGAAACCGGCCAGCACGACCAGATCCGCCACCCGGTCGCCGAGTTCGTTGAGGACGGCGCCGCGCCGGGTCGTCCGGCCGGTGTCGCGAGCCAGTGCGCCGTCAAGATTGGCGAAGGCGAGCCGGGCCGCGAGCAGCACGGCGACCGGCAGGGCGGCGAGGCCGGTGGGCAGCCAGGCCAGTGCGGCGGCGGCACCGGCCGCCGAGACCACGCCGGCCGCGGTGAGGGTGTCGGGCGACACCTCACGGCGGACCAGCGAGGCGCGGACACCGGAGAGCCGGTCCGCGTACCAGGGCTTGAGAGCGTAGAGGCCGTTCATGGGCTCAACTCTCCTGCGGCGCACGGTTCTTCGACACGTGGCAGGTACTCAGATGAGGGCTGAGTACCTGGTGCGTGCGGTGCCCGGGAGGCCGGGGCGCATGACTGAGTCCACCGAGCCGGCGCTCCGGGGCCGTCCCCGGATCAGGGCCGGGCGCCCTGACCGGCGATGCGGATCAGCATCTTGCCGGTGTTCTCGCCGCGCAGCATCCCCAGGAAGCCGTCCACGGTCCGCTCGATACCGTCGATGACCGTGACGTCCGCAGCGATCAGCCCGCTGCGCAGATGCGGCACCAGGAAGTCCTCCAACTCGCCCTGCACTTCGCGGTGGTTGCGAACCAGTACCCCTTCGAGGCGCAGGCTCTTGCCCACCACGTCGTAGAGGTTGCGCGGGGCGGCCGGGGGCCGGTCCGGGGAGTGGTACTGGGCGATCGCACCGACCCAGGCGATCCGCCCGTGCTCGCGCAGCGCCGAGATCGCGCCCTCCAGATGGTCCCCGCCCACGTTGTCGACCGCGGCGTCGATCCCCTGGGGTGCCGCCTTCGCCGGCAGTTCGCCGACCGGTCCGTCGTGGTAGTCGAAGGCCGCGTCGAATCCGAACTCCCCGGTGAGCCGGGCCACCTTCGCGGCCGAGCCCGCGCTGCCGATGATCCGTCCGGCGCCGAGCAGCCGGGCGATCCGGCCCACGGCGGAGCCGACCCCGCCCGCGGCGGCCGAGACGAACAGGTCCTCGCCCGCCCGGAGATCCAGCGTGCGGGTGAGGGCCACATAGGCGGTCAGTCCGGTGCCGCCGAGGATCGAGAGGTGGGCGGTCAGCGGCACTCCCTCGTACGACGGGAGCTTGCGCGCGCCGAGGGCCCCGGCCGTGACCAGGGCGTGGGTGCGCCAGCCCTGCCGGTGGAAGACCAGATCGCCCTCGGCGAGAGCGGGGTCGCGGGAGGCGACGACCCGGCCGACGGTCCGGCCCTCCAGCGGGGTGCCGGGCAGTGGGTTGCGTCGATGGAAAGGCCGTTTCCATGAGCGGTGTTCATGCAATGAGGGGGAACCGCGAGATGACCGACCTCGCCCCGCACGAGCTGCGGGTACTCGTCGCCCGTCGAGGACGCCCGCAGCTTCTCCGGCGCGGCACAGGCGCTGGGCATGACGCAGTCCGCGGTGTCCCACTCCGTGCGTACCAGCGAGCGCA
The DNA here is from genome assembly GCF_035994185.1 of Streptomyces sp. NBC_01217. Lineage (NCBI taxonomy): Bacteria > Bacillati > Actinomycetota > Actinomycetes > Kitasatosporales > Streptomycetaceae > Streptomyces > Streptomyces sp. NBC_01217. The sequence goes on from NZ_CP108538.1 coordinate 6,394,213, forward strand.
GGATCGGGGCGGTGCTCTTCGACCGCGGCAGGAAGGGTGCCAGGCCCACCCCCGCCGGTGAGAGCGCCGTCGCGCACGCCCGACGCATTCTGCGGCTCCTCGATCTGATGGGCGCCGAGGCGCGGGGCGTGGCGGCCGGGCGCTCGGGGTCCGACGTGGTGGCCGGGCCGCTGCGGATCGCCGCTTTCCGCAGCGCCGCGCTGTATCTGCTGCCGCCCGCGCTGGAGCGGCTCAGGGCCCGCCACCCGGGGATCGAGCCGGTGGTGCGGATGGTGCGCGAGGTGGGACGGGGCACGTCGGGCGAGGTCCTGGACGGGCGCGCCGATCTGGGGATCGCGACGATCGGGACGAGTTCCCCCGTACCGAAGGAGCTGGTCGGGGGAGTGCTGATGGAGGAGGAGTACGCGCTGGTGCACCCCGCCGGTCATCCGGCGCCGCGGACGCTCCCGCTGGTGGACTGGGCGGAGAGCTGCACCTCGTACACCCGCGACTGGTGGGCCGCGCAGGAGTGGATTCCGCGGGCGACCATCGAGGCGGAGGACGACGGAGCGGTGCTCTCGATGGTGTCCCGTGGTCTCGGTATGGCGATCATGCCGGAGCTGTCACTCGAAGGAGCACCCGGCACGGTCGAGATCACTGCCCTCGGGCCGGAGCGGCCGACGCGTTCGGTCGGCTATGTCACCACCCCTGAGCAGGCACGATCGCTCGCAGTGCGGGCCCTGATCCGGGAACTGAGAGCGGGCTGGCGTAAACCTCCGTCTCAGATAGTAGGAAGTCCGAGTAATTGTGGAGACAGACCGGCCGAGCTGTCCTAGCTTTGTAGGAGCCGAACGTCTCGCTAGATCCAGCGACTGGCGGTCGTGAGTGCGCGCTCCTGTGCAGGCAACCCCTGCGGCGCCCGCTCCCCGCCCCTTCCGGCGCCTCGAAATCCCGATCTCGAAATCACGTTCACGATTTTTCGATCTCGAAGTCCTCGCGATCTCAAGGAGTCGATCCACCATGGCAGAGACGACTGTCCGCCGCGTCCGTCACACCCACCGCCCGACCGACTCGGAGCGCCAGAACGCCGCCGCCGCCCTGCAGCGGGCTCTCGACCGCAGGGACAACGGCGGCTCCACGGGCCACTGAGAGAGGTCAGCCGCGGCTGATCTCGAAGTGGTCGATGCGCTCGCCCGACTCGGCGAGCGCGGTCACCTTCATCCGGGCGTGCTGCCCGGGCTGCACCTCCACCGCGAGGAACGAGAAGCCTGTGTAACGCACCCGCGACCACTCCACGGTCTCGGTGGCCTTCCCGCTGCCCTTGACCACGTGGTACGTGTTCACGCTCTCCCGGTCATCGACGTGCCCCTCGTAGGTGTCCGGCGCGGGGAAGTCGTACAGCGCCTTGCCCGCGCCGCCCGCCGTGACGTACACGATGCCGTCCCGCGTCGGGTCGGTGCGCTCGCCGATCGGCACCTTGCGCTGGACCGCGTTCTTCAGGATCGCGTCCGTGCGCTCGTAGACGTGGTTGTGCCCGTTGATGACCAGATCCACCTGGTGCTTCTCGAAGAGCGGCACCCAGGCGTCGCGCACCCCGCCGTCCGAGGCGTGTGCGTTGGTCGTCGCTGATCCCGAAGTTGGCCGGGATCTCGTACGAGACGTCATTGGCGTCGAGGGCGATGACGCCCACGTTGCCGTGTACGAACGAGTACGCACCGGGCTGGTTCACCGGGTCCGGACCGTTGCCGGGCAGTGTCCAGCGCGCGTTCTGGCCGCCGTAGCCGTCCGGCGAGTACCAGGCCTCCATGTCGTGGTTGCCGGTGGTCACCATCCACGGCACGGTCTTCGACACGGTCTCCGTCTGCGCCAGGAACTGGTCCCAGGTGCGGGCGTCGTAGGTGTCGGTGCTCTGCCCGGAGCCGGACGGGTCGGCGTAGCAGATGTCGCCCGCGTGCAGGTGGAACGCCGGGTTCTGGCCCAGGATCAGCTGGTCGTTGCCCAGCGCGTGGTAGCTCACGCCCTGGTCGCCGAAGGCGGTGAAGGTGAAGGCCTCGGCGCGCGCGGGCGCGGTGATGAAGGTGCCGAGCGTGCCCAGGTTGCGGGGGTCGGCGGGGTCGAAGCCGTTGTGGCCGACGCCGTAGTAGTACGTCGTGCCGGGCTGCAGCCGCTCCAGGCTCGCGTGTACGTAGAACTGCTCGACGGCCGCGATCTTGCCGTCGTTCAGCTCGGGGGTGGTGAGGTGGCGCACCTCGGCGTCGATGCGGTGGCTCAGCGCCCACGGCTTGAGGCCGATGTGGATGTAGGGCTTCTTCACGGCGAACGGGACCTGCCAGGAGACCGCCATCTGCGTGCGCGGGCCGGCGCCGTACGCCAGGTGCCGCCCGAACGGCGCAACCAGCGATCCGTCCACCTGGGTGGAGGTGCGGCCGGAGGTGAGAACGGCCGGTGCCGCGTGGGCGGGCGAGGAGGCGAGTGCGGTGCCCAGGCCCGCGACGGCCGCGGTCGCCACGCTCGTACGGAGCACGCCGCGCCGGGTGAGCCGGGTGCGCAGGTATTCGTGCTGCTCGGCCATGCTCGTACGGCCGGCGAGTTGCTCGGGAATGCCGAAACGTGGGATGTCCATGGACGAGAACAGCCACCCGTCGCCTGACGCCATCGCCTCAGATAGGTGAACGGTACACGTACAGCTCCCATGTGTCCGTATGGTGGACGTAAAATGTCATGGGGTGGGACGCGCAGTAAGGTGCCGATATGTCTCACAGCATCAATCTCGCAGTGATCCCTGGTGACGGTATCGGCCAGGAGGTCGTGGCTCAGGGCCTCAAGGTCCTCAATGCTGTTCTCCCGCAGGATGTGAAGCTGGAGACCCAGGAGTTCGACTTCGGCGCCAAGCGCTACCACGCGACCGGTGAGACCCTCACCGACGCGGACGTCCAGGCGCTCAAGCGGCACGACGCGATCCTGCTCGGCGCGATCGGTGACCCCTCGGTCCCGTCCGGCGTCCTGGAGCGCGGCTTCCTGTTGAAGCTCCGCTTCCTCTTCGACCACCATGTGAACCTGCGGCCGTCGAGGCTCCTCCCGGGTGTCGCCACCCCGCTCAAGGGCCAGCCGGAGATCGACTTCGTCGTGGTCCGCGAGGGCACCGAGGGTCCGTACACCGGCAACGGCGGTTCGATCCGCACCGGCACCCCGCACGAGGTCGCCACCGAGGTCTCGGTCAACACCGCCTTCGGTGTCGAGCGCGTGGTCCGTGACGCCTTCGCCCGCGCCCAGGCCCGCCCGCGCAAGAAGCTGACGCTCGTTCACAAGAACAACGTGCTGGCCTACGCCGGGCACCTGTGGACCAACGTCTTCAACCGGGTCGCTGCCGAATTCCCGGACGTCACCACCGACTACCTGCACGTGGACGCGGCGACGATCTTCCTCGTCACGCAGCCCGAGCGCTTCGACGTGATCGTCACCGACAACCTCTTCGGCGACATCATCACCGACCTCGCCGCGGCCGTCTCCGGCGGCATCGGCGTCGCGGCATCGGGCAACATCAACCCGAGCGGCGAATTCCCCTCGATGTTCGAGCCGGTGCACGGCTCCGCCCCGGACATCGCGGGCCAGGGCAAGGCCGACCCCACGGCCACGGTCCTCTCCGTCGCCCTCCTGCTGCGCCACCTCGGCTACGAGACCGAGGCCGGGCGCATCGAGGACGCCGTCTCCGCCGACCTCGCGGAGCGGGGCGACACCCCCCGTACGACCGATCAGATCGGCGACGCGCTCGCGGTACGAGTAGCGAGCTGACCCGACGACTCCATTTTTCGAAGCCGCCGGGTCGCAACCGCACCCGGCGGCTTCTCCTCTGCGGTCCCGGGTGCCACCATCGACCACTGGACCGCATTCGCGTCATTTCGTGCACGGCCCCCCGGGAGCGATAATCGAACGGGGCCGTGGCTCGCCATGAAGCTCGGACGTCCTAGCACCTGTCTGACAGGAGCGGCGTGAGCGCGGTCCAACACACACAACCGGTGAAGGACACGCACTCATGACGACGCCCACGATCGAGCTCAAGCCCTCCTCGAACCCGCTGTCCGACGCGGAGCGCGAGGCGATCCTGGTCAAGCCCGGATTCGGCCGCTACTTCACCGATCACATGGTGACGATCAAGTGGACCGAGGGCCGTGGCTGGCACGACGCCCAGCTCGTTCCCTACGCACCGCTGTCGATCGACCCCGCCAACATGACCCTGCACTACGGGCAGGAGATCTTCGAGGGCCTCAAGGCCTACCGCCAGCCGGACGGCTCGGTCGCCACGTTCCGCCCCGAGGCCAACGCCAGGCGTTTCCAGGCCTCCGCGCGCCGGCTCGCCATGCCGGAGCTGCCCGTCGAGACGTTCATCGCGGCCTGTGACGCGCTCGTCCAGCAGGACGAGGCATGGGTTCCGGAGCACGGCGGCGAGGAGTCGCTCTACCTGCGCCCGTTCATGATCGCGGCCGAGGTCGGTCTCGGAGTGCGGCCCGCCAACGAGTACCTGTTCCTGGTGATCGCCTCGCCCGCGGGCGCGTACTTCCCCGGGGGCGTCAAGCCGGTCTCCATCTGGCTCTCCGAGGACCGGGTGCGGGCCGTCCCCGGCGGCATGGGCGACGCCAAGACCGGCGGCAACTACGCCGCGTCCCTCCTCGCCCAGGCCGAGGCCTCCGCGAAGGGCTGCGACCAGGTCGCCTACCTCGACGCGGTCGAGCACAAGTGGGTCGAGGAACTGGGCGGGATGAACCTGTACTTCGTGTACGGGAACAAGATCGTCACCCCGGCCCTGACCGGCTCCCTGCTCGCCGGTGTCACCCGTGACTCGCTGCTCAAGGTCGCCCGTGACCTGGGCCACGAGTCCGAGGAGGGCCGCGTCTCCATCGACCAGTGGCGCGACGACACCGCGAACGGCACGCTGACCGAGGTCTTCGCCTGCGGCACGGCCGCCGTCATCACCCCCGTCGGCACCGTCAAGTCCGCGGGCGGCGAGTGGACCCAGGGCGACGGCGCGCCCGGCGAGGTCACGATGAAGCTGCGCGAGCGCCTGCTGGACATCCAGCGCGGCGTCGCCGATGACACCCACGGCTGGATGCACCCGCTCGGCTAGCAGCCCCCTTACGTACGCGCGAAGGCCGCGCCCGGTTCTGCCGGGCGCGGCCTTCTGCATGTGCCGGGGTCTGTCGCGCTGTTCGAGCATCGCTCAATAGTGAGCCATTCAACCCTTCGATTCACGCTGATTCGCGGTTAGAGTGCTGCTCTAAACAGGAGGTGTACGGGCATGCGACTGACCCCGACGGAACGTGACCGGCTGCTGCTCTTCGGCGCCGCGGAACTGGCCCGGGCCCGCCGCGCCCGGGGCCTGAAGCTCAATGTCCCCGAGGCGACCGCATTGATCGCGGACACGGTCTGCGAGGCCGCCCGCGACGGGCGCAGGCTCGCCGAGGCCATCGAGGCCGCGCGCTGCGTGCTCGGCCCGGACGATGTCCTTCCGGGGGTCGCCGATGTCGTCACCGAGGTCCATGTGGAGGCCGTCTTCGACGACGGTTCGCGGCTCGCGGTGGTCTCCCGGCCGCTGGGCGACGGGCTCGGTGCCGACGCGCCCGGGGCCGTCCTCCCCGGCCCCGCGGTGCCCGAGCCGGAACCGGCGGCGCTGCTGACGGTCCGTAACACCGCGACCGTGCCGGTCTCCGTGACCTCGCACTTCCACTTCTTCGAGGCCAACCCGCGCCTCGACTTCGACCGGGCGGCCGCCTACGGGATGCGGCTGAGCGTCCCCGCCGGGTCCTCCGTCCGCTTCGGGCCGGGGGAGTCGGCCGAGGTGGGGCTCGTACCCATCGGCGGCGACCGGATCGCCATCGGGTTCGCCGGACTGGTCGACGGGCCGCTGGATGCGCCCGGCGCACGCGAGGAGGCCCTGCGGCGCGCGGCGGCCTGCGGATATCTGGGAGTCGGACGATGAGCATCGACCCTCACGAATACGCCTCCGTGCACGGCCCGCGCGCCGGGGACCGGGTCAGGCTCGGTGACTCCGGGCTGACCGTCCGCGTCGAGTCCGACGCTCAGCGGTACGGGGACGAGTTCCTTGCCGGATTCGGCAAGACCGCCCGCGACGGACTGCATCTCAAGGCCGCCGCCGTCCGCGACACCTGCGACGTCGTCATCAGCAATGTGCTGGTCATCGACGCCGTGCAGGGCATCCGCAAGGTGTCGATCGGCATCCGCGAGGGCCGGATCGCGGCGATCGGACGGGCCGGCAACCCGGACACCCTCGACGGCGTCGACGTTGTCGTCGGCACGGGGACCACCATCGTCTCCGGCGAGGGGATGATCGCGACGGCGGGAGCCGTCGACACCCATGTCCATCTGCTCTCGCCGCGGATCATGGAGGCCTCGCTCGCCTCCGGCGTCACCACGGTCATCGGCCAGGAGTTCGGCCCGGTCTGGGGCGTCGGCGTCAACTCGCCGTGGGCCCTGCGCCATGCCTTCAACGCGTTCGACGCCTGGCCCGTCAACATCGGCTTCCTGGGCCGCGGTTCGTCCTCCCACGAGGCCCCGCTGGTCGAGGCGCTCGCCGCGGGCGGGGCGTGCGGCTTCAAGGTCCACGAGGACATGGGCGCCCACACCCGCGCCCTGGACACCGCGCTGCGCGTCGCCGAGGAGCACGACGTCCAGGTCGCCCTGCACAGCGACGGGCTGAACGAGTGCCTGTCGGTCGAGGACACCCTGCGCGTCCTGGAAGGCCGCACCATCCACGCCTTCCACATCGAGGGCTGCGGCGGCGGCCACGTCCCCGACGTACTGAAGATGGCGGGCGTCGAGAACGTCATCGGCTCGTCCACCAACCCGACGCTGCCCTTCGGCCGGGACGCCGTCGCCGAGCACTACGGGATGATCGTCTCCGTACACGACCTCAAGACGGACCTGCCGGGCGACACCGCCATGGCCCGCGACCGCATCCGCGCGGGAACGATGGGCGCCGAGGACGTCCTGCACGACCTGGGCGCCATCGGCATCACGTCCTCCGACGCCCAGGGCATGGGACGCGCCGGTGAGACCGTACGCCGCACCTTCGCGATGGCCGGGAAGATGAAGGCCGAGCTCGGACCGATGGACGGCGACGGCCCCGCGGACGACAACGCCCGGGTGCTGCGCTACAACGCCAAGCTCACCATCAACCCCGCCATCGCCCACGGCCTCGCGCACGAGATCGGCTCCATCGAGACCGGGAAGCTCGCCGACATCGTGCTGTGGCGGCCCGAGTTCTTCGGCGCGAAGCCACAGCTCGTACTGAAGTCCGGTTTCCCGGCGTACGGGGTCACGGGCGACCCGAACGCCGCCACCGACACCTGTGAACCCCTGGTCCTCGGACCGCAGTTCGGGGCGTACGGAGCCACCGCGGCCGATCTCTCCGTGGCCTTCGTCTCGCAGGCCGCCACCCAGTTCGGCGCGGACCTCATGCCCACCCGCCGGCGCCGCGTCGGGGTGCGCGGCACCCGAGGCATCGGCCCCGGCGACCTCGTCCACAACTCCCGTACCGGAGAGGTCGCCGTGGACGCCCGCAGCGGTCTGGTCACCCTGGACGGAGACCCGCTGCGCTCCGAGCCCGCCGACTCCGTCTCCCTCAACCGCCTCTACTTTCTGTAAGGACCCCGCTGTGACCTTCCGCATGCCGCCCGAGTGGGCCCCGCACGAACGCACCTGGATGGCCTGGCCGGGCCCCAACCCCACCTTCGGCACCGACGCCGCACTGGACGAGGCCCGCGGCGCCTGGGCCGGTGTCGCCCGCGCCGTGCGCCGCTTCGAACCCGTCACGATGGTCGTCGGCCCCGGCCAGGAGGACGGCGCCCGCGCCCTCCTCGGCCCGGACATCGATCTCGCCGTCCGTCCGCTCGACGACGCCTGGATGCGCGACATCGGCCCCACCTTCGTCAGCGACGGGCATCAACTTGCCGCCGTCGACTGGACGTTCAACGGCTGGGGCGCCCAGGGCTGGGCCCGCTGGGAGCACGACCAGCACATCGCGCGCTCAGTCGCCGAGCTCGCCGACGTGCCCGTGCACAGCTCCCCGCTCGTCAACGAGGGCGGCGCCATCCACGTCGACGGCGAGGGCACCGTCCTGCTCACCGAGACCGTCCAGCTCGGCAAGGAACGCAACCCCGAGTGGACCAGGGCCGAGGCCGAGGCCGAGATCCACGCCAGGCTCGGCACCGAAAAGGCCATCTGGCTGCCGCGCGGACTGGCCGGTGACTACGGTACGTACGGCACCCTCGGCCATGTCGACATCGTCGCCGCCTTCGCCCGCCCCGGCACCGTCGTCGCCCATGTCCAGCCGGACCCGGCCCACCCCGACCACGAGATCACCCGCGAGACCGTCCGCATCCTGCGCGCCGCCACCGACGCCAGGGGCCGCACCCTGAACGTCGTGGAGGTCCCCGCCCCCACCGTGCTCAGGGCCGACGGGGAGTGGGTCGACTACTCCTACATCAACCACTACCTCTGCAACGACGGCGTGATCCTCTGCGCCTTCGACGACCCGCGCGACAAGGAGGCCGCGGCAATCTTCGGCGAGCTGTTCCCCGGCCGTACGGTGACACTCGTCGACGCCCGTACGATCTTTGCCGGCGGTGGAGGTGTCCACTGCATCACCCAGCAGCAGCCGAAGGTCTGAACCGTGCCCCCCGCTCCACGCCGCCGCAACACCGCCCCGCCCCGCGAGGACGTGCTGGCCGCCGCCATGGCCACCATCGCCGAACGGGGCCTGGACGGCCTCACCATGGCCGGGCTCGGCCGTGAGGTCGGCATGAGCAGCGGACACCTTCTCTACTACTTCCGCACCAAGGACGAACTGCTGCTCCAGACCCTGGAGTGGAGCGAGGGCCGGCTCGGCGCCGAGCGGCGCACCCTGCTGTCCGGGCGGACGGCGGTCCGCGAGCGGCTCGACGCGTACATCGATCTCTACCTGCCCGACGGCCACCGCGATCCGCACTGGACGCTCTGGCTGGAGGTCTGGAACCGCTCGCAGAACGCCGACGACGACGCCCGCGCCCGGCAGGCCGCGATCGAGGGCGCCTGGCACCGCGACCTGGTGGCGCTGCTGGCGGAGGGCGCCTCGCACGGCGAGTTCCGTACCGTCGACGCCGAACGGTTCGCGACCCGGCTGCGGGCCCTGCTCGACGGGTTCAGCGTCCATGTCGCCGTCGGCATCCCCGGTATGAGCCGCGGTCAAGTACTCGACCGGGTGAGGGAGTTCATCGACGACTCGCTCACCGCGCCGGAGCGTCCAGGGACGTCGTGAACGCAACGCACGTAAGTACGCGTGATCGTTGCCTGTTGCGCCCTTGTTACGCTCCCGGACATTCGGGCACGGTGAGTGACCATGGGACGAGAGCAGTGGAAGAAAATCTGGGTCGGCTCCGCCGGCAACATGGTCGAGTGGTTCGACTGGTTCGTGTACGCGACCTTCGCGGTCTACTTCGCGGATTCCTTCTTCCCCGAAGGCAATGAGACCGCCAACCTCATGAACACCATGGGCATCTTCGCCGTCGGCTTCTTCATGCGGCCGGTCGGCGGCTGGATGCTCGGCCGGATCGGTGACCGCAGAGGCCGCAAGGCGGCGCTCACCCTCACCGTCACCCTCATGTCGGCCTCCGCGGTCCTCATCGCGGCCGCGCCGACGTACGACGTCGCGGGATACGGCGGCGTGGCCGTCCTGCTGGTGGCCCGGCTGCTGCAGGGCCTCTCCGTCGGCGGCGAGTACGCCGCCAGCGCCACCTATCTGACCGAGGCCTCCGCACCCCACCGGCGCGGCTTCGCCTCCAGCTTCCAGTACGTGTCCATGACCGCGGGACAGCTCATCGGCCTCGGCCTCCTGATCATCCTGCAGCGCACCATGTCCGAAACGGCCCTGCACGGCTGGGGCTGGCGCATCCCGTTCGTTGTCGGCGCGCTCGGTGCCGCGGTCGTCTTCTATCTGCGCCGCTCGATGCTGGAGACCGAGGTGTACGCGAAGTCCGGCGCCGCCGAGCAGGAGGACCGCGGCACGCTGAAGGCGCTGTGGCGGCACAGGCGCGAGGCGTTCCTGGTGATGGCGCTGACCATGGGCGGGACCGTCGCGTACTACACGTACACGACCTATCTCACCAAGTTCCTCGCCAAGAGCGCGGGCATGGAGAAGTCCACCGCCTCGCTCGTCAGCTTCTGCGCCCTGTTCGTCTTCATGTGCATCCAGCCACTGGCGGGACTGCTCTCCGACCGGATCGGCCGCCGCCCGCTGCTGATCACCTTCGCGCTCGGCTCCACCTTCCTGACCGTGCCGATCATGACGATGCTCAGGCACGCGGGCACCTTCTGGCCCGCGTTCGGCCTGGCGCTCCTGGCCCTGGTCGTCGTCACCGGGTACACCTCGATCAACGCCTGTGTGAAGGCCGAGCTCTTCCCGACCGGCATCCGCGCCCTGGGCGTCGCCCTCCCGTACGCCATCGCCAACGCGCTCTTCGGCGGCACCGCCGAGTACGTGGCGCTCTGGTTCAAGAAGGCGGGCGTCGAATCCGGCTTCTACTGGTACGTGGCCGGCTGTGCCGCGGTCTCCCTGGTCGTGTACCTGACCATGCGCGAGACCCGTGACATCGACCTGGGCCGGGTCGGCGCCCGGGAGCCCGGACGCAAGCCGCGGGAGCGGGCAGGGGCCACCAGCGTCACGCCCGCATCCTGAGACGGGGCACGGCACGGAGGCGGCGCTGTGCAAGACTGCCTCCGTGTCCTCGTTCGTCATGATTATTGGCAACAGGCGCGCCGGTCCGCAGTGACCGTCCCGTACCACCATGTGCGGAGCGGCCACCGTGCCCCAGACCCGCGCGCAGACCTCTCGCACCCGCGAGGGGTTTTTTCGTTTTCCGGCCCTCACCTCGGCCGGGACGAGAAGTGCGCGGGATGATGGGGGCAAGTGGAGCCCGATCGTCCGGATCCACTCATCCGACAGGAGTCAGATTCAGCATGACCACCAAGGCCAAGGCCAAGGCCACCGACGACAGCTTCCATGTCTTCGACACCACGCTGCGCGACGGTGCACAGCGTGAAGGCATCAACCTGACGGTCGCGGACAAGCTGACCATCGCCCGGCACCTGGACAACTTCGGCGTGGGCTTCATCGAGGGCGGCTGGCCCGGTGCCAACCCCCGCGACACCGAGTTCTTCGCCCGCGCCCAGCAGGAGATCGAGTTCAAGAACGCCGAGCTCGTCGCCTTCGGTGCGACCCGCAGGGCCGGTGGCAGCGCCGCCGAGGACCCCCAGGTCAGGGCGCTGCTGGAGTCCGGCGCCCCGGTGATCACCCTGGTCGCCAAGTCCCACGACCGCCATGTGGAACTCGCCCTGCGCACCACCCTCGAAGAGAACCTGGAGATGGTCGTCGACACCGTCTCCTACCTCCGAGGGCAGGGCCGCCGGGTCTTCGTGGACTGCGAGCACTTCTTCGACGGCTACCGCGCCAACCCCGAGTACGCCAAGGCCGTCGTCCGCGCCGCCTCCGAGGCCGGTGCCGATGTCGTCATCCTCTGCGACACCAACGGCGGGATGCTCCCCGCCCAGGTACAGGCCGTCGTCGCCACCGTGCTCGCCGACACCGGCGCCCGGCTCGGCATCCACGCCCAGGACGACACCGGCTGCGCGGTCGCCAACACCCTGGCGGCCGTCGACGCGGGCGCGACGCACGTCCAGTGCACCGCCAACGGCTACGGCGAGCGGGTCGGCAACGCCAACCTCTTCCCCGTCGTCGCCGCCCTGGAGCTCAAGTACGGCAAGACGGTCCTGCCCGAGGGCGCACTCGCCGACATGACCCGCGTCTCGCACGCGATCGCCGAGGTCGTCAACCTGACGCCGTCCACGCATCAGCCCTATGTGGGTGTTTCCGCCTTCGCCCACAAGGCCGGACTGCACGCCTCCGCGATCAAGGTCGACCCCGACCTGTACCAGCACATCGACCCCGCGCTGGTCGGCAACACCATGCGGATGCTCGTCTCCGACATGGCCGGCCGTGCCTCCATCGAGCTCAAGGGCAAGGAGCTCGGCATCGACCTCGGCGGCGACCGCGAACTCGTCGGCCGGGTCGTCGAGCGGGTCAAGGAGCGCGAGCTCAGGGGCTACACGTACGAGGCCGCCGACGCCTCCTTCGAACTGCTGCTGCGCGCCGAGGCCGAGGGCCGGGTACGCCGCTACTTCCGCACCGAGTCCTGGCGCGCCATCGTCGAGGACCGCCCCGACGGCACGCACGCCAACGAGGCGACGGTGAAACTCTGGGCCAAGGGCGAGCGCATCGTCGCCACCGCCGAGGGCAACGGCCCGGTCAACGCGCTCGACCGGGCGCTGCGCGTCGCGCTGGAGCGGATCTACCCACAGCTCGCCAAGCAGGAACTGGTCGACTACAAGGTCCGCATCCTCGAAGGCCGCACCGGCACCGAGTCCACCACACGAGTCCTCATCACCACGGGCGACGGCGAGGGCGACTGGGCGACGGTCGGCGTCGCGGAGAACGTCATCGCGGCGTCCTGGCAGGCGCTGGAGGACGCCTACACCTACGGACTGCTGCGGGCCGGGGTCGAGCCCACGGAGTAACGGAGTACGTCATCGGCCGCCGGAAGGACCCGGGACCGGGCCCCTCCGGCGGCCGATGACACGGCGACGCCTACTGAAGATGCCACTTCTGGTTGGCCGCTCCCGTGCACGTCCAGATCTGGGCGCGGGCCCCGTTCGCCGTCGACTGGTCGGTGATGTCCAGACACTTGTCCGCTGCGGTGTTGACGACATCACCCGTCGTGGCGTTGTACGTCCAGCGCTGCGCCGACGAACCGTTGCAGGTGTACAGCTGGACCTTCGCACCATTGGCCGTCGACGCGGCCGTCACATCCAGGCAGGAGCCCAGCGCCTGGATCGAACCGTCCGTGCCGACCGTCCAGCGCTGCGCCGCCGAGCCGTTGCAGTCATAGAGCTGAACGGCCGTCCCGTCGGCGCCGCTGCCGCCCGCGACGTCCAGACACTTGCCCGCCGGGCCCGAGAAGACGCCCGAGGTGCCACCGGAACCGGACTGCGTCCCCGACCAGGTGAAGGTCGCCGATGTACGGCCGGGGAGCGAGTAAGTGAACTTCTGGCCACCCCAGTTGACCGTGATCTGCTGCGCCGACGTACCGCCGTTGTACGCGATCAGCGCCTTGGAGCCGTCCGGGTTGCGCCAGGCCACGTTGGGCACGGTGGAGCTGGCCGTCGAGGAGATCCGGGCGGCGCCGGGACGGACGAACTTCGTCAGATGGCCCATCGTGTAGTACTCGATGTTGTAGTCGACCTGGCCGCTCCTGCTGTCCCCGTTGTGCACGGTGATCAGGCCGTCGCAGGTGCCGCAGCCGCCGTTGTGCGGGCCGCGGTTCTGGTCCACGGCGAGGGACCACTTGGTCACCGACTTCGCCCAGTTGCGGGTGTAGTCGATGATGTTGAGCATGTCCTCGCGCTGCTGGTCGGCGATCCAGGTGCCGCCGGAGTGCTCGGTCTGGAAGGCGTCCATCGACGGGTACTGGTTGTGCACGGTGGTCTGCTTGGCGATGTCACCGCCGTAGCCGTGCCAGGCGACCCCGCCGAAGTTGGGGTGGCTGCGCACGGCCGGGTCGTCCACGGTGGCCGCGGCGTACGCGTCGTAGGTGTCCCAGTTCCAGTCGTGGGCCAGGACCTTGGTCGCGAGCCCCGCGGACTGGAGCTTCGGCAGCAGCTCGCTCTTGGTGAAGTACGCGAGCCCCGAGCCGTTCCAGCTCATCGACGGGTAGCCGGAGCAGCAGGTCGGCTCGTTCTGCGCGGTGACGTAGTCGACCGGAATGCCCTGGTCGCGGTAGGCCTGGAGGTACTTCACGAAGTAATTGGCGTAGGCGCCGTAGTTCTCCGCCTTCAGCCAGCCGCCGTTCAGCTGGCCGCTGTCCTTCATCCAGGCCGGGGCCGTCCACGGCGAGGCCACCGTCGTCAGCGCCGGGTTGAGCTGCTTGGCCTGCTTGGTGAGCGGGAGCACGTCCACCAGATCGTGTGCGATCGAGAAGTTGGCGAGCGTGGGGTCGCTCTGGCCGGCCGGTACGTCGTCGTAGGTGTAGCCGAACCGCGCCAGGTCCGAGCCGCCCATCGGATTGCGTACGAAAGAGAGCCCGATGCCGTCGGTGGGGGAGAACAGCTTCCTCATCGTGGCGTCGCGGGTCGCCTGGCTGAGCGCCCCGCTGCTCTTCATCAGATACGCGGCCGTGTCCGTGAACGAGGCGCCGCCGCCCGTGAAGGTCTGGTAGCGGGTGTTCTCGTCGACCGTGATGTTCGTACCGCTGCCGCCGTTGCCGGCGCCGAAGGTGACCGGGGCCTGGGCTTCGAGGCCGCGGGTCACATGGCGGCCGCCGGAGTCGTCGGTGGTGGTCAGCGCGATGTTCACGCTCTCGCCCGCGGCCTGGGCGGTACCGGACGAGAGCCCGGTGAGGCCGGCCGTGGCGAGCACGGCGGCGAGCAGCGCCCGGGCCGCTCTTCCTGATCGGATCATGGGCTGTTGCCTTCCTCGGCAGAGGTGTGGGGGAGTTGCCGTCGATCGAGGCGTGAGTGAACTGCCCTTACGGGTTCACGTCAAGAGGGCGTGCGTTCACAACCTGAACGCACGCCCCCGGTCCAACGCGTCTTGCCTGCACAGGAGATGGGTACGGACCAATGTCGGTGTGAAGTATTGACGGCTGTGTTCCAGCGGGGTTAACTCACGCCGCAACGCCGGTACCGGTTCCGGAACCGGTTGCGGTACCGGTTCCAGCCCCCTGTCCTGCCTTGTCCCCGGAGGCCCCGATGCGTGTCACCATCGCCGATGTCGCCCGCGAGGCCGGCGTCAGCAAGACGACCGTGTCCCGGGTCATCAACACCAAGGGAGAAGTGGACGGTTCCACTGCCGCCCGTGTTCGTGAAGTGATCGCACAGCTCGGCTATGTGCCGAGCTCGGGTGCCGTAGGTCTGGCCCGCGGCAGCAGCCGTACGGTCGGGATGCTGGTGCCCTCGCTCACCTGGCCGTGGATGGGTGAGGTGCTCCAGGGCGTCGTCGACACCGTCGAGGCCGCCGACTACGGGCTGCTGCTCTTCACCTGCAACCGCGGTGCCGAGTCCGTCCAGCGCTTCACCAGCCAGGTGTCGGCGCGCGCCTTCGACGGGCTCGTCGTCGTCGAACCCGAGAACACTCTCGACCATCTCACCGCACTGCACCGCGGCGGGCTGCCGATCGTCCTCATCGACGACCGCGGCCACCACCCCGAATTCCCCTCCGTCGTGACCACCAATCGCGAAGGAGGCGCGTCCGCCGCCCGCCATCTGCGGGCTGCCGGACGCACCAGACCCCTGGTCATCACCGGCCCCCAGAACTTCGGCTGCGTACGCGACCGGCTGGACGGATTCCGTACGGTCCTGCCCACCGATCTCGTGGTCCACGGGGACTTCACCGAAGGCTGCGGCCGACTGGCCGTGGAGCAACTCCTGTCATCGGGCGCGGAGTTCGACTCGGTCTTCGCACACAACGACATCAGCGCGGCGGGCGTGCTGAGGGCGCTGCGTGCTGCCGGGCGGTCCGTGCCGGACGACATCGCCGTGGTCGGCTTCGACGACATCCCGATGGCCGAGCACACCGAACCACCGCTGACCACCGTGCGCCAGCCCACCCGGCAGATGGGTGAGACGGCCGCGCGGATGCTGCTCTCCCACCTCGGCGGCACGGCCGTACCCGACGCGCCGGTCGTGCTGCCCACCGAACTGGTCGTGCGCCACTCGGCGCCGTAGCAGCCCGGCCGGCCCCCCGGCCACCTGCTCCCGCACAGCGTTCCGCGTACCAGCCGCACCATCAGTACTACCCGTACCACCCGCACCGCCCCGTACCGCCTGTACCCGGCGCGCCGAGCGCTGCCCACTTCCCGGATCTCCCGGTCCGAAGTCCCTCATGGAGTCGCCATGTCCGCACGACGTCACGCCACGTTGAGAGCGCTCTCGCTCGCCACCGCCGTGGTCGCGCTCGCCGCCGGTTGCTCGTCCGCCAACTCGGGTGCCAACAAAGGGGGCGGCGCCTCCGGCGTACTGACCCTGGGCAAGCCGGACGGGCCGCAGACGAACAACAGCAACCCGTTCCTGAACACCTCGGCGGGCGCCACGCTCGGCTACCGCTACATGATCTACGAGCCGCTGGCGATGACGAACCAGATCAAGCCGGCGGAGAAGGCCGACCCGTGGCTGGCCACCGACTGGAAGTGGGAGGACAACTTCACCAAGGTCACCTTCACCCTCGACCCCAAGGCCAAGTGGGCCGACGGCAAGCCGCTGACCGCCGACGACGTCGCGTACACCTTCGACCTGCTGAAGGAGCACACGGCGCTCAACTGGAACGGCATCCCGTTCGACGGGGTCGCGGTGGAGGGCAAGCAGGTCGTCCTGACCTTCAAGGACTCCCAGTACGTCAACCAGAACAAGATCATCCAGACCTTCATCGTGCCCAAGCACATCTGGGAAGGCGTCAAGGACCCGGAGACCTGGCCCAACCGGAACCCGGTCGGCTCCGGCCCGTACAAGCTCAAGACGTTCACCCCGCAGACCACCACCCTGACCGCCACGCCCACGTACTGGAAGGGCGCGACCAAGGTCAAGGAGCTGCGCTACACCGCGTACAACGACAACAGCGCGGCGACCACGGCGCTGGCGAGCGGCAAGGTCGAGTGGTCGTTCGTCTTCATGCCGAACTACAAGCAGCTGTTCATCGACAAGGACCCCAAGAACCACAAGCTGTGGTTCCCCTCCGGTCTCGGCATCCACGGACTGTGGTTCAACACCGCCCGCAAGCCGTTCGACAACCCGGCGCTGCGCAAGGCCATGGCGATGGTCGTCGACCGCAAGGCGATCTACACCCAGGCCGAGGCGACCCTCTACCCGGAGATCACCAACCCGACCGGCATCCCGCTGCCCGCCGGTGAGTCCTTCCTCGCCCCCGAGTACAAGAGCGCCACCACCGCACCCGACGTGGCGGGCGCCAAGAAGGTGCTCGCGGACGCCGGGTTCAAGCTCAGCGGCGGGGTGCTCAAGGACCCGAGCGGCAAGCCGGTGGAGCTCACCTTCACCGACCCGGCCGGCTGGAACGACTACATCACCGGGCTCGCGATCATCAAGGACAACATCAAGCAGCTCGGCATCGAGGCCAAGGTCAAGACCCAGACCGCCGAGGCCTGGGGCGCGGACGTCGCCAACGGCAACTTCGACGCCACCCTGCACTGGACCAACAGCGGCGCCACCCCGTACGACATGTACCAGAACATCATGGACGGCGCGCTGCTCCAGCCCATCGGCAAGGCGGCCCAGCAGGGCAACTTCGGCCGCTTCAAGAACGACGACGCGACCAAGGCGCTCAAGGACTTCGCCACCGCCACCGAGGACTCCGCCCGCACCGAGGCCATGAACACCCTGCAGAAGATCATGGTCGAGCAGGCGCCGATGATCCCGACGGCCGCCGCCCCCATCGGAGCCGAGTACTCCACGAAGAACTGGGTGGGCTGGCCCACCGAGACCGACCCGTACGCCCCGCCGCAGCACACCCAGCCCACCGTGCTGGAGATCGTGCTGAAGCTCAAGCCCTCCAAGTAAGCACGGGGAGACGGACCGGCCATGACCACCACCGATCGGACCGACGACGTCGTGCTCGAAGCACGCGGAGTCACCAAACACTTCCCCGTACGCCGCACCGGCCGCGACCTCCTCGCGGGCAGGCGCCGCACCGTCCACGCCGTCGACGACGTCTCGCTGAAACTCCGGCGGGGCACCGTCACGGCCCTGGTGGGGGAGTCGGGCTCCGGCAAATCCACCGTGGCCCGGCTGCTCGCCCAGCTGTATCCGCTCACCGAGGGCGAGATCCGGCTGGCGGGGAAGGCGGTGAAGGCGGGCCGTGGCCGGTCGTTTCGCACCTACGTACGCCAGGTCCAGCTCATCTTCCAGGACCCGTTCGCCTCGCTGAACCCGGTGCACACCGTGCGCTACCACCTCACGCGGGCGCTGAGGATCCACGGCCGGGCGGGCGACGGCGAGGCGGAGCTGGAACAGAACCTGACCGCTCTGCTGAACCGGGTCCAGCTGACTCCTCCCCATCAGTACCTGGACAAGTTCCCGCACGAGCTGTCGGGGGGACAGCGCCAGCGCGTGGCCATCGCCCGCGCGCTCGGCGCCGATCCCCGGGTCCTGCTCGCCGACGAGCCCGTCTCGATGCTGGACGTCTCGATCCGGCTCGGTGTGCTCAATCTGCTCAAGGACCTCAAGGACCGGCTGCATCTCGCGATCCTCTACATCACCCACGACATCGCGTCCGCCCGCTACTTCGCGGACTCGACGCTCGTGATGTACGCCGGCCGGATCGTCGAGGGCGGTGACAGCGAGAGGGTCACCCAGCACCCCGCGCACCCCTACACCCAGCTCCTCATCGCCTCCGCGCCAGACCCGGACCGGGTGGTCGCCGAGGAGGAGCAGGAGGAGACCGGCAGCGGCGAACCGCCCTCGCTGATCGCCCCGCCCGCCGGCTGCCGCTTCCACCCGCGCTGCCCCAGGGCCATGGAGCGCTGCCGCACCGAACTGCCCCCGCGCTTCGACCTCGAAGACGGCCAGTGGGCGGCCTGCTGGCTGTACGCGGACGGTGGCGAGGACCTGGGCGGGCAAGCCGCCGACCAGCACCGGAAGGAGGCCGCGAAGTGAAGTACCTGCTGCAGAGGCTCGCCTTCTACCTGGTCACCGCGTGGGCCGCGATCACCATCAACTTCCTGATCCCGCGCATGATGCCCGGCGACCCCGTCCAGGCGCTGCTCTCCCGCTTCCAGGGCCAGCTCGACACCAGCGCCATCAACTCGCTCAAGGCGCTCTTCGGACTCGACAAGCAGCAGTCGCTCTGGCAGCAGTACACCGACTACTGGGCGCATCTGCTCGACGGCGACCTCGGGCTCTCCTTCACCTTCTTCCCGACCCCGGTCAGCGAGGTGATCGGCCAGTCGTTGCCGTGGACACTCGCGCTCGTCGGCGTCACCACCCTGATCAGCTTCGTGCTCGGCACCGGCATCGGTGTCTTCACCGGCTGGCGGCGCGGCTCCTGGATGGACAGCCTGCTGCCCGTCACCACGTTCATCTCCGCCATCCCGTACTTCTGGCTGGGGCTGATCGCCATCGCGCTGTTCGCCGTGAAGTGGCCGCTCTTCCCGGCCGCGGGCGGTTACGACAGTGCACTGGTGCCCGCGTTCGACTGGCCGTTCATCTCCAGCGCGCTCTATCACGCCGCCCTGCCGGGCCTCACGATCGTGCTCAGCGCCGTGGCCGGCTGGATCCTCGGCATGCGGAACATGATGGTGACGGTGTCCAGCGAGGACTACGTCATGGTCGCCCAGGCCAAGGGGCTCTCCGAGCGGCGGGTGATGTTCGGATACGCGGCACGCAACGCGATCCTGCCCAACATCTCCGGCTTCGCCCTCTCCCTGGGCTTCATCGTCGGCGGCACGCTGCTGGTGGAGATGGTCTTCTCCTACCCGGGCATCGGCTACCAGCTCTTCCAGGGCGTGGGTGCCAAGGACTACCCCCTGATGCAGGGCGTCTTCCTCATCATCACGCTCTCGGTCCTCGCGGCGAACCTCCTCGCCGACGTCATCTACATGGTCCTCGACCCCCGTACCCGAAGGGAGGCCTAGGAACATGGCCGTCGCCACTGCCGAGGTCGCCGTGATCGACACGACCGGGACCGCGGCGCCCGGCAAACGCAGGCTGCGCTTCCTCCGCGGCCGCAAGACCGTCATCGGCCTCGGCATCCTCGCCTTCTTCGTGGTGATCGCGGTCATCGGGCCGTGGATCGCTCCGTACGACCCCGACACCATGGGCGACCAACTGCTCCAGCCACCGTCCGGCGCCCACTGGTTCGGCACCACACAGACCGGTCAGGACGTGCTCTCGCAGATCCTCGTCGGTACCCGGGGCGTCCTGGTCGTCGGCTTCGTCGCCGGGATCTTCGCGACGATCCTCTCCGTACTGGTCGGGGTCAGCGCGGGCTTCCTCGGCGGTACGGCCGACGAGGTGCTCTCGCTGCTCTCCAACGTCTTCCTGGTCATCCCGGGCCTGCCGCTGATCATCATCATCGCCAGCTTCGTCTCCGACGCGGGCGACCTGCTCATCGCCACCGTCATCGCCATCACCTCCTGGGCATGGGGCGCGCGGGTGCTGCGCGCGCAGACGCTGTCGCTGCGCCGCCGGGACTACGTGGAGGCGGCCCGCGCCACCGGCGAGTCCACCTGGCGGATCATCTTCTTCGAGGTCCTGCCGAACCTGACCGCCGTCATCGCCTCCGGCTTCGTCGGCACGGTCATCTTCGCGATCCTCTCCGAGATCACCCTCGCCTTCATCGGCGTCGCCGACATCTCCAACTGGAACTGGGGGACCGTCCTGTTCTGGGCGCAGTCCAACCAGGCCCTGGCCCAGGGCGCGTGGTGGTGGTTCGTCCCCGCCGGGCTGTGCATCGCTCTGCTCGGCATGTCGCTCGCCCTGATCAACTTCGGCATCGACGAGTTCGTCAACCCGCGCCTGCGTACGGAGACCGGCGCGTCCAGGAAGGTCCGGATGCGGGTCGGCTTCACCCCCGTGGCACGTACCGGCACCTCTGCGAAGGAGACCCGCTCATGAGCAGCGAGCCCGTCCTCACCATCCGCGGTCTGAACGTGGACTACGGGACCGGGGACGACGCCGTGCACGCGCTGCGCGACATCGACCTCACCCTGCACCGGGGCGAAGTCCTGGGCCTGGCGGGCGAGTCCGGGTCCGGCAAGTCGACGCTCGCGTACGCCGTCACCCGGCTGCTCTCGCCGCCCGGGGTGATCACCGGCGGCGAGGTCCACTACCACCAGCGGGACGGCGAGGCGCTCGACCTGCTGACCCTGTCGGCCCCCGAGCTGCGTGCCTTCCGCTGGCAGGAGCTGTCGATCGTCTTCCAGGGCGCGATGAACTCGCTCAACCCGGTGCACACGGTCCACAGCCAGCTCACCGACGTACTCCAGGCACACCGCCCGGAAATGAACCGGGCCGAACGCACCGTCCGCGCCAAGGAGTTGCTGGCCCTCGTCGGCATCTCCGCCGACCGGCTCCCCTCCTACCCGCACCAGCTCTCCGGCGGGATGCGCCAGCGCGTGATGATCGCGATGGCGCTCGCGCTGGAGCCCGAGATCGTCATCATGGACGAGCCGACGACGGCCCTGGACGTCGTCATGCAGCGCCAGATCCTGCGCCAACTGGTCAGACTCCGCGAGGAGCTGGGCTTCTCCGTCGTCTTCATCACCCATGACATCTCGCTGCTGATCGAGTTCTCGGACCGGATCGCGATCATGTACGGCGGCCGGATCGTCGAGGAGGCCGGTGCCTCCGACATCTACCAGGACCCCCGCCACCCCTACAGCGACGGCCTGCTGCACTCGTTTCCCGCACTGCACGGCCCGCGCCGCGAACTCACCGGCATCCCCGGCTCACCCCCGCACCTGTCAGCGATGCCCGCCGGCTGCGCCTTCCACCCCCGCTGCGGCAAGGTGCTCGACCCGTGCACCACCCGGGTGCCGGTCCTGGACCGGCCGGAAGGGGACGGCTCCCGCACCGTGGCCTGCTGGCTGCATCAGCCGGCCCCGGCCACCGCCACCCCCCGCTCGTAGCGACCCCACAGCACACCACAGGAGAACCATGAACCTCGTCATCCCCCAGGGATACGCTCGCGAGATCGCCGCCGAGCCCGTTGCCGGACTGCCCGCCGACTTCCGCTGGGGCGTCGCCACCGCCGCCTACCAGATCGAGGGCGCGGCCACCGAGGACGGCAGGACCCCGTCCATCTGGGACACGTACTGCAGGGTGCCGGGCATGGTCGTCCGCGGCGAGAACGGCGATGTGGCCTGCGACCACTACCACCGGATGCCCGAGGACGTGCAGCTGATCGCGGACCTGGGCGTCGACACGTACCGCTTCTCGCTCGCCTGGCCGCGCATCCAGCCGGGCGGCCGTGGACCGGCCAACGAACGGGGCCTGGACTTCTACAAGCGGCTGGTCGACGAGCTGGAGTCCAGGGGCATCACGCCCTGGATCACCCTCTACCACTGGGACCTGCCGCAGGAGCTGGAGGACGCGGGCGGCTGGCCGGCCCGCGACACCGCGTACCGCTTCGCCGAGTACGCCGCGCTCGCCTACGACGCGCTCGGTGACCGGGTGAAGCACTGGACGACGCTGAACGAGCCCTGGTGCTCGGCCATGCTCGGTTACGCCTACGGCAACCAGGCGCCCGGCCGGAAGAACTTCGGCGACGCGATCAAGGCCGTCCACCATCTGCTGCTCGGCCACGGCCTCGCCTCGCAGCACATCCGCGAGACGGCAGCCGCCCGCGGCAACGAGCTCGAACTCGGCATCACGCTCAACCTCGGCACCGCCACCCCCGAGACCGACAGCCACGAGGACGCCGAGGCCTGCCGCCGCGCCGACGGCCTCGGCCGCCGCCTCTACCTGGACCCCCTCGTCAAGGGCGCCTACCCCGAGGACGTCATCGCCGACCTCGCCCTCCAGAACGTCGAACTCCCGGTCCAGGAAGGCGATCTGGAGGTCATCTCCACGCCGATCGACATCCTCGGCGTCAACTTCTACCGCGGCACGCTCTTCTCCGGCGTCACGGAGGAGGGCTCCCCGGTGGGGGCCGACGGGCTGCCCGTCACCCGCGCGGTGGAGCGTGATCTGCCGCGTACCGCCATGGACTGGGAGATCACCCCCACCGCCCTCACCGACCTGCTGGTGCGCCTGGACAAGGAGTACGGCGTGCCGACGGTCATCACCGAGAACGGCGCCGCGTTCGACGACACCGTCTCAGAGGACGGCGAGATCCATGACGCCGACCGCACCACCTATCTCGCCGACCACATCGCCGCCGTGGCCGCGGCCCGCGCCGAAGGAGCCGATGTCCGCGGCTACTTCGCCTGGTCGCTGATGGACAACTTCGAGTGGTCCTACGGCTACGACAAGCGCTTCGGCATCGTCCGCGTCGACTACGACACCCAGGAGCGGACGCTCAAGGACAGCGCCAAGTGGTACCGCGACACGATCCGCCTCACCCGCAACGCGTAGTCGCGGCAACGACCGGGTCCCGCAGCCCTGCCGGGTCTGTCGCAGTCCGGTGTCGGCCCATCGCGCAGGGCGATGTGAAGTCGGAGACCGACCGGTTGCGAGCCGAGCAGCAGAAACAGCAGAAGCATTCTTTCCGTGTCCCAAGGAGCCGCAATGCCACCACGCACCCGCCGGCACAGCCGACACCGGGCCAGACCGGCGACAGCGACGCTCGCCGCGGCCGCCGTCCTCGCCGGTCTGCTCGCCGGAGCCGTCCCCAGCGCCGCCGCGACCGTTGCCGCCGACGACCCGGCACCCGTCCTCGTCGACCGCTTCGAGGGCGAGGTCCCGTTCGCGGGCCAGCCCGCCGACGGCATCTTCACCTGGGGCGGCGACTCCGACGACCCGCCCACCCTGGCCCTGAAGGACCGCGCCGACGCCCCCGAGGGCGCCAAGGTCCTCGAAGGCACGTACGACATCAGCGGCTACGGCGGACTCAGCCATGACTTCGCCGCCGACCAGCCCGCCCACGACTGGTCCGCCCACAAGGGCATCCGCTTCTGGTGGTACGGCCAGAACACCGCACCCCTGCCGCCCGGTTCGGGCAGGAGGATCAACTTCGAGATCAAGGACGGCGGCGCCCACGGCGAGGCGTCCGAGCTGTGGACGACCTCCTTCACCGACGACTGGGAGGGCTGGCACCAGGTCGAGATCCCCTTCGCCGACTTCACGTACCGCACCGACTACCAGCCCGTCGGCGGCATCGACCAGGTCCTCGGCCTCGACGAGATGTGGGGCTACGCCGTCACGCTGCCGACGGGCGCCCCCGGCTCGTTCGCCATGGACGGTGTGGAGCTGTACGGGAAGGCCGACGCGGCCCTGAAGGCGAGCGTCGTCACGGACGCGGCGGTCCACACAGTCAAGGAGGGCGGCGCGGCGGACATCGATGTCTCCGTCGCCACCACCGGCTCCGTACCGATCGAGGAACCCGTCACCGTCGCGTACGAGACCAAGGGCGGCAGCGCCGAGGCCGGCAAGGACTACACGTCGGTCAGCGGCACGTACACCTTCCCGGCGGGCACCGCCTCCGGCACCTCGCACCGGATCACCGTCGCCACGAAGAAGGACGGGTCCGCCGAGTCCGCGGAGACGATCCCGCTCGAACTCACCGTGACCGGCGCCAAGCCGCCGAAGGAGAACCCGCAGGTCGTCATCGACGCCCATGGGCTGCCGTACCTGGACCCGAAGCTCCCGGTGAAGAAGCGCGTCGCCGACCTCCTCTCCCGGATGTCACCGGCCGAGAAGGCCGGCCAGATGACGCAGGCCGAGCGCAATGCACTGAAGTCGCAGGGGGACATCGCCACGTACGACCTCGGCTCGCTGCTCTCCGGCGGCGGCTCCGTCCCCACGCCCAACACGGCCGCGGCGTGGGCCAAGATGGTCGACTCCTACCAACTCCGGGCGCAGGCAACCCGTTTCCAGATCCCGCTGATCTACGGCGTGGACGCGGTGCACGGGCACAACAACGTCATCGGCTCGACGATCATGCCGCACAACATCGGCATCGGCGCAGGCCGCGACCCGAACCTCGCCGAGAGGACCGGCGCGGTCACCGCGAACGAGGTCCGTGCCACGGGCATTCCGTGGGACTTCGCGCCCTGCCTCTGTGTGACCCGCGACGAACGCTGGGGCCGTTCCTACGAGGCGTACGGTGAGGACCCGGCGCTCGTCGAGTCCATGGAGACCGTCATCCAGGGCATGCAGGGCGCCGCGTCCGGCAAGGACCTACACCGGGGCGACAAGGTACTGGCCACCGCCAAGCACTACGTCGGCGACGGCGGTACGGAGTTCGGCTCGTCCACCACCGGTTCGTACACCATCGACCAGGGCGTCACGAAGGTCACCCGGCAGGAACTCGAAGCCGTGCACCTCGCCCCGTTCGAGGAGGCCGTCAAGCGCGGTGTCGGCACGGTCATGCCGTCGTACTCCTCGCTGGACATCCTCGGTGACGACCAGGGCCCGGTGAAGATGCACGCCGACGCCGAGATGATCGACGGAGTGCTCAAGGACCGGATGGGCTTCGAGGGCTTCGTCATCAGTGACTGGCAGGCCATCGACCAGATCCCCGGCGACTACGCGAGCGATGTCCGTACGTCCGTCAACGCCGGACTCGACATGATCATGGTGCCGACCGCGTACCAGGACTTCACGAAGACGCTCCAGGACGAGGTCACCGCGGGCCGGATCAGCCAGGCCCGGATCGACGACGCGGTCACCCGCATCCTCACCCAGAAGTTCCGCCTCGGCCTCTTCGAGAAGCCGTACGCGGACACGGCGAACATCGACGGGGTCGGCTCCGCCGAACACCGCGCCGTGGCCCGCGAGGCGGCGGCCAAGTCGCAGGTCCTGCTGAAGAACGACGGCGCAGTGCTGCCGCTCAAGGCATCCCAGAAGGTGTACGTCGCCGGGTCGAACGCCGATGACATCGGCAACCAGGCCGGCGGCTGGACCGTCAGCTGGCAGGGCTCGTCCGGGAAGATCACCACGGGTACGACGATCCTGGAGGCCATGAAGAAGGACGCCACGGACGCGGCCTCGCTCACCTACTCCAAGGACGCCTCGGCCTCCACCGACGGCTACGACGTGGGTGTGGTCGTCGTCGGCGAGACCCCGTACGCCGAAGGCATCGGTGACGTCGGCAACGGCAACGACCTGGAGCTGAGCGCCGCCGACAAGGCCGCGATCGACAAGGTCTGCGCCGCGATGAAGTGCGCGGTCCTCATCGTCTCGGGCCGCCCGCAGCTCATCGGCGACCGGCTCGGCGACATCGACGCACTCGTCGCGTCGTGGCTGCCGGGCACCGAGGGCGACGGCGTGGCCGATGTCCTCTACGGGAAGCGCGCCTTCACCGGACAGCTGCCGGTCACCTGGCCGAAGTCCGAGTCGCAGCTGCCGATCAACGTCGGCGACGCGGCCTACGACCCGCAGTTCCCCTACGGCTGGGGGCTCACCACGCTCCGCAAGCCCCCGGCGGGCGGCGAGCTGACCCTTGCCGCGCTCGCGATCGCCGCGCAGATCGCGGAGAAGGCCCACCTCGGCAGGACGGCGGGCGGCAAGGCGATCGTCGACCAGGCCAGGCTGCTGGTGCAGCAGAAGATGGAGCAGAAGACCGGCGGGAAGCCGACCGCGGCGGCGTCCAAGCCGTTCGCCGAGGCGGACCATCTGCTGCTCACCGGCGATCTGACCGGGGCGGTGGCGAAGCTGAGGACGGCGTACCGGGCCGCGTAGCTCAGTAAACCCCCGTAGAAACGGAACCGACCCAGGTGGGCGGTGGCGCCAAAGCCGCCCACCTGGGTTAGCTTCGAAGTATGCGGAACAGGCTGTTCCCGACCCTGCTGGCCGCCCTGCTGCTGATTCTCTCGGCAGCCGTGCTCGCCATGGCACCCGCTGCGCCCGCATCAGTCGGTGCGTCAGTCGGTGCGTCAGTCGGTGCGTCAGCCGGCGCATCGGTCGGTGCATCGGTCGGTGCATCCACCATCAATGATGTCGCGCAGGCGCTGCGCAAGAGCCCGGTGTACGTCGATCCGGCCGCCGCCGGTCAGCTCTCCACGGGCCAGGCGGCCGCCCTGACGAAGAAGATCAAGGACGCCGACAAACCCGTGTTCGTGGCGGTGCTGCCGCAGACCCCGGCGTTCCCTCAGGACACCCTGCTCACCACCTTGCGCACTGACACCGGCATCACCGGCGTCTACGCGGTCCGCCTCGGCGACGGGTTCAGCGCCGGCGCGGACCCGCAGGTGATGTCCACCCGGGCGGTCCAGAACCTCACCGCCGCCGTGAAGGCACCCGGCACGGACACCGACGCCGCGACCCAGCTCAACGCCTTCGTCGACCGGGCCGTCGAACAGGCCAGGGGCAGCGCCCCCGCCTCCTGGGGCGGCTCCGCCGCGAGCGATGGTTCGTCGTCCGCCGTCGGACTGATCACGGTCGGCGCGATCCTGGTGCTGGGCGGCGGTACGGCCTACACGATCTTCCGGCGCAACCGCAGGCGCAAGGAGACCGAGGAACGGGCCGCGCTCGACAAGCTCCGGGTCGTCGTGGACGAGGACATCACCGCGTACGGCGAAACCCTGGACCGCCTGGACTTCCACCCCGCCGAGCCGGGCGCCGACGACCTCATGCGCGCCGACTACGAGCGGGCGCTCGACTCCTACGAGGGCGCGAAATCCGCCATGTCCAGGGCCCGGCACCCGTCCGACGTGCGCGGGGTCACCAAGGCCCTGGAGGACGGCCGCTTCTCCCTCGCCGTCCTGGAGGCCCGGCGGACGGGCGGTGAACTGCCCGCCCGCCGGCCGCCGTGCTTCTTCGACCCGCGCCACGGCCCCTCGGTCGCCGACGTCCACTGGTCCCCGGCCACCGGCACGGCCCGCGAGGTCCCGGTCTGCGCGGCGGACGAGATCCGGCTGCGCGAGGGCGAGGAACCGCTGAGCCGCACCGTCGACACGGGCGACGGCCGCCGCCCGTACTGGGAGGCGGGCCCGGCGTACGGCCCCTGGGCGGGCGGCTACTTCGGTGGCGGCCTGCTCCCGGGCCTGCTGGTCGGCACGCTGCTCGGCTCCGCGCTGTCGTCCCCGGCGTACGCGGCGGAGTACGGAGGCGGCGACTTCGGCTCCGGCGGCGACTGGAGCGGAGGGGACTTCTCCGGCTCCGACTTCGACTCGTCGGGCTTCGACGGCGGAGGTTTCGGCGGCGGCGGTGACTTCGGTGGCGGTGGCGGCGGCGGCTTCGACGGAGGCGGATTCTGAACCACTGACCGGCGTATTTCCGAGCCACCGACCGGCGAGCTCTCGGGCAGGTGCGATCCATGCTAGACCTGAAGTCATGTCTGGTATCGGCCGATTCCGGGTGAGGCTGCGACGCTTCGTCCGGCGACCACATCGGCACGATGGGGGCTCCGGCCCAGTGACCTCCGCGCCGCCCGGCCGGAACACGGCCCACCGCTTCGCAGGCCGCGAACTGCTGTCCCTGTTCAGCGTGCGCACCGTGGCCGGCCAGGTCTTCCTGTGCGTGCTCGTGCTCGTACTCCTGCTCATCGCGGGCGGTGCGTTCGCGCTGGTGATCCAGGGCCGCAGCGACAGCCTGGAAGAGGCCCGGTCGCGCACGATGAGCGTGGCCGAGACCTTCGCCGAATCGCCGGGGCTCGTGTCGGCGCTGGACAGCAAGAACCCCACCGCGGTCCTGCAGCCACGCGCGGAGGAGGTCCGCAGGGAGGCCGGGGTCGATTACGTCATAGTGTCCAGCCCGCAGGGCATCCGCTACACCCACCCCGACCCCGCGCTGATCGGCAAGCGCATGCACGGCCCCTACAAGGAAGCGCTGACCGGCCCGGGCTTCACCCGCACCTTCTCCGGCAGCCAGGGGCCCGCGATCCTCTCGGTGGTGGCCGTCGACCGGCCCGACGGCTCGGTCGCCGGTCTGGTGTCCGTCGGGCTCACCGACAAGACGGTGAACAGCGTGGCCGACCGGTCCATCCCGTTCGCCATCGCCGCCGCGGTGGCCGCCGCCGCGATCACCGCGGGCGGCGCGGCGCTCGTCAGCAGACGGCTGCGCCGCCAGACACACGGGCTCGGCCCCGCGGAGATGACCCGGATGTACGAGCACCACGACGCGGTGCTGCACACGGTCCGCGAAGGCGTCATCATCGTCGATGCCGAGCACCGGCTGACGCTGGTCAACGACGAGGCCCGCAGGCTGCTCTTCCTTCCCCCGGACGCCGAGGGCCGCGTCATGGCGGACCTCGGGCTGGACGCCGACACCGCGGAACTGCTCGCCTCTTGCCGGACCGTCACGGACGAGGTGCTGCGCGTCGGCAACCGGCTGCTGGCCGTCAACCTCAGGCCCACCGGCCTGCGCGACGGGCCGCCCAGCACCGTGGCGACCCTGCGGGACACCACCGAGCTCCGCAAGGTCACGGGCCGGGCGGAACTCGTCCACGAACGGCTGCTGCTCCTCTACGAGGCCGGTGCCCGCATCGGTACCACCCTCGACGTGACGCGGACGGCCCAGGAACTGGCGGACGTCGCGACCCCGGGATTCGCCGACGTCACGACCGTCGACCTCGTCGATCCCGCGCTCCCGGCGGAGGAGCCGGCCACCCCCGACAGCCCCGCGCTGGACATGCGCCGTACCGCCGTCGCCACCGCGGACCCGGACCAGCCCCTCTTCCCGATCGGCCATGCGGTCGGATTCGTTCCTTCCAGGACCCGGGCCATGCGCGTCAACAGTGCCGAGGCCGGCCTGGGAGCCGATGTCCACGAGCGGCTGGGGTGGCCGCACCGTGATCCCGAGACGGCCGAGCGGATCCTGGCCTACGGATTCCACTCGGTGCTCTCCGTCCCCCTGCACGCCCGTGGCGTCATCCTGGGCATGGCCAACTTCTGGCGCGCGGGCAACCCCCGTCCGTTCGACGACGACGATCTGTCCTTCGCCGAGGAACTGGTCGGCCGCGCGGCCATCAGCCTGGACAACGCCCGCAGGTACACGCGTGAGCACGAAATGGCCGTGACGCTCCAGCGCAGTCTGCTGCCCCGCGACCTGCCCGAGCTGAACGCACTCGACCTCGCCCACCGCTATCTGCCCGCGCGGGCCGAGGTGGGCGGCGACTGGTACGACGTGATCCCGCTGTCCGGCGCCCGGGTCGCCCTGGTCGTCGGTGACGTGGTCGGCCACGGGCTGCACGCCGCCGCCACCATGGGGCGGCTGCGCACCAGCATCCACAACTTCTCCGCGCTGGACTTCGCGCCCGACGAACTCCTCGGACACCTCGACGAACTGGTCGGCCGGATCGACCAGGAGGAGGCGACGGAGGGCGGGAGCGCCGAGGTCGCCGGAGCCGGCTGCCTGTACGCGGTCTACGACGCGGTCTCCGGGAACTGCTCGGTGGCCAGGGCCGGCCACCCCGGTCCCGTACTGGTTCTCCCGGACGGCACCGTCGAGGTCCCCGAGGTGCCGGTCGGCCTGCCGCTGGGCATCGGCGGCATGCCCTTCGAGGCGGCCGAGTTCCACGTACCCGAGGGGAGCCGTCTGGTCCTCTACACGGACGGCCTCGTCGAGCACCGCGAGCGGGACATCGACGTCGGTCTGGAGCTTCTGCGCGCCACCCTCGCGGGCCGCGACCGGACACCGGAGGAGACCTGCGACGACGTGCTCGAAGCGATGGTGTCCGGGCCGCCGACCGACGACGTGGCCCTCCTCGTGGCCCGTACCCGCACGTTCGATCCCCACCAGGTCGCGCAATGGGCCGTGGCCAACGACCCGGCGGCCGTCGCCGGGGTCCGCAAGAACGTCGCCCAGTGGCTCACCGAGCGCGGCCTGGACGAGGAGGCGTTCACCACCGAGCTCATCCTCAGTGAACTGGTCACCAACGCGGTGCGCTACGGCTCGTCGCCCATCGTCGTCCGGCTGCTGCACGACCGCAGCCTGATCTGCGAGGTCTCCGACAGCAGCAGCACCTCACCGCATCTGCGCTACGCGGCGACGACGGACGAGGGCGGCCGGGGCCTGTTCCTCGTCGCCCAGTTCGCCGAACGCTGGGGCACCCGCTACACCGAGACCGGCAAGGTGATCTGGTCGGAGCAGACGGTCGGCGAACCGGAGACGGAGGAGGACGGCTGAGGCGCGTGCCGTCCGGAATGCCGACGGACAGCCGTCGTGACACGCTGAGACGGGGGATCACGGCTATGTCACCCGAGGAGATCGAAATGGCCAGTGACACCACCAGAGCCAAGGCGGGCCCGAGCCCCTGGCACGCGCCCACATCCGGTACGACGCTCCTGGCAGCGGCCCTGATGATCCTCGGCGGGGTGATGGCGATCTTCGAGGGGATCGCGGCCATCACGAGGGACAACCTGTTCGTCGTGACGCGCCACTACGTCTTCGAGTTCAGCCTGGCGGGCTGGGGCTGGGTCCACCTCATCCTGGGTATCGCCCTCGTGCTCGCCGGCTGCGCACTGTTCACCGGGGCCCTGTGGGCACGCTACTTCGGTGTCCTCGTGGCCGGCCTGGGCGCGATCGCCAACTTCCTGTGGCTGCCGTTCTACCCCTTGTGGGCCCTGGTGCTGATCGTCATCAACATCTTCGTCGTCTGGGCGCTGTGCATGGGCATGCACCGCGAAGCGGAAGAGGGCCGGACCGCCTGAAGGCAGGACGCCGCGAACGCCGAGCGCCCGCCTTCCGCCCCCGGTGGGGGAGGAGGCGGGCGCGCTCGGGTCCGGGCGTGGGGCGGCGGCAGGCGTCAGGCCTGCGGGGCGGCCTTGATCGCGGAGATGTCGAAGTTGAGCTTGACCTTGTCGCTGACCATCACACCGCCGGTCTCCAGCGCCGCGTTCCAGGTCAGGCCCCAGTCGGAGCGCAGGATGTTCGCGCTGCCCTCGAAGCCGACGCGCTCGTTGCCGTAGGGGTCGGTGGCGGAGCCGTTGAACTCCAGGTCGATGGCGAGGGGCCGCGTGACGTCCTTGATGGTGAGGTCGCCGGTGATGCGGTAGGTGTCGCCACCGAGCTGCTCGGCGTGGGTGGAGCGGAAGGTCATGAGGGGGAACTTCTCGGCCTCGAAGAAGTCGCCGCTGCGCAGGTGGCCGTCGCGGTCGGCGATGCCGGTGTCGATGCTGGCGATCTTGACATCGATGGAGGCGGTGGAGTTCGCGGGGTCGTGCCCGTCGAGCTTCAGGCTGCCCTCGTGCTCGCCGAAGGAGCCGCGGACGTTGGTGACCATGGCGTGGCGCACGGTGAAACCGATGCTGCTGTGCGACGGGTCGATCGTGTACTCGCCGCTCAGGGCGACCAGGGCCGGGTCCACGGCGGTGGCGGTGGCAGCGGACGGGGCGTTGTTGTTCTTGCGGTTGAACAGAGCCATGGCTCCTCCTCGGGGGACGTGATCGAGTGGCCGTCGAAAGTGTTTGTTTAACCTTCAACGAGAAAGACTCTAGCGGCATCTAGTTCAAAGTTCAACATCCGTGGCGTGGATTGTTGTGGAAATCGACTCGGCTGCCGTCATGCGCCCCTCGTCGCCCTCTGGCGGACGCGCGTAGAACTCGGGCACTATCTCCCTGCCTCTATTTGTCATGAGCAGGAGGAGTCCCCCATGGTGTCACGCATGACACTGCGCCCCGTCCTGACCGCCCTCGCCCTCGTCCTCGGCGTCCTCTTCGCCCCCGGCGTCGGTGTCCTCGGCAGTGGTGCCACCCAGGCCCACGCCGTCACGAAGCTCACCCACTCCCAGGCCACCGCCCGGTTCAGCTCCTCCGGAATCACCTGGTCGTCCTCCGGCGGCTGCTCCGACCGGAACAACCCCACCTGCACATCCTTCGAGCAGCTCAACCTGCCCACCGCCCAGGGCGCCCAGACCCTCAAGAGCGCCACCGGCTGCGCGCTCAACATCACCGGCGGCACCGAGACCGGGCACGCCAGCGGTACGTACTCGCACTGGAACGGCTACAAGCTCGACTACGGCAAGTCCACCTGTCTCACCAACTACATCCACAACGCCTTCAGCTACATAGGGCTCCGTGGTGACGGCGCTCCCCAGTACCAGTCCGGCTCCGGGAACATCTACGCGGACGAGGGCAACCACTGGGACGTCCTGTACTACAACTGCGGCGGCTGCTGACCGCATATGCCTGCGCGCGTGCCCCCGTTCCCACCGGAACGGGGGCACGCGGCGTCAAGGGACTTCCGCACTCCGGACCACATCGGCTATCGCCGCAGTGCTTCGACGGGCTGGATGCGGCTGGCGCGCCAGGCGGGGTAGAGGCCGGCGGCCAATCCGGTGGCCAGCCCGATGGCAGGGGCCATGAGGACGGTCATGGGGTGGATGACCGGAGTGAAGCGGGCCGAGACCGACGCCGGCCTGTGTGAGGGCACCACCAGCGCGGAAGCCGCCCGGATCGCCGGGCTCGAGCGGGAGGTGAAGGATTCGCATGCCGGTCACCGGAGGCCGGAAACATGCGCGAGCCCCCCGGCCCTCGGCCGGGGGGCTGCGGATACGACGAGGCGCTACGAAGTGGTGCGGTAGGCCCGGAGGATCGTCTGCTTCAGCGTGTTGCCGTCCGCGTCCGTGAGCACGACGCGCAGCGAGACGGTGCCGGGGCGGGCGGGGTGGCGCAGTTCGAGCCGCTTGCGGTCGGCGACCCTGGCCGGCTTCCAGGTCCTGCCGCCGTCGTAGGACACGGTGACCGCCAGCTTGCGGACGGTACGCGTGGTGGCCGCGCCCTCGATCGTGAAGGGGACGGTGAAGGCCGTACCGGCCTTGGCCGTGCTGGCCGCACCGAGCCTGGGCGTGAAGCGCACCGCCGACAGCGGCAGCCACTTCACGGTGTCCCCGGCCACGTGAGCGGAGCGGAAGGTCCACTCAGCGGTCACCCGGGTGCTGACCGCGGAGAGTGACGTGGCGCGGGTGACGTCGGTGGTGAGCCGGTAGGTGTGCCGCCCGGCGGGGAGGGTGTGCGTCTCGCCGTTCAGGGGCGCGCCCGAGGTGAACACCGGTGTGCCGTCCGCGTACAGCGCGCTCCTGGCCTTGGTGTAGTCGGAGACGCCCACGTGGCCCGCGCCGTCGGAGAACAGCGGCACGTACGCGGCGAACTCGTCGCCGAGGCGGATCGCTCCCGACGCCTCCGCACCGGCGGTGTAGAGGTGCGGGCCGAAGACGCCGATGTTGAACCGCTGCGTGTACGACCTGCCGGCGGTGTAGGACCGGGAAGCGGTGACGGTCTGGCCGCCCTCCCACCGCTGTTCGCCGTCCGCGTCCGGGGCGCCGTACTGGCTCACGCCGTACTGCCACTTCACGCCGGGCAGGACGTACTCGGTGCCGGTGTGCGGCAGGGCGAACTCGTCGGCGTCGAAGTCGAACCAGGACCCGTTGGGCGCCAGGGGCGCAGCCATGAGGGTCCCGGCCTTGCCCGCGGCGGGTGCGCCTACGGTGAGGTTCAGCTTGGCGAAGTCCTGGCGTCGCGGTCTCGCGGTGAATCCGGAGAGGTCGCCGGTGCGGTTCCACACCGGCCGGTACCGCACGGCGCCATGGGTCCACGTCCCGTTGTACTGCGCGAACGCCTCTCCCGCCGGGAGCCGGGCGCCGAGCTGGCCGACCCTCAGGCCGGCGAAGTCGCCGACGAGGTAGGTGGCCGTGTAGCTCGATCCGTCGATGTCGAGGCCGAAGTTGAAGGTGGCGGCGGTGTGCTTCGCCGCGCGGTCGGGCACGGTGATGCGTACGGGATCGGCCTTGCGGGCGTCCATGACCAGCGTGGTGTCCCGGGTCAGCGCGAACTTCGGGTGCAGCAGCAGAGCCAGTTCCCCGTCGCCGGGGCCGGCTCCGGTGGCGACGCGGCCTTCCAGGGCGTAGCGGCCCTTGGGCAGCCGCACCGTGAACTCCCCGTCCTCGGGGTTGGAGTAGTCCTTCCAGAGGTCGCCGCCCAGGCTGTAAACGCCGGTCTGCGAGTCACCGGTGGGCTTGCCCCGCAGGTCCAGGTGCCTGACCGTGAGGTCGTACGACTCGACCTCACGGGTCACGCCGAAGGCGGTTCGCACGGTGGTGTCCGCGTCCGTCGCGGTCACGGAGCCGCCGAAGGTGCCGTCGGCCGTGCCCGCGCGGGTGTCGGCGGTCACGGCGGCGGTCGCCGTGCCGCCCGCCGGGACGGTGAGCCGTTGCGGCGAGACGGTGAACATGCCCTTGGTGGCCGGCTTCCCGTCCTCACCGAATGCCTCGGTGACCAGGTCCAGGGTGACCGGCCGGTCGCCGTCGTTGCGGTAGGTGATCTCCTTGGTGACGGGCTCGTCGTCGGCGTGCGGCCACCGGGCGGTGCCGAAGCCCAGCGCGGGACTGCTCGTCACCCGCTGGCCCATGGCCCGCGCGATGTCGGTACGGCCCGTGCCCTGGGCGAACGCGGACAGGCCCGGAGCGGCCGCGGCGGAGCCGGTGAGTACGGCCTTGATGCGCTCGCCGGTCCAGTCCGGGTGCTGCTGGGCGAGGATCGCGGCGGCGCCCGCCACGTGCGGGGTGGCCATCGACGTGCCGCTCATCGACACATAGCCGTCGGCCGCCGGGTCGCCCGCCACGCCCTCGGCGGCCCGTGCGGCGACGATGTCCACGCCCGGGGCGGTGAGGTCGGGCTTCAGGGAGCCCTCGGCGGTGGGGCCTCGGCTGGAGAAGTCGGCGATGCCGTCGGCCCGGTCCACCGCGCCGACGGTGAGCGCGGCGGCGGCGCTGCCCGGGGTGCCGATGGTGCCCGCGCCGGGCCCCCTGTTGCCCGCGGCGACGACGAACAGGGTGCCGGAGTCCGCCGACAGCCGGTTCACGGCTTGCTCGACCGGGTCGGTCCCCGGGGTGTCCTCGCCGCCGAGGCTGAGGTTGACCACCTTGGCGCCCTGCTCGACGGCCCACTGCATACCGGCGATGATGTCGGACTCGCGGCCGGCGCCGCTGTCGTCGAGGACCTTGCCGCTGATGATGCGCGCTCCGGGCGCGACGCCCTTGTACTTCCCGCCCGACCTGGCCCCGGAGCCCGCGACGGTCGAGGCCACGTGCGTGCCGTGGCCCACGCGGTCCACGGTGTCCGGCGTGTCGGAGAAGTTCTTCTGGGCGTCGACGCGGTCCTTCAGATCGGGGTGCGTGGCGTCCACCCCGGTGTCCAGGACCGCGACGGTGACGCCCGTGCCGTCGTAACCCGCCGCCCAGGCCGCGGGGGCGCCGATCTGCGCCGTGCTCCGGTCCAGACTCGCCTCGACCTTGCCGTCGAGCCAGATCTTCCGGACCTTCGCCGAGGTGTCGCCGGCCGCCGAACGTGCCCCCGCACCGGTACCGGTGAGCGTCCGCCACAGCGTCGCGGCCTCGGACTTGCGGGCCCGCAGGGCGTCGCCGTTGACGCTGGGCAGGCCCCGGGTGACCCGGGCTCCGGAGGCCGACAACGAGCGCGCCGCGACGGAACCGCCCTCGGGGTAGGTGACGATGAGGGGCAGGTCGGGCCGGGAGGCGTCGTCGTATCCGAGGTCCACCAGCCGCGTCACGTCGAACAGCCGCCGGTCGACGGTGCCGTCCACGAGCAGCCGCTCGGCGTCGCGTGGCACCGTGAAGGCGTGCCCGCCGGCCGCGCGGGATATGCGGAACGTCATGTCCTCCCGGCCTTCGGCGGCCGAGACGCCGGTGATCTTGCCCGCGCGGTCCACGGTCACCTTGTCGCCGGTGACGAGGGTGACCGTCCGCGCGGGGCCTCCGGAACCGGCCCCCGCACCGAACACCGACCCCGGACGGAGCCCCGGGCGGGACGCGCCCTCGGCCGGAGCAGCCTGGACGTTCACGGCCGCCCCGCCCAACAGGGCGGTGGCGAGCGCGACCGCGGTGATCGGGCCGAACGCGCCTGTCGGCCTTCGTCTCTTGTGGTTCAAGGCGTGCCTTTCTTCGGTTGCCGGCCCAGCGGCCGGTACTGGTGGGAGGAGTCTGTGTGGACACGTGACGCACTGCTCGCGCCGGGCGGAACGCGCGTCGAGGAGCGCCGCGTGCCGGCCGTTGGTCAGGCGTCCCGACCGGAAAACCGCGGGACCCCGGGAACACGCGATTCGGCGCGCTGGGCGTCAGGCGACGCGCTTGCGGCCCCACAGGAAGACGAAGGCCGTGACGGCGGCGGTCAGGGCGAAGAGGATCGAGGCGCCCAGCCACTGCATGCCGCTCATCTGCGAGATGGGGAGGTAGTCCAACGCCCAGCCCACGATGCCCTTCTGCTGCTGGCAGGCCGCGACGGCCTTCTCCGGCCCGGCGTGCACGCAGGTGCTCCAGCCGAGGGTGTCCCCGGAGCCCGTGACGTACGACATGTCGACTTGGTGAGCGCTGGCAGGCAGGTTCGGGGGGCCGACGTCGACACCCGTGTCGGTGGTGATCCTGGAGACGTGGCCGAGATCGAGCCGGGAAGCGGACCAGACCAGCTGGACTGCGACCGCGAAGAAGAAGGTCACGACCATGGCGATCAGCGTGCGGCGCAGGAGCAGGCCGATCGCGACGCCGCCGATGACGGTGAAGAGCGCGAGTGCGACGGGCACGGGCCCGGTGTTGTCGAACGCCTGGCCGGAGGTCCAGTCCAGGACGGCGCCTTGCCGGCTGACCGGGGCCCACCACCGGCCGAAGGCGAAGGACAGGGTGACGGTGCAGACCACGACCACCAGGGCACTGATGCCGATCTTGGCGGCGAGCCAGCGGGCGGGCCGGGCGGCCTGAGTGGTGACGAGCTTGGCCGTGCCGCTCTCCAGGTCGCCGGCGAGCAGCGGGGCGCCGAGGAAGACCCCGAGGAGGACGGGGACGAAGCCGAGCCCGTAACCGGCCTTCAGGAGCTCGGTACTGTACGGGCTGATGCCCTCCATCCACGTGTCGGGACCCGATGCGGGCCAGCCCTTCGCGGCGAGGTGGTCGAGCAGGCCTGCACGCTGGTAGAGCATCCAGGCCACGGCGAGGGCCGCCAGGGCCAGCAGCGTCCAGAAACCGGCACGGTGCTGGCGCCAGACGAGCCAGATCATCCCGCTCAGCCGGGGGCGGCGGGCGCCGCGGTCGGCGGCGGGGGGCGCGGACGGTGCGGAAGAGGTCGCGGTCAGGTTGCTCATGCCGCCGCCCCCCGACCGTGCGTGCCGTACGAAGCGCCCGGTATCTGGGCCACCGGACTGATCAGCGGCGGCACGTGGGGCGAGCGCAGATAGGCGAGCAGGAGTTCCTCCAACTGCGGGCTGTGGGACTGCCACTGGTCACCGACCGGGCCGTCCGGGCGGATCAGGGCGGTCGCCTGCCGCCCGCTGGTGCGGTACTCGATCACGGTGTGGCGAGCCAGCTCGGCCGGAACGCCGGCGCCACCGTCGGCGACGCCCTGCAGCAGCACATGGGCGCTGCGGATCTCGTCCACGTCACCGGCCACCCGCAGGCCGCCGGCGGCGATGACCACCAGGAAGTCGCAGACGCTCTCCAGCTCGCTGAGCATGTGGGAGGACATCAGCACCGTGGTGCCGTGCTCGGCGGCCTCGGCCATCAGGGTGGTCATGAGCTCGCGGCGCACCAGCGGGTCGAGGTCGGACATCGGCTCGTCGAGCAGCAGCAGGTCCGGCCGCTTGCCGAAGGCGAGGGCGAAGGCCACACGGGTGCGCTGACCGCCGGAGAGGGTGCCGACCTTCGCGTCCATCGGCACATTGCCCGCCCGGACGATCTGCTCGGCGGCCCGCTGGTCCCAGCCCGGGTTGAGCTCGCGGCCCAGCCGCAGCGTCTCGGCCACCGTGAACCGGCGGAACAGCGGCTTCTCCTGGGCGAGGAACGCCGTGCGGCGTCCTGCCTCCGCGGTCTGGGGCGCCGCGCCGAACACCGTGAGGGTGCCCTCGGTCGGCTCCAGCAGATTGGCGGCGATCGACATCAGCGTCGTCTTGCCCGCGCCGTTGGGGCCCACGAGCCCGCAGATCCGGCCGGCCGGCAAGCGGAACGAGCAGTCCCGCAGGGCCCAGCCGCGCCGGTACTTCCGACCCACCCCGTGGGCCTCGATCGCCGACTCCTCCTGCGGGCCGCCCCTGTCCATGGGGTCTCTTCCGTACGCGGCGCCCATGACGGCGTCACTCACTGGTGCTCCTTGATTGCCGGGCCTTGTGGTTGCTTGTACGCCGTCGCGCTGACGGCACGCCCCCTCCGGGGCGGGTCGACGGCCCGACGTGCGCGGGCGCCGATCCCCACCGAGGGTGTCCCCTTCGTGACGAGCAGGTTAGGAGGCCCGCTCGCCGCCGCGCCTCGGGAAGAAGGCTGATCTCCGGTGCCCCTCTACCACTTTCGGCCGAGGAAGGCCGGGGCGCTCGGCAGCGGCGGCGAAGCACCGGCACGAACCCGGCTACCCAGCGCCGTGCTTCACGGTCGCGCCATCAGGCCGCCGTCGCCGATATGTCCGCGCCGGGCGGACGGCCGGTCGTGGCAGCAGGCCGGGAGACCGCCGGATCCGGGTTCATCAGATCGTCACCCGAGCCGAGGACAGCGACCTCGAGGGCCGTCTGCGCGTAAACCCGCGCCGAGTGCAGCAGCCGGTGCAGCAATGGGGACATCGCAAGCCTCCTGTGACGGTGGAAGGTGAGCCCACCGTGCCCCGTGTCCGCAGACCGCCGCGGCGGCCCGAATCAGGACGCCCGCGAGCCTGTTCCACGAGGGGGAGCTCTTGACCGCCACGCTACGACGGCCCCGTGGCCGGACGCTTCGGGCAGAAGTCCGACCCGTGGTGCGGCCGCTCCGCCTTTCGGCCGAGCGCCGATCCACCGGTATCGGCGGTGGGGCTTGATCAAGTTCCGTAGGTGTCCGTGTCAGTGGTGATGCCCAGGATCGGGAGTGCTCGTTGGGGTTCGTCGCGGATGGCCCGGGTGGTCTTGGCGATGTTGTCGGCTCCGAGGAGCTTCAGCACGCCGATGGCGAGGTTGCGGAAGGTCGCCATGGCCCGGGGCGCGGTCCCGGTGTGGACGGTGGAGGCGTCCTCGGCGAAGGTGACGTCCCTGATGTGGTGCGAGGAGTTCTTCACTCCCCAGTGCCCGCGAATCGCGGCGGCCAGATCGGCCGGGCCGGCCTGGTTGGCGTCCAGGCTGGTCACGGCGTAGACGCTCTCACGACTCTCGCGCTGGCCGGTGGGCGTGCGACGGCGGTGGACGCGGATGGCCAGGCGGGCGTGGGGGAAGGCGATCCCGCCGGCCTCGTCGGCGATCGCGCAGGTCTTGATCGACCGGGACTCCCGCCGTCCGTGCCCGGTCCCGGAGGCGGTGTGCTGGACGGCGATGTCCCGCCAGGGCAGGGCCGCCAGCTGGCGGTGGGCGATCGGCGGATGTCACCAGGAGTGACAGGTCACCGGAATGAGCAGCTTATGTACGGGAATTGTGCCCCTCCTGCACTTCTCTGCCGCTTCTTCGTGGATGTCGGCGACAATATTGGCCTCCTCGATCGCCCGTTCGATTACTGGTCTGCACCTTCGGCCTGGCCGACGCGACCCCCGCACCCCTAGGCGTCCGACACCTTTCGGGGTCCTCGGCGAGCGGTTCGTCTGGGGTGGCTTTCGGCCAAACTGCTCAACGACGTTGTTGCGGAGGGTGGTTCGCGGACCGGCGAGCACAGAGTGACCGGTGGTGCGCATGTGGCGTTGATCACAGCCCGAGGTGTGGACACCCAGCTGTCGCGAATCCAGTGATCCCATCAGGGGTGTGAATACTGGGCGCGTGTGGAAGTGGTCGCTGACGGCAGTGATCGTGAATCTGCTGCTGGGGGTTCCCGGCGTCGTTCCGGCCTTCCTGCTGTGGTACTTCGCCTCGAACTGGCCGCTCGCGGCCATGGGCTGGACCCAGCGGGATCCGACGGAGAACGACGGCATGCTGCCCTGGGTGGTGCTCGCGACGCCTGTGCTGGCGCTGTTCGCTCTGCTGTGGTGGCTCGCCAACCGCCCCGTGCGGCGCAGGGTCGCGCTCGGCTCCCTGCTGTACTGGCCCGTGAGCGCGCTGTTGACCCTTGCGCCGTTCACGCTCATGGCCGCTCTGTGAAAAGGCTCCCGGCTCCGCAACCGCGGGCCGGACGCGAAGGTGCGCCCGCCGCGTCGTCGCGGCGAGCGCACCTCTGGTTACGGGCTCGGGTCCGGCCTCAGGCCCCCACGCTCACCGTGAAGCGTCGCGGGTTGCCGTCGTTAGCGGCGCCGGAGACGTCCGGCTGGCCGTCGGGGCGTACGTCGTCGTACGGGAAGGCGTAGCCGATCGGGGTGTTCGCGTGGACCACACGTGACCAGTGGTTGGTCACCGCGCCCCGGTAGTAGTCCGCGGCCGAGGTGCCGTTCGGCTGGTCGGGGTGGGTGAGCATCAGGGAGCGGTTGAAACCGGCCGCGAGCCGGGCCAGGAGGGCCTTCTTGTCGTCGGAGTCGCCCGGGTTGTTCGTGAACGGCCCGTGGTTGCAGGTGAAGATGTCCTTGGAGGTCGGCTTGATGAAGGTGTGGCCGCCGTCGAAGGTCAGGATGTCCCCGCTGACCCGGCCGGTGCGGATGCCGCGGCCGCCCTGGAGGTCGATCCGGAGATCGGTGGAGCGGTACTTCTCCCAGACCTGGTCGATGTAGGACGTGAAGACGTCGCGCAGCGGCATCTGGTCCGGCCGGTCGAAGAACGGCGCCATCAGGTTCTGCGGCGAGATCACCCGCAGTACGTTGCCGTCCCCGCCGCGGATCACCAGCTTGTCCCACGGCTGCCCGTCGGCGATGGCCTGGGCGGTGAGGCCGTCGGCGATCCGCTGCACGGCGCCGTCCGGGAGCGGCGCCACGGTGTGCGTGGTGTCGCCCTCCAGGGTCAGGCCGATCGGCAGCGCGGTGACCAGGTCGACGTAGCTGATGTTGGCGTACAACTGCTGAGGGTTGAAGGTGAACTCGCAGAACGACCAGGTGCGTCCGTAGTTGGCGTCCGTGGACGTCGCGAACGCCGGCTCGACCAGGGCGGGGCCGGGGTTGAGATAGAAGGTCAGGGTGTCGTCGCGTACGAAGTAGACGCGAGCGCCGTACATCTGAGGAAGCGTCAGCACGACGGGCGCGCCACCTGCCCCGTTCAGTGGGATGGCGCAGTCGACCGGCAGCGGTGTCTGCGGCGCGGCGGGGGAGTCGGGGCGGTAGACGCCACCGTCGGCCCGCAGCAGCACCCAGCGGTCGGTGCCCTGCTCATGGCCGGTGACATAGGCGTTGACCCTGCCGGGCAACGAGCGGTTCACCAGGGCGAGTTCACAGGTTGCGGGGGCAGCGGCGGCGCTCGGGCTCAGGGCGCTGCCCCAGAGGGGGTAGGTGAGCGCGGTCGCGGAGGCGGCGGCGCTGCCCGTCAGGAACAGTCTGCGTGAAATCACGAGAGGACTCCCGGGGTGTGTGGGGGGCGCGGACGGGACGATCGTGCGGGGGAGTGGGGCGTGGGCGTCCGCGGTGCGCACCACTCTCGTGACGGTCGCGGCAGGCGTCAAGACTTGTGGCTGAGAGCGCTCTCAGAAGCTGGAAGTCTTCACAACTCGGAGTAGGGAAAGGCTGGTTGTCGTCAACGAGCCGCAGAGATGCCATGGTCGCCGAAGCGATGCCGGGCGTGCTCCGAACGCATCCTGCGCCGCCCGTGAGCCGCTCAAGCCTTGCGGCGCTCGCGAGGCGGCTCCGGGGGCCAGGGAAATCAGTGCATTCGGGGTGAAGTCCGGTACGGGCGGCGGCGGGTCATGTGCGTTCAACCTGCGTGACGTGCACGGATGCGATGTCTTCGACGCTGCCGTTCTCGATCTCCGAGTCCAGCAGTGCCGAGTCGTTCGTCTCCGTTTTTCCGGGGCCCAGCCTGTCGACCGTCACTCCGGTCTTTCCGAGGACATCGTCGTCCTTGTCCAGAAACTCGAACTGCACGAAATAGTTCGCCGCACCGCTTCCGCCGTTCGTGATCGTGTAGTGCACGACGTACGCGTGTCGACCCCAGTCCTTATGGTCCTCAAACCCTGACTTCACGATTCTGACGTCCCTCGACGGGTCCAGCGCCGAGGCCTCCTCGCTCCAGG
The DNA here is from genome assembly GCF_035994185.1 of Streptomyces sp. NBC_01217. Classification (NCBI taxonomy): domain Bacteria; kingdom Bacillati; phylum Actinomycetota; class Actinomycetes; order Kitasatosporales; family Streptomycetaceae; genus Streptomyces; species Streptomyces sp. NBC_01217. The sequence continues at coordinate 6,436,919 of NZ_CP108538.1, forward strand.
TGAACCTCGGCGTCGGCGTCGCGCCGCCCCTCTCGGAGTCGCTGGAGTCCCCCGCGCCCGAACACCCCGTGAGTAGCCCTGTTGCGGCCGCGACCGCAGCCACGGACAGCCAAAACTTGCGCATAACGTACATACTCCCTGTAGTCGGAAGTCAGACCCTAACTGAGGGTCAGCCGAGATGCGGCGGAGGTGACGGCCGTGCCGAGCCCGCCTTCCAGGACCGGCTGTGGCGGCCGAGCCCGGAACCGTTCGGGGACCTCTCGCCCAGATCCGCGTCATCCGCTGCGTCACGCCTGCCAGCCGTATCTCGGCTGACTCCCGAGGAGGCCCGGGCCGTGTTCATCAGGGACTGAACACGGCATCCGCCGCCACGATCCGCGCGGAGGTCCGGCCCGGCAGCGGACCGGTCCAGCACCTCCGCGCGTTCGTGGCGGCGCAAGGAGCGCCGGATCAGCTCACACCGACCGCCGTGTCGTCGATGACGAACGACGTCTGGAGCTTGGATCCCTCGGTTCCGGTGAACTTCACGGTGACCGTCTGCCCGGCGTATCCGCCGAGGTTGAAGCTGCGCAGGGCGTATCCGGAGGCCGCGTTCAGGTTCGAGTAGGTGGCGAGGGTGCCGAGGACCGTCCCGGAGCTGTTGAGGACCTGGACCTTGAGGGTGTCGTACGCGGTGGTGCCGGTCTCCGCGGTGTCGACGTGCAGATAGAAACTCAGGGTCGCGGAGCAGCCGGACGGGATGGTGACGGACTGGGCGAGCGTGTCGGTGTTGGCGCTGCCGTATCCGTTGAGCCACGCGTAGTACGAGCCGGTGCGGGGGGACTCGCCGGAGGCGTTGGTGATGACTCCGCTGGTGGCGCTCCAGGAGGTGGCACCGGACTCGAAGCCGTTGTTGCTGAGCAGTTGGGCGGCGGTGCAGGGGTCCGTGCCACCGCCACCGCCGTCGCCGGTCGCGCCAGAGAGCCATTCGGTGGCGTTGAGGGCGAGAGCCGCGTTGGTGGCGCTGGAGTCGTTCCAGCCGTCGTAGAGGTTGTTGCCCGACTGGCCGGTGCCGTCGTCGATGGGTGAGCTGTCGCCCCAGAAGGCGACGCGGCCGCTGCCGAAGGTGCTGGTGGCGAAGAAGGCGCCGGTGTTGCCGGAGTAGCCGGTGCGGTAGAGCAGTCCCTTGACGGTGGAGTTGTCGGCAGGCTTGAGCGTCGCGGTGGTGCCGCTGGCGATGAGGCTCTTGGTGACGGTGCCGAAGGAGCCGTGCAGGACAGGGTTGGTGCTGTCGCTGATGGCTGTCGGATGGTCGGAGCCGACGCTCAGCGTGTCGACCGAGAAGCCGAACGGATCGGTGGAGTCGACGCTGTTGTTCGACATCAGGTCGTTGAAGATCTCGACCGCGTCCTGGCCGTCGTTGTTGCGGTCCGCGCCGGTGTGGTCGGAGACCATGAACAGGCCGCCGCCGTTCTTGACGAAGTTCATGATGGCCGTCTTCTCGGCCGTGGTGAACAGCGTGTTGGGCTCGGGGAGGACCAGGGTGTCGAAGTTCGTCAGATCGGTCGCCGTCGAGCCGCCGTAGGCGAGACCGGAGCCCGAGGGCAGTGTCTTGAGGCTGTAGTCGCCGGTCCGCTGGAGGGCGACTCCCCATGCGGACAGCGCGCCGGTCCAGTCCGTCTCGGCGGACGGGGTGGAATCCTGGCCCAGCGGGTCGGGCTGGCTGGTGGAGATGATCCAGTCCGCGTTCCCGGCCGTCTCGGCATGAGCGTTGTCGAACAGGACGCGGTGCGGAGTGGCTGCGACAGCGGCCGACGCGGCGGGGACGGTGGCCGGCGCGGCGTCTGCCCCGGCGGCGGCTCCCGCGGCCAGCAGTCCGAAGGCGGCGAGTGCGGCGGTGAACCCGCCCGCATTTCTGTGTCCGAGCATCCTGCATACCTCCGGGGGAGTGGGGAGAGAGGCGGTGCGGCTGCCAATTCTGCGCGCGTAGAACGGTGGTGAGCTTTCTCCGGCGCAACGATCGATTGAACAGTACATGACACACCTGTTGCCGAACAGGATCCAAGAACGTGCTGCGTACGGTCGCAGCGGGCAGAAGCGGAACAGCGGGAAGGCCCCGTGCGGACCGCGTCGGTCCTCAGACCGTCGCGTCGAGGAAGGCGGTCCAGGCGGCGGGAGGCACGGTGAGGACGGGGCCGTCGGTGGCCTTGGAGTCGCGGATGTGCACGGCGGCGGGGTGTGCGGACACCTCGACGCAGTCGCCGCCCTGGTCGCTGCTGTAGCTGGACTTGCGCCAGTCGTAGGCGACTTCGAGGCAGTCGCCGCCCTGGCTGCTGCTGTAGCTGGACTTGAACCAGTCGAGGGAGGCGGAGCGGGGAGCCGGGTGTGCTGCGCGGGTCATGTCTCTCCAAGCAGGTCGTCCAGTAGGCGCGCGCTCTTCTCGACGGAAAGCGCCTGCGAACGCAGCATCCCATATTTCTGTTGGAGCACGCTGACGTCATCTGGATCTTCATGCAAGTAGCTGGTCAACTGCCCCTCTACATAGGCAAAGTGGTCGTGATCGGGGGTCTCCAGCAGCACCATGGGCCCCGCGAGCCCGGCGTGCTTCGGCAGTTCCATTGGCATGATCTGGAGTCCCAGGAAGGGGAGTTCCATGCATCGGCGCAGATATCGGATCTGCTCCCGCAGCATGGCGGCATCCCCGATGCCGCTGCGCAGAATGCTCTCCTCCAGCACGAAGTGGAGCATCGGGCGCGGCTTGCGTTCGAGGAGCTTCTGCCGATCGAGTCGGCCTGCCACCCACTCCTCCTGCTCGTCCTCTTCGAGGGGCGGATAGAGGCAGGAGAAGAGGAATCGGGCGTATTCCTCGGTCTGGAGCAGCCCCGGCACCACCTGGCTCTGGTACGAGAGCAGCGTCACAGCCTCCTGCTCGTAGTCCACAAAGTCCTGCACGAACGCAGGGAACCGCTCCTTCTTCGGCACCTTCGGCACCTTCGACACTGCGACCTGTAACACCCCCTTCGTGTCGAGCAGTTCGTCGAGCTGAGCCGCGAAGTCCACCTGCAGCGGCCTGCGTCCCTGTTCGATCGACGCGATCGTGTCCTCGCCCACGCAGCACTGATCGGCCAGCGCCGCCTGCGTCATCCGGGCCGCCTTGCGGAACGTCGCCAACTGGGCGCCGATCAGGTGCCATGACGTGATCCGCTTGTTCCTCTTCGCCGAGTGCATGAAATGCCTCTCCCCGTCGTAACCCCCGGATGACCCGTCAGAAGCCGTACAACTGCGTTGTACGACCCGACGCGCTGATCAACGGTAGTGACGTTGTGTGACCTTGACTGTGTGAACGAGCCAATTCAACTCCCCCATTTCCGCGAGGCGTTCCACCGCAGGGAACGCCGGTCCGTCCCGCTCGTACGGCAGTTCGTGCGTGAGGCACTCGTCGACTGGGCGTGCGACGCCCGTGCCGACGACGTGCTGCTCTGCGTGAGCGAACTCGCCACCAACGCCCTGCGGCACGGCGTCCCGCCCGGTCGCGGCTTCCGTATCCACCTCTACCTGGACCCGGCCGACGGCGTCCTGCGGGTCGAGGTCCACGACAGTGGCGACGGGCAGGTGCGCGCCGCCGATGCGGGCGCGGCGCCCGACGCGGAGGGCGGGCGCGGGCTGCTGCTGGTGGCGGCGCTCGCCGACAAGTGGGGGTGGGGGAGCGGAACCCCGGCAAGGTGGTGTGGTGCGAATTCGCGGTGCGCGGGCCGGCCCCGTCCTCGGAGCCGGACGATCCCCGCGTGGACGGACAGCCCCCACTTGGACTTACGCAACACGGTTGTTGGACTGGAGCGTCCCCAGGAGCCGTACGTCGTTGACGGTGTCCGGACAGGGGGACTACGCAGGGCACATGTCGCGAAGATTCACTTCGGCGGGCGCTGTCGCCGCCGCCTCAGCCGCCGTCCTGGCGCTGGTGGGGACCGCGCTCCCCGCCACAGCCGCCGCCCCCTCACCCGCTGCGGTCGAGTCGGCCGTACCCGCGGACGCCTCCGTCATCCGGTCCGCGCAGCTCTCGGTCGCCGTCGCCGACGACTTCCCGCGCGTTCTGGCGTACACCGACAGGGCCAGTGGCGATCAGCTGCTCGGCAGTACGCGGCCGGTCACCACCGTCACCCTGAACGGCACCGCGCACGCCGTGCAGCTCAAGGGCGCCCCCGAGGTCACCGCCTCGGCCGCCCGCTACACGCTGACCTTCGCCGATCTGCCCGGCATCGAGATCGACGCCTCGCTCTCCGTGTCCGGCCGCGCCACCACCTTCAAGGTGACGGCCGTCCGTGACACCGAGGCGTTCCGCGTCGGCACCATCGACATCCCCGGCCACGACCTGGTCTCCGTCGGCTCCGCGGACACCGGCGCAGCCACCGCCTTCACCCGGCTGGACAACGACTCGACGAAGACCGCCGATGTCTTCGCCCAGGTCACCCCGGACACCGCCGCCGACACGGCGCCGGTCGGTGCCTCGTACGCCATTGTGAACACCGGCTCTCTCGCCGCGGCCGTCGAGTCCAACTCCTCGTACGACAAGCCCTCCGGCGCCACCGGCGGCGACGACGCCCGGTTCTGGCACCAGGCCCGCAAGGCCGAGGACGGCAGCGTCCGGGTCGGTGTCTGGTCCGGGCAGTGGACCTATCGCGGCGACGGAGCGCCGAAGCCGGAGAGCGGGGCGGACCTCCCCTGGGCGAAGGTCGTCGTCACCCCCGACGCCAACGGCGACAAAACCGTCGACTGGCAGGACGGCGCCGTCGCCTTCCGCACCATCGGCATCACCGCGCCCGGCAGCGAGGACACCCCGGACCGGGTCATCACCCACATCCCGTTCAACTTCGCCAGCCAGGCCACCCACCCCTTCCTGCGCACCCTGGACGACGTCAAGCGGATCTCGCTGTCGACCGACGGTCTCGGGCAGATGGCGCTCCTCAAGGGATACGCCTCCGAGGGCCACGACTCCGCCCACCCCGACTACGGCGGCGACTACAACAAGCGCGCAGGCGGGCTGAAGGACCTCAACGAACTCCTCAAGGACGGCAAGAAGTGGGGCGCCACCTTTGGCGTCCACGTCAATGCCACCGAGGCGTACCCGGAGGCCAAGGCCTTCGACGAGCAGCTCGTCGACAAGACGAAGCCCGGCTGGAACTGGCTCGGCCAGAGCTACTACATCGACCAGCGCCGCGACATCAACAGCCGCGACCTCGCCGAGCGCTTCCAGCAGCTGCGCGACGAGACGGACCACAACCTCAGCCTGCTGTACATCGACGTGTACTACACGCACGGCTGGATCGCCGACAAGACCCTCCGGTCCGTGCAGAAGCAGGGCTGGAACGTCGCCACCGAATGGGCCGACAAGTTCGAGCGCGGCTCGCTCTGGTCGCACTGGGCCAATGACCTCGACTACGGCGGCGCCACCAACAAGGGCCTCAACTCGAAGATCATCCGGTTCATCCGCAACGACGAGAAGGACGTCTGGAACAACGATCCGGTCCTCGGCCAGACCGCTATCGACGAGTTCGAGGGCTGGACCGGCGAGACCGACTGGAACGCCTTCTACGACAACATCTGGCAGCGCGACCTGCCCGCCAAGTACCTCCAGCAGCAGAAGATCACCCGCTGGGACGGCAATGACATCACCCTCACCGGCGGTCTCCGGGGCACGGTCGAGGACGGCAGGCGGACCTTCTACGACCACGGCCGCAAGGTCCTGAGCGGCACCGACTACCTGCTGCCGTGGGACGGCGGCAAGAAGCTGTATCACTACAGCGAGTCCGGCGGCACGAGCAGCTGGGCGGTGCCGTCCACGAGGACGTACACCGTCTACAAGCTCACCGACAACGGACGGGTCAAGACCGGCACGGTCCGGCCCGTCGACGGGAGGATCACGCTGACGGCCACCGCCGGACAGCCGTACGTCCTCTACCCGGACCACGCGCCGCAGGCCGCCGACCCCGCCTGGGGCGAGGGCACCCCGGTCGACGACCCGGGCTTCAACGACAACGGGCTCGACGCCTGGTCGAAGGCCGGCACCGTCGCCCGTGACACCGACGGCCAGGGCCGCAACAGCGCCCGCCTCTCCGGCGCGGGCACGGCCGCACTCTCGCAGAACATCGACGGCCTCACGCCCGGCAAGCGCTACAGCGCCTCCGCGCTCATCGAGGTCCAGCCCGGAAAGACCCGCCGCACGACGCTCTCGATCGGCGGGAAGTCCGTCGCCGTGGACCGCTCCACCGCCGAGGACCACGTCGCCGCTTCCGACTGGCACGGTACGTACTTCCAGCGCGCCAAGGTGAACTTCACCGCCCCCGCGAGCGGTCGCGCCACCCTCCGTATCGAGGCGGCCAGGGGCAGCACGGCGAGCGTCCGGGCCGACGACGTACGGATCGTCGCCAACGCCCCGGCCACCGAGAAGAACACGGTCGTGTACGAGGACTTCGAGGACGTCGACCAGGGCTGGGGCCCCTTCCTCAAGGGCGACGCGGGCGGCTCCACCGACCCCCGGACCGTCATCTCCCAGCTGCACGCCCCCTACACCCAGGCCGGCTGGAACGGAAAGCTCGTCGACGACGTGGTCGGCGGCAGGGAGTCCCTCAAGGCCCACGAGGAGAACAGCGGACTCGTCTACCGCACCGCCCCCTGGACCGTGCCGATGACCGACGGCCACCGCTACAAGGTGGAGTACGACTACCAGTCCAGCCACGCCGGAGCCTACGAGTGGGTCGACGGCTACGACCGGATCACCGCCGAGGGCGAGCCCGACCCGGTCGAGACCCGGACCACCCCCGTCGGACAGCAACGCACCACCGGCCACTTCACCGAGACCGTCACCGCGGGCTGCGGCGACACCTGGACCGGGCTGCGCAAGCGCGGCGACGCACCCGACGGCGCCGACTTCGTCCTCGACGCGTTCACCGTGACCGACCTCGGCCCGGCCCCCGCCTCCGAGCAGGCCGCCTGCGGCACGCTCGGCATCGACCCGGCCGCCGAGACCCTGGAACCGGGCACGGCCAACATGGTCAGGGCTTCGTTCACCAACTACGAGGCCACCGCGGCGACCGGTGTCGCGCTGAGCCTGACCGTCCCCGAGGGCTGGCAGGCGGAGCCCGTCGGCGCCATCGTCTTCGACTCGGTCGCGGCAGGCGCCGAGGTCACCGGCAGCTGGCAGGTCACCCCACCGGTCGACGCCAAGTACCAGACGTACAGCCTGAGTTCGGAGGCGACGTACACGGTGGGCGGCGCACGGCGCACGCTCGGCGCGCAGACCTCGGTGCGGACCCTGCCCCCGCCGCCCACCACGGACAGCTGGGCCAGTGACCTCGACTGGACGGCCTTCGAGAACGGCTGGGGACCGGTGGAGCGGGACCTCTCCAACGGCGAGCAGGGCAGCGGCGACGGCACCCCGCTGAAGATCGGCGGCACCGCCTACACCAAGGGCCTCGGCAGCCATGCCCCGGCGAAGATCCGCTACTACCTGGGCGGCAGGTGCACCTCCTTCACCGCCGAGGTGGGTGTGGACGACGTACAGGCCTCGCGCGGCAGCGTGCAGTTCAGTGTCACGGCCGACGGCACCGAGAAGGTGAAGTCCCCGGTGCTGAAGGCGGCCGACAGCGCATGGTCGCTCACGGCGGACGTCACCGGCGCCAAGTACGTCGAACTGGTCGTCGGCGACGGCGGCGACGGCAATGGCAACGACCACGCGGACTGGGGTGACGCGCGCTTCCACTGCGGTAGTTGAGAGTGTTCGATGCGGGACGGGCGCGCCCGGTGGGCGCCCGTCCCGCACCTTGCATGAGATGGCCTTCCCCCCCGACGAATCCGGAGCCGCACATGCCGAACCCGCCCGTATGGTCACGCCGTACCCTGCTCGCCGTCTCGACCGCCACCGCCCTGGCGCTCTCCCTCCCCGCTTCCGCGACAGCCGCGGACGCCGCCGAGGCCGACGAGTTCGACACCCTCCGCCTGCGCTGGGTCGAGATCGCGCTCGGCACCGGATTCGACGCGGCCGCCGAGCCCTACGCCTCCCGCCTCGCCCAGACCGGCGCGCTCGCCCGCGAGTTCCGGGCCGCGATGAGCCCGGCCGCCGACTCACTGTGGCCCGGCTTCCCGTACAACCCGCCGTCCGGCACACCCAGAGCTACAGCCGCCTGTGGACGATGACCCAGGCCTACGCCCAGCCGGGCACCGGATCGACCGGCGACGCCGCCCTCCTCGCCGACATCGTCCGCGGCTACGACCACCTCGCCGCGACGGCCTACCACGCCTCCGTCACCCCGTACGGCAACTGGTGGGAGTGGCAGATCGGCAGCCCGCGCATCCTCATGGACATCACGTCCGTCCTGTACGAGCAGCTGGGCCCGGCCCATGCCGAGGCCGCCTGCGCCGCCGTCGACCACTTCATCCCCGACGCCGTGCTCCGCGACTACAGCGGCACCTCCACCGGCGCCAACCGTGGATGGGGTCTCCCCTGCTCGAACGGAGTTGAGAGCTTGGGGAACTGTGCCGCTCCGTCGCGATGCGCGGCGTCCTCGGCCGGGCGCCCGCGAAGATCGCACTGGCCAGGGACGCGCTGTCCCCCGTCTTCCCGTACGTCACCGAGGGGGACGGCCTCTACGCGGACGGGTCGTTCATCCAGCACACCACCGTCGCCTACTCCGGTACGTACGGCCAGGTCATGCTCGACGGCCTCGGCCGCCTCTTCGCACTGCTCGCCGGATCGACCTGGGCCGTCACCGACCCGAACCGGCAGATCATCCTGGACAGCGTCGAGCGCACGTATGCGCCGCTGGTCTACAACGGCCTGATCATGGACAGCGTCAACGGCCGTGCCATCAGCCGCGGTTACCTGAAGAACGACGATCTCCAGGTGATGCGCGGCGACCACTTCCACGGGCAGGGCGTCATCGCCGGGATCGCCCTCCTCGCCGCGGGCGCCTCGGCGGCCGAGCGCGACCGGTGGCACGGCATGATCAAGGGCTGGATCGCCCGTGACCGCACCAGCCCGATCCTGACCGCCCGCCAGTTCGGCATCGCGGACCTGGCCCGGCTGCACGCGGCCCGGGACGCCGCCGTACCGGCCGCGCCCGAGCGGGTCGGCCACCACCTCTTCGCCGAGATGGCCCGCGCCGTGCACCGGCGGCCGGACTGGGCCGCCGGCATCTCCATGGCCTCGGAGCGGATCTCGCACTACGAATGCGGCAACGGCGAGAACCCGCGCGGCTGGCACACCGGGGCCGGAATGCTCTACTGGTGGCCGGGCGAGAAGGAGAACGACCAGTACACCGACTGGTTCTGGCCGACCGTCGACCCCTACCGTCTGCCCGGCACGACCGTGTCCACCCGGCGGCTCGCCGACCGGGCGGGCGGCGAATGGGGCGCGCCCAAGCCCGCGGTGCAGTGGGTGGGCGGCGCCACGACGGCGAGTACGCCGCGGTGGGCCAGCACCTCAAGGGCCTCGGCTCGACCCTGGAGGCCCGCAAGTCCTGGTTCTGCGTCGCCGATACGGTCATCTGCCTCGGCGCCGGAATCACCAGCACCGACAAGGTCCCCGTCGAGACGGTCATCGACAACCGCATGCTCGGCGAGGACGGCACGGCCCCGCTCACCGTCGAGGACCGCACCGCCCCCCGCTGGGCCCACCTCGCGGGTCACGGCGGCTGGGTCCTCCCCGGCGGCGCCGACCTGCGCACCCTGCGCGAGGACCGCACCGGCGCCTGGTCCGACATCAACACCACCAGCTCCACCGAGCGCCGGACCCGCCGCTACCAGACCCTCTGGCTGGATCACGGCACGGACCCGGCCGACGCCGGTTACGTCTATCTGCTGATGCCCGGCGCCTCCCGCCGCACCGTCGCCGCCCGCGCCGCCGACCGGCACTGGCTGACCGTGCTCGCCAACACCTCCGCCGCGCAGGCGGTCGCCGTCCGCCCGCTGGGGCTGACCGCGGCCAACTTCTGGCAGCCGGGTGCGGCCGGTCCGCTCTCCGTCACGGCCGCGGCGAGCGTGCTCGTACGCGAGGGGCGGCGCTCGGCGACGGGGTGCGTCAGCGGGCCCGACCGGAGCGGTGCGCCGGTGGACGTGGTGTGGGAGCGGCCGGTCCGGGAGGTCGTCTCGGCGGACCCGGGGATCGAGGTACGCGCCACCGGACGACGGCTCGTGCTGAGGGCCGCACCGGGAACGCAGGGACGCACCCTGCGATGTGAGGTCCGCTGAACGACGGGCGGGCGGGCGCGGGGAGGGGCCGGGGTATTCTCGCCGGGCTCCTCCGCCGTGCGCCCGCCCCGAAGCCCCCGACCGGACCACACTCCGAGGCTGACACGTATGTGGGGCAGACCACAGTGACCCTTTGTCGAACCCGCACAAAGACCGACCCGTGACGGCTGGTACTTCGCCTGCATGCCCCCGAGGTTCTGTCAGGCTCCACCAGGAAACAGGTCAGGAGACTGTACGGAGTCGACGGCAGGATTTACTTGCCCGGCTTCGTAGGGTCGGTACATGACCGTTGTGGACGAAACCCCGGGCGAGCCGAGCGACACCCGTGGCCGTGTGGCCGAACTGCTGGCACTGCGCGAGCAGGCCCGGCGCGGACCGAGTGACCGTGCGACCGAGGCGCAGCACGCCAAGGGCAAGCTGACGGCGCGTGAGCGCATCGAGCTGCTGGTCGACCCGGGTTCGTTCCACGAGGTCGAGCAGCTCCGCCGGCACCGGGCGACCGGATTCGGCCTGGAGGAGAAGAAGCCGTACACCGACGGTGTCATCACCGGCTGGGGCGCGGTCGACGGCCGCACGGTCTTCGTCTACGCACACGACTTCCGGATCTTCGGCGGCGCGCTGGGCGAGGCCCACGCCACCAAGATCCACAAGATCATGGACATGGCCATCTCGGCCGGTGCTCCGCTGGTCTCGCTGAACGACGGCGCGGGCGCCCGTATCCAGGAGGGCGTCAGCGCGCTCGCCGGATACGGCGGGATCTTCCAGCGCAACACCCGGGCCTCCGGTGTCATCCCGCAGATCAGCGTGATGCTCGGCCCGTGCGCGGGCGGCGCGGCCTACTCCCCGGCGCTCACCGACTTCGTGTTCATGGTCCGCGAGACCTCCCAGATGTTCATCACAGGACCGGACGTCGTGAAGGCGGTCACCGGTGAGGAGATCAGCCAGAACGGCCTCGGCGGCGCCGATGTGCACGCCGAGACCTCGGGCGTCGCGCACTTCGCGTACGACGACGAGGAGACCTGCATCGCCGAGGTCCGCTACCTGATCGGGATGCTGCCGTCCAACAACCGGGAGAACCCGCCCACCGTGGCGAGCGAAGACCCGGCCGACCGGCGCGGCGACGTCCTGCTGGACCTGGTGCCGGCCGACGGCAACCGCCCGTACGACATGCACAAGGTCATCGAGGAGCTCGTCGACGAGGGTGACTACCTGGAGATCCACGAGCGCTGGGCCCGCAACATCATCTGCGCGCTGGCCCGGCTGGACGGTCAGGTCGTCGGCATCGTCGCCAACCAGCCGCAGTCCCTCGCCGGTGTCCTGGACATCGAGGCGTCGGAGAAGGCGGCCCGTTTCGTCCAGATGTGTGATGCATTCAACATTCCCATCATCACTCTTCTGGACGTACCCGGCTTTCTGCCCGGGGTGGATCAGGAGCACGGTGGAATCATTCGGCACGGTGCGAAGCTGCTCTACGCGTACTGCAACGCCACCGTTCCGAGGATCTCGCTGATCCTGCGCAAGGCCTACGGCGGTGCGTACATCGTGATGGACAGCCAGTCCATCGGTGCGGACCTCACGTACGCCTGGCCGACCAACGAGATCGCGGTGATGGGCGCCGAAGGTGCCGCCAACGTCATCTTCCGTCGGCAGATCGCCGACGCCGAGGACCCGGAGGCCATGCGGACCCGCATGGTCAAGGAATACAAGGCCGAACTGATGCATCCGTACTACGCCGCCGAGCGCGGCCTGGTCGACGACGTCATCGACCCTGCCGAGACCCGCGAGGTGCTGATCGCCTCGCTGGCCATGCTCCGGTCCAAGCACGCCGACCTGCCGTCGCGCAAGCACGGCAACCCCCCGCAGTAGTCCGCGGCCGCAGTAGTCCTGCCCGAGCCCGCGAAGACCTGCCGAGAAGACGGAGAAACCGCCCATGAGCACTGCCGCCGAGTCCGTGCTGCGTGTCGAGAAGGGTCTTGCCGACCCCGAGGAGCTGGCCGCCATAACCGCGGTCCTGCTCGCCCGCGCCGCCGCCCAGCCCGCAGATTCCCCCGCCCACCGCCGCAGCGGCACTGCCGGATGGCGCCGCCTGGAGCGCACCCCGGGCTTCCGCGCCCCGCACTCCTGGCAGGGCTGAGCTCCACCCCTCATGACGTGAGCAGAAAGGCCCCGCACTCCCGAAGGAGTGCGGGGCCTTCCGCATGTCTGCCGGGGCGACGGGCCCTACCGCAGTCGAGCCATCAGCGCGTGCTCCACCAGAGTGATCAGCGCGCTCTTCGCATCCGCACGGTGTCGCGCGTCCGTCGTGAGGATCGGCGTGTCCGGCCCGATCTGGAGGGCCTCGCGGACCTCGTCGGGGGTGTAGGGCTGGTGTCCGTCGAAGCCGTTGAGGGCGATGACGAAGGGGAGTCCGCTGTTCTCGAAGTAGTCGACTGCGGGGAAGCAGTCGGCGAGGCGGCGGGTGTCGACGAGGACGACGGCGCCGATGGCGCCGCGGACGAGGTCGTCCCACATGAACCAGAAGCGGTCCTGTCCGGGCGTACCGAAGAGGTACAGGATCAGGTCCTGGTCCAGGGTGATACGGCCGAAGTCCATGGCCACCGTCGTGGTGGTCTTGTCCCCGGTGTGCGTCAGATCGTCGATGCCCGCGGACGCGGACGTCATCACGGCTTCGGTGCGCAGCGGATTGATCTCCGAAACGGCACCGACGAACGTGGTCTTACCCACGCCGAAGCCCCCTGCCACCACGATCTTCGCGGAGGTAGTGGAGCGGGCTGCTCCGCCGCTAGAGCTTGCGAAGTCCACTGAGCACCCTTTCGAGCAGTGTCACATCTGGCTGGCCGCCGGCGGACTCGTCGCCGCCGGGCTGATGGATAGCGACGAGTCCGGCCTCTGCCAGGTCGGCTACGAGGATCCGGGCAACGCCGAGCGGGATCGAGAGCAGTGCCGAAATCTCGGCGACCGACTTGATCTCGAAGCACAGCCGGCAGATCCGCTGGTGCTCGGGCAACTGCCCTTGCAGCCGGGAAGGATCGGCCGTGGTACTGACCAACGCCTCAATGGCGAGTTGGTAGCGCGGTCGGGTCCGGCCGCCGGTCATGGCGTACGGACGGACCAGCGGATTGTGCACGGCCGGGGCTGCCGGCTCGGGAGCCCGCCTCGGCTGTACGGGCTGAATGCGTGGCGGCTGGGGGGAGTCGTAGCGGTGCGGCCGCTGCGGCCGCTGCGGGGGCCACCCCGAATCCTGCTGGGCGCTCCGCGGCTGCTGCGGCTGCGAGTAGGGCTGATAGGGCTGCTGTGTGCCCTGTCTGCTGGGTGTGGAGGGGAAGTCGAAACGATTGTCCCCGTGTTCACCCGGCACGTTCTGACCACCGTTGTACTGGTGCCCGCCTGGGGGTGTTGCCACGATTCCTCCTCCGCCTGCCGGTCCCGATCCCAGTGGGTCCGCGCCACCGCACCTTATGACTCGGTGGCGCGAAACGCACTGTCTGTCTACTAGTTAAGAAGACTTCCCTGAAGTTCGGCACGGAGGTCCGGGGTGAGGACGCTGCCCGCGCGGTCGACAAGAAGGGCCATTTCGTACCCGACCAGACCGATATCGGCGTCCGGATGTGCGAGGACAGCCAAGGAAGATCCATCGGAGATGGACATCAGGAAGAGGAATCCGCGCTCCATCTCCACAACCGTCTGATTCACGGCACCGCCCTCGAAGATCCGCGAGGCACCCGCGGTCAGGGAGGTCAGACCGGAGGCGACGGCCGCCAGCTGGTCCGCGCGGTCGCGCGGAAATCCTTCGGACATGGCCAGCAGGAGTCCGTCGGCGGAGACCACCACCGTGTGCGACACCCCGGGGGTGTTGTCCACGAAGTTGGTGATCAACCAGTTCAGATTCTGCGCCGCCTGGCTCATCGGGCTCACACTAACGCTCCTGGTTGTAGGTATTACTTGTGTCCGAACCCGCGTTACGTCCCCGCAGCACACCCCGCCGCAGGTTGCTCAACCTGCCGCGGACGTCCTCGGGGGCGCGGGAGACCTGTGGGCCGTCCTGCTGGGTCTGCTCCGCCGTGCCCTCGACCAGATTGGCCTTGGGCACCCGCCGGGGAAGCCCGGACGGGGTGACCCCGCCCGCCTTCGGGTCCCGGAGCTTCTCGGCCCGCGCCCAGCGCTCGTCGTTCGTCGAGCGCCAGTCGTCGGGGCCGTTCCCGTCCTGCTGCGCGGGCTGCTGCTGCGATTCCTGCTGCGGCGGCTGCTGGGCAGTGACGGGCGGGTTGTTGCCGCGGCCGGTGGGCTGCCAGTGCTGCTGACCGCCCCGGCGCGGCAGACCGGCTTCGGTCAGCCCGGGGCCGGAGTTCGGGGTGGGGCCCGGACGGTCGAAGCCTACGCGCTCCTGCGGCTCGGCGGGAGCGCTCGGAGAAGATTCCGCTTCGACCTGTGCCGAAGGCTCGTACGCGCCCTGGTAGGTGCCCTGATCCGCCCACTCGCCCTGGTGGGACTGGGGGGCGAACTGTTCGTCGTACGACGGCTGCGGGACCTCGCCGCTTGCATAAGCGGCCTCCGCATAGCCGCCCTGGTGGGCGTGGTCGGGCTGCTCGGCGAAGCCCGCGTCACCGCGGTAGGGGTCGTAGCCGCCCTCGTACGGAGCCTGCTCGTACTGCTCCTGCTGCAGACCCTGCTGAGGCTCCTGGGCGTACCCGTTCCCGGCGTATTCGTTTCCGGGGTACTCGCTGTCGGCGTAGCCGTTGTCCGCGTATCCGTTGTCGGCGAGCTGATTGTCGGCGTACCCGTTCTCGGCGTACTCGCTCCCGGCCTGCTGGTCGTCGGCGTACTGCTCCTGCTGGAACTGCGGGCGCTCACCGGCCGTCTGGGCCTCCAGCGCGGCCCGGCGCTCCTCACGCATCAGCGAGCGGCCCACCGGGTCCAGCTGCGCGGCGTCCGCCGACGGCTGCTCGTAGCGCGAGTCGTCGAAGCCGAGCTCCGCCGCCGTGCGCATCTGGGGCTGCTGCGGCAGCTGTTCGAAGGTCTGCTGCTGCGGAATGATCGAGGAGACGGTGAAGTCGTCCTGCGCGGCGGCCGGTTCGCCACCGCCACCGTGGGTGATGGCGTCCGGCAGCATGACCAGCGAGGTGGTTCCGGCCTGCTCGCCCGAGGGGCGCAGCTGGACCCGGATGCCGTGCCGGTCGGAGAGCCGGCCGACCACGAACAGACCCATTCGCTGGGACACCGCGGCGTCCACGATCGGCGGGTTGGCCAGCTTGTGGTTGATGTCGGCGAAGTCCTCGGCGGTGAGGCCGATGCCCTTGTCGTGGATCTCGATCATGACGCGGCTGTCGGGCAGCCGGGTCGCGGTGACCCGCACCTTGGTCTGCGGCGAGGAGAACGTGGTGGCGTTCTCCAGCAGCTCGGCCAGCAGGTGCACGAGGTCGGTGACGGACTGGCCGTGGATCTCGGTCTCCGGCACCCCGGAGAGCTCGATGCGCTCGTACGACTCCACCTCGGAGGAGGCGGCACGCAACACGTCGACCAGCGGGACCGGCTGGTTCCAGCGGCGGCCCGGCTCCTCGCCCGCGAGGACGAGGAGGTTCTCGCCGTTGCGGCGCATACGGGTGGCCAGGTGGTCCAGCCGGAAGAGGTTCTCCAGCTGGTCCGGGTCGGCCTCGTTGTTCTCCAGGTCGGTGATGAGGGTCAGCTGGCCCTCGATCAGCGACTGGTTGCGGCGCGACAGGTTGGTGAAGATCGCGTTGACGTTGCCCCGCAGCATGGCCTGCTCGGCCGCCAGCCGGACCGCCTCGCGGTGCACCTGGTCGAATGCGCGGGCGACCTCGCCGATCTCGTCACGGCTGTCGATCGGGATCGGCTGGACGCGGGTGTCGACCCGGCCCGGATCGGTCCTGGAGAGCTGGTCGACCAGCATCGGCAGTCGCTGCTCGGCGATCCCGAAGGCGGCGGTACGCAGCTGGCGCATCGAGCGGCTCATCTGCCGGGCCACGAGGCCGGCCAGGATGAACGCGGCAAGCAGGGCGACGATCACGATCGCGCCGTTGACGATGGCGTCGGTCTTGGCGCTGGACGAGATGTCCGCGGCCTCCGTCACGGCCCTGTCGACGAGCTCTTCCTCGACCGTGGTGTAGCCGTCGAACTTGGCGGTGGCGGCGGCCATCCAGGTCTCGGGGGTGATGCCCTTCGCGGCCAGCTTCTCGGGCGCCTTGCCCTGGCCGATCTCCTGGGCCATGCCGTCGAAGACCGAGCCGTCGACACTGGGCGGCGCGACGAACGGGACACCCGCGGCGTCGGCCTGCTCCTTCGCCTTCTTCAGCCTCTCGGCGCCAGCGGCCGACTTGGCGGCCATGACCTCTTTCAGCCGTGCCGCGTCGGCCTCCGTACCACCGGAGACGAACTCGCCGAGCGCGATCTGCTCCAGGTAGTTGTACGAGCCGAAGGCCTTGACCTGGGCGTTGAACTTGGGGTTCTCCTGGCTCGGACGCACCAGCAGGTGCATGCCGATGGAGCGCTGAAGCGATTCTGCAGCCTTGGCGAGCTCGATCGCGTAGACCGTACGGCCGTAGCTGGTGATGTTGCCGGTGCCCAGGCCCAGCTCGTTGCAGAACTCCATCAGGGAGTGCTGCACCTGGATGTAGCCCTCCTCCGTCTTCACCGGGTCCATGGCCTCGGCGTAGGCGGCCTTGCGCAGCGCGGGGAGCTTCGGCTCCTCCAGCCGGAACAGCTGAAGACGCCGCTCCAGGCCCTTCTTCTTGGGCATGCCCTGCACGGCCGTGTCGAACTTCTCGGCGGCCGCGTCGGTGGTGGCCCGCACCTGGCTGACGACGGCGGCATCGCGCTTGTTCGACAGCAGGGGCTGGGCGGAGAGGTCGCGCTCGTTGAGGAGCGCCTGACCGTACTCGGAGGCCGCGCGCACGACCAGCGCGGTCTTCTCGGCGTCCTGCGCCTCGCGCCAGGTGTCGATCGACCCCTTCACCTGGAAGCCGCCCATGACGAGGCCGACCAGCGCCGGGACCAGGAGGATCGCGTTCAGCTTGGTGGGCACCCGCCAGTTGCGCGGGGACATCCGGCTGGGGCTGCCGCCGGACGGGGCCGCCTCGGACACATCTGCAGGCGACGCCGCGGCGCGCGGCGGCGGGGTGAAGTTGCCCCGCTCAAGCTGCGCCGCGGAGCCCTCGTTGCTTCGCCTCACTCGACCAACAACCTCTCGGCGTCGGCACCTACGTTGTGCCGTTTTTTCGTTCAGGGCCGTACTACTGGGGAGTTCGACGAATTCCAGCACGTGGACCGGCCGCGTTCCAAACAGTCGGAACCAGCCATTCCGAGTGGTCCAGACCGCAGATAAAAGGGGCATAAAGAGCGAGCCCCGCCAAAAGGCGGGACTCATGTGAGCACAGCGGTACCGACTGAATGCATCGGGTATTGAACGCCGGTCAATTCTCTGTCGAAACGTTATGAACACAGGGGCGGATCGTGTCAAAGGACACAGTCCGCCCCCGTTTGGCTACGTTAACTGCCTTAGGCCAACCGGCAAATGGTGGGAGTTGCCGTTGGCCCGTTGTCGGGACGCAAGGCAGGCACGTGCCTGAGTGATCATGGAGTTCTCTACGCTCAGTGATCACTGGAGGGCCCGTGCCTGCTGTGCCATCTTGCCTGCTCGAACCCTTGTGGGACCAGTTCGCAGCCCTGCTGCCGATGCGGGACGAGTATGCGCCGAACCATCCGCTGGGCTGTCATCGCCGCCGGGTGGCGGACCGGGTGGTTTTCGAGCACATCGTGCAGGCCCTGGTGCACGGCTCCGGCTACGAGCGGATATCGAGCCCTGGCTGCTCGGACCGCACGATCCGACGCCGCGTCAAACTCTGGTCGCAGTTGGGGATATCGGAGCAGGTCCATGCCCTGGCCTTGGAGGCGTATGACCGTGTGATCGGGCTCGGGCTGGCCGAAATCTCGGTCGACGGCTGCATCACCAAGGCACCCTCGGGCGGAGAAAGGGCCGGGCGCTCGCCGGTCGACAGAGGCAAGCAGGGCCTGAAACGGTCGGTGTCCTCCGACGCGGCCGGAGTGCCCCTGGGGATCGTCTCCGCTGGTGCCAACCGGCATGACTCGCCGCTGCTCGGCCCTACCCTCCAGGCTACGAAAGACCAGGTCGGAGCTCTGCCTGAGGAGGTGAACATCAACCTCGACCGCGGCTACGACAGCAGCAGGACCCGGCAGTTGCTGGAGGAATTCGGCTTCACCGGCGAGATCGCCCGCAAGGGCGTGCCCGCGCCGATCCAGGCCGGCAAGCGGTGGGTGGTAGAGCGTACCCACTCGTGGATGAACGGCTACGGAAAGCTGCGGCGCTGCACCGAGAAAGACGGCGCGGCTGTGGACTTCTACCTGTACCTCGCCGCTGCCTTCGTCACACTCCGCATGCTCATCCGTCGCGCGACCAACCGCTACCGCTGGGACGACCGCCCCACCACCCGGCGCCTCAAGTGATCCATTTGCCGGTCGGTCTTATATCAATACAGACTTGCGTCTACTTCAGCCGCGCCATCAGCGCATGCTCCACCAGCGTGATGAGGCCGCTCTTCGCATCCGCACGGTGTCGCGCGTCCGTCGTGATGATGGGGGTGTCCGGCCCGATCTGGAGCGCTTCGCGGACCTCGTCGGGGGTGTAGGGCTGGTGTCCGTCGAAGCCGTTGAGGGCGATGACGAAGGGGAGTCCGCTGTTCTCGAAGTAGTCGACTGCGGGGAAGCAGTCGGCGAGGCGGCGGGTGTCGACGAGGACGACGGCGCCGATGGCGCCGCGGACGAGGTCGTCCCACATGAACCAGAAGCGGTCCTGTCCGGGCGTACCGAAGAGGTACAGGATCAGGTCCTGGTCCAGGGTGATACGGCCGAAGTCCATTGCGACGGTGGTCGTCGTCTTGCCACCGGTGTGTGTCAAGTCGTCGATGCCTGCGGACGCGGACGTCATCACGGCTTCCGTACGCAACGGGTTGATCTCCGAAACGGCACCGACGAACGTGGTCTTACCCACGCCGAAGCCCCCTGCCACCACGATCTTCGCCGAGGTGGTGGCCCGGGCCGCACCGCCACTAGAGCTTGCGAAGTCCACTGAGCACCCTTTCGAGCAGCGTCACATCCGGCGCGCCGCCGGCCTCTCCATTGCCCGGCTGGTGGATGGCCACCATGCCGGCTTCCGCCAGGTCCGCGACGAGAATCCGGGCCACACCGAGCGGCATGGACAGCAGCGCCGAGACCTCGGCCACCGACTTGACCTCACGGCAGAGGTGGCAGATCCGCTGGTGCTCCGGGAGCAGCGTTCCCAGATGTGCGGGGTCGGCGGTGGTGGAGACCAGCGCCTCGATCGCGAGCTGGTAGCGCGGCCGGGTCCGGCCGCCGGTCATGGCATAGGGACGGACCAGCGGCTGGTCGCCTTCACCGTCGTACGACGCATGGTGCAGTGCGCCGTACGGATCGGGTGAGGCGGGTGGCGGGGTCATGAATCCTCCGGGCGTGACAGCAGGGGGTCGGCTTGCCGTCTGAAGGGGCCGGTGGGGGGCTGTGAGCGGCCGGACGGGCGAGGGATGAGGGCGTTACCTGGGGCAAACGAATCTGTCATCGGTCCACGGCCGCCTAGTGGAGGAGGCTGCCCTGGAGCTCGGCGCGGAGGTCCGGGGTGAGGACCGTGCCCGCCCGGTCGACCAGGAGGGCCATCTCGTACCCGACCAGACCGATGTCGGCGTCCGGGTGGGCGAGGACGGCCAGCGAGGAGCCGTCCGAGATGGACATCAGGAAGAGGAACCCGCGTTCCATCTCCACCACGGTCTGACTGACGGCGCCGCCCTCGAAGATCCGCGAGGCACCCGCGGTCAGCGAGGTCAGACCGGAGGCGACGGCCGCCAGCTGGTCCGCGCGATCGCGCGGGAAACCTTCGGACATGGCCAGCAGGAGTCCGTCGGCGGAGACCACCACCGTGTGCGACACCCCGGGGGTGTTGTCCACGAAGTTGGTGATCAACCAGTTCAGATTCTGCGCGGCCTGACTCATCGGGCTCAACTAACGCTCCTGCTGGTGAGTGGGGCCGAGGGGAAAACTGCCGGTCGACTGGCCGTTGTTGGCCTGCCGTCCCTGCTGGATGCCCCGGCGGAGATTGGTCAACCGCCCGCGCACATCATCGGGCGCACGCGACACCTGAGGACCGGACTGGTTGTTCTGCTGCTGGGCGGTGCCTGGCACCAGGTTGGCGCGAGGTACCCGGCGAGGCAGTCCGGAGACGGTGACTCCGCCTGCCGCGGGCTTCTTCGCCCGCTCCGCCTGCCGTACGAGTTCGTCGTTCGGCGACGGGCGCCAGGAGCTTGTGGCGCCGCCCATGTCGCCCGCGTCGCGGCGCGGCGCGGGGGGAGCGGGACGCTCCTGGGCGGACTGCGGGGCGAAGGCCGGTGCCTGCGGCTCGGCGGGCGGCTGCTGGCCGCTCTGCTGCGGGCCGTGGAACCAGTTCGTCTCCAGGGTGTCGTACAGCGGCGTACGGCCGTCCCCGGGGCCTGCCGGAGGCAGGGTCCCGGGCTGCGGCTGCGGCGGCAGGACCGGACGGTACTGCGCGTCACCGCCGGGCGCGGCGGGCGGGCGCGGGGCACCGAAGTCCCCGTTGTCCCAGCCGTGCTGACGCGGTGCCGGCAGACCCTGGTCCTGCGCCCGGGCGGGCTGCTGCTGGCCGAAGTCGGGGCGGGCGAACTGCGCGGTGCTCGCCGGGTCCTGCGCGGACGGAACCTGCGGGGACCGGTACTGCGGGGCCGGTGCCGAGAAGTCCGGGCGGGCGAACTCGGCGGTGGAGCCGGGGCCCTGCCGGTCGTCCATGGGAGGCCGCGCGCCCATCGGCCGCTGGAACTGGCCGGTGGACTCGGGCTCCTCGTGACCGCGCGGGGTGTCCAGCGGAGTACGCCGCGGCGCGGGCGGCTCCTCGGTGCCCCAGCTGGTGTTCTGCGGACGCTGCGGGTTGCCACCGGGCAGCTCGGCACGCGGACCGCCCACCGGGGGCAGCTGGCGACCGGGCTGACCCGGGCCGCCGGACTGCTGGAAGCCGCCCTGGCCTGCCGGGTTCTGCTGGGCCTGCGGAGTCTGCTGCGACTGCCACGGGGCCTGGCCGTTCGGCCGGTTCTGCTGGTCGTTCCAGTCCTGCTGGCTGTTCCAGTCCTGCTGGTTGTTCCAGTCCTGCTGGTTGTTCCAGTCCTGCTGGTTGTTCCAGTCCTGCTGGTTCGGGTCCTGGCGCTGCTGGTCCTGGCGGTTCTGGCCGAAGACGTCGGGCTGGCCCGTGTCCGTACGGCCCGTTCCGTCGCCCTGGCCGCGGGCACCGAGCCGGGCGCCGTTGCCGAAGGCACCGGCGAGGCCGCCGCCCTGTCGCTGCGGCTCCTGGCGCGAGGCGTCCTGCGGACCGGAGGGCTGGAAACCGGTGTTCTGCCGGCCCGGCTGGCCCTGCCCGGGCTGGCCCTGCTGGTTCTGCGGCTGGCGGGGGCCGCCGTCACGCGAGGGCAGTGCGGCACGCGGCGCGGAGCCCGCACCGACCTGACCGCGCGCCGCGCCCGGACCCGCGGCGAGCCGGCCGCCCGGGGCCGACGGCGCACCGACGCCGGGACGGGAGCCGTTGCCCGCGCCCGGTGCCTGCTTGGCGGGCGGCTGCTTGCCGCCGTGCGCGACATCGACGGGCAGCATGACCAGGGCGGTCGTACCACCGGAGTCGGAGGGCCGCAGCTGGATCCGGATGCCGTGACGCAGGGACAGCCGGCCGACCACGAACAGACCCATGCGGCGGGAGACCGAGACGTCCACGGTGGGCGGCGAGGCGAGCCGCTCGTTGATCGCCGCGAGGTCCTCGGGGGAGAGGCCGATACCGGTGTCGTGGATCTCGACCAGCACCCGCCCGTCGGGCAGCGCGTGACCGGTGACCCGGACCTTCGTCTGCGGCGAGGAGAACGATGTCGCGTTCTCCAGCAGCTCGGCGAGCAGGTGCACGAGGTCGTTGACGACGCGTCCCGCGACCTCGGTGGCGGGCACCGCGGCCAGTTCGATGCGCTCGTACTGCTCCACCTCGGAGGCGGCGGCACGGAGCACGTCGACCAGCGGGACGGGGCGGGTCCACCGGCGGCCCGGCTCCTCGCCCGCGAGGACGAGGAGGTTTTCGCCGTTACGGCGCATACGGGTCGCGAGGTGGTCGAGCTTGAAGAGCGAGGAGAGCTGGTCCGGGTCGGCCTCGCGCGACTCCAGTTCGGAGATGAGCGAGAGCTGACGCTGGATGAGGCCCTGGCTGCGGCGCGAGAGGTTGGTGAACATCGCGTTGACGTTGCCCCGGAGAAGGGCCTGCTCGGCGGCGAGACGGACGGCCTCGCGGTGCACGTCGTCGAAGGCCGCGGCCACCTTGCCGATCTCGTCCCGGGAGTGGACACCGACCGACTCGACCGAGGTGTCGACGTCCTGCGGGTCGGCCTCGGACAGCTGCTTGACGAGCTCGGGCAGCCGGTCCTGGGCGACGCGCGTAGCCGTGTCCTGCAGCCGTCGCAGCGATCGGATCATCGACCGGGCGACGACGAAGGCGCCGACCAGCGAGACACCGAGCACCAGCAGGATGAGCGCACCGCTGATGATCGCTTCGCGCTTCGACTCGTCGCGCAGCTCGCGGGCCTTGCCCTCCATGTCGCTGAGGAGGGTCTCCTCGATGGTCTTCATCGCCTGGATCTTGGTGGAGCTCTGGTCGTACCAGTCCAGGTAGGAACGCCGCGGCGTGCCGACCATGCCCGAGGGGCTGTCCAGCACCTTCTTGGCGTAGGTCACGGAGGCCTTGATCTCCGGGTTGCCGTCCTGCAGCGTGGCGATCAGCTCTTCGGCGTTGTTGCCGGTCGCCGAGTAGACCGCCTTGAAGGAGCGGAGCGCGGAGTCTTCCTTGTGCAGCGCGGCGCGGCCGAACTGCTGGTCGTTCTGGTCGAGGTGCGGCTGCTTGTCATTGCCGCCGGGCAGCGCCGCGGCGATGATCGCCCGCTGGACCGAGGCGTACTCCTTGGCGGAGGAGAAGGCCGCCAGCGCCCGGGTCCGCTTGATCATCTCCGAGTTGCTGGTCGCCTGCGCCATGTCCTGCGAGAGGCTCAGCAGCGAGGTGATCAGCTGGCTGTACTGGTCGACGGTCTGGAGACTCGGGCTGCCCTCGGCGTAGGCCGTCTTGCGGATGTCACGGATCGAGGTCAGCTGGCTGGCGATCTGCTGGACGCTCGAATAGATGCCTTCGAGGGCCTCGTCGCCCGACGGGTCGCCGATCGCTTCCGTCGCGTCGAAGAAGGCCGTCTTCGCCCGGTCGGTCTTCTTGCGGGGCTCGGTGACCTTGAAGTCGTCGGCCTTCACGCCGTTGGACAGCGGACCGGCCGAGCGGTCGCGCTCCTCCTGGAGCGCCTGGGCGAGCGTGGTCGCCTGCTTGGTCATCTTGGTCAGCAGCTGCATGTGATCCAGCTGCTGGATGTCGTTCATGGAGTCGTTGATCCGCAGACCGCCCAGCGTGGTCGCGGCGACCACCGGAAGGGCGAGCAGGGAGACCAGGCGCGTACTGATGCGCCAGTTGCGAAGAGCTACTCGTGAGCCCGTGCTGACGGGGCCCCTGGGCTTGAGCGACGAGACCGGATCGGTACCGCCGCTCGCCGGGGCGCCGGGGCGGCGCTCACGGTCACTGTTGTCGCCGGCCGCGGCCGGTCCGGGGTTCTGGGCGTGCTGGGGCGAGGAACCGCGGTCGGTCCCGCCGCGCGGCTCCTGTTCCGCCGGAGCGCTGCCATCCCTCTTGAAACGTCCCTGCACTAGCGTCGCAACCTCTGGACCAGGCGTCCTCCGCGCGAACGCGGGTGGGACGGTGTCGGCGTCGTGGGGCGTGGTGTCCGCCCCCTGGTGGTCGTGAGTGACCGGCGTACTTCCCCTTCCCGCCGCCACTCGGCGCTCCCTTGCGCCCCTGCGCGCCGGCCTCAAAGCCCGCGGCGGTGCGTGGAATTCCAGCACAGTGCCGGATCTCCAACAAGGGCCTCGTACCGGGCTGTGACCTGGGTGACGCGGTGTGATGAATGGGTAACAAGCTGTGTAGCGTGTTCGCGGGCAAAGTGGACCATTGTGGGTGAATCGATGGAGGGTGAAGGGTGTCCCAGTCGACATGATCGGGAGCGGAATGGCTGATTCAGTGACGCAATGTCCGTTTCCATCGAAGTGACCGACCGCCCGGAATGGGGTAATTGTTGATGCGGTCGTGAGCAAACTCACACGATGATCGCCGTCTCATCCGGGCTTCCGGCGGGAATTGGATGTTTAGCCTGGCGCTTTACAGGGATGGCAAATCCGACAACCGGCGCCCCTTCGGGTGGCGCCCGTACCGACAGGGTCTCAACGGCAGATGAAGACGACGATGATGTTCCGCAACATTGCCAACCCCCGGCGCACCACGCTGGCGCACCTCAGGGACGCCGACGAACTGCAGACGCCGCAGCAGCCGGAGCACGCCGTCGACCTGCCCACCCAGACGGCCAACCCCCGCCGCACCATCCTCATGGAGGCCCCGGCAACGGCTACAGCCGCAGCCGAGTAATACGCAGGTGTCCCCCCTCACCCGCGTTAGCCTGGGGCGTCAGTCTTCAGCCAGCCAGCAAGTGAGGGGCGACAGCATCCCGTGCGCATCGCCAGGTTCTCCATCGACGGCAATGTCGCCTTCGGCGCCGTAGAGGGCGAGGGGCCCGACGGTCTCGTCCTCGACATCATCAAGGGCATTCCGTACGCCGAGTTCGAGCTCTCCGGCACCAAGGTCCCGCTGAGCAAGGTCCGCCTCCTGCCGCCCGTGCTCCCGAACAAGGTCGTGGCCATCGGCCGCAACTACGCGGAGCACGCCGCGGAACTCGGCAACGAGGTGCCGGACGTCCCCGTCGCCTTCTTCAAGCCCACCACCTCGGTGATCGGCTCCGGCGACGCCATCGAGTACCCCTCCTTCTCCAATGAGCTGCACCACGAGGCCGAACTGGCCGTGGTCATCGGCCGCATGTGCCGCGAAGTGCCGCGTGAGCGTGTGAAGGACGTCATCTTCGGCTACACCTGCGCCAATGACGTCACCGCCCGCGATGCCCAGAAGCGCGAGAAGCAGTGGGCCCGGGCGAAGGGCTTCGACACGTCCTGCCCGCTCGGCCCCTGGGTGGAGACCGACCTCGACCCCAGCGATCTGACCATTCAGGCAACGGTCAACGGCGAGCAACGCCAGCTGGGCCGTACGAGCGACATGGTCCGCTCGATCGAGGATCTGGTCGTCCACATCACGGAAGCCATGACGCTGCTCCCGGGCGATGTGATCCTCACCGGCACCCCCGCAGGGGTCGGACCCCTCCATGTCGGCGACGAGGTCGCCGTCACCATCGAAGGCATCGGCACTCTCACCAACAAGGTGATCAAGCGTGGTTAACGCATCTGTCCGCGTACGTTTCTGTCCCTCCCCGACCGGCAACCCCCACGTGGGCCTGGTCCGCACCGCCCTCTTCAACTGGGCCTTCGCCCGGCACCACGGCGGCACCCTGGTCTTCCGCATCGAGGACACCGACGCCGCCCGCGACTCCGAGGAGTCCTACAACCAGCTCCTGGAGTCGATGCGCTGGCTCGGCTTCGACTGGGACGAGGGCCCCGAGGTCGGCGGCCCGCACGCCCCGTACCGGCAGTCGCAGCGCATGGACATCTACAAGGATGTCGCCGACAGGCTCCTCTCCGGCGGGTACGCGTACCACTGCTACTGCACCACCGAGGAGCTCGACACCCGCCGCGACGCCGCCCGCGCCGCCGGCAAGCCGTCCGGCTACGACGGCCACTGCCGCGACCTCACCGCCGAGCAGATCGCCGCGTACGAGGCCGAGGGCCGCACCTCCATCGTCCGCTTCCGGATGCCCGACGAGGCGATCACCTTCACCGACCTGGTCCGCGGCGAGCTGACCTTCCAGCCGGAGAACGTGCCGGACTACGGCATCGTCCGCGCCAACGGAGCCCCGCTCTACACGCTGGTCAACCCGGTCGACGACGCGCTGATGGAGATCACCCACGTCCTGCGCGGCGAGGACCTGCTCTCCTCCACCCCGCGTCAGATCGCCCTCTACAAGGCGCTCATCGAGCTGGGCATCGCCAAGGGGACCCCCGCCTTCGGCCACCTCCCGTACGTCATGGGCGAGGGCAACAAGAAGCTCTCCAAGCGCGACCCGCAGGCCTCGCTCAATCTCTACCGAGAGCGCGGCTTCCTGCCCGAGGGGCTGCTCAACTACCTCTCCCTGCTGGGCTGGTCCATCGCCGAGGACCGCGACATCTTCTCCACCGAGGAGATGGTGGCCGCGTTCGACATCAAGGACGTCAACGCCAACCCGGCGCGCTTCGACCTGAAGAAGTGCGAGCACATCAACGCCGAGCACCTGCGCATGCTCGACGTGAAGACGTTCACCGAGGCGTGCGGCCCCTGGCTGAAGGCGCCGTTCGCCACGTGGGCCCCGGTGGCCTTCGACGCCGAGGCCTTCGCGGCGATCGCCCCGCACGCCCAGACCCGTGTCACGGTGCTCTCGGACATCACGGCCAACGTCGACTTCCTCTTCCTCGACGAGCCGGCGACGGACGAGGCGTCCTGGGCCAAGGCGATGAAGGAGGGCTCCGACGCCCTGCTGGTCACGGCCCGCGCCAAGCTGGCCGCTGCCGAGTGGAACGCGGACGCCCTGAAGAACGCCATCCTCACCGCGGGCGAGGAGCACGGCCTGAAGCTCGGCAAGGCCCAGGCCCCGGTCCGCGTCGCGGTCACCGGCCGCACGATCGGTCTGCCGCTCTTCGAGTCCCTGGAGATCCTGGGCCGCGAGAAGACGATCGCCCGCATCGACGCGGCACTGGCCAGGCTGGCCGCCGCGTAACCATCCAGGTCACGCCATCGGGGGCGGCCGCCGGGTTCATTCCGGAGGCCGCCCCCGAACGCGTCATTCCGGGCGCACGGCCGCCTACGCTGGGCCGTATGACGATCCGCGCGGTCCTCTGGGACATCGACGACACGATCTTCGACTACACGGGCGCCGACCGCGCAGGCATGAGCAAGCATCTCGAACGGGAGGGCCTGCCCGACGGATACGACTCCGTCGAGCGGGCCCTTCTCGCATGGCGCACGATCACCGATGCGCACTGGGCGCGGTTCGCCGCCGGGGAGACGGACTTCACGGGGCAGCGCAGGGACCGGGTCCGGGAGTTCCTCTCGCGGGCACTGGAGGACGACGAGGCCGACGACTGGTTCGGCCGGCACGCGGCCCACTACGAGGCCGCCTGGTCGCTCTTTCCCGATGTGCTGCCCGTGCTGGATCTGCTCGCGGACGGGTTCCGGCACGGGGTGCTGTCGAACTCCAGCATCCACAACCAGGAGCGCAAGCTGCGCAGGCTCGGTGTGCGGGACCGGTTCGAGGCCGTGGTGTGCGCGGTGGAGCTGGGCGTCTCCAAGCCCGAGGCCGGTGCCTTCCACGCCGCCTGCGAAGCTCTGGCGCTGGAGCCGCGGGAGGTCGCGTACGTGGGGGACGAGCCGGACATCGACGCGGGCGGCGCGGTCGCCGCGGGGCTGATGGGGATCTGGCTGGACCGGGGCGGCCGCGGCGGGAGGCCCGAGCTCGTCCGGATCAGCGGGCTCGGTCAGCTGCCCGGCCTGCTCGCGGGCAATACCCGTTTTGGAGCGCCGGACACCTTCGGGTAATGTTCTTCCTGCGCCGCCCGAGCGGGACGAAAGATCCGAACGGGAAGCGCAAACCAAACAAAACCCCCTCAGGGGGTTGAGTTTTGGTGGGCTATGGTGTAATTGGCAACACTACGGTTTCTGGTACCGTCATTCTAGGTTCGAGTCCTGGTAGCCCAGCGCAGAAATGCACGAGTAGTAACAAGCCCCCGTTGTGTAGCGGCCTAGCACGCTGCCCTCTCACGGCAGTAGCGCCGGTTCGAATCCGGTCGGGGGTACAGATCCTTCCCGCGAGATCATCTGGGTCGCACCCGCGCTCTCGATGCAGGATCGCTAGGGCCCCCGTTGTGTAGCGGCCTAGCACGCTGCCCTCTCACGGCAGTAGCGCCGGTTCGAATCCGGTCGGGGGTACTTGCAACACCATGGGCTATGGTGTAATTGGCAACACTACGGTTTCTGGTACCGTCATTCTAGGTTCGAGTCCTGGTAGCCCAGCGCAGAAATGCACGAGTAGTAACAAGCCCCCGTTGTGTAGCGGCCTAGCACGCTGCCCTCTCACGGCAGTAGCGCCGGTTCGAATCCGGTCGGGGGTACAACAGAGCGACAGACAAGGGTCCTTCACTTCGGTGAGGGACCTTTCTTGCTTGGTACAGGGGGACTTGACCCGTGCTCACGCGCCGCGCGGTGCGTCCTGGTGGTGAGCGTCCTGCCTCGTCATGTCCGGTGCCCGTACAGGGATTTGGAGCGGGAGGCGTGACGCCGGGTGCTTGGTGGAGGCCGCCACGACGCTGGGGCGGCCGGAATGGTGCTGCTTATGTCAGCCGTTGCGGCGCAGGGCCTCGCTGAGCCGGGCCGCCGAGTCGATGACCGCCTGGGCGTGCATCCGGCCCGGGTGCCGGGTCAGCCGCTCGATCGGTCCGGAGACCGAGACGGCGGCCACCACCCGGTTCGACGGCCCACGCACCGGCGCCGAGACCGAGGCCACGCCCGGCTCGCGCTCGCCGATCGACTGGGCCCAGCCCCTGCGCCGTACGCCCGAGAGCGCCGTCGCCGTGAAGCGGGCGCCCTGGAGTCCGCGGTGCAGGCGCTCCGGCTCCTCCCAGGCCATCAGGATCTGGGCCGAGGAGCCGGCCTTCATGGTGAGCGTGGAGCCGACCGGCACGGTGTCCCGCAGTCCGGACAGCCGTTCCGCGGCCGCCACGCAGATCCGCATGTCGCCCTGTCGCCGGTAGAGCTGTGCGCTCTCGCCCGTGATGTCACGGAGGTGGGTGAGCACCGGTCCCGCCGTGGCCAGCAGCCGGTCCTCGCCCGCCGCCGCGGCGAGCTCCGCGAGCCGGGGGCCGAGAATGAAGCGGCCCTGCATGTCCCTCGCCACTATGCGGTGGTGTTCCAGTGCCACGGCCAGTCGGTGAGCCGTGGGTCGTGCGAGCCCGGTCGCCGCGACCAGCCCGGCGAGGGTGGCCGGACCGGACTCCAGGGCGCTCAATACCAGAGCTGCCTTGTCGAGAACGCCGACGCCGCTAGAGTTGTCCATACGACGATACTCCCGTCTCACTCTGTGAAACGCAAGTTCAATTTCCGGCAGAAGTTGCGAACCTGTAGGGGCGGCCACACAACGGCCCGTAGCCACCGCCCCGCACGGGGGTCCGGACGGCGGCGCACCGAATCTCTAGTTGGGCCGGCGAAGACGCCGGCCGGAGGGAAAGCGATGGGTAGGACACTCGCGGAGAAGGTCTGGGACGACCATGTCGTCCGGCGCGCCGATGGTGAGCCCGACCTTCTCTTCATCGATCTGCACCTGCTGCACGAGGTGACCAGCCCGCAGGCCTTCGACGGTCTCCGCCAGGCCGGACGCCGGGTGCGGCGCCTCGACCTCACCATCGCCACCGAGGATCACAACACCCCGACCCTCGACATCGACAAGCCGATCGCCGACCCGGTCTCCCGCGCTCAGTTGGAGACCCTGCGCAAGAACTGCGCGGAGTTCGGCGTGCGGCTGCACCCGCTGGGCGATGTCGAGCAGGGCGTCGTGCACGTGGTCGGCCCGCAGCTGGGTCTGACCCAGCCCGGCACCACGGTCGTCTGCGGCGACTCCCACACCTCCACGCACGGCGCCTTCGGCGCGCTGGCGTTCGGCATCGGCACCAGCCAGGTCGAGCATGTGCTGGCCACCCAGACACTGCCGCTGGCACGCCCGAAGACGATGGCGATCACCATCGACGGCGAACTGCCCGACGGCGTCACGGCCAAGGACCTGATCCTCGCGATCATCGCCCGCATCGGCACCGGCGGCGGCCAGGGCTACATCCTCGAATACCGCGGCTCGGCCATCGAGAAGCTCTCGATGGAGGCCCGGATGACCATCTGCAACATGTCGATCGAGGCCGGCGCCCGGGCGGGCATGATCGCCCCGGACGAGACCACCTTCGACTACCTGAAGGGCCGCGACCACGCCCCGCAGGGCGAGGACTGGGACGCCGCCGTCGCGTACTGGAAGACGCTGCGCACCGACGACGACGCGGTCTTCGACGCCGAGGTCGTCATCGACGCCGACGGGCTGGCCCCGTTCGTCACCTGGGGCACCAACCCCGGCCAGGGCGCGCCCCTGTCGGCCAGCGTCCCCGACCCGGCTTCGTACGAGGACGCCTCGGAGCGCAACGCCGCCGAAAAGGCCCTGGAATACATGGGGTTGACCGCCGGACAGCCGCTGCGCGAGATCAACGTGGACACCGTCTTCGTAGGCTCCTGCACCAACGGCCGGATCGAGGACCTGCGTAACGCGGCCGCGATCCTGGACGGCCGCAAAGTCGCGGACGGCGTACGGATGCTGGTCGTCCCCGGCTCGGTCCGGGTCGCCCTGCAGGCCGTGGAGGAGGGCCTGGACAAGGTCTTCACCACCGCCGGCGCCGAATGGCGGCACGCGGGCTGCTCGATGTGCCTCGGCATGAACCCCGACCAGCTGGCCCCCGGCGAGCGCTCCGCCTCCACCTCGAACCGTAACTTCGAGGGCCGGCAGGGCAAGGGCGGCCGCACCCACCTGGTCTCCCCGCAGGTCGCCGCCGCCACCGCCGTGCTGGGCCACCTGGCCTCGCCGGCCGACCTGTCCGACGCCCTCACGCCCGCCGGAGTCTGAGAATCATGGAAGCCTTCACCACACACACCGGCCGGGCCGTCCCGCTGCGCCGCAGCAACGTCGACACCGACCAGATCATCCCCGCCCACTGGCTGAAGAAGGTCACCCGCGACGGCTTCGAGGACGGACTCTTCGAGGCCTGGCGCAAGGACGGCAACTTCGTCCTCAACCGCCCCGAGCGCAGCGGCGCCACGGTGCTGGTGGCCGGTCCCGACTTCGGCACCGGATCGTCCCGCGAGCACGCCGTGTGGGCGCTGCAGAACTACGGTTTCAAGGCCGTCATCTCCTCCCGGTTCGCCGACATCTTCCGCGGCAACTCGCTGAAGAACGGGCTGTTGACCGTGGTCCTGGACCAGAAGGTCGTCGACGCGCTCTGGGAGCTGACCGAGGCCGATCCGACGGCCGAGATCACCGTCGACCTGGAGGCGCGCCAGGTCCGCGCCGAGGGCATCACGGCCGACTTCGAGCTCGACGAGAACGCCCGCTGGCGACTGCTGAACGGGTTGGACGACATCAGCCTCACCCTTCAGAACGAAGCGGACATCGCGACTTATGAGGCGGCGAGGCCGACCTACAAGCCGCGTACAATTAACGCCTGAGCAGCGCGTTTCCAGGACTGCGCCCCCTGCCATCTGGTAGGGGGCGCAGTCGCTTGTTGAGACCCCGTCGGGCGACAACTCGCCCCAGATGGCACAATCGGTGCATGGAACGCGACAGCCAACTCAAGCTTTACGGCCAAGTCGCCGACCGATTGAAGGAAGCGCACACAAGAGTGCGCGCACTGCAAGTCCCGGAGGGCGTAAGGATGGCGCTGTCCCGGAAGCTGTTGGTCATCACGGCCGCGGCTAAGCACGATCTCCCGGATGCGGCAAGGCGTCTGGACCGGTTGATGAAGGACCTCGATGAGGGCCGATTCCCCGAAGGTGACTGACTCTGCGGAAGTGCGCAGCGGTCGACTTCGTTGCGGCACTAGGGTGATTAGCCCGTTTCGTGTTTGATTTGCGGTATATATCTGCCTAACGTGCGAAAACGCTTGAACACTTTCGTTCTGGCAATGTCTCCGAAGGGGAAGACGTGAACAAGGCGCAGCTCGTAGAAGCGATTGCCGACAAGGTCGGCGGCCGTCAGCAGGCCGCAGACGCCGTCGACGTGGTACTCGACGCGATCGTCCGTGCGGTTGTCGCGGGAGACCGTGTATCGGTCACCGGCTTCGGCTCGTTCGAGAAGGTCGACCGCCCCGCCCGCTACGCCCGCAACCCGCAGACGGGTGAGCGGGTGCGGGTCAAGAAGACCTCGGTGCCCCGTTTCCGCGCGGGACAGGGCTTCAAGGACCTGGTGAGCGGCTCGAAGAAGCTCCCCAAGGGTGAGGTGGCCGTGAAGAAGGCGCCCAAGGGCAGCCTCTCGGGCGGTGCTTCCACCCGTACGACGACCAAGGCGGCCGCCAAGAAGGCCACCGCGAAGAAGGCCGTGGCGAAGAAGGCCACCGCCAAGAAGGCCGTGACCGCCGCGAAGACCACCGCCGCCAAGAAGACCACCGCGAAGAAGACCACCGCGGCGGCCAAGAAGACCACGGCAGCCGCGAAGAAGACCACCACCGCGGCGGCGGCGAAGAAGACGACGGCCACCAAGAAGGCCGTCGCCAGCAAGACCGCGCCCGCCAAGAAGACCACGGCGAAGAAGGCGCCCGCGAAGAAGACCACGGCGCGCAAGACCACGGCCAAGAAGGCCACCGCACGGAAGTAGTGAGGCCGAGCAGCGCAGGGCCATTCACACGCGCCGGGCCGGGCTCCCCCTGGGGAGCCCGGCCCGCGGGCTGTCATGGGGCCCCATGCAGGCCCCGGCCCTTCAGAACGTCTGCAGCGTCACCAGCGTGATCCGCAGGTCCGCACCCTCGCCGGTGCCCTCGATCCGCACCCGCTGCCCCGGCCGCAGCAGCCGCAGACCGCCGGCGTCGAAGGCCCGGGCGTCGAATTCCACCGGGGTGCCGTCGTCGAGCAGCACGCTGCCGGTGCGGGTCTCGGGGTCGTACGTGTACGAGGTCGCCTGCATGAACGGCAGCCTATCGGTCCGCCGGGCGGGTGCCCGCGGCCCAGCGCACCGCCGTGTGCGGGCCGACGCCCAGGGCCAGTGCAGCCCGCAGATCGTCGCCGGTGTCCACGTCCTGGCGGACCGAATCGATGCCGGTCAGGCCGATTTCCACCGCCCCGGAGTCCAGATGCCGGGCCCGGGAAGAACCACCGAAAGCCGGGCGCAATTCCGTTCCCGGTGCGGCCGACAGAAATGTCGTGCCGATTCCTGCCGCGTCGGTGACAAATGCCCGGGGAAATGCGGCGGAGAAATCGAATACCCGGGCCAATTCCTCGGGGCGCAGTGCCGGCAGATCCGCGTTGAGAGCGGCGAGGGCCGCCCCGGGCCGCGCCTTGCGCACGGCCCGCTCACCGTGTGCGAGGGCGGCGTTGAGTCCGCGGTCCGGTTCGTCGGGCACGATGTGCGCCCCGAGGGCCGCGAGAGCCGCCCCGGCCTCCGTGTCGTTGGTGACGACCACCACATCCCGTACCGCCCGGCAGGACAGGGCGGCGGCCACGGTGTCCCGGGCGAAGGCGAGGGCCAGCCGGGCACGCAGCTCGGCACCCGTCGCGGGCGCGAGCCTGCTCTTGGCCCGCGCCAAGGGCTTCAACGGGACGACCAGGGACCAGGGACCGGCCGGGTCGGTGTTCGTGGTGATCTTCTTCTCGATGCGCATCGCCGCTTATTCTCGCCTGCCGGTGCCAGAACCCGGAGGGTCGGTCCGGAAAGCGGGGCGTACGGTGTTCTCGACAGAGCAGGGGCCTGGGGCGAGACTTGACCGTCGGTAGCCAGGCAGAGTTCAAGTCCTTAGAGGAAGGTGTCCGAGTGTCCCGCCGCAGAATCGGCTTCTGGTACCGCCTGGCGGCGGTGATCGCAAAACCGCCGCTGGTGGTCCTGTTCAAGCGTGACTGGCGGGGGATGGAACACATTCCGGCCGACGGCGGATTCATCACTGCGGTCAACCACAACTCGTATCTGGACCCGCTTTCGTACGGTCACTTCCAGTACAACACCGGACGGGTGCCGCGGCTCCTCGCGAAGGCCGGCCTCTTCAAGACCCCCTTTGTCGGAATGATGCTGCGCGGCACCGGACAGATCCCCGTCTACCGCGAGACGACCAATGCCCTGGATGCCTTCAGGGCCGCCGTCGATGCCATCGAGCGCGGGGAATGCGTCGCCTTCTACCCGGAGGGCACTCTCACCCGCGACCCCGACATGTGGCCGATGGCGGGCAAGACCGGCGCGGCCCGCGTCGCGTTGATGACTAAGGCCCCGGTCATCCCCATCGCACAGTGGGGCGCCAACCTGGCGATGCCGCCGTACGCCAAGGAGAACAAGTTCCGGCTGTTCCCCCGCAAGACCCTCCAGGTGCAGGCCGGACCGCCCGTCGACCTCTCCCGTTTCTACGACATGGAGCCGACGCCCGACGTCCTGCGCGAGGCGACCGAGGTCATCATGGCCGCGGTGACAGCGCAGCTGGAGATCGTGCGGGGCGAGAAGGCCCCCGCCGAGCCGTTCGACCACCGCAGGGCCCGTGCAGAGCAGCGGCGCAAGGCCGAAGGAAAGGGACCCAAGTGACGCACCCCGCAAAGGCGGCCGTCTTCGGAACCGGCTCATGGGGTACGGCCTTCGGCATGGTGCTCGCCGACGCGGGCTGCGAGGTCACGCTCTGGGGCCGTCGCGCCGAGGTCGCCGAGGCCGTCAACACGACCCGTACCAACCCGGACTACCTGCCGGGAATTGAACTCCCCGCCTCGATCCGGGCCACTACCGACGCCGCCGAGGCGCTGCACGGCGCCGACTTCGCGGTGCTCGTGGTGCCCTCGCAGACACTGCGCGCCAATCTCGCCGACTGGGCCCCGCACCTCGGTTCCGACACCGTCCTCGTCTCACTGATGAAGGGCGTCGAACTCGGCACCGCGAAGCGGATGAGCGAGGTCATCGAGGACGTCACCAAGGTCTCCGCGGACCGCATCGCCGTCGTCACCGGCCCCAACCTGGCCAAGGAGATCGCCGAGCGCCGCCCCGCCGCGGCCGTCGTCGCCTGCCGGGACGAGTCAGTGGCCCAGCGCCTGCAGACCGCCTGCCACACCTCGTACTTCCGCCCGTACACCAACACCGACGTGGTCGGCTGCGAACTCGGCGGCGCGGTCAAGAACGTCATCGGTCTCGCCGTGGGCATCGCCGACGGCATGGGCCTCGGCGACAACGCCAAGGGCTCGCTCATCACCCGCGGCCTCGCCGAGACCACCCGGCTCGGCCTCGCCATGGGCGCCGACCCGCTGACCTTCTCCGGACTCGCGGGCCTCGGCGACCTGGTGGCGACCTGCTCCTCGCCGCTCTCGCGCAACCACACCTTCGGCACCAACCTCGGCCGCGGAATGACGCTCCGGGAGACGATCGCCGTCACCAAGCAGACCGCCGAGGGCGTCAAGTCCTGTGAATCGGTGCTCGATCTGGCGCGCAGGCACGGCGTCGACATGCCCATCACCGAGACGGTCGTCGGCATCGTCCACGAGGGCAAGCCGCCGATGGTCGCTCTGGGCGAGCTGATGTCGCGCAGCGCGAAGTCCGAGCGCCGCTGACGGGTCCGCCCGGGGAGCGGCGGACCGGTGCGGTCCGCGGCCGTCGCTCCAGCGGCCCCGGCCACGCTGACGCGAGGAGTACCAGCAGGTACGCTCAACGCGATATGAGCAGCGAGAACCTCCCCCAGAGCCCGGAGCAGCAGCTCCGCAAGCCGCGCGTGGCCGTCGTGTTCGGCGGCCGCAGCTCCGAACACGGCATCTCGGTCGTCACGGCCGGCGCCGTCCTGAACGCCATCGACCGGACCAAGTACGACGTCCTGCCGATCGGCATCACGACGGACGGCCGCTGGGCGCTCACCGCCGACGAGCCCGAACGCATGGCCATCACGGACCGGAAGATGCCGGACGTGGCCCAGCTGGCCGAGTCCACCGAGGGCGGCGTGGTGCTCTCCGTCGACCCCGGCAGCCGCGAAGTGGTGTACAGCGAGCCCGGCTCGGTCCCCAAGGCGCTCGGCG
Source organism: Streptomyces sp. NBC_01217 (assembly GCF_035994185.1). NCBI lineage: Bacteria > Bacillati > Actinomycetota > Actinomycetes > Kitasatosporales > Streptomycetaceae > Streptomyces > Streptomyces sp. NBC_01217. The sequence goes on from NZ_CP108538.1 coordinate 6,473,091, forward strand.
AGGTCGACGTCGTCTTCCCCGTACTGCACGGCCCGTACGGCGAGGACGGCACCCTCCAGGGACTCCTCGAACTCTCCGGTGTGCCGTACGTCGGCGCCGGGGTGCTCGCCTCGGCGGTCGGCCAGGACAAGGAGTACATGAAGCGGGTCTTCATCTCGTTCGGGCTGCCGGTCGGCCCGTACCTGGTGGTGCGTCCGCGCGAATGGGACACGGACCCCTCCGCCGCCCGCAAGCGCATCGTGGACTTCGCCGGTGACCACGGCTGGCCGCTCTTCGTCAAGCCGGCCCGGGCCGGCTCGTCGATCGGCATCACCAAGGTCGACGACCTCGCCGGTCTCGACGAGGCGATCGAGGAGGCCCGCCGCCACGACCCCAAGTTCCTGGTCGAGTCGCTGCTGCGCGGCCGCGAGATCGAGTGCGGGGTGCTGGAGTTCGAGGACGGGCCGCGCGCCAGCGTGCCCGCGGAGATCCCGCCGGTCACCTCGCACGACTTCTACGACTTCGAGGCCAAGTACATCGACTCGGCCTCCGGGATCGTGCCCGCCCCGCTCACCGAGGAGCAGACCGCCGAGGTCCAGCGGCTCGCGGTCGACGCCTTCGAGGCCGCGTCCTGCGAGGGCCTGGTGCGCGCCGACTTCTTCCTCACCGAGGACGGCGGCTTCGTGATCAACGAGATCAACACCCTGCCCGGCTTCACCCCGATCTCCATGTACCCGCGGATGTGGCAGGAGAGCGGCGTGAGCTACCAGGAGCTGGTGGACCGGCTGATCCAGGCCGCGTTGAACCGGCCGACGGGCCTGCGCTGAGCCGACCGGCCCGAGCCGGGACGAGTCCCGCCCCGTAGGGCGTGCACTCCCGCCCGGGAGCGCGCGCCCTACAGGCTGCTGGGAACCGTTTTTCTGACGGCCGGGCCGAACGCGGCCAGCGGGCTCGCGTCATGCGCGTACGCCGTCGACAGGCTGACCTCGACGTATGCCTTGCGATAGGTCGTCGTAAAGCGCGGACCGGCGTCCTCCGGCTGCTCCAACAGCCAGTTGACGCCGTCCGCCTCGGTGCCCTTCGCCATGGGGTCGTCCATCTTCGCGGGCCGGGGGACACCGCAGCGCAGTACGATCGCACCGTCGCCCCACTCGGCGGTCAGTTCGGACTTCGTCCCGGTGTCACCGCGGCCGAGCCCGGCAACGGTCTTCGGCAGCTCCTTGTGCAGTGCACGGCAGTGGACCGCGGCCTCCGGTGACGGCGTGGGAACCGTGATCGACACCGCGGCGTCCGTTGAGGAGCAGCCCGTCGCGGCCAGCAGCAGCGCGGCAACGCACGGACCGAGAAACACGGGGTGGCCGAACCGGCGGCGGGATGAAGTCACCGGCCCAGCGTAGACGGGGACTACAGATGAACGACCGGGCAGGTCAGGGTTCTGGTGATGCCTTCCACTTGCTGGACCTTGGCGACCACCATGCGGCCGAGTTCATCGACCGTGTCGGCCTGGGCGCGCACGATCACGTCATAGGGGCCGGTGACGTCCTCTGCCTGGATCACTCCCGGAATTTTCGCGATGGTCTCGGCGACTGTCGACGCCTTGCCCACCTCTGTCTGAATAAGGATGTACGCCTGTACCACGGAACCTCCAGGGCGGCCACGAGGATCATGTGGGGGAAAGGGACGCCACGGTATCGCGTTGCCGCGGGCCGCGGGGAGACCTACGGGGCGGTTGACGCCCACAGCGTGGCGCGCACAAGACACAAGTTGACGTATCTCTTGACAGTACCGACAGCAGTGACGGCCCGCGACCGCATGTGCAGCGGTGCGCAAGAGCGTTGCGGGAGGGGGACAGACATGCCGATGAGAAGCGGTGCAGACTGCTCCCTGCGGCGGCGGCCGGTCCACGATCCGGACCCCCGGCCGCTGAAGCGGCCCGGACGATCGTCCGGCGCGATAGATGAGAGGTGAGACTCGGTGAAGGGAACCGTGGGCGAGTTGGGGGAGTTCGGGCTCATCAGGGAGCTGACCTCCCGGCTCACCACCACCCCGGCGGTACGGCTCGGTCCCGGCGACGACGCCGCGGTCGTGTCCGCTCCCGACCGCAGGGTCGTGGCCAGTACGGACATCCTGTTGGAGGGACGGCACTTCCGCCGCGACTGGTCGACGGCGTACGACGTCGGCCGCAAGGCCGCCGCCCAGAACCTCGCCGACATCGCGGCCATGGGCGCCGTGCCCACCGCGCTGCTGCTCGGCCTGGTCGTGCCCGCCGAACTCCCGGTCACCTGGGCCGGCGAGCTGATGGACGGCATCCGGGACGAGTGCCAGGTCGCCGGTGCGGCCGTGGTCGGCGGCGATGTGGTGCGCGGCGAGACGATCACCGTCGCGATCACCGCACTCGGTGATCTGCGCAACCACGAACCGGTCACCCGCTCCGGCGCCCAGCCCGGCGACGTCGTCGCCGTCACCGGCTGGCTCGGCTGGTCCGCCGCCGGATACGCCGTGCTCTCCCGCGGCTTCCGCTCGCCCCGCGCCTTCGTCGAGGCCCATCGCCGCCCCGAACCGCCGTACCACGCGGGCCCCGCGGCCGCCGGGCTCGGCGCCACCGCGATGACGGACGTGAGCGACGGACTCGTCGCCGACCTCGGGCACATCGCCGAGGCGAGCAAGGTCCGGATCGATCTGCACTCCGGACTCATCGACATCCCCTCGCAGATGTCCGACATCGGGCAGGCCGTCGGCGTGGACCCGCTGCAGTGGGTGCTGACCGGGGGAGAGGACCACGCGATCGTCGCGACCTTCCCGCCGGACGTGAAGCTGCCCGCCCGCTGGAAGGTGATCGGCGAAGTCCTCAACCCCTCGGCACTGCCCCAGGTCACGGTCGACGGGGCGCCCTGGACCAGCAAGGGCGGCTGGGACCATTTCGGGGACATCGAGGACGCCCAGTAGATTTCGGCGTATGCCCATATCTGCTGTACCCGCCCGTGTGCTCACCGTCGCCGGATCCGATTCCGGCGGCGGTGCGGGCATTCAGGCCGATCTCAAGACGATGCTGGCGCACGGTGTGCACGGCATGAGCGTGCTGACCGCCGTCACCGCCCAGAACTCGCTGGGGGTGCAGGGCGCCTGGGAGTTGCCCGTCGAAGCGGTGCGCGCCCAGTACCGCAGCGTGGTGGACGACATCGGTGTGCAGGCGGTGAAGACCGGGATGCTGTCGTCGGCCGCTCTCGTGGAGACCGTGGCCGAACTCCTCGCGGACACCGACGTCCCGGTCGTCGTGGACCCGGTCGGGGTCTCCAAGCACGGTGATCCGCTGCTGGCCGCCGAGGCGCTCGATTCCGTACGGACGAAGCTGCTGCCGGCCGCCACGGTCGCCACCCCGAACCTGGACGAGGTGGCGCAGCTCACCGGCGTGAGTGTCAGGGACGAGACCGGAATGCGGCGGGCCGCCATCGGAGTGCTCGGATTCGGGCCGCGCTGGGTCGTCATCAAGGGCGGACATCTGCCGGGCGAACCCGTCGATCTGCTCACGGACGGCACCGAGGAGCACTGGCTGCGCGCACCGAGGCACGACAACCGCCACACCCACGGCACCGGCTGCACCCTCGCCTCGGCGATCGCCTGCTCACTGGCCCTGGGCCGGGACGTACCCACGGCGGTACGGGAAGCGAAGGCGTACGTCACGGGGGCGATCGCGGCCGGCTTCCCGCTGGGTGCCGGAATCGGTCCGGTCGACCACGGGTGGCGGCTGCGGTAGCCCGGTGCACCCCCGGCGCACCCCGGTGCACAGCAAAAAGCCGGTCCACCGAGGTGGACCGGCTTTTTGGGCAACCGGAAGGCTGCGCTACGACGGGAACGTCAGCGCGCGACCTTGCCGGCCTTGATGCACGAGGTGCAGACGTTGAGCCGCTTCGGCGTCCGACCGACCACGGCACGCACGCGCTGGATGTTGGGATTCCAGCGACGGGACGTACGGCGGTGCGAGTGCGAAATGTTGTTGCCGAAGCCCGGCCCCTTGCCGCAGACGTCGCAGTTGGCAGCCACGGGTCACTCCAAAGACTTCAGGTGCACTTACAGTGAATTCCGGCGCGCCGGATTCATTTGACTGAAGTGGCGGCACCGGAGGAATGGCCCGACTCTCATCGGGCAACCGAAGCAGCATACAACGGCTGCGTCGGTAGAACGAAACTACCATGGGTTCCGCCGCCTCCCGTCCCGCCCCTGTCCCCGCCGGACCGGGCGTACGGGGCTACCCTGCGGTGCAGCCCGGCCGGCCACGGCCGATTTCGAGGAGGACCGACAGGTGCCGCAGACCGCCGACGATCTGGACGCCGTCGCGGTGCGTACCTGGTGCTCACTGGCCCTTCAGGCGCTGGGCCGGGAGCGCGAGGCGATCGACGCGATCAATGTGTACCCCGTCGCAGACGGGGACACCGGCACGAACCTCTATCTCACCGTGGAGTCCGCGGCCCAGGCCGTCGAGGCGGTCTTCGCCGCCCACGAGACCGGTACGACCGTGCCCGTCACCGCCGACGCGGTACGGGCCATGGCGCACGGAGCACTCATCGGCGCCCGCGGGAACTCCGGCACGATCCTGGCCCAGCTGCTGCGCGGAATGGCGGGAGTGCTGGCCGACGGACACGACGCGGACCATCTGCGCCGGGCGCTCACCACGGCCGCCGCGGCCGCCCGGCAGGCCGTCGCCCACCCTGTCGAGGGCACCGTGCTGACCGTCGCCGCCGCGGCCGCCGAGGCCGCCGGGCGCACGGCGGACGACGCCGGGACCTCGGTGGTCGCACAGGCGGCGTACGAGGGGGCGCGGACGGCCCTGGACGCGACCACGGGACAACTCGCCGTCCTCGGCAGGGCAGGCGTCGTGGACGCCGGGGGGCGGGGCCTGGTGACGGTGCTCGGGGCGCTCGTCGAAGCGGTCTGCGGGCAGGCGCCCGAGCGTACGTACGCGGCCGTGCCCGCGGCCTTCCTCCCCGTGCCGCAGGACTGTGCGGAGGGCGGACCGGCCTTCGAGGTGATCTATCTGCTGGAGGCCGCGGACGACGCGGTGGACCGGCTGCGGACCCGGCTCGACGGAATCGGCGACTCGCTCGTGGTCGTGGGCGGCGACGGGCTGTGGAACGTCCATGTGCACGTCGACGACGCGGGTGCGGCGGTGGAGGCCGGCGTCGAGGCGGGCAGGCCGTACCGCATCCGGATCACCCACTTCGGCGCGGACCGGGTGCACCCCCACGCCGAACCCGTACAGCGCGCGGTCGTCGTGGTGGTTCCCGGCGACGGGCTCCGCGCCCTGTGCAAGGAGGCCGGGGCGACGACGGTCCTGGCACGCCCGGGGGAGCCGCCCGCCAGCGGCGAACTGGTCGACGCGATCCGCCGGGCGCACGCCCGCGAGGTGGTGCTCCTGCCCAACGACGCGGAGCTGCGCCACACCGCCGCTGCCGCCGCCGAACAGGCCCGCACGGAGGGCGTCCGGGTCGCCCTGATCCCGACCCGGGCCGCCGTCCAGGGCATCGCGGCCCTCGCCGTCCACGAGCCCGACCGCAGCTTCGACGAGGACGTGGTCGCGATGACCGCCGCGGCCGGCGCCACCCGCTACGCCGAACTGGCCGTCGCCGAGCGGCAGTCCTGGACCATGGCGGGCATCTGCCAGGCCGGCGACATCCTGGGCCTGATCGACGGCGATGTCGCGGTCATCGGCGAGGACGTACCGCAAACGGCCCGGAACGTGCTGGACCGCATGCTCGCGGCGGGCGGGGAGCTGGTCACCCTGGTCCTGGGCGAGGCCATCCCCGACAGCCTGGCCGACGCGCTGGAGGAGCATGTGCGCGAGGGCTATCTGGCGGTCGACACGGTGGTGTACCGGGGCGGCCACCAGTGCGCTCCGCTGCTGATCGGGGTGGAGTAGGCCGGGCCCGTCCGGCGGGGGCGTCCTCAATCGCCGGACGGGCTTGAATGTGCGTGGCCGGGGCCGTCGGCAAACGCCGGACGGGCTGTCGTCAATCAGCGGACGGGCTTGAGTTCTCCACGTAATTCAGCAGTGCCTCCGCCTCCGAGCGGCGTGACTCGCCCGTCTCGTCCGGTTCGCCGGTCCCGTAGACGGCGAGGACGCTGCGGGCGCGTGCCCGGGCCGCGTCCGGGCGGCCCAGGTCCGCCTCCAGCCAGGCGGCCATCAGGTCCGCGGCCGTGCGCAGGCCGAGGTAGTCGGGGCCGGCCTCCGCGTAGCCGACGATCGCCCGGTGCACGTGGTCGAGCGCCTCCTCGAACTCCGGTGCCTCACCCGGCTCGCCCTGGCAGACCTGGGCGATCAGCTCGCCGGTCTGGCGGTGGGTGTCCGCGAGTTCCGCCAGCAGTTGAGGCGCCTCCTGCGCCGGACCGGCCGCCAGCGCGGCCTCGCACTCCCGCTCGGCCGCCGCCATGAACGCCCGTGCCGCGTCCGGGCCCGCCTGTCCGTCCCGGATCGCGATCCAGGCCCGCACCCGCAGCGTCCGTACCAGCGCGGGGACATCGCCGAGCTCGCGCCACAGCTCTCCGGCCCTGGCGTACGCCTGCTCCGCCTGGGCGTCGAGATCGGCCCGGTAGAGCGCCTGCGCGGCGAGATTGGCGAGCATCGCGTGGTCGTGCTGCTCGGGCCAGTGACGGGCGATGTCCGCCGCCTTCAGCCAGTGCTCGGCCGCCGCCCGGGGCTCGCGGAGCGCGGTGAGGGCGTCACCGAGCCACCACAGCGTCTGGACGGCCGTGCCGTCACCGTGATCCTCGGCCGTGATGTCGGGCAGTACGGCCTCCAGCACGGCGGCTGCCTCCGCGGCCCGGCCCAGCTGAAGCAGCCAGCCGCCGAGCTGATGGCGGGCATGGACCCCGAGCGTCGCGCTCTCGCCGGACTCGTCCGCCCAGTGCGAGGCGTCCAGCGCGTGCTCGGTCGCCTCGTCGAACTGCCCGGTGCTGCCGAGGATTTCGGCGAGCCGGAGATGCAACCGGGCCTGTCCGGGCGCCGGGACGAACCGCGCCCCGTGCCCCAGAGCGGCGCGCGCGGCGCGTTCCGCCCGTTCGTACTCGCCGAGCTGCGCGGCGACCCCGGCCGTCTTGGCCTCGAACTCGACGGCGTACCAAGGCAGTCCGGCGTCCAGGGTCCCGGCCGCGGCCCGCTCGTACAGCTCCAGCGCGCCGTGCGCATCGCCCCGGTACCCGGTGACATCACCGAGGAGATCCAGCGCCTCCGCGACCCGGGTGGCCACCCTGTCCTGCGCGCCCAGCGGCTCGGCGAAGGCGAGCAGCTCCCGCGCACCCCGTTCGAGAGCGGCGACGGCGGCCTCGGCGGACTCCTCGTCCGGGGCGTCCTGCACCAGCCGGCCGAGGATGCGGGCCCGGCACGCCAGCACACCGCTCGCCTGACGGGCGGTGGCCGCGCCGTCGGCGTGCAGGGCCAGTGCCCGGTCCACGAGCGCGGCGATCTCGGTCAGGGCCTCGTCCGCGCCGCCCGGTTCCAGTGAGCGGGCGTACGCGCCCCTGGCCGCCGCGGCGGTGGCCTCGCCCGGGTCGCCCGCGGCCTCGTACAGCCCGGCGGCGGCCCGGAACGCCGCCATCGCCTCGGCGGGCGGCAGGGAGCCGTACATCGCACGGTGGTCCTCGACGCATGCGCGGTCGTGGTCCGACAGCCCCTCCGCGGCCCCGCCCGGCTCCGCGGCCCGGCGGGCGACGGTCTGCCAGGCAGCTCCGGCGTCCGGGTGCTGGGCGTCGGAGAGGCGGTGCGCCTCGGCCAGCAGACCGGCCAGGCCGAGCTCCGCGTCCGGCCGCGCCCCCGGAACCGTCCTCGGGGCGGCGTCCGGCTCCTCGGACGGGGCCGTGAGCAGTGCAGCCCGTATGCCGAGCGGCAGCCGCTCCAGCAGCGGCTTGCGGTCCAGCCGCTCCCGTACCAGGCCGCTGACCTGCGTATTGCCATTGCGCTCGTCGAAACGAGCGGCCAGCTCCAGCGCCTGCGTACGGGCGTGCACGGCCAGCGAGGACGCCGTCCACTCGGTTCCCGCGGGCCCCGGCACGGACTGCGCGCCGTGGCCGAGCGAGGTCAGCCGGTCCATCAGCACGGCGGTCACGGCCAGGAAGTCCATCAGACTGCCCGGGTTCCCGGTGTCGGTGAAGTACGCGGGCCGCTCGGCGATGATTTCGAGGGCCCGGGCCTCGTTGCCCGTCAGGGCGCAGAATTCGATGTGCAGGGCCGCCGAGTCCCGCATGCTCTCCATCGACCGGACCATCCGGTACCCGCGCAGATGATGGGCGCGGGCCTGATCCGCGCGGCCCGTCCGCAGCAGCGGGAGCAGCGACGCCGCCAGCACCGCATGCGGCTCATGAGCACAGGTGTGCTCCCCGCCCAGCACCGGAGCCCAGGTCTCCAGGGCCTCGGCGTCCAGGCCCCGCTGCACCTGCCAGCCGCCCTGTTCGTGCAGCTCACAGGCGTGGCAGTTGGCCATCCGGTCCCGGTCGGCCGCCTGCCAGGCGGCATACGCACGCTCGGCCCGCTCCAGGTCGCCCAGGTGCCGGGCGATCTCCAGCTCGCCCTGGCGCACCGCACGCTCGGAGTGACCGGCGAGCCGGTAGCGGCGCTCCATCTCGCTCTGCCACTTCTCGATGGCGGCGAGCGGGATGTGCGGCTGGTCGACCATGGAGCTGGAGACCCACTTGAACATCCAGAACAGATGGTGGGTCATGAACGCGCTGAAATCACCGGGCTGTTCGTCCCACATGCGCAGCAGCCGCGCGAAGGGCACGAACATCTTGTCCTTCTCGGAGCTGTAGTTGTAGACCTGCAGCTGATGGGTGAGCGCCTCGATGATCAGGGCGGCGTCCCCGGTCTGCTCGGCCTCGCCCAGCAGCCGCTCCGCGCGGGCATTGCGCGCGGGGCCCTCCGGCTCCTCGTCGTTCTCCCGCAGGGCCTGGCGGATCGTGGTGCTGTCGAGGCTCATCGGCCGTCCTCCTGGGGGTCCGCGGGGGAGTGTCCCGGTGCCGCGGGATGGGTGGCCCACTCCAGCAGGCCGATGAACGCCCGGTTCAGCAGTGCCGAATCGGAGGGCCGCAGCGGGCGCTGCGCCATCAGCAGCGCCTGCCCGTACAGCGCCTCCGTCGCGGTCGCGGCCAGTTCCGGGCTGTCCAGCGAACCGATCCGCCGGATCAGCGGATTCAGATGGTTCAGCACGAGCCGGGCGCGTGGCGCACTGCCGCGCAGCGAGCCGAGGATGCCCGCCCACAGATCGTCCGCCTGCCCCTCCGCCTCGGCGCGGGCCTGCTCATGGCGGGCCGCCCGGTCGTCGAGATGCAGCGCGGGCACGGTCAGCGGATGGAAGGCACGCAGCGCCACATCGCAGCCCAGCGGGTCCAGCCGGGCACGGGCCGCGGCCAGGAAGGCGCCGAGCGCCAGCTCCTGCGCCGGATCGACGGAGTCCAGATGCGCGGTGACGGTATCGGCGTCCAGCTCCGCGACCGCCGTCCCCGGCCGCACCGAAGGCAGCCGCTCGACCAGCTCGGTGTCGTACGTGTAGCCGCCGTTGACCACCCCGATGCCCTGCGCCGAGGCGATCGGCGCGACCTGCCGGAACTCCTCCACGGTCCGCGTGAAGTGCACCACCGGGTGGCGCCGGGCGAACTCCTCCAGCGACAGACGCCCGTCCGTCGTCTCGAACGGCAGCCACGGCAGCATCGTGCGCAGCATGGCGCCGTCGTGCCGGGCGAGCGACTTAACCCCCAGGTGGTGCACGGACAGGAACTCCGCGAGCCGCTCCGGATCACCCGCCGCAAGCCCCGTGAGCCAGTCCCTGATCCGGTCGCCGAGCGCCTCCCGCACCGCGGCGAGGGTCTCGTCCGCGTACAGCGCCTCGCGAGAGGCGGTGGGCCGCAGGCTGTCCGTGTCGATGACACAGCGCACGAAGAACGCCCAGTCGGGCAGCAGTTCATCGGCCCGGTCCGTCAGCAGCATCCCCTTCAGATGCACCCGGTGGCCCGCACGCTGCGCCGGACTGACGGCGGACGGCAGTACGTAGGCGACACCGCGGATACCCGCGAGCGGCAGATCCAGATCGATCGCGTCGAGCGGCGAGAAACCGAACTGCTCGTGGCAGTGGCGCCCGAGCGCCACCCGCCGCGCCGCCGGGCTCGGATACGGGCGGTCCCACGGCGCCGGAAGCGCGGTGACGGCCGCTTCGCCGACCCGTACGTCGTACGGCAGCAGTGAGCCGAAGTCACGGGCGAGGGAGAGGACCCGCTCCTCGGTGAGCCAGTCCGCGCTGCCGGGGCGGGCGGTCAGATGCACGGTGGTGCCGGGCTCCGGGCGTGCGCTGTCGGGCAGCGTACGGACGGTGTACGAACCGTCGTCGCGGGCGCACCACTCCACGGGCGGCGCACCGGGTGTCCGCGCCGACCGGCTGACCACCCGGATCTCGGCCGCGACGACGAAGCACGCCAGCAGCCCGATGCCGAACTGGCCGAGGAACTCGGCACGTGCCGAGGCCAGCCCCTCGGCACCGTCGCGTTTGGAACTGCGGCCGATCGTCGCGAGCAGGCTGTGCACATCGGTCTCGGTCAGACCGATCCCGCTGTCCTCGACCCGCAGCCGCCCGCCGTCCGCGTACAGCCGCACCAGCGCGGGCGCGTCGGGCTGCTCGGCGCGACGGGCCGTGATCGCGTCCACGGCGTTCTGGAGCAGCTCGCGGAGGTAGACACGAGGGGAGGAGTAGAGATGGTGGGAGAGGAGATCGACCAGTCCGCGCAGATCCACCTGGAAGGTGTGCGGCGACCGGTCGGAGAGGGGCTCGGAGTGCCCGGAGTACTCGGAAGAATCGGGGGACGCGGAATTCGCTGAGGTCTCAGATGTCATCGTCGCAGCGCCGGTGGGGGGACTGGCGACGGCGCGGGTCGGGCGATCCCGTCGAAGGTGATCGCGAGCCGGAAGCGTGGGAGCCGATCCTAGGGGCGTGGCGATGATTCCGACCAGGGGATTCCGGCGTTCCGCGTGGTGCCCGCCGGACATCTGTCAGTGGTGTGGTGTGCAATGGATCGCGTGTCTGCGTTCGATGAACCCCTCAAGAAGCTGCTCGGCGGAGCCACCGCGAAGGTGATGGCCGACCACCTCGACCTGCACACGGTCGGTGATCTGCTGCACCACTACCCGCGGCGGTACGAGGAGCGCGGCCGGCTGACGGCGCTGACCGACCTCCCGCTGGACGAGCATGTGACCGTGGTCGCCCAGGTCGCCGACGCCCGCGTCATGATGTTCAACAACGGCCGCGGCAAGCGCCTCGAAGTGACCCTCACCGACGGCAGCGGCCGCCTCCAGCTGGTCTTCTTCGGCCACGGCGTCCACAAGCCGCACAAGGAGCTGCTGCCCGGCCGGCGCGCGATGTTCGCGGGCAAGGTCTCCGTCTTCAACCGGAAGATGCAGCTCGCCCACCCCACGTACCAGCTGCTGGACGCCGAGTCCATCGACGGGGCCGAGGCCACGGAAGCGGTGGACGCGTTCGCCGGGCGGCTGCTGCCGATCTACCCGGCCTGCAAGCAGTTGGACTCGTGGCGGATCGCCAAGGCCGTCGACACCGTGCTGCCCAGCGCTCAGGAGGCCGTCGACCCGCTGCCGGCCGCGCTGCGCGAGGGCCGCGGCTTCACCCCGCTCCCCGAAGCGCTGCTGAAGGTCCACCGCCCGCAGACCAAGGCGGACATCGCCCAGGCCAGGGACCGGCTGAAGTGGGACGAGGCCTTCGTCCTCCAGGTCGCGCTGGCCCGCCGCAGGTACGCCGACACCCAGCTCCCGGCAGTGGCCCGCAGACCCCGGCCCGGCGGACTGCTCGACGCCTTCGACGCGAAGCTGCCCTTCACCCTCACGGAAGGACAGCAGAAGGTCTCCAAGGAGATCTTCGACGACCTGGCGACCGAGCACCCGATGCACCGGCTGCTCCAGGGCGAGGTCGGGTCCGGGAAGACCCTGGTCGCGCTGCGCGCGATGCTCGGCGTCGTCGACGCGGGCGGGCAGGCCGTCATGCTCGCGCCCACCGAGGTCCTCGCCCAGCAGCACCACCGGTCCGTCGTCGAGATGATGGGCGAGCTGGCAGAGGGCGGAATGCTCGGCGGCTCCGACCTCGGTACGAAGGTGGTGCTGCTCACCGGATCCATGGGGACGGCGGCCCGCCGGCAGGCACTGCTCGACCTCGTCACCGGCGAGGCCGGGATCGTGATCGGCACCCATGCGCTGATCGAGGACAAGGTGCAGTTCCACGACCTGGGCCTGGTCGTCGTCGACGAACAGCACCGCTTCGGGGTGGAGCAGCGCGACGCCCTGCGTTCCAAGGGGAAGCAGCCGCCGCATCTGCTGGTCATGACCGCGACGCCCATTCCCCGCACGGTCGCCATGACCGTCTTCGGTGACCTGGAGACCTCCGTACTGGACCAGCTCCCGGCCGGCCGCTCGCCGATCGCCAGCCATGTCGTCCCCGCCAAGGACAAGCCGCACTTCCTCACCCGCGCCTGGGAACGGGTCCGCGAAGAGGTGGAGAACGGGCACCAGGCCTATGTGGTCTGCCCCCGCATCGGCGACGACGAGGAGGAGGCGGCCAGGGCGGGGAAGAAGAAGGCGGCCGAGGACGACGGCGAGAAGCGCCCGCCGCTCGCCGTTCTGGAGATCGCCGAACAGCTCACCAAGGGCCCGCTCGCCGGTCTGCGCATCGAGGTGCTGCACGGCAGGATGAATCCCGACGACAAGGACGACGTGATGCGCCGCTTCGCCGCGGGCCAGGTCGACGTCCTCGTCGCCACCACCGTCATCGAGGTCGGAGTCAACGTCCCCAACGCCACCGCCATGGTGATCATGGACGCCGACCGGTTCGGGGTCTCCCAGCTCCACCAGCTGCGCGGCCGGGTCGGCCGTGGCTCCGCCGCCGGGCTCTGTCTGCTGGTCAGCGAGGCACACGAGGCGAGCCCCGCCCGCGCCCGCCTCTCCGCCGTCGCCGCCACGCTCGACGGCTTCGAGCTGTCCCGGATCGACCTCGAACAGCGTCGCGAGGGCGATGTGCTCGGCCAGGCCCAGTCCGGGGTCCGCTCCTCGCTGCGGATGCTCACTGTCATCGACGACGAGGAGGTCATCGCCGCCGCCCGCGAGGAGGCCGTCGCGGTCGTCACCGCAGACCCGGAGCTGGAACACCTGCCCGAGCTGCGGACCGCGCTGGACGCGCTGCTCGACAAGGAGCGCGAGCAGTACCTCGACAAGGGCTGACGGGGGGAGACGGGCGCGCGGGCCCGATCCGCCACGACGCCATATCGTGGGTGGCACGGCGCCGCAGCACCCTGTGGGCCACCCACGAACCGAGGACCAGACACCCATGACCCGCGTGATCGCCGGCTCGGCCGGCGGACGCCGCCTGGCCGTCCCGCCCGGCACCGGCACCCGCCCCACCTCCGACCGTGCACGCGAGGGCCTCTTCTCCACCTGGGAAGCCCTCCTGGGCAGCCTCCACGGCATCCGTATCGCGGATCTGTACGCGGGCTCCGGCGCAGTCGGCCTGGAGGCGCTCTCCCGCGGCGCGGTCCACGCCCTGCTCGTCGAGGCCGATGCCAAGGCCGTCCGCACCGTCCGGGACAACGTCCGCACACTCGGTCTGCCCGGCGCCGAGGTCCGTACCGGCAAAGCGGAACAGATCGTGACAGGACCGGCGCCCGCGGAGCCGTACGACGTGGTGTTCCTGGACCCGCCGTACGCCGTGACCGACGGCGATCTTGGCGAGATACTGCTCACACTCCGTGCCCAGGGGTGGCTCACAGCCGATGCCCTCGTCACCGTGGAACGCAGCACCAGAGGCGGAGAATTCAACTGGCCCAAGGGATTCGAGCCACTGCGGGCCCGTCGCTACGGCGAGGGAACGCTTTGGTACGGTCGCGCCGCCTCTACGTGCGAAGACGCACGATGACCGGACCGGAGAGCGAGGGATTCAAGTTGCGCCGCGCCGTCTGTCCGGGGTCATTCGACCCCATCACCAATGGACACCTCGACATCATTGGCCGCGCCTCGAAGCTGTACGACGTCGTACATGTCGCGGTGATGATCAACCAGTCCAAGAAGGGGCTGTTCGCGGTCGACGAGCGGATCGACCTGATCCGCCAGGTCACCGCGGACTTCGGCAACGTGGAGGTCGAATCCTTCCACGGCCTCCTGGTCGACTTCTGCAAGCAGCGCGACATCCCGGCGATCGTGAAGGGCCTGCGGGCCGTCAGCGACTTCGACTACGAGCTGCAGATGGCCCAGATGAACAACGGCCTCTCCGGCGTCGAAACGCTCTTCGTGCCGACGAATCCCACGTACAGCTTCCTGTCGTCCTCCCTGGTCAAGGAGGTCGCCACCTGGGGCGGCGACGTCTCCCACCTCCTGCCCCCCGTGGTCCACGAGGCCCTCACCGAGCGTCTCGCCGGGCGCTGAAGCACTGACGGTCCGTCACCAGGTGTCGGACGGGCGCCGACTGGCCGTACAGTCGTTCCGTCCGTCTCCAATCGGCTGTAGAGAGTGGCGAGCACACGGTGGACGTGCAGAAGAAGCTCGACGAGATCGTCGAGGCGGTCGGGAGCGCCCGGTCCATGCCCATGTCGGCTTCGTGCGTGGTCAACCGCGCCGAGCTGCTCGCGATGCTCGAAGAGGTGCGCGAGGCCCTGCCGGGATCGCTCGCCCACGCCCAGGAGCTCATCGGCGGCCGGGAGCAGATGGTCGAGCAGGCCCGCCAGGAGGCCGAGCGGATCATCGGGAGCGCCCACGCCGAGCGCACCTCGCTGATCTCCGGGACCGAGGTCGCCAGGCAGTCCCGCAGCGAGGCCGACCGCATCCTCGACGAGGCCCGCCGGGAGGCCGAGGAGGTCCGTGCCGAGGCCGACGAGTACGTCGACAGCAAGCTCGCCAACTTCGAGGTCGTCCTCACCAAGACCATCGGCTCCGTCGACCGCGGCCGCGAGAAGCTCCTCGGCCGCGGCCAGGCCTACGACGAGCAGGGGTACGAGGACCCGGACTTCGCCGAGGCCCCCGAGCGCAGCACCGACCCGGCCACGCTCCAGCGCCGTGCGGACGAGTACGTGGACACCAAGCTCGGCGCCTTCGAGGCCGTGCTCGCCAAGACCCTGGAAGCGGTCGGCCGCGGCCGGCAGAAGCTGCACGGCCGGGTCGCCACCGATGAGCTCGGCGCGCACGTCGCCGCCCAGGACGCGGCGGGCAACCAGGTGCACATGAGTGACGAGGACCACTGGGCCGGCCTCGCCGAGCTCGCCACCCCGGAGCCGCAGCCCGTGCACCAGCAGGTCCAGCCGCAGGTCCAGCCGCACTTCCCCGCCCAGGCCCAGCCGAGCTACGCCGAGACGTACGCCTATCAGGAGCAGCCGCAGCAGGACGTGTACGGCTACCAGCAGCAGCCCGACCCGTACGCCGCCTATCAGCAGCAGGGCTACGACCAGAGCCAGCTCCAGGCCCAGGTCCCCGTCCAGGGGTACGACAGTTGGCAGCAGCAGCCCGTGCAGCACCAGCAGACGTTCCAGCCGCAGGGTGAGAGCGCCCTCGACGAGACCAGCCTGTTCGACACCAGCATGATCGACCTGGACCAGCTCCGCCGGTACGAGCAGGAGCGCTGACCGGGCGGGACGAGGGCCCGGCGGACCGGATTGGGAGCTGGGCGACGTGTCCAGTATCCTGGCTCTTCGGTCGCGCGTATGTCCGCGATCCCGGCTGCCCGTTTCGAATCCGAATCCCGAATCCGAATCCGGGCGGCCCTCCCCACGAGGCGCGATGCACATGATTTCGAAAGCAGGAAAAGCCCTGAACGGCCACCTCGACCACCGAAACCCCCTCGTGTTCGACACGCACGAACTGGGTCGGCGTCCCGGTGCCCTCAAGCGGCTGACCCGCACGGTGGACGCACCCGGTTCGCCGGACCTCGGTATCGACGGGGTCATCGGTGTGCCGGAAGGCTCACCCGTGGAGCTGGACCTCCGCCTCGAATCGGTCATGGAAGGGGTGCTTGTCACAGGCACCGCCCGTGCGTCGGCCGAGGGGGAGTGCGTAAGGTGTCTGGAGCCGCTGCGCCAAGAGGTTGCGGCGGATTTCCAGGAGATGTTCTCGTACCCTGACGCCGATGACCGGGGCCGCAGCAAAGCGGAACCGGCCGACGACGCCGAGGACGACGAGGACAGGTTCTTCATCGAGGACGGCCTGTTCGACCTCGAACCAGTGCTGCGTGATGCGGTGGTGCTCGCACTGCCGATGCAGCCGGTGTGCCGGGAGACCTGTGCCGGCCTGTGTTCCGAATGCGGAATCAGGCTGGACGAGAACCCCGGCCACCACCACGATGCCGTCGACATCCGTTGGGCGGCATTGCAAGGACTCGCCGAGACCGTTTCGGACGGCGAGAAGGACAACATGGGCGGCGCCGAAGCGGGCGTCGACGAGAAGCAGGAGAAGTAGCCGTGGCTGTTCCGAAGCGGAAGATGTCGCGCAGCAACACGCGCCACCGCCGGTCGCAGTGGAAGGCTGCGGTCCCCACCCTGGTTTCGTGCGAGCGTTGCCAGGAGCCGAAGCTGCAGCACATCGCGTGCCCCAGCTGCGGCACGTACAACAAGCGCCAGGTCCTCGAGGTCTGAGCGGCTGGTGAGAGGCCCGATGTCTGAGTTGTCCAACGCCAAGAAGCAGGCAGACAACGTCAACACAGCCTCGTCCCACACGCTTCTGGAAGGGCGGCTCGGGTATCACCTCGAGTCCGCCCTTCTGGTGCGTGCGCTGACCCACCGTTCGTACGCATACGAGAACGGCGGTCTGCCCACCAACGAGCGGCTCGAATTCCTCGGGGATTCGGTGCTCGGCCTGGTGGTCACGGACACGCTGTACCGCACCCACCCCGACCTGCCCGAAGGCCAGCTGGCCAAGTTGCGGGCCGCGGTGGTCAACTCGCGTGCACTTGCGGAAGTGGGCCGCGGCCTCGAACTCGGCTCCTTCATCCGGCTCGGCCGCGGTGAAGAGGGTACGGGCGGCAGGGACAAGGCGTCCATCCTCGCCGACACCCTTGAAGCGGTGATCGGCGCGGTCTACCTCGACCAGGGTCTCAGCGCGGCCTCGGAGCTGGTCCACCGGCTCTTCGACCCGCTGATCGACAGGTCCTCGAACCTCGGCGCCGGCCTGGACTGGAAGACCAGTCTTCAGGAACTCACCGCGAGCGAGAGCCTCGGCGTGCCCGAGTACCTCGTCACGGAGACCGGCCCGGACCACGAGAAGACCTTTACTGCTGCCGCTCGCGTCGGTGGTGTCTCGTACGGCACCGGCACCGGCCGTAGCAAGAAGGAAGCGGAGCAGCAGGCGGCCGAGTCCGCCTGGCGTGAGATCAGCGCCGCCGCGGAAGCGCGGGAGGCAGCGGCGAAGGCCGCTGCCGACGGAGGGGCCGCCGACACCCCTGCCGACCCGTCGCCGTCCACGGATGTCGCTCCGGCCTGACCCGAGAACCCCTCGGTGCCTCGCGCACCGAGGGGTTTTTCCTGCCCTGACACCCTGCCCGGATACCCTGGAAAAGTCCCTGAGGAGCCGCACCGTGCCCGAGTTGCCCGAGGTCGAAGTCGTACGACGCGGTCTTGAGCGCTGCGTCACCGGCCGTACGGTCGGTGACGTCGAGGTGCTGCACCCGCGTGCGGTCCGCCGCCATCTCGCGGGCGGCGTGGACTTCGCGGCCCGGCTCGGCGGCGCCCGCTTCAGCGCGGCCATGCGCCGCGGCAAATACCTCTGGATACCGCTGAACGACGCGTCCAGCTCGCTGCTGGGCCACCTCGGCATGAGCGGTCAGCTGCTCGTACAGCCGCAGGACGCCCCCGACGAGAAGCATCTGCGCATCCGGATCCGCTTCGACGACGCGCTCGGCACCGAGCTGCGCTTCGTCGACCAGCGGACCTTCGGCGGCCTCTCCCTCCACGAGAACACTTCCGACGGGCTGCCCGACACCATCGCGCACATCGCCCGCGACCCCCTGGACCCGGCCTTCGACGACGCGGCCTTCCACACTGCGCTGCGCCTGCGCCGTACGACGGTCAAGCGCGCCCTGCTCGACCAGTCGCTGATCAGCGGAGTCGGCAACATCTACGCGGACGAGGCGCTCTGGCGCACCAGGCTGCACTACGACCGGCCGACCGCGACCCTCACCCGCCCCAGGTCGGCCGAGCTGCTGGGCCATGTCCGCGATGTGATGACCGCGGCGCTCGACCAGGGCGGCACCAGCTTCGACAGCCTCTACGTCAATGTGAACGGTGAGTCCGGCTACTTCGACCGTTCGCTGGACGCGTACGGGCGAGAGGGTGAGCCCTGCCACCGCTGCGGTACGCCGATGCGCCGCCGCCCGTGGATGAACCGTTCCAGCTACTTCTGCCCGCGCTGTCAGCGACCGCCGCGTACGGCTTCCTGAGCGGGGACCTGCGGGCCCGGATGGGCCTCGTCGTAACGGTCACGGGCCCGAAGCACCTCGGGCATCCGGTCCTCGACGAGCCCGATCAGACCGAGCAGCCGCTCGGCGACCTGCCGGCCGAGCGGAGTCAGCTCGTAGTCGACGCGCGGCGGATTGGTCGGCTGGGCCTCGCGATGGACCAGACCGTCCCGCTCCAGGGCGTGGAGCGTCTGCGAGAGCATCTTCTCGCTCACCCCGTCGACCCGGCGACGCAGTTCGTTGAAACGGAAGCCGCTCTCGTACAGCGCTCCCAGTGTCAGGCCGCCCCAGCGACCGGTGACATGCTCCAGGGTGCCGCGTGAGGGGCACTGTCTGGAGAACACATCGAAAGCGAGCGCGTCCAGACGGGTGTTCTCATCCATGCCGACCAGCGTACGCCCGCACAGCGCTGACCGCCGGAGTGCGCTTTCCCCTGGTAAGCGGGTGTGGGCGACCGTGCTCAGAAGCCGAAGTCCTGGGTCCACCAGGGGCCGCCCGCGCCGTGGTGCACGCCGACGCCGAGCGTCTTGTAGTCGCAGTTGAGTATGTTCGCCCGGTGGCCGTCACTGCTCATCCAGGCGTCCATCACGGCCTGTGCGGTGGCCTGGCCGCGGGCGATGTTCTCGCCGCCGAGCCCCTGCACACCGGCCTTCGACGCGCGGTCCCAGGGGCTCTGGCCGTCTGGATCGGTGTGGTCGAAGAAGCCGCGGGCGGCCATGTCGTCGCTGAAGTCCTGGGCGAGCGCCGTCAGTGAGGCGCTGGCCGTCACCGGGCTGCAGCCGACCTTCGAGCGCTCCTGGTTGACCAGGGCGAGCACGGCGGCCTGCGTGGAGGCGGCCCCGGACGGGGACGGCGTCGCGGACCTGCGGGCGGCCGGAGTGGAGGCCGGTGCCGTCGGCGCGGCCGACGACGACTGCTCGGCGGCCGGGCCGGTGCTCTTGCCGGCCCCGGCCGACGCGGGCTCGGACGACGACGGTGACGACGAGGACCGGCCCGGCCCGTCCTGTCCGGATGTCTTCGACGCGGAGGGGGACGACGGCGATCCGGCGGGCGACTCCGCCTTCGTCGGACCGTCGGCGCGGCCCGAACCCCGGCCGGCGGAGGGGGTGGCGCGGTCGGCGGGTGCGGTGCTGGAGCCGCCCTGGGTCAGCAGATCCGCGTCCCCCTTCGTACGCACCTGGTCGCCAGCGGTGCCACCGCCGACCGTGTAGGCGTCGCCGCCGGGCAGCAGACCGGAGGAGACCGCCACCGCTCCCACGGCCAGGGCCGCGGACGCGCCGATCAGTCCCGTACGGACAGGTATCGCGGACCGCTTCCTGCGGCGCGCACCCCGGTGCCGGCCCGTGTCCGCCGCCTGGTGCTCAGTGGCCAAAGGTGCGGCGGAGCGTCGGTGACGTCCCATCTGCTGAGCCCTTCTGACGGTCCGGACGCCACTCCTGGCGCCAATGTGACTCACCCGTTGGGGTGAGGCTATTGCGACGGGACTGTAGTCGATGGCCTATGGGCAGGAAGTGCTCCCAGAGCAATTGGCCGGTTAGCGTTCGGGCATGGACGAAGATGTACGGCTCACCGCATGGGTACGCGGTCGAGTCCAGCAAGTAGGGTTCCGCTGGTTCACCAGGGAAAACGCTCTGGAGATCGGCGGCCTCACCGGATTCGCCCTCAATCTCGACGACGGCAGGGTTCAGGTCGTCGCGGAGGGCCGACGTGAGAATTGCCACCGTCTGCTGGAGTGGCTGCGCTCGGACGACACACCCGGGCGCGTTGACGGAGTGACTGAGATCTGGGACACCCCGCGCGGTGGTTACGAAGGCTTCGCGATCCGCTGATCCGGGCCCGTCGGGGCCCCTGACGAGGTGCCGTGTTCGGACGGTGTTCGACGCGCGGCGGGGGGTGACCGGGTGGGCGCTCATCTGCGTACACATGAAATGACCTGCGGAATGACCCGATGGTTGCCAAGATTCGGTTGGCGTGCCAGGCTGCGGCAGTAAGGATGATCTCCACGCCCCCGAGGGCCCCGCAGGAGAGTCGCGCCGCATGATCGTCAAGCCGCGCGCCCCCGGCCGCCCGTCTCTACAGGGCGTGATCGTGTTGACCGTCAAACTTTTTGGTGAGACGCTGAAATCCCCGCGCACCTTAGCTGTTTGGCAGAGCTGTTTGGCAGCAGAACAGCAGTGAATAAGAGCACTGCCGAGCACCGCGGGTGCGATTCCCTCACGACCCACACCGCATCGGTCGGTCACTCAGTGTGGAGGACCATCCATCATGGCAAAGGCGCTTCTCGGTTACGTCGGCGGTTCCGACCCGCGACTCCTCGCCGAGATGCGACGGCTCCAGCAGCGCGTCCAGGATCTCGAATCCGAGCTCGTACGGATTCAGGACGAGAACGACGCACTCAACGCCGCCGCCCAGCACCAAGAGTCGCTGCTCGACAGCATCGACATCGACGTACCTCAGGCGGAGCCGGCGCTGACCTGACCGATGGCCCCCCAGGGCCGGTCGGGCTGTCCGCGTCAGCCGTCCGGGATCATCACCCGGATCGTCGCCGGATCATTGAAGATCACTGGTCTTGATCTGTCACCTACGTGACATGTCCTTGATCCGTCATGCGCCGCTGCATCACCGCACAGGCATCACCGCACAGGCATCACCGCAGGATTTACGGCACAAGATTAACAAGGGGCGCCTCGGCGTCCCTTCTTTCTTTTCCGCTCGGACCTGTGCGCGACCCGCCCCGGACGTACACCCCTTCCCTTACCGTCTGATGTGCCCTGCACCTTCATCAGCGAAACCGAGAGCGAAAGGTAGAGTCCGGCGGCGTGCACCTCAAGGCCCTGACCCTGCGTGGTTTCAAATCCTTCGCCTCCGCCACGACGCTGAGGTTCGAGCCCGGTATCACCTGCGTCGTCGGCCCCAATGGGTCCGGCAAGTCCAATGTGGTGGACGCGCTCTCCTGGGTCATGGGGGAGCAGGGGGCCAAATCGCTGCGCGGCGGCAAGATGGAAGACGTGATCTTCGCCGGCACCACCGGGCGGCCGCCGCTCGGCCGGGCGGAAGTATCGCTGACCATCGACAATTCCGATGGTGCACTGCCCATCGAGTACGCCGAAGTGACGATCACTCGGATCATGTTCCGCAACGGCGGCAGCGAATACCAGATCAATGGCGACACCTGCCGGCTCCTGGACATCCAGGAACTCCTCTCGGACTCCGGTATCGGCCGCGAGATGCACGTCATCGTCGGCCAGGGCCAGCTGGACTCCGTGCTCCACGCCGATCCGATGGGGCGGCGCGCCTTCATCGAGGAAGCCGCGGGCGTCCTCAAGCACCGCAAGCGGAAAGAGAAGGCACTGCGGAAACTGGACGCGATGGGGGCCAATCTGGCCCGCGTCCAGGATCTGACCGACGAACTGCGACGGCAGCTGAAACCTCTGGGCCGGCAGGCGGCCGTGGCGCGCCGGGCCGCCGTCATCCAGGCCGACCTGCGCGACGCCAGGCTGCGGCTGCTCGCCGACGACCTGGTGCGGCTGCACACGGCGCTGCGCAGCGAGATCGCCGACGAGGCGGCACTCAAGCAGCGCAGGGAGGCCGCGGAGGCGGAGCTCAAGGCGGCCCTGGCGCGCGAGGCGGAGCTGGAGGACGAGGTACGGCGGCTGGCGCCGCGGCTCCAGCGGGCCCAGCAGACCTGGTACGAGCTGTCGCAGCTGGCCGAGCGGGTGCGCGGCACGATCTCGCTGGCCGACGCCCGGGTGAAGAGTGCCACCGCCGCGCCCGAGGAGGAGCGGCGCGGGCGCGACCCCGAGGACATGGAGCGGGAGGCCGCCCGGATCCGTGAGCAGGAGGCGGAGCTGGCGGCCGCGCTGGAGGCGGCGGAGCACGCCTTGGAGGACACGGCGGCCCATCGCGCCGATCTGGAACGGGAGTTGGCCGCCGAGGAGCGCAGACTGAAGGACGCCGCCCGTGCCATCGCGGATCGCCGCGAAGGGCTCGCCCGGCTGAACGGGCAGGTCAACGCCGCCCGCAGCCGGGCCGGTTCCGCGCAGGCCGAGATCGACCGGCTGGCCGCCTCGCGCGACGAGGCGCAGGAGCGGGCGGTCGCCGCGCAGGAGGAGTACGAACAGCTCAAGGCCGAGGTCGAGGGCCTGGACGCGGGCGACGCGGAGCTGGGTGAGCGCCATGAGGCGGCCAGGCGGGAACTGGCGGAGGCGGAGGCGACGCTCACCGCGGCCCGGGAGGCCACCACCGCAACCGAACGGAAGCGGGCGGCGGTCGCGGCCCGCCACGAGGCGCTGGCCCTCGGCCTGCGCCGCAAGGACGGCACGGGCGCGCTGCTCGGTGCGCGGGACCGGCTGTCGGGCCTGCTCGGACCGGCCGCGGAACTCCTGACGGTGGCGCCGGGCCACGAGGTGGCGGTGGCGGCGGCGCTGGGCGCGGCGGCGGACGCGGTCGCGGTGACGGACCCGGCCACGGCGGCGGAGGCGATCCGGCTGCTGCGCAAGCAGGACGCGGGGCGGGCGGCGCTGCTGCTCGGTGGAGCCGGTGGAGCCGGTGGGGCCTCTGGCGCCGGTGGGGCCGATGTGACTGCCGGGTACATGCCCGCCGTGGCCGGACCGCCCGCCGTTGCAGATCTCGTCAGCGGGCCCGTCGAACTCGTGGGTTCCGTACGGAGGCTGGTGCGGGACATGGTGGTCGTCGGCACCCTGGAGGACGCCGAGGATCTCGTCGCCGTACGCCCGGAGCTGACGGCCGTGACCGCCGAGGGGGACATTCTCTCGGCCCACTTCGCGCACGGCGGTTCCGCCGGGGCGCCGAGCCTCCTCGAAGTGCAGGCCTCGGTCGACGAGGCCGCCGCCCAGCTGGAGGAACTGGCCGTGCGGTGCGCGGAGTTGACCGAGGTTCAGCGGCTCGCGGGGGAGCGGCGCGGCGTGTGCGCCGCTCTGGTCGAGGAGCTGGGGGAGCGGCGCAGGGCTGCCGAGCGGGAGAAGTCCGGGGTGGCCCAGCAGCTCGGGCGGCTCGCCGGGCAGGCCCGTGGCGCCGCGGGTGAGGCCGAGCGGATGACCGCGTCCGCCTCCCGTGCCCAGGAGGCCCTGGAGCGGGCCACGGAAGAGGCCGAGGAGCTGGCCGAGCGGCTGCTCGTCGCCGAGGAGATGCCGGTCGAGGAGGAGCCGGACACCTCCGTGCGCGACCGGCTCGCGGCCGACGGTGCCAACGCCCGCCAGACCGAGATGGAGGCCCGCCTCCAGGTGCGTACCCATGAGGAGAGGGTCAAGGGACTCGTGGGCCGCGCGGACTCGCTGGACCGGGGCGCCCGTGCCGAACGCGAGGCCCGCGCCCGCGCCGAGCAGCGCCGCGCCAGGCTGCGGCACGAGGCGACGGTGGCCTCCGCCGTCGCGTCCGGCGCCCGTCAGCTGCTGGCGCACGTCGAGGTGTCCGTCGTACGGGCGGAGCAGGAGCGGGTCGCGGCCGAGGCGGCGAAGGCGGAGCGGGAGCGGGAGCTGGCGGCCGAGCGCAACCAGGGCCGCGAGCTCAAGAGCGAGCTGGACAAGCTCACCGACTCCGTTCACCGCGGCGAGGTGCTCGGTGCCGAGAAGCGGCTGCGGATGGAGCAGCTGGAGACGAAGGCCCTCGAAGAGCTGGGTGTCGAGCCGGCCGGGCTGGCCGCCGAGTACGGCCCCGACCAGCTCGTACCGCCGTCACCGGCCGCCGAGGGCGAGGAGCTGCCGGAGGATCCGGAGCATCCGCGCAACCAGCCGAGGCCGTTCGTCAGGGCCGAGCAGGAGAAGCGGCTGAAGTCGGCCGAACGGGCGTATCAGCAGCTCGGAAAGGTGAATCCGCTCGCCCTTGAGGAGTTCTCGGCGCTGGAGGAGCGGCACAAGTTCCTCTCCGAGCAGCTCGAAGACCTTAAGAAGACCCGGGCCGATCTGATGCAGGTCATCAAGGAGGTCGACGAGCGGGTGGAGCAGGTGTTCACGGAGGCGTACCGGGACACGGCCCGTGAGTTCGAGGGCGTCTTCTCGCGGCTCTTCCCGGGCGGCGAGGGGCGGCTCGTGCTGACCGACCCGGACAACATGCTCGCGACGGGTGTGGACGTCGAGGCCCGGCCGCCGGGCAAGAAGGTCAAGCGGCTCTCGCTGCTGTCCGGCGGGGAGCGTTCGCTCACGGCGGTGGCGCTGCTGGTCTCGATCTTCAAAGCCCGGCCGAGCCCGTTCTATGTGATGGACGAGGTCGAGGCGGCGCTCGACGACACCAATCTGCAGCGGCTGATCCGGATCATGGAGGAGCTCCAGGAGAGCTCTCAGCTGATCGTCATCACGCACCAGAAGCGGACGATGGAGGTCGCCGACGCGCTGTACGGCGTCTCGATGCAGGGAGACGGCGTCTCCAAGGTCATCAGCCAGCGGCTGCGCTGACCCTTCACGCCTTTACTCAATCTTCAACACTTCAACGTACCTTTTGGGCGTTGATGGGTAGATGTGCCTCAATGTGCAATCTTGACTTCGAAACTTGAATGAATAGTCTCTGAAACGTCGTCCTTACGTTCAAGTGGTGGCAGCCATGAAGTTGTGCCCCACTTGGAAGAGCTCGCTCCCCCCGTATAGAGCTCGCCCCCCACACCTGACGACGCGGCCAGGCATCAGGAGTACATGTGACCAGCACAGCCCAGGGACCGGCGTCCGGAGCCCGGGAGGCCCATCCGGACCATCTCGGCCACGTCATCTTCATCACGGCAGCCGCCGCGATGGGTGGCTTCCTGTTCGGCTACGACAGTGCCGTGATCAACGGCGCCGTCGAGGCGATCCGCAGCCGGTACGACATCGGCTCGGGAACCCTCGCCGAGGTCATCGCCATCGCCCTGATCGGCTGTGCGATCGGCGCGGCCACGGCCGGGCGCATCGCCGACCGCATCGGCCGCATCCGCTGCATGCGGATCGCCGCGGTGCTCTTCACCATCAGCGCCGTCGGCTCCGCGCTCCCGTTCGCGCTCTGGGACCTGGCGATGTGGCGCATCATCGGCGGCTTCGCCATCGGCATGGCCTCGGTGATCGGCCCGGCGTACATCGCCGAGGTCTCGCCGCCCGCCTACCGCGGCCGGCTCGGCTCCTTCCAGCAGGCCGCGATCGTCATCGGCATCGCCATCTCCCAGCTGGTCAACTACGGCATCCTGCAGCTCGCCGGCGGCGACCAGCGCGGCCGGATCGCCGGCATCGAGGCCTGGCAGTGGATGCTCGGTGTGATGGTCGTCCCCGCCGTCCTGTACGGGCTCCTGTCGTTCGCGATCCCCGAGTCGCCGCGATTCCTCATCTCGGTGGGCAAGAAGGACCGGGCCCGGCAGATCCTCGGGGAGGTCGAGGGCAAGAACGTCGACCTCGACGCCCGGGTGGCCGAGATCGAGACCGCCATGCACCGCGAGCACAAGTCCACGTTCAAGGACCTGCTCGGCAGCCGCTTCGGCTTCCTGCCGATCGTCTGGGTCGGTATCGGCCTCTCGGTCTTCCAGCAGCTCGTCGGCATCAACGTGGCGTTCTACTACTCGGCGACGCTGTGGCAGTCCGTCGGCGTCGACCCGGCGGACTCGTTCCTCTACTCGTTCACCACGTCGATCATCAACATCGTCGGTACCGTGATCGCGATGGTGCTGGTGGACAAGGTAGGCCGCAAGCCGCTCGCGCTGGTCGGCTCCACCGGTATGGCCATCGCCCTCGCCTTCGAGGCCTGGGCCTTCTCCGCCCACCTGGTCGACGGCAAGCTGCCGCACACCCAGGGCATCGTGGCGCTCGTCGCCGCCCATGTGTTCGTGCTCTTCTTCGCCCTGTCGTGGGGTGTCGTGGTCTGGGTCTTCCTCGGCGAGATGTTCCCGAACAGGATCCGCGCCGCTGCGCTCGGCGTCGCCGCCTCCGCGCAGTGGATCGCCAACTGGGCGATCACCGCGAGCTTCCCGAGCCTGTCCGACTGGAACCTGTCGGGCACGTACATCATCTACGCATGCTTCGCCACGCTCTCGATCCCCTTCGTGCTCAAGTACGTCAAGGAGACCAAGGGCAAGGCGTTGGAGGAGATGGGCTAACCCCCCGCTGCCCCGCTCCTCGTCCACGGAACTGCCCCGGCCCGCACCCGCGGGTCCGGGGCAGTTCCGTCGACCGGTGTCAGCGAGCGACCGCCTCGCAGAACAGCCGCAGACTCCGCCACCCCTCCTCGACCGGCATCCCGCCGCACAGCGGATGCAGCACCAGGCTGTCCAGCTCACCGGCCGCCCCGGCGCACTCGTCCGGGGTGAGGACCCGGTAGACCCCCTCGGCCCGCAGCTCCGCCACCGTCGTCGCCGCTGAACGCACGGCCGAGCGGATGTCCTTGGACTGCCAGGAGGCGTACGTACGCGCCTCGTGCAGAAAGTGCTCGCCGTACTTTGCCCACGTCCGGTCCGGGGCCTCGGACAGATGCAGCAGCGGCGTCTCGGCGGACGGCATCATGCAGAAGCCGTCCGTCCCGAACTCTCCACGCTGCTGGTGGTAGTACGCCTCCAGTTCCGGCAGATGCGCGCTCGGGAAGAAGGGCAGCCCGAGCCGGGCCGCCCGCCGCGCCGCCGCCCGCGAGCTGCCGCCCACCAGCAGCAGCGGATGCGGCCGGGTGTACGGGCGCGGCGTGATCCGGACCGTACGGCCCCGGTACGGGAACGGCTCCCCGGTCCACGCCTGCAGCAGGGTCTCCAGAAGCTCGTCCTGGAGCTGCCCGCGCCTGCCCCACTCGACGCCCGCCTGTTCGTACTCCTCGGGCCGGTAGCCGATCCCCGCGACAGTGACCAGCCGGCCCGCGCTCAGCAGGTCCAGGACCGCGATGTCCTCGGCCAGCCGCAGCGGGTCGTGCAGCGGCCCGATGATCGCCGAGACGGTGACCGCGATCCGGCGGGTGGCGCCGAAGACCGAGCCCGCGAAGACGAAGGGGGAGGGCAGCCAGGAGTTGGCGGCGCCGTGGTGCTCCTCGGTCTGTACGGTGTCCACGCCGTGCTCGTCGGCGTACGCGGCCATCTCCAGCGCGGCCCGGTAGCGGGCCGAGAGCGACTCGGGACCGGCGCTGGGATCGACCAGATTGAACCGGACCACTGTGAAGGCCATGACGCGTGTCCCCTCCGTCGGGCGGGCTCGGCGAGGCGGGACACTAGCTGACGAAGCGTCAGAAGTGTAGGGGTGTGCCGCCCTGGGGCCTTCCCCCTTCGGCGGGTCGCGGCAGGATCGCGTACAGCGCGGCGGACACAGCGATCGTGGCCGCCCAGCCCAGCCCGTGGCGCCCGATCCAGGTGGAGGCGAGCGGACCGGAGAACCACTCCACGCCGGTCAGGAGCAGCCCCACCACCAGGCCCGCGGTCCACGCGGCCACGGCCGGCACGGCGAAGCCGCCGGTGTACCAGTAGGCGCCGGCCGGTGTGGTGTCCAGGAGCGCCGCAGAATCGTAGGTACGCCCCCGCAGCTGATCCACGCCGAAGACCCCGATCCACGCCGAGAACGTCACCGCGAGCAGCGTCAGAAAGGAGACGAAGGAATCGAGGAAACCCGTCGCGGTCATTATCAGCAAAGAGCCCAGAAACAGACTGATCGCGGCATTCACCCCGACCGCCCGGGCGCGGGGGATCCTGAATCCCAGCGTCTGTGCGGTGAATCCGGCCGAATACATCGACATCGCATTGATCAGCACCATTCCGGCCACGGCGATCAGCAGATACGGCACCGAGAGCCAGCCGGGCAGCAGCGGGCCGATGAACGCGACCGGATCCTGGGTCGCGGCCAGTCCCGGCGTGGCGACCGCCATCACCGCACCCATCAGCACCAGCGGCAGAAACACGATCCCCGCGCCGCCCACGGTCGCCAGGACCATCGCCCGGCCGGACGCCGCGCGCGGCAGATAGCGGGCGAAGTCGGGGCCGGTCGGCACCCAGCTGATCCCGCCGGCCGCCAGTGTGCCGACCCCGGCGATCATCATCGCCGTCGGCCCGGCGGGTTTGTCCAGGACGTCCCGCCATTCGGTCCGGACGATCAGATCGACCGACACGAGGACGCTGAAGCCGCCGAAGAGATACGCCGACCAGGTGCAGCACAGCCTCAGCGCGCGCACGCCCAGCCCCGACACCAGGAAGCTGCTCCCCACGAAGACGAGCAAGGTCGCCATGATCAGGGTGTTGCCGCCCGAGGTGCCGAGGAGCAGATGCAGTACGGCGAGCAGGGCGTAGGAGCCGGTGACGGCGTTGACGGTCTCCCAGCCCCAGCGGGCGATCCAGATCAGCGAGCCGGGCAGCAGGTTGCCGCGCTGGCCGAAGACGGCCCGGGAGAGCGCCATGCCGGGAGCCCCGCCCTGCTTGCCCGAGATCGAGACCAGGCCGACCAGCCCGAAGCTGATAATCGGGGCCGCGGTCGCGACGGCCAGCACCTGCCAGAAATTCAGTCCGTTGAAGACGACGAGCCCCGCGCCCATGGTCAGCAGCAGTACGGTCAGGTTCGCGCCGACCCAGGTGGGGAAAAGGGTCCGGACCCGGCCGGTGCGCTCGCTGTCGGGCACGGGGTCCAGGCCACGGGTCTCCACAGGCAGGATCGTACCTTTACCGCCAAAAGGTGCATAGCGCCCCGGGTGATGCGGGGGCGGTCCTTCGGGGCGTCCCTGCGGGCGGACGTGACTGATACTGGGTGGGTTATGGAATTCGTCATCCTTGCTGTAGTCATCGCCCTGGTCGCGGTCGGCGTGATCAGCGGGCTCGTGGTCAGCAGCCGCAAGAAGAAGCAGCTGCCCCCGGCGCCGTCGAGCACGCCGACCATCACTCCTCCCGCCGAGCCCCATGTCGGCGAGGAAGCCGAGGCGCCGCGCGAGGAACCGCGCCGCGCCATCGAGGAGGTCGCTCCCCCGTCGGCCGAGGCTCCCGCCGAGGAAGCTCCCGAGGCCCCCGAAATCGCCGAGCCGGAGGCGCCCGCCGCCCCCGCCCTCGAAGTCCCCGAGCCCACCGCGGGCCGGCTGGTCCGGCTGCGCGCCCGGCTCGCCCGCTCGCAGAACTCCCTCGGCAAGGGGCTGCTCACGCTCCTGTCCCGCGACAACCTCGACGAGGACACCTGGGAGGAGATCGAGGACACCCTCCTCACCGCCGACGTCGGCGTCGCACCCACCCAGGAACTGGTGGAGCGGCTGCGCGAACGTGTCCGTGTGCTCGGCACCCGTACCCCCGAAGGGGTGCGCGCGCTGCTGCGCGAGGAGCTCCTCAATCTGCTCGGCACCGACTTCGACCGCGTGGTCAAGACGGAGAGCGGTCTCGACACCCCCGGCGTCGTGATGGTCGTCGGCGTCAACGGAACCGGCAAGACCACCACCACCGGCAAGCTCGCCCGGGTGCTCGTCGCCGACGGCCGCAGCGTCGTGCTCGGCGCGGCCGACACCTTCCGGGCCGCCGCCGCCGACCAGTTGCAGACCTGGGGCGAGCGCGTCGGTGCCCGCACCGTGCGCGGACCCGAGGGCGGCGACCCGGCGTCGATCGCCTTTGACGCGGTGAAGGAAGGCATCGCCGAGGGCGCGGACGTCGTCCTCATCGACACCGCGGGACGGCTGCACACCAAGACCGGTCTGATGGACGAGCTCGGCAAGGTCAAGCGGGTCGTCGAGAAGCACGGACCGCTCGACGAGATCCTGCTCGTCCTCGACGCCACGACCGGGCAGAACGGTCTGGTGCAGGCCCGGGTGTTCGCCGAGGTCGTCGACATCACCGGCATCGTCCTCACCAAGCTGGACGGCACCGCCAAGGGCGGCATCGTCATCGCCGTCCAGCGCGAACTGGGCGTACCGGTGAAGCTGGTCGGTCTCGGCGAGGGCCCGGACGACCTGGCTCCGTTCGAGCCGGAGGCGTTCGTGGACGCGCTGATCGGGGACTGACACCTCGCGCGTACACGAAGAGCCCGACCGCGGGATGCAGCTGCGGCCGGGCTCTTCGGCGTTTCCTGTGGTCTGTGGTCTGTGGTCTTTGTCGGGCTCTTCGTGGCTGCTCAGCCGCACAGGGGCGCGCGATGGCAGCTGTATGCCAGGGTGCCCAGCAGCAGCCGGGCCTGCGGGGGCGCGGCCGCCGTGTCCAGTACCGGCGGGCGCAGCCACCGGACCGGGCCGAGGCCTCCCTCGTCGGACGGCGGGGCCGTGATGTGACAGCCGGGTCCCAGCGCCCGCAGATCCAGACCCGCGTCGTCCCAGCCCATCCGGTACAGCAGCTGCGGAAGCTCGGCGGCGGCCCCGGGGGCCACGAAGAACTGCGCCCTTCCGGCCGGCGTCACCGCGACCGGGCCGAGCGGCAGCCCCATCCGCTCCATGCGCACCAGGGCCCGGCGCCCGGCCGCCTCGGCGACGTCGAGGATGTCGAAGGTGCGGCCCACCGGCAGCAGCATCGAGGCGCCCGGCGCCTGGGCCCAGGCGTCCGCCGCCGTGTCGAGCGTGGCGCCGGCGGGGACCTCGGTGGCGAATTCCAGCGGATGGGCGCCGGGGGAGGGGCACTTCGCCTCCCCGCACGAGCAGCGGCCGGCCGCTGCCCGCGCCCCGGGCACGACGCTCCAGCCCCACAGCCCTGTGTACTCGGCCACTGCTGTGCACTCGGCCGCACGGCCGCGACGCCGTGAGCCGGTGCGCATCTCACGGATGCCGCCGATCGTGAAGCCCATGCCCCCTCCAACGGGTCCGAAGCGCCGGTGGTTACGACTTGGAGCACGGTCATGACGCTCCGTCGTCGATGTCGATCCGTGGCGCGCCGGTGCGCCCGGGGTCGTGCGACATGGTTCGCGCGCCCCGTGGTGCATCGCTGCGCCCACCGCTGATCGCCGTGTGTCAAGTGAATCGCGCCCGACAGAGGTGGCGTTCATTCGAAGGGGTGGCGAATGGTGGCGTTTCTGTAAACGACCTCGCGGAGGCGGTGATCGCGGGATTACCGTCGGTACACGAACCATGGAAGTATGTGCGTCCATGGGTATGCCGCAGGCAACCCGATTTCCTGTTCGATCGTGCGCAATCGCCGTATGGGCGGCGTCGGAACAGGGCATTCTGATAGTGGTTCGCGCGACAGTATCCAGCGGGATGGGGGCGTTCCAGTGAGTGGCAGCGGCGCAGGCGATTCGAATGTCGGCAAGCGTCCCAACGGGCAATTGGGTTCTTGGTTCGTGCGCAGCGGCTGGTCGAAGGGCGAGCTGGCGCGGCAGGTGAACCGCCGGGCGCGCCAGATGGGCGCCCACCACATCAGCACCGACACCTCCCGGGTGCGGCGCTGGCTCGACGGCGAACAGCCGCGCGAGCCGATCCCGCGCATCCTCTCCGAGCTCTTCTCCGAGCGCTTCGGCTCCGTCGTCGCCATCGAGGATCTCGGGCTGCGCTCCGCACACCAGTCACCGTCGGTGGCCGGTGTCGACCTGCCCTGGGCGGGTCCGCAGACCGTCGCGCTGCTCAGCGAGTTCTCCCGCAGCGACCTGATGCTCGCCCGCCGCGGATTCCTCGGCTCCTCGCTCGCGCTCGCCGCGGGGCCCGCCCTGATCGAGCCCATGCAGCGCTGGCTGGTGCCCGTCGCCGCCACCGGCCCTGCACGGCCGGAGTCGGCCGCCGTGGCCCGCCGCCCCTCCCGGCTCTCCGGCCCCGAGCTCGACCTGCTGGAGTCCACCACCGCGATGTTCCGCCAGTGGGACGCGCAGTGCGGCGGCGGACTGCGCCGCAAGGCCGTCGTCGGACAGCTCCACGAGGTCACCGACCTGTTGCAGGAGCCGCAGCCTGAGGCCACCGCCAGGCGGCTCTTCCGCTGCGCGGCCGAGCTGGCCGAGCTGGCCGGCTGGATGAGCTACGACGTCGGCCTCCAGCCCACCGCCCAGAAGTATTTCGTCCTCGCGCTCCATGCGTCGAAAGAGGCCGGTGACAAACCGCTCGGTTCGTATGTTCTCTCCAGTATGAGCCGCCAGATGATCCACCTAGGCCGCCCCGACGACGCCCTCGAACTGATCCACCTCGCGCAGTACGGCAGCCGGGACTGCGCCACCCCGCGCACCCAGTCCATGCTGTATGCGATGGAGGCCCGCGCATACGCCAACATGGGCCAGCCGAGCAAGTGCAAACGAGCCGTCCGGATGGCCGAGGACACCTTCCTCGACGTCGGCATCGACGGCGAGCCCGAACCCGACTGGATCCGCTTCTTCTCGGAGGCCGAGCTCAACGGCGAGAACTCCCACTCCTACCGTGACCTCGCCTATGTCGCGGGCCGCAGCCCCACGTACGCCACGCTCGCCGAACCCCTCATGAAGAAGGCCGTCCGGCTCTTCGCCGAGGATGACGAGCACCAGCGGTCGTACGCACTCAACCTGGTCGGCCTCGCCACCGTCCATCTCCTCCAGCGCGAGCCCGAGCAGTCCACGGTGCTGGCCGAGAAGGCACTGCGCGTCGCCAAGAAGGTCCGCTCCGAGCGCGTCAACACCCGGCTCCGCAAGACCGTCGACACCGCTGCCAGGGACTTCGGGGACATCCCCGAGGTCGCCGGCCTCACCGATCTGCTCACCGAGCAACTGCCGGAGACCGCGGAAGCGGTCTGAACGGCACCCCCGGCCCCGGCCACGGCGACCACCCCGCACAGACCGACTTCGGCTCCCCCGATTGCCAGGTCAGCGGATGGTCGGCGTGGCCGGTTCGCGTTGTCGTGCCCGTACGGGCGAGTCGTAACCGCACCGTATGCGGCTCCGGCCGCAGAGTAGGCCCGACACCGGGTGCGCCACTCGCGGTTCATGGGGACGTAACACACCGGACCTCTTCGTCACTATCGCGAAACATCGTGCGGCATCGGCGGAAACCGCGCTGGGCGAATCTCATGGCGCATAACCGGCCCGCATCTTTTCCCCAGTGGTTCCGCACGTGGCCCCGCTCTCAACGCCCGCACGCGGCCGCACCGACGACGAGGAGACGCCGATGCCCCCAGGCATCACGACGCTAGCCGCAGACGCCCCGACGCTGTCTGCCGCCAACACCGGGTTCATGCTCATCTGCTCCGCCCTGGTGATGCTCATGACTCCGGGCCTGGCCTTCTTCTACGGAGGCATGGTCCGCGTCAAGAGCACCCTCAACATGCTGATGATGAGCTTCATCAGCCTCGGGATCGTCACGATCCTGTGGGTGCTCTACGGATTCAGCCTCGCCTTCGGCACCGACGTCGGCTCCTTCATCGGCTGGAGCTCGGACTACGTCGGCCTCAGCGGGATCGGAATCACCCAGCTCTGGGACGGCTACACGATCCCCGTCTATGTCTTCGCCGTCTTCCAGTTGATGTTCGCCATCATCACCCCCGCACTGATAAGCGGCGCTCTCGCCGACCGGGTCAAGTTCACCTCCTGGGCCCTGTTCATCACGCTCTGGGTCACCGTCGTCTACTTCCCCGTCGCCCACTGGGTCTGGGGCGCGGGCGGCTGGCTCTTCGAGCTCGGCGTCATCGACTTCGCCGGTGGTACGGCCGTCCACATCAACGCGGGTGCCGCGGCCCTCGGCGTGATCCTCGTCATCGGCAAGCGCGTCGGATTCAAGAAGGACCCGATGCGGCCGCACAGCCTGCCGCTCGTCATGCTCGGCGCCGGTCTCCTGTGGTTCGGCTGGTTCGGATTCAACGCCGGCTCGTGGCTCGGCAACGACGACGGCGTCGGCGCGGTCATGTTCGTCAACACCCAGGTCGCCACCGCTGCCGCGATGCTCGCCTGGCTCGGTTACGAGAAGCTCCGCCACGGCTCCTTCACCACCCTCGGCGCGGCCTCCGGCGCGGTCGCCGGACTCGTCGCGATCACCCCGTCCGGCGGTGCGGTCAGCCCGCTCGGCGCCATCGCGGTCGGTGCCATCGCCGGTGTCCTGTGCGCCATGGCCGTCGGCCTGAAGTACAAGCTCGGCTACGACGACTCCCTGGACGTCGTCGGCGTCCACCTCGTCGGCGGTGTCGTCGGCTCCCTCCTCGTCGGCCTCTTCGCCACCGGCGGTGTCCAGTCCGACGCCAAGGGCCTCTTCTACGGCGGCGGCCTCGACCAGCTCGGCAAGCAGGCCGTCGGTGTCTTCGCGGTCCTCGCGTACTCTCTGGTCGTCTCGGCGATCCTCGCCTTCCTCCTGGACAAGACGATCGGGATGCGGGTCGAGGAGGACGACGAGATCTCCGGTATCGACCAGGTCGAGCACGCCGAGACGGCGTACGACTTCAGCGGAGCGGGCGGCGGCGCGGCCCCGCGCACCACGGCCTCCGCGACGGCATCGGGCACGACGGCAGCAGCGCAGACGAAGAAGGTGGACGCATGAAGCTCATCACCGCAGTCGTGAAGCCGCACCGGCTCGACGAGATCAAGGAGGCCCTCCAGGCCTTCGGCATCCAGGGCCTCACGGTCACGGAAGCCAGCGGATACGGGCGTCAGCGCGGCCACACCGAGGTCTACCGTGGTGCCGAGTACACCGTCGACCTCGTCCCCAAGATCCGCATCGAGGTCCTCGTCGAGGACAGCGACGCCGAGGAGCTCATCGACGTCGTCGTGAAGGCCGCCCGGACCGGCAAGATCGGTGACGGCAAGGTCTGGAGCGTGCCGGTCGACACCGCGATTCGTGTACGTACGGGTGAACGCGGCCCGGACGCACTCTGACCGACGGTCCCCAAACGAAAGGCAGCCGGGTGACGAGCACCGAAGTGACCACCGAATCCGAAGGCTCGGAACCCAGCGGCTACGCGGCGGCCCGGCTGCGCCTCCTCCAGGAGAAGGCGCAGTCCGGGCCGCCGCGCCGTGCGGCCCTCGCATCCCTCACCGACGACTGGCTGAACGCGCTGTTCACCGCGGCCGCCGAACAGACCGGCGTCCGCGGCGCCGCCCTCGTCGCCGTCGGCGGCTACGGCCGCGGCGAACTCTCCCCGCGCAGCGACCTGGACCTCCTGCTCCTGCACGACGGCAACGCCGATGCCGGAGCCATCGCCGCACTGGCAGACCGCATCTGGTACCCCGTCTGGGACCTCGGCCTCGCCCTCGACCACTCCGTACGCACCCCCGCCGAAGCCAGGAAGACCGCGGGCGAGGACCTCAAGGTCCAGCTCGGACTGCTCGACGCCCGGCCCGTCGCCGGAGACCTCGGCCTCGTCGCCGCGATGCGCACCGCGATCCTCGCCGACTGGCGCAACCAGGCCCCCAAACGCCTGCCCGCCCTCGACGAGCTCTGCCGCGAACGCGCCGTACGCCAGGGCGAGCTCCAGTTCCTCCTCGAACCCGACCTCAAGGAGGCCCGCGGCGGACTGCGCGACGCCACCGCGCTGCGCGCCATCGCCGCGTCCTGGGTCGCCGACGCCCCCCGCGAAGGCCTCTCCGAGGCCCGCCGCATCCTCCTCGACGCCCGCGACGCCCTCCATCTCACCACCGGCCGCGCCACCGACCGCCTCGCCCTCCAGGAACAGGACCAGGTCGCCACCGCCCTCGGCCTCCTCGACGCGGACGCCCTGCTCCGCCAGGTGTACGAGGCCGCCCGCACCGTCTCCTACGCGACCGACGTCACCTGGCGCGAGGTCAACCGCGTCCTGCGCGCCCGCTCGGCGCGCCCCCGGCTCCGCGCGATTCTCGGCGGCGGCAAGAGCGCAGGCATCGAACGCACCCCGCTCGCCGACGGCGTGGTCGAGGCCGACGGAGAGGTCGTCCTCGCCCGCACCGCCCGCCCCGAACGCGACCCCGTGCTCGTCCTGCGCGCCGCCGCGGCGGCCGCCCAGTCCGAACTCCCGCTCTCCCGCCACGTCGTACGCCACCTCGCCACCGCCGCACGCCCGCTGCCGGTGCCCTGGCCCGCCGAGGCCCGCGAGGAACTCGTCACCCTCCTCGGCGCGGGCGAGGCCACCGTCCCCGTCTGGGAGGCGCTCGAAGCCGAAGGGCTGATCACCCGGCTGCTCCCCGACTGGGAACGCGTCCACTGCCGCCCGCAGCGCAACCCCGTCCACACCTGGACCGTCGACCGCCACCTCGTCGAGGCGGCCGTCCGTGCCTCCTCCCTCACCCGCCGCGTCGGCCGTCCCGACCTCCTCCTCGTCGCCGCCCTCCTGCACGACATCGGCAAGGGCTGGCCCGGCGACCACTCCGTCGCCGGGGAGGTCATCGCCCGCGACATGGCCGCCCGGATCGGTTTCGACCAGCACGACGTCGGCGTCATCGCCACCCTCGTACGCCACCATCTGCTGCTCATCGAGACCGCCACCCGCCGCGACCTCGACGACCCGGCGACCGTCCGTTCCGTCGCCGCCGCCGTCTCCTCCACCTCCACCCTGGAGCTCCTGCACGCCCTCACCGAGGCCGACGCACTGGCCACCGGGCCCGCCGCCTGGTCCGCCTGGCGCGCCTCCCTCGTCGCCGACCTCGTCAAGCGTGTCTCCGCCGTACTCGCCGGCCAGGCCCCGGAGGAACCGGAACCTGCCGCACCCAGCGCCGAACAGGAACGCCTCGCCATCGAGGCCCTGCGCACCGGCGAACCCGTCCTCGCCCTGCACGCCCAGGCCGAGACCCCGGACGAGGACGGCGAACCGGAACCCGTCGGCGTCGAACTGCTCATCGCCCTGCCCGACCGCCCCGGCGTACTGCCCGCGGCGGCGGGCGTCCTCGCCCTGCACCGCCTCACCGTGCGGGCAGCAGATCTGCGCGCCGTGGAGCTCCCGACCGAAGTCGGCGAGGGCGAATCCGCCGACCTGCTGCTGCTCAGCTGGAGGGTCGCGGCCGAGTACGGCTCCCTGCCGCAGGCCGCCCGGCTGCGAGCCGACCTCGTACGCGCCCTCGACGGCTCCCTGGACATCAGCGCCCGTCTCGCCGAACGCGAGGCCGCCTACCCGAGGCGGCGCGGGGTGAAGGCCCCGCCGCCGAGGGTGACGGTCGCGGCGGCCGGCTCGCAGCTGGCGACGGTGATCGAGGTACGGGCCCAGGACGCCCCGGGGCTGCTGCACCGGATCGGCCGGGCACTGGAGCAGTGCGAGGTCCGAGTGCGCAGCGCACATGTCTCGACGCTCGGGGCGAACGCCGTGGATGCGTTCTACGTCACGGATACGGACGGGGAGCCGCTGCCCGAGGTGCGGGCGGCGGAAGTGGCCAGGGAGGTCGAGAAGGCGCTGGGCTGAGCGCCGCAGCGCCGCTCCACAGGCCCTCGTCCGCCATGAGAACCGGGCGAGGGCTTTGCGATTCCCGGGGTCCGGATACCCTTGGGGACGACTGACCTGCCACGCCCCCGACCCTGAGGACCGACGAGCGCCGTGTTCGATACTCTCTCCGACCGCCTTAGCGCGACTTTCAAGAACCTCCGGGGCAAGGGCCGCTTGTCCGAGGCGGACATCGACGCCACGGCCCGCGAGATCCGTATCGCCCTGCTCGAAGCGGATGTCGCGCTGCCCGTCGTCCGCGCCTTCATCGCCAACGTCAAGGAGCGGGCGCGCGGCGTCGAGGTCTCCCAGGCGCTGAATCCCGCCCAGCAGGTCGTCAAGATCGTCAACGAGGAACTCGTGGGCATCCTCGGCGGCGAGACCCGGCGGCTGCGGTTCGCCAAGAACCCGCCCAGCGTGATCATGCTCGCCGGTCTCCAGGGTGCCGGTAAGACCACCCTCGCCGGAAAGCTCGGCCTCTGGCTCAAGGCCCAGGGCCACTCCCCGCTGCTCGTCGCCTGCGACCTCCAGCGTCCCAACGCCGTCAACCAGCTCAGCGTCGTCGCCGACCGTGCCGGTGTCGCGGTGTACGCGCCCGAGCCGGGCAACGGCGTCGGCGACCCGGTCCAGGTCGCCAAGGACTCGATCGAGCACGCCCGCACGAAGCAGTACGACGTCGTGATCGTCGACACCGCCGGCCGCCTCGGCATCGACCAGGAGCTGATGCAGCAGGCCGCGGACATCCGTGACGCCGTCAGCCCCGACGAGATCCTCTTCGTCGTCGACGCGATGATCGGCCAGGACGCGGTCAACACCGCCGAGGCCTTCCGCGACGGCGTCGGCTTCGACGGCGTGGTGCTCTCCAAGCTCGACGGTGACGCCCGCGGTGGTGCGGCCCTGTCGATCTCCCACGTCACGGGCAAGCAGATCATGTTCGCGTCGAACGGTGAGAAGCTCGAGGACTTCGACGCCTTCCACCCCGACCGCATGGCGTCCCGCATCCTCGACATGGGTGACCTGCTCACCCTGATCGAGCAGGCGGAGAAGACCTTCAGCCAGGAAGAGGCCGCCAAAATGGCCTCCAAGCTGGCGTCCAGCAAGGGCAAGGACTTCACGCTCGACGACTTCCTGGCCCAGATGGAGCAGGTCAGGAAGATGGGCTCCATCTCCAAGCTGCTCGGGATGCTGCCCGGCATGGGGCAGATCAAGGACCAGATCAACAACATCGACGAGCGCGACGTGGACCGTACCGCCGCGATCATCAAGTCGATGACCCCGAAGGAGCGCGCCGAGCCGACGATCATCAACGGCTCGCGCCGGGCCCGTATCGCCAAGGGCTCCGGTGTCGAGGTCAGCGCCGTGAAGAACCTGGTCGAGCGGTTCTTCGAGGCGCGCAAGATGATGTCGAAGATGGCGCAGGGCGGCGGCATGCCGGGAATGCCCGGGATGCCGGGCATGGGTGGCGGTCCCGGCCGGCAGAAGAAGCAGATCAAGCAGGCCAAGGGCAAGCGCAAGAGCGGCAACCCGATGAAGCGCAAGGCCGAGGAGCAGGCCGCGGCGGCCCGTCGCGAGCAGGCGGCGGCGCAGGGCGGCGCGTTCGGCCTGCCGGTGCAGGAGGACAAGAACTTCGAGCTGCCGGACGAGTTCAAGAAGTTCATGGGCTGAGCCGACTGCCCGACGACATGTGTGAGGGGCGTCCACCACCGGTGGGCGCCCCTCACACATGTCGCCATGCGGGTGTGCGCCGGAGGCCGCTTCCCCCTGTGGGCCCACTGGACGGGCTCACAGGGGGCTTTGCGGTGGTTCCTCATCTGATGTCGCCTTCAATGGCTGTCGGCAGAGGAGCGCGCGTTACCACCCCCGTACCTCCTCGCGACCGTACCGATCAGCCGTGGCGCTCCGAGGGCGCCCCGCCGCCCCCGCCGCCGGGCCGGAAGATGCCGGGAGGCTGGGGCGGACTGCTGCTGACCACGCTCGCCGTCTACCTGATCACCAACCTGGTGCTGTCCTTCTTCAACGGGACGCAGGAGCGGACGACATGGGCGGCGCGATGGGCGGCTTCGGGCGCAAGGCTCCGCCCAGACCCGTGGAGCTGGAGGGTGCCAAGCGCACCACCTTCGAGGACGTGGCCGGGATCGACGAGGTCGAGGGCGAGCTCAATGACGTCGTGGACTTCCTGAAGAACCCTCAGGCGTACCGGAAGATGGGCGCCCGGATGCCCGGGGGAGTGCTCCTCGCGGGCCCGCCGGGCACCGGCAAGACCCTGCTTGCACGAGCCGTGGCGGGTGAGGCCGGAGTGCCGTTCTTCTCGGCATCGGCCTCCGAGTTCATCGAGATGATCGTCGGCGTCGGCGCGAGCCGGGTGCGGGAACTCTTCGCGGAGGCGCGCAAGGTCGCCCCCGCCATCGTCTTCATCGACGAGATCGACACCATCGGCCGGGCCCGCGGCGGCGGCTCCGGCATGGGCGGCCACGACGAGCGCGAGCAGACGCTCAACCAGATCCTCACCGAGATGGACGGCTTCTCGGGTGCGGAGGGTGTCGTCGTCCTCGCCGCCACCAACCGCGCCGACGTCCTCGACCCCGCCCTCACCCGGCCCGGCCGCTTCGACCGGATTGTTCAGGTCGGCCCGCCGGACCGGGGCGGCCGGGAGGCGATCCTGGAGATCCACACCCGGCAGATCCCGCTCGCCGAGGACGTGAACCTGGCCCAGGTCGCCAGTACCACCCCCGGTATGACCGGCGCCGATCTCGCCGACCTCGCCAATGAGGCCGCGCTGCTCGCGGTCAAGCGCCAGCAGTCCGAGGTCAGCCAGTCCGATCTCTCGGACGCCCTGGAGAAGGTCCAGCTCGGGGCGGAGCGTTCGCTGGTCATGTCCGACAAGGAGCGCCGCAGGACCGCGTACCACGAGAGCGGCCACGCCCTGCTCGGCATGCTCCAGCCGGGCGCCGACCCGGTCCGCAAGGTCACCATCGTGCCGCGCGGCCGGGCCCTGGGCGTCACCCTCTCGACGCCGGACGCCGACAAGTACGCGTACACCGAGGAGTATCTGCGCGGCCGGATCATCGGCGCGCTCGGCGGCATGGCCGCGGAGCAGGTGGTGTTCGGCATGGTCACCACCGGCGCCGAGAGCGATCTGGAACAGGTCACCGGCCTGGCCCGCGGCATGGTCGGCCGCTGGGGCATGAGCCACAAGGTGGGCAGGCTGACGGCGATTCCGGGCGACGCCCAGCAGGCGTACGGACTCTCCGCGGCCCCCGCGACCCTCGACGCGGTGGACGGCGAGATGCGGCGCATCGTCGACGAGTGCTACGAGGTGGCCTGCCGACTCCTGCGCGAGAACCGGGAGAAGCCGGACTCGCTGTCCGCGGCGCTGCTGGAGAACGAGACGCTGGAGGAGGCCGCCGCCTACCGTGCGGCCGGCATCACCCGCCTGGCGAGGTGAGCGCCGCGGCTCGGACGGTGCACACGGGACAGCTCAGATCGTGCACACGAGATAGCGGAAGACGTTCGGCATCCAGATCGTGCCGTCCCGGCGCCGGTGCGGATGCAGGGCCTCCGCGACCTCCTTCTCCACCTGGTCCCGGTCCGTCGCCCGGACCGCCGTGTCGAAGAGCCGCGTCGACAGCAGCCCCCGTACCGCGCTGTCCATGTCCGCGTATCCGAACGGGCACGCCACCCGGCCCGAGCCGTCCGGCTTCAGACCGGCCCGGAACGCCACCTCTTCGAGATCGTCCCGGCACGAGGGCCGCCAGCCGCCCGTGCGCGGCGCCCGGGCCCCGTCAAAGAGGCGCCCCGCCACCCGCAGCACCGGCGCCGTCGCGCACCGCTCCGGCGGCCCCCACCCGGTCAGTACGACCGTGCTGCCCCGGGCGGCCAGCGGTACGGCGGACCGCAGCGTGTCCGCGAGCACCTCACCGTCACCGTCCGAGCAGCCGATCGGGGTGAAGGCGGTGAGCAGGTTGTACGGCGTCCCGTCGGCCGGGGCGGCCGCGGACGGATCGCCGTCCAGGAGCTGCGGATGCCCGGCCCGCGGCCCGGCGCCGCTCCCCGCATCGGGCAGCAGCCGGGTCCGGGCGAGTGCCAGCCGTTCGGAATCGGTGTCGACGCCGGTGACGCGCGCCCCGCGCGCGGCCGCGATCAACAGCGCGAGACCGGAGCCGCAGCCCAGGGCGAGCAGCCGGGTCCCGGTTCCCACTTCGAGCCGCTCGTACACCGCTTCGTACAGCGGTGCGAGCATTCGCTCCTGGATCTCGGCCCAGTCCCGGGCACGGGTATCGGAGTCCACCGTGGTGGCCGTGTCCGCGTGGCTGTGGTGCCGGACGAGCGTTGGTGTCATGGAAGCGCCCCAATCCGCCGAGAGGTCGGTCGTGTCCGATCGGTCGTGCCCGAGTGGATGCTCCCCCCTGTGTGTTCGCGCCCGCTCCCCCGTATGTCAGAGAACTGCGCATCCGCGCCCGCGTCCAGGGGTCGGATGGCAATGCTTGCGCGCTTCGGTGGCGTGCCCGTGGGGACGGCCCGTGGCAGTGGGGCCTGTCGCTCCTTGTGGCGGTCGATGTCGCCGTACGATGCGCGCCATGGCAAAGGCACCCGTTCTGACGCCCCAGGCCGAGGACTTTCCCCGCTGGTACCAGGATCTGATCAACAAGGCCGAACTCGCGGACAACGGTCCGGTGCGCGGCACCATGGTCATCCGGCCGTACGGATACGGCCTGTGGGAGCGGATGCAGCAGGACATGGATGCCCGTATCAAAAAGGCGGGCGCCCGGAACGCCTACTTCCCGCTCTTCATCCCCCAGTCTTACCTGACACGCGAAGCCGAGCACGTCGAGGGATTCGCACCGGAGCTCGCGATCGTGACCCACGGCGGCGGAAAAGACCTCGAAGAGCCTGTGGTGGTGCGGCCGACGTCCGAAACGATCATCAATGAGTACTTCTCGAAGTGGGTGCAGAGCTACCGGGATCTGCCGCTGCTGATCAACCAGTGGGCGAACGTCGTGCGCTGGGAGATGCGCCCGCGGATCTTTCTCCGTACGACGGAATTCCTCTGGCAGGAGGGCCACACCGCCCACGCCACCTACGAGGAGGCCAGGGAGTACGCCGCGTACATCCACCGGGACGTCTACGCGGCCTTCATGACCGACGTGCTGGGCATCGACGTGGTCCTCGGCCGCAAGACCCCGGCCGAGCGGTTCGCCGGGGCCGTCAACACCCTGACGCTGGAAGGGATGATGCGGGACGGCAAGGCCCTGCAACTGGGTACGAGCCATGAGCTCGGCACCAATTTCGCCAAGGCCTTCCACACCAGCTACCTCTCCAGGGAGGGCAGGCAGGAGCTCGTCTGGCAGACCTCGTGGGGCTCCTCGACCCGCATGGTCGGCGGGCTGATCATGGCGCACGGCGACGACAACGGCCTCCGGGTGCCGCCCCGGCTCGCACCCGTCCAGGCGGTCGTCCTCGCGGTCAAGGGGGACGAAGCGGTGCTGACCGCGGTCCGGGCCATCGGGGAGCGGCTGCGCGCCGCGGGGATCAGGGCCGAGGTCGACGACCGCACCGACACCCCCTTCGGCCGCCGCGTGGTCGA
Organism: Streptomyces sp. NBC_01217; assembly: GCF_035994185.1. Classification (NCBI taxonomy): domain Bacteria; kingdom Bacillati; phylum Actinomycetota; class Actinomycetes; order Kitasatosporales; family Streptomycetaceae; genus Streptomyces; species Streptomyces sp. NBC_01217. The sequence goes on from NZ_CP108538.1 coordinate 6,516,253, forward strand.
CTGGGAGCTGAAGGGCGTGCCGGTACGGATCGAGGTCGGCCCGCGCGATCTGGAGAACGGCACCGCGATGCTGGCCCGGCGCATCCCCGGCGGGAAGGAGCCGGTGGCGGTCGAGGCCCTGCCCGCGATGCTCCCGGCGGTCCTGGAACAGGACCAGGCGACGCTGCTGCGCGAGTCCCGGAGCCGGCGGGAGTCCGCCACCAGCGAGGTCGCCTCCGTCGAGGAGGCCGTGGAGGCGGCGGCCGCGGGCGGCTGGGCACGTATCGCCTGGTCGGCGCTGGGACCGGCGGGGGAGGCCCGGCTCGCGGAGCACGGGGTGTCCGTACGGTGCCTGGTGGCCGAGGACGGGTCGGTGCCCGACGCGGACGACGCCCCGGGTACTGTCGCCGTGGTGGCCCGCGCCTACTGACGCGGGGCCGCCCGCCGCTCCGGCATACGGGCCCCGCCTACGCGTCCGGGCGTACGGGGCGCTACGTACCACCTTGGTGTGAGCTGTGAGGCTTCTCCGCAGATCTGCGCACCCGCCCTCGTCAGGACGCATCAACGGCAACTGACTGGTACGTGCAAAATATTTGGGATGGCCCGGAATCGGAACACCGGGGCACTCGCGCTCGTTGTCACGACGTGAGCACGACACCACCTGTACTTGCCGCAGAGCTGGCGCAGGCGTGGGCCGACATTCAGCGGTACCACCCCGAGCTGCCGGATCTAGCCGCGCCCGAGTCCCTGATCGGAGAGTCCTCGTCCGCCTGTGGCGCCGAACTCTCCTTCGAGCGACTGCTCCACGAGGCAGTCCATGGCATCGCCGCCGCGCGAGGTGTCCGCGACACCTCGCGGGCCGGCCGCTACCACAACCGTCGATTCCTGGCGATCGCCGAGGAGATGGGCCTGGACCATGCCGAGGAGCCACACCCCAGCAGTGGCTTCTCCCTGGTCACGCTCAACCCCGAGGCCAAGCGCCGCTACCGCCCGACGATCGAGCGGCTGCAGCGCGCCCTCAAGGCGCACACGGTCGCCACCGCCGCCGACACCAAGCGTTCCTTCCGCGGCCCGGCCGCCCGGCACGGCTCCTCCGGCGGAGGGGTCCGCGTCAAGGCCGTCTGCGACTGCGGACGCAATGTGCGCGTCGTCCCATCGGTCCTGGCCCAGGCGCCGATCGTCTGCGGTGGCTGCGGAAAGCCGTTCCGTATCCCGGAAGCCGCGGTCGCGGTGGGGTGATCCGATGTGGTGTGGCACAATGGCTAGCTGTACTCGACAGTCGCACAGGACCCCTCTCTCCTCCGGCTGACGCGTCCATCGGGCACCCGAGTACCACAACCCCACGTGGCATCTTCGTTGTGCCCAACCACGTCATAGACCAGGAGACACCACTTCCGTGGCAGTCAAGATCAAGCTGAAGCGTCTGGGCAAGATCCGTTCGCCTCACTACCGCATCGTCGTCGCCGACTCCCGTACCCGCCGTGACGGCCGGGCCATCGAGGAGATCGGCCTGTACCACCCGGTGCAGAACCCCTCGCGCATCGAGGTCAACTCGGAGCGTGCGCAGTACTGGCTGTCCGTCGGCGCCCAGCCGACCGAGCCGGTTCTCGCGATCCTGAAGCTCACCGGTGACTGGCAGGCCCACAAGGGTCTCCCGGCCCCCGCGCCGCTGCTGCAGCCGGAGCCCAAGGCCGACAAGCGCGCCCTGTTCGAGGCCCTGGCCAAGGACACCGGCGAGGAGTCCAAGGGCGAGGCCATCACGCAGAAGGCGAAGAAGTCCGACAAGAAGGCGGACGAGGCTGCTGACGCTGCCGCGCCCGCCGAGTCGACCGAGGCCTGAGCATGCTCGAGGAGGCTCTCGAGCACCTCGTGAAGGGCATCGTCGACAACCCCGACGATGTGCAGGTCGCCTCGCGCAACCTGCGCCGTGGTCGCGTTCTCGAGGTCCGGGTCCACCCCGACGACCTCGGTAAGGTGATCGGCCGCAACGGCCGCACCGCACGCGCACTGCGTACCGTCGTGGGCGCCATCGGCGGCCGTGGCATCCGCGTCGACCTCGTCGATGTGGATCAGGTTCGCTGACAGAGTTGAACACCGGCACGGGCCGGGGAGGGCCATGCGCCCGCCCCGGCCCGTCGTCGTATGACAGGAGAGACACAAGGTGCAGTTGGTAGTCGCGCGGATCGGCCGTGCCCATGGCATCAAGGGCGAGGTCACCGTCGAGGTGCGTACGGACGAGCCGGAGCTGCGGCTCGCGCCCGGGGCCGTACTCGCCACCGAACCGGCCACCGCCGGTCCGCTGACGATCGAGACCGGCCGGGTGCACAGCGGGCGGCTGCTGCTCCGCTTCGAGGGTGTACGCGACCGCACGGCTGCCGAGGCCCTGCGCAACACGCTCCTGATCGCCGAGGTCGACCCGGCGGAACTCCCCGAGGACCCCGAGGAGTTCTACGACCATCAGCTCATGGACCTCGACGTGGTCCTCGTGGACGGCACCGAGATCGGCCGGATCACCGAGATCACGCACCTGCCGTCGCAGGACCTCTTCATCGTCGAGCGGCCGGACGGCAGCGAGGTGATGATCCCGTTCGTCGAGGAGATCGTCACCGAGATCGATCTCGACGAGCAGCGCGCGGTGATCACCCCGCCGCCCGGCCTGATCGACGGGAGCCAGGCCGTGATCGCCTCCTCGCGCGACGAAGAGGGCGACGGGGACGAGGCGGCCGAGTCCGGGAAGGACGCCTGATGCGCCTCGACGTCGTCACGATCTTCCCGGAGTACCTGGAACCGCTGAACGTCTCGCTCGTCGGCAAGGCCCGCGCGCGCGGCCGCCTCGATGTGCATGTTCACGACCTGCGGGACTGGACGTACGACCGGCACAACACGGTCGACGACACCCCCTACGGTGGCGGTCCCGGCATGGTCATGAAGACCGAGCCATGGGGCGAGGCGCTGGACGACGCGCTGGCGGGCGGGTACGAGGCCGGGGCGCACTCCCCGGTGCTGGTGGTGCCCACACCCAGCGGCCGTCCGTTCACCCAGGAGCTCGCCGTCGAACTCTCCGAGCGGCCGTGGCTGATCTTCACACCGGCCCGCTACGAGGGCATCGACCGGCGGGTCATGGACGAGTACACGACCCGCATGCCGGTCGTCGAGGTCTCCATCGGGGACTACGTGCTGGCCGGCGGGGAAGCCGCGGTGCTGGTGATCACCGAGGCGGTGGCCCGGCTGCTGCCCGGCGTGCTCGGCAACGCCGAATCGCACCGGGACGACTCCTTCGCCCCCGGCGAGATGGCCAATCTGCTGGAGGGGCCCGTCTACACCAAGCCGCCCGAGTGGCGCGGCAGGGGCATCCCTGACGTCCTGCTGAGCGGTCACCACGGGAAGATCGCACGCTGGCGGCGGGACGAGGCCTTCCGCCGCACCGCGCTCAACCGGCCCGATCTCATCGAACGCTGCGAGGCGAGCGCCTTCGACAAGAAGGACCGTGAGATCCTCTCCATCCTCGGCTGGTCGCCGGAGCCCGGCGGCCGATTTTGGCGCAGGCCCGAGACCGTGGAAGAATAGGCCGCTGCTGTACGTCCGGCGTGCGCCCCTGCCACAGGGGGAACGACGCCCGCCCGACGCGATCAGCACCCCATCTCTCACTATCTCCCGCCGATGACCTGTGGCATCGGCGAAGAAAGCAGACAACATGGCTTCCCTGCTCGATGGCGTCAACGCCGCATCGCTGCGCACCGACGTCCCGGCGTTCCGCCCCGGTGACACCGTCAACGTCCACGTCCGAGTGATCGAGGGCAACCGCTCCCGTATCCAGCAGTTCAAGGGCATTGTCATCCGTCGCCAGGGTTCGGGCGTCAGCGAGACCTTCACGGTCCGCAAGGTCTCCTTCAGCGTCGGCGTCGAGCGCACCTTCCCGGTGCACAGCCCGATCTTCGAGAAGATCGAGCTCGTCACCCGTGGTGACGTCCGCCGCGCCAAGCTGTACTTCCTCCGTGAGCTGCGCGGCAAGGCCGCGAAGATCAAGGAGAAGCGCGACAGGTGAGCTGACTCCCAGGTCCACAGGACGGCCGGATAAGCTCTGGCCCCGATGGACACGGAAGCCAAGCACTCGGAGCGCGACCGCTCCTTCGCACCCGCAGCAGGGTCGGAGGAGGGGCCGCGCTCCTCGCGTATCCCGAACCGGTTGACCGCCTCGCTCTCGTGGCGGCGCACCGCCGCGCTCGGGGCCGTCTGCTCGGTCTTCGTGCTGCTTCTCAGCCATTTCGTGGTGCAGCCCTTCCTGATTCCCAGCGGCTCGATGGAACCCACGCTGCGGGTGGGGGACCGGGTGCTCGTCAACAAACTGGCGTACCGTTTCGGCTCGGTACCGCAGCGCGGCGATGTGGTGGTCTTCGACGGCACCGGATCGTTCGTGCAGGAAGCTCCCCAGGAGAATCCCGTCACCGGGCTGCTGCGCGGTGTGGCGGCGTCCCTAGGGCTGGCGGAGCCCGCCGAGACCGACTACGTGAAGCGGGTGGTGGGCGTGGGAGGCGACCGGGTGCTCTGCTGCGACAAGCGCGGAAGGGTCGAGGTGAACGGCCGGGCGGTCGACGAGAGCTATCTGTATCCGGGGGACGCGCCCTCGCAGGTGCGCTTCGACATCATCGTCCCCGCGGGCACGCTGTGGATGATGGGCGACCACCGCGGCAACTCGCGCGATTCACGCGACCACCTGGGAGAGCCGGGCGGCGGCATGGTCCCGGTGGACATGGTGATCGGCAGGGTGGACTGGATCGGCTGGCCGCCCGGACGGCTCGGCTCGCTGCCGGACGGCGGCGCCCTCGCCGGCGCACGCGCGCCGGGCGGGCCCCATGGGTAACCGCGGGCGGCGGCGGGGCGGGGCCGACGCGGAGATACCGCTGCCGACCGGCAGCCGGCCGACGGTCTCGCGCTCGTTGCCGACCAGGGCGGAGCGGCGCAAGCTGGCCCGCAGGGTCAAGCGGCGGCGACGCAGTTCGGCCGTGCGGGAGATCCCGCTCCTGATCATGGTGGCGCTGCTGATCGCGCTGGTGCTCAAGACCTTCCTGGTGCAGGCCTTCGTGATCCCGTCGGGATCGATGGAGCAGACCATCCGGGTCGGTGACCGGGTGCTCGTGGACAAGCTGACGCCCTGGTTCGGATCCAGACCGCAGCGCGGCGACGTCGTCGTCTTCAAGGACCCGGGCCACTGGCTGAAGCAGGAGAACGTCGGCGAGAAGGACTCGCCCGTCGTCGTCAAACAGGTGAAGGAGGCGCTGACCTTCATCGGGCTGCTGCCGTCCGACGACGAGCAGGATCTGATCAAGCGGGTCATCGGGGTCGGCGGCGACACGGTGAAGTGCTGCGACAAGGACGGCCGGATCACCGTCAACGGCGTACCCCTCGACGAGCCCTATCTGCATCCCGGCAATCCGCCCTCCCTCATCAAATTCGAGGTAAAGGTTCCGGCCGGCCGGGTCTTCGTGATGGGTGACCATCGGTCCAATTCAGCCGATTCGCGCTATCACCTGGACGAGCCCGATCACGGCACGGTTTCCGAGGACGAGGTCGTGGGACGGGCCGTGTGGATCGCCTGGCCCTTCGGCCACTGGAGAAAACTGGAGGAACCGGCGACTTTCGGATCGGTCACCAACGCGCGCGCCGGGTCGCCTGCTGCGTCGGGCTCGTCGAATAGTGTGTCGTACCAGGATCCCAATGGAATGATCCCTCTCCCGACCCCTGCGGAACTCCCGCTCGTTATGGGAGTGGTGGGCCTGCACCGGCTAGGGCGCAGGCGGTGGCACGGAGTAAGGAGTGGATGTGGGGGATTTGGCGGTCGGCGCACGATCCGGACACGACGAACCCGAAGACCGGCCGGACAATCCGGAGGACACCGAGTCCGCCGGGACGGCAGACCGCACGGAGGGTGACGGGGACTCCGCGAACGGCGGTCGTACGCCCCCGAAGCCGCGCTCCTTCTGGAAGGAGCTGCCCCTGCTCATCGGCATCGCGCTGGTTCTGGCGCTGCTGATCAAGACGTTCCTGGTGCAGGCGTTCTCGATCCCCTCGGATTCGATGCAGGACACCCTCCAGCGGGGTGACCGGGTGCTGGTCGACAAACTGACCCCCTGGTTCGGCTCGGAGCCCAAGCGCGGCGAGGTCGTGGTCTTCCACGACCCGGGCGGCTGGCTGGAGGACACCCAGACGCCCAACCCGAATGTGGTGCAGAAGTTCCTCAGCTTCATCGGGCTGATGCCGTCCGTCGAGGAGAAGGACCTGATCAAGCGGGTCATCGGGGTCGGTGGCGACACGGTGGAGTGCAAGAAGAACGGCCCGGTCACGGTCAATGGCAAGGCGCTGGACGACCAGTCGTTCATCTTCCCGGGGAACACCCCCTGCAATGACGAGCCGTTCGGTCCGATCAAGGTGCCCGAGGGCCGGATCTGGGTGATGGGCGACCACCGCCAGAACTCCCTCGACTCCCGCTACCACCAGAATCTGCCGGGCAACGGCACGGTCTCCAACGACGAGGTCGTCGGCCGGGCCATCGTCGTGGCGTGGCCGATCAACCGCTGGGCGACCCTGCCGATCCCGAAGACCTTCGACCAGCCGGGGATCAACGACCAGTCGGCGCTCAACTCGGCGATGGGACTGGCCCCGGGAGCACTCGGTGTAGCCGGTGCGCTGCCCCTCGTGTTGTGGCGTCGCAGGAGGCTGACCGCCGGGCGTACCGCCGGGTAGGGTTCCGACTCGGATCAGCGATTGTCGATCTCCGAGGTGGGGGACGCTGGGATGAGTGGAACAGGACGAACGGGTGGCGGCCGCGGCCGGCTCGGCAGCACGCTGTCGGGGCTGGCCGTGGCCGTCGGCTGTGTGCTCTTCCTCGGCGGGTTCGCCTGGGGGGCCGTGGTGTACAAGCCGTACACCGTGCCGACCGAGTCGATGACGCCGACGGTGCACGCCGGAGACCGGGTGCTCGCACAGCGGATCGACGGCAGCGAGGTGCACCGGGGTGACGTGGTGGTCTTCACCGATCCGGGGTGGGGCAACATGCCGATGGTGAAGCGGGTCGTCGGGATCGGCGGCGACAAGATCGCCTGCTGCGACAAGGGTCGGCTCACCATCAACGGCAAGCCCATTGAGGAACCGTATCTGCAGACCAAGGACCCCGCCTCGGGGAACGACTTCACCGCGGATGTTCCCGAGGGGCAGCTCTTCCTGCTCGGGGACGAGCGCAGAGACTCGCTGGACTCCAGGGTCCACCTGGACGACCCGGGGCAGGGCTCCGTACCCCGCAGCGCGGTGCAGGCCCGGGTGGACGCCGTCGCCTGGCCGCTGGGCGGCATGATCGGGAGGCCGCAGGCCTTCGCCCCGCTCCCCGGCGGGGTGTCGTCGCCCGGACCGCTGCGGTTGCAGCTCGGGGTCGTGGCGGCGGGCGCGGTGCTCATCCTCCTCGGTGCCGCGTACGGCCCGATCGCGGCCCGGTCCGCACGCTCGGCACGCGGCAAGCGCGACAAGGTGCCCGCCGGTGTGCACTGAGAAGCGGAAGGTCGCCCGCGTGGTGCTCCTGGACCCCGACGACCGCATTCTTCTGATGCACGGCTTCGAACCGGAGGACCCGGGGAGCACCTGGTGGTTCACCCCCGGCGGTGGTCTGGAGGGCGATGAGACCCGGGAACAGGCCGCGCTGCGCGAGCTCGCCGAGGAGACCGGGATCACCGATGTCGAACTGGGCCCGCTGCTCTGGCAGCGGATGTGTTCGTTCCCGTTCGACGGGCGCCGCTGGGATCAGGACGAGTGGTACTTCCTGGCGCGTACGACGCAGACCGTCACCGACACCAGCGGGCAGACCGGACTGGAGCAGCGGAGCGTCACGGGGCTGAGGCGGTGGACCTCCGCCGAACTGTCGGCGGCGCGTGAGACGGTGTACCCGACCAGACTCGCCGAGCTGCTGAGCACACTGCTCGACGAGGGTCCTCCGCGTACGCCACTGGTTCTGACCCCCGAAATCGCCTAAGCGCCCGGGGGCACCGGAGCCTGGCGCACAATGGGGGCACGCACGGCTGAAGGGGAACATGCCAATGAGCGCCGAGGACCTCGAAAAGTACGAGACCGAGATGGAGCTGAAGCTCTACCGGGAGTACCGAGATGTCGTCGGTCTGTTCAAATATGTGATCGAGACCGAACGGCGCTTCTACCTCACCAACGACTACGAGATGCAGGTGCACTCGGTTCAGGGTGAGGTGTTTTTCGAAGTATCCATGGCGGACGCCTGGGTCTGGGACATGTACCGGCCCGCGCGGTTCGTCAAGCAGGTACGGGTACTGACGTTCAAGGACGTCAACATCGAGGAGCTCAACAAGACCGATCTCGAACTTCCGGGTGGCTGATTTATCCACAATCCCGGAGTTGTCCACCAAGATCCACCAGCTGCGGCCGGACGCGTCAGAGTCGGTGCCGGAGGTGGTGCCGATATGAACGCACGGGGGGCACTCGGGCGGTACGGCGAGGATCTGGCGGCGCGGCTGCTGACCGACGCCGGCATGTCCGTACTGGAACGGAACTGGCGCTGTCGTGCCGGTGAGATCGACATCGTCGCGATGGACGGCGACGCGCTCGTCGTCTGCGAAGTGAAGACCCGCAGGGCGGGCGCGTTCGAGCATCCGATGGCAGCCGTCACGCCGGTCAAGGCGCAGCGGCTGCGGAGGCTGGCCGGGATCTGGCTCCACGGGCACGGCGGTCCGCCGCCCGGTGGAGTCCGGATCGACCTGGTCGGCGTGGTGCTGCCCAGGCGTGGGGCGCCGGTCGCCCAGCATGCGCGGGGGGTGGCCTGATGGGGTTCGCGCGGGCGTGCTCGGTGGCGCTCGTGGGCGTCGAGGGCGTGGTGGTGGAGGTCCAGGCCGACCTGGAGGCGGGGGTGGCCGCGTTCACCCTGGTGGGGCTGCCGGACAAGAGTCTGGTGGAGAGCCGGGACCGGGTCAGGGCCGCGGTCGTGAACTCCGGGGCGGAGTGGCCGCAGAAGAAACTCACGGTGGGCCTGTCACCGGCCTCCGTACCGAAGGGCGGCTCCGGCTTCGATCTGGCGGTCGCATGCGCGGTGCTGGGTGCGGCCGAGCGGATCGATCCGGAGTCCATCGCCGATGTGGTGATGATCGGTGAGCTCGGTCTCGACGGCCGGGTGCGGCCGGTGCGCGGCGTGCTGCCCGCGGTGCTCGCCGCGGCGGAGGCAGGGTACCGCCAGGTCGTCGTGCCCGAGCAGACCGCGGGGGAGGCGGCGCTGGTGCCCGGGGTCTCGGTGCTCGGGGTGCGGAGCCTGCGGCAGCTGATCGCGGTGCTCTGCGACGAGCCGGTGCCGGACGAGCGGGCGGCTCATGACGAGGGGCGCCCCGACACCATGCCGGCCGGGCTGATGGTGCCCGGCGCGGGCATCGGGACCGGGCTCGCCCGGGTGCGGGGACAGGGTGAGGGCAATCCGCCGGACCTGGCGGACGTGGCGGGGCAGGAGCGGCCCCGCAAGGCGCTGGAGGTCGCCGCGGCGGGCGGTCACCATCTGCTGCTCTCCGGACCGCCGGGCGCAGGCAAGACCATGCTGGCCGAGCGGCTTCCGGCGATTCTGCCGGCGCTGACCAAGAAGGAGTCCCTGGAGGTCACCGCGGTGCACTCGGTGGCGGGTATCCTGCCGCCCGGCGAACCCCTGGTCACCCGGGCGCCGTACTGCGCGCCGCATCACTCGGCGACGATGCAGTCGCTGGTCGGCGGGGGCAACGGGCTGCCGCGGCCCGGTGCGGTCTCGTTGGCCCACCGGGGGATTCTCTTTCTGGACGAGGCACCGGAATTCTCCGTGCGGGCGCTGGACGCGCTGCGCCAGCCGCTGGAGTCGGGGCATGTGGTGGTGGCACGCAGCGCCGGAGTGGTGCGGCTGCCCGCCCGGTTCCTGATGGTGCTGGCCGCCAACCCCTGCCCCTGCGGCCGGCACACCCTGAGCGGTGCGGGCTGCGAATGTCCGCCCTCGGCGGTCCGGCGCTATCAGGCGAGGCTCTCCGGGCCGCTGCTCGACCGGGTGGACCTGCGGGTGGTCGTGGACCCGGTCAGGCGCGAGGACCTGATGGGGCAGGGCGGCAGGGGCGAGTCGACGGCCACCGTCGCGGCCCGGGTCCTGGAGGCCAGGGCGCGGGCGGCAGAGCGGCTGGCCGGCACCGCGTGGACCACCAACAGCGAGGTGCCCGGCCATGAGCTGCGGACCCGGCTGAACGTGGCGCCGGGCGCGCTGATGGAGGCCGAACGGGACATGGAGCGGGGCATGCTCACGGCACGGGGCCTGGACCGGGTGCTCAGGGTGGCGTGGACGATCGCCGATCTGCGTGGCGCCGACCGCCCGGACGCGTCCGACATCGCGGTGGCGCTGGAACTGCGGACGGGGATTCCGCGGGGCGCCCTGACGAAGACCGGAGCGTCATGACTGCGCGGGTGGACCCCGGGCAGGGGCGCCTTCCGGTGCCGGGGCCTGGGCCGGGGATGGCGGTGAGCGATCGGGAACGGCTGGCGCGGGCCGCGCTGACCCGCGTAATGGAACCGGGGGACGAGCGCGGCGGCCGCTGGCTGCGCGAGTGCGGTGCCGTCGAGCTGCTACGGCGGATCACCGCCGGGGACGGGTCCGCGGAGCGGCTGAGCGGAATGACTCCGAAACGTCTCGCCGGATACCGCTCAAGGGCCGAGAGCGCCGACCCCGAGCGGGACCTGGCGGCGATCGCAGGCCTCGGCGGACGGTTCGTCTGCCCCGGCGACCGGGAGTGGCCCAGCCAGCTCGACGACCTGGCGGACGCCAGGCCGACCGGCCTCTGGGTGCGCGGACCGCGCGATCTGCGGCTCTGGGCGCTGCGCTCGGTCGCCGTGGTCGGCGCCCGGGCCTGCACACCGTACGGATCCCATATGGCGGCAAGTCTCGGCGCGGGGCTCGCGGAGCTGGGGTGGGTGGTCGTGTCGGGAGCGGCGTTCGGGGTGGACGGGGCGGCGCACCGCGGCGCGCTCGCCGTCGACGGGGCGACGATGGCGGTCCTGGCCTGCGGGGTGGACGTCGCCTATCCCCGGGGACATGCCGAGCTGATCGGACGCATGGCGCAACAGGGGCTCGTCATCGGCGAACTACCACCGTCCGATCATCCGACCCGCAGCAGATTCATCCTCCGGAACCGGGTCATCGCCGCGTTGACGCGCGGGACGGTCGTGGTCGAGGCCGAGTACCGCAGCGGTTCACTGGTCACCGCGCGCAGCGCGCAGCGGCTCGGCCGCTTCACGATGGGCGTGCCGGGCCCCGCCACCAGCGGGTTGTCGGCCGGAGTCCATGAACTCCTGCGCGGGGAGGGCATTCTGGTGACGGATGCCTCGGAAGTCGCCGAACTCGTGGGCGACATCGGCGAACTCGCTCCGGTCAGACGCGGCCCCGTACACCCCCGGGACCTGCTGGACGCGTTCGCCGCCAGGGTCCTCGACGCGCTGCCGTCCCGGGGCGCCGTCAGCGGGCGCGACGTGGCCCGCGCCGCGGGAACCAGCACCGACGAAGCGCTCGGCAGACTGTACGAACTGCACTCACTGGGGTTCGTCGAACGCGATGGCGATGGATGGCGGTTGACGCCGCGACCGACTTGCAATGACGACGCGCGGCGAGGCGGTACTTGACCTGGAGCATTCGGGTGAAAAGGTGATGCCGATGACCTCGGCGGATCCTTCAGCGACGCCTCCGGGGCCGGCGCACGTGGCGACGGCCCCGGACCTCAGTCATGTTCGATCGGCCGGAATCGCACAGCGCCGATCCTCTGTCCTACGCGGACCGCGACGCCTCAGTCACGCTACGCTCACAAGAATTCCGGCACAGACACAAGTCCCCCAGCACTTCACAGCAGAACGGCTCAAGGCACCACATGCCCCAGCACACCTCCGGGTCTGACCGCGCGGCAGTACCACCGGCTGCGCGTGGCACTGTGCGCCCCCCTGCCCCCTCCTCGCTCGACGAGTTGTGGCGTTCATACAAGTCCACGGGCGACGAGCGGCTGCGGGAGCAGCTGATCCTGCACTACTCGCCGTTGGTGAAGTACGTCGCGGGCCGGGTGAGTGTGGGCCTGCCTTCCAACGTCGAGCAGGCGGACTTCGTCTCCTCGGGGGTGTTCGGACTCATCGACGCGATCGAGAAGTTCGACATCGAGCGCGCGATCAAGTTCGAGACATACGCGATCACCCGCATCCGCGGCGCGATGATCGACGAACTCCGGGCGCTGGACTGGATCCCCCGCTCCGTGCGCCAGAAGGCACGGGCCGTGGAACGCGCGTACGCCACGCTGGAGGCGCAGCTGCGGCGCACCCCCTCCGAGCCGGAGGTCGCCGCCGAGATGGGCATCGCACTGGAGGAACTGCACGCGGTTTTCAGCCAGTTGTCGCTGGCGAACGTGGTCGCCCTGGAGGAGCTGCTGCATGTCGGCGGCGAGGGCGGCGACCGGCTGAGCCTGATGGACACGCTGGAGGACACCGCCGCCGACAACCCGGTGGAGGTCGCCGAGGACCGCGAGCTCAGACGGCTGCTCGCCCGGGCGATCAATACGCTTCCCGAGCGCGAGAAGACCGTCGTCACGCTCTACTACTACGAGGGCCTCACCCTCGCCGAGATCGGCAATGTGCTCGGAGTCACCGAGAGCCGGGTCAGCCAGATCCACACCAAATCGGTCCTGCAACTGCGCGCGAAACTGGCCGACGCCGGACGCTGATACCACCGGAGGCAGGCGGTGGGCCATGGGTGCTTCGGCCATCGATCGGGCCCGCACGCCCCCTCTCGAACACCGCTCGCCGTAGAGTGGATGCGTGCCCAGGATTCGAGCGGCCTCGGTGGCCGAGCACCGGACCATGCAGCGCGGCGCCCTCCTGGACGCCGCACGCTCCCTGCTGTCCGAGGGCGGTACGGAGGCGTTGACCTTCCCCGCCCTCGCCGAACGCACGGGCCTCGCCAGGTCCTCCATCTATGAGTACTTCCGCTCCCGCGCGGCCGTCGTCGAAGAGCTCTGCACCGTCGACTTCCCCGTCTGGGCGGCCGAGGTCGAGACCGCCATGGAGCAGGCGACCACGCCCGAGGGAAAGATCGAGGCCTACGTACGCCGGCAGCTCGACCTCGTCGGGGACCGCCGCCACCGCGCGGTCGTCGCGATCTCGGCGAGCGAGCTGGACAAGGGCGCACGCGAGAAGATCCGGGCCGCGCACGGCGGGCTGATCGCCATGATTGTCGAGGCGCTCGGCGATCTGGGCCACGAGCAGCCGAGGCTGGCGGCGATGCTGCTGCAGGGCTCGGTGGACGCGGCGGTGCGGCGTATCGAACTCGGCGTGGCGGAGGAGCCGGGCGTGATCGCGGACACCGCCGTTGCCATGATCCTGCGAGGCGTGCAGGGCGTACGGGACTGACGCCGGGGCCGCACCGCGGCCACGACGAGCAGAACGCCGGGGGCGGCGAGTCCGTCCCCGGCCCCTTCGGCCGAGGGCGCGACCGAGGGTTGCGGCACGCCGAACACCGGCAGCAGCCTGGACGGCCCCCTTCGCAGCAGCCCGGGCGGCAGCAGCGACAGCGGATCCAGATATGTCTCCCCGCGCCGCAGCCCCCAGTGCAGACAGCCAGACGCGCAGTGGAAGGGCCCCGCCTCCACGACTGCCACGACCTGCCCCACCACCACCTCCTCGTCCTTCGCGACCAGCGCGCGCACCGGCTCGTACGTGGTCCGCAGCGGCGGATCGCCGGACCCGGCCACCTCGATCGCCAGCACCCCGCGCCCCGCCACCCGCCCCGCGAACGAGACCCGGCCCGAGGCCGCGGCGAGCACCGCCGTACCCGTCTCCGCGGCGAGATCCACCCCGCGATGGCCCCGCCCGTAGGCACTGGCCGGTGGCTCCCATCCCCGTACGACCGCGGGCCGCCCGGCGAGCGGCCACTGCCGGGCGCCGTCCCCGGCCGTCGCGGCCGGCGCGCCGCACAGCACCACGAGAAGGGCCACCGCCGCCACGAGCGCGGCCTCGCACCGGCGGAAGCCGAGTCGCCATAAGCGCCTCAGGGCCTCCAAGGGCCTGAAGAGGGAAACGGTCGGATCAGGTGTGCATCGCATGGCAGAACCGTCCCGCACCGCTCGGATTCGCGGGGATCATGAACCGGATCTGTGGACTACCGACCGGTTGTGGACAGCGCCGTCACCCGGCACCCGACCTGTCCCGTACACTTCCTATGGCGATCCGGGTCACCGGGTCGACTTCGCACGCCCCGCCACCTCCCTCTCAGCGGACGGTGGCCGCGCTCCTCGGTCCCTTGTGGCACGGCGCGTCGGGGCGTCAGGCGCGACAGCAATCCTGCTGTCGCGACAACCGAGCACCTCAAGGAGTACGGCCATGGCCGTCGTCACGATGCGGGAGCTGCTGGAAAGCGGCGTCCACTTCGGTCACCAGACCCGTCGCTGGAACCCGAAGATGAAGCGCTTCATCTTCACCGAGCGCAACGGCATCTACATCATCGACCTGCTCCAGTCGCTGTCGTACATCGACCGCGCCTACGAGTTCGTCAAGGAGACCGTCGCCCACGGCGGCTCCATCATGTTCGTCGGTACCAAGAAGCAGGCCCAGGAGGCCATCGCCGAGCAGGCGACGCGCGTCGGCATGCCGTACGTCAACCAGCGTTGGCTCGGTGGCATGCTCACCAACTTCTCCACCGTCTACAAGCGCCTTCAGCGTCTGAAGGAGCTTGAGCTCATCGACTTCGAGGACGTGGCCGCCTCCGGCCTCACCAAGAAGGAGCTCCTGGTCCTCTCCCGCGAGAAGGCCAAGCTGGAGAAGACCCTCGGTGGTATCCGCGAGATGCAGAAGGTGCCGAGCGCCGTCTGGATCGTCGACACCAAGAAGGAGCACATCGCCGTCGGTGAGGCGCGCAAGCTCCACATCCCGGTCGTCGCGATCCTCGACACCAACTGCGACCCCGACGAGGTCGACTACAAGATTCCGGGCAACGACGACGCGATCCGCTCCGTCACCCTGCTCACCCGCGTGATCGCCGACGCCGTCGCCGAGGGCCTCATCGCCCGTTCCGGTGCCGCCACCGGTGACTCGAAGCCGGGCGAGAAGGCCGCCGGCGAGCCGCTCGCCGAGTGGGAGCGCGACCTGCTCGAGGGCGACAAGAAGGCCGACACCGAGGTGCAGACCTCCGCCGAGACCGAGAAGGTCGCGGACGCCGCCGAGACGCCGGCCGAGGCTGCCGCCGAGGCCCCCGTTGCCGAGGCCCCCGCCGCCGAGGCTCCGGCCGCGGACGCCGAGCAGGCCTGACACCCGTCACGGACGATGACGGCGGGGGTCGGTGCCACAAGCACCGCCCCCGCCGTCCACCCGTAGATCTTTCAGACTTCGAGAGAGAAACACAGACTCATGGCGAACTACACCGCCGCTGACGTCAAGAAGCTCCGCGAGCTGACCGGCGCCGGCATGATGGACTGCAAGAAGGCGCTCGACGAGGCCGACGGCAACGTCGACAAGGCCGTCGAGGCGCTCCGTATCAAGGGTCAGAAGGGCGTCGCCAAGCGCGAGGGCCGTTCTGCCGAGAACGGCGCCGTCGTCTCCCTCATCTCCGAGGACAAGACCTCCGGCGTTCTGCTCGAGCTGAAGTGCGAGACGGACTTCGTCGCCAAGGGCGAGAAGTTCCAGACCGTCGCCAACACGCTCGCCGCCCACGTCGCCGCGACCTCCCCGGCCGACCTGGCCGCGCTGCTCGCCTCCGAGATCGAGGCCGGCAAGACCGTCCAGGCGTACGTCGACGAGGCCAACGCCAACCTCGGCGAGAAGATCGTCCTGGACCGCTTCGCGCAGTTCACCGGCGGTTACGTGGCTGCGTACATGCACCGCACGATGCCGGACCTTCCCCCGCAGGTCGGCGTGCTCGTCGAGCTGGACAAGGAGAATGCCGAGGTCGCCAAGGACGTCGCGCAGCACATCGCCGCCTTCGCCCCGAAGTACCTCAACCGCGACGAGGTCCCGGCCGAGACGGTCGAGAACGAGCGTCGTGTCGCCGAGGCCACCTCTCGCGAGGAGGGCAAGCCCGAGGCCGCCCTTCCGAAGATCGTCGAGGGTCGCGTCAACGGCTTCTTCAAGGACGTCGTCGTCCTGGAGCAGGCCTTCGCCAAGGACAACAAGAAGTCCGTCCAGAAGGTCCTGGACGAGGCCGGTGTCACCCTGAAGCGCTTCTCGCGCATCAAGGTCGGCATCTGAGTCCGTCCGCGAAAAACGGTGGACCCCGATAGGGTCCGGTGCAGTCGTACGGCCGCACACCCGCCGTACGACCGCAGATCTGACGAGGAGGCCATTGCCGCTGAGGGACACCAGACCCACCGGCAATGGCCTTCTTCGTATGTGCACGAGGAGAATCTCCATGAACAAGGGCGCGGACGCCGCAAAAGGTGACCACAAGCGCGACGACGGCAAGGTACCCGGACGCTTCATGCTGAAGCTGTCCGGAGAGGCGTTCGCCGGCGGCGGGGGTCTCGGTGTCGACCCCGACGTCGTACACGCCATCGCCCGGGAGATCGCGGCAGTCGTCCGCGACGGCGCGGAGATCGCGGTCGTCATCGGCGGCGGCAACTTCTTCCGCGGTGCCGAGCTCCAGCAGCGCGGCATGGACCGGGCCCGGTCCGACTACATGGGCATGCTCGGCACGGTCATGAACTGCCTGGCGCTCCAGGACTTCCTGGAGAAGGAGGGCATCGACTCCCGCGTCCAGACCGCCATCACCATGGGACAGGTCGCGGAACCGTATATTCCGCTGCGCGCCGTGCGCCACCTGGAAAAGGGCCGCGTCGTCATCTTCGGCGCCGGCATGGGGATGCCGTACTTCTCCACCGACACCACTGCCGCCCAGCGTGCCCTGGAGATCGACGCCCAGGGTCTGCTGATGGGCAAGAACGGGGTGGACGGGGTCTACGACTCCGACCCGAAGACCAACCCCGACGCGGTGAAGTTCGACGCCCTTGAGTACAGCGAGGTGCTCGCCCGCGATCTCAAGGTCGCCGATGCCACCGCCATCACGCTCTGCCGCGACAACCAGCTGCCGATCCTGGTCTTCGAGCTGACCGCCGCGGGCAATATCGCCCGCGCGGTCAAGGGTGAGAAGATCGGCACGCTCGTGAGTGACCAGGGCACCCGGGCCTGAGAACCGGGGGACCTTCCCGGGAGGACATGGGAAGGTCCGGGGCCTGCGGGGAACACCCCGGGACAGGTCCCGAAGGATGGACAACGGCCTGCCGGTCGGACACCGTGCAGGTGAGGACGCGACGCAGGACCCGCCGGGCCCGAGCACGACGGGCCCACTCGAGACACGCAGGAGCACGTGGTGATCGAAGAAACCCTCCTCGAGGCCGAGGAGAAGATGGAGAAGGCCGTCGTCGTCGCGAAGGAGGACTTCGCCGCGATCCGGACCGGCCGTGCGCACCCCGCGATGTTCAACAAGATCGTCGCCGACTACTACGGCGCGCTGACCCCGATCAACCAGCTCGCCTCGTTCTCGGTGCCCGAGCCGCGCATGGCCGTCGTGACGCCGTTCGACAAGACCGCGCTGCGCAACATCGAGCAGGCCATCCGCGACTCGGACCTCGGCGTCAACCCGAGCAACGACGGCAACATCATCCGGGTGACCTTCCCGGACCTCACCGAGGAGCGTCGCCGCGACTACATCAAGGTCGCGAAGACGAAGGCCGAGGACTCCAAGATCTCCATCCGCGCCGTGCGCCGCAAGGCCAAGGAGACGCTGGACAAGCTGGTCAAGGACAAGGAGTCCGGCGAGGACGAGGTGCGTCGCGCCGAGAAGGAGCTCGACGACACCACCGCGAAGTACGTCGCGCAGGTCGACGAGCTGCTCAAGCACAAGGAAGCCGAGCTGCTCGAAGTCTGATGAACGACTCTTCCTGGGGCGCCTCGCAGGGAGCCGGCCGCTGGGGTGCGCCCGAGATGCAGGCCGCTCCGGCGGGTCCTGCATACGATGTGCATGACGCCCAGCAGACTCGGCCCATGCCCATCGTGCCGGACGATCCCGACGCAGGTAGAGACGCTGACGACCGTGATGACCGGGATCGGGGGGCCGCACGCCCGAACGGCGGTCCCCTGTTCCGTGACGAGAAGCCGCAGGAGCCCATGTCCACCGCGCCGCCGCCCCCGCAGAAGAAACGTGCGGGCCGTGATCTGCGATCCGCCATAGGGGTCGGTGTGGGGCTCGGCGCCGTCATCGTCGCCTCGCTGTTCATCGTGAAGGCCGTCTTCGTCGGTGTGATCGCCGTCGCCGTCGTTGTGGGCCTGTGGGAGCTCACCTCCCGGCTGGAGGAGCGCAAGGGCATCAAGGCGCCCCTCATCCCGCTGGCGGTCGGCGGCGCGGCCATGGTCGTGGCCGGATACGCGCGGGGTGCCGAGGGCGCCTGGGTAGCGACGGCGCTGACCGCGCTCGCGGTGCTCGTCTGGCGGATGACCGAGCCTCCCGAGGGTTACCTCAAGGACGTCACGGCCGGTGTGTTCGCCGTGTTCTACGTACCGTTCCTGGCCACCTTCGTCGCCATGCTCCTGACGGCGGACGACGGGCCTCAGCGGGTGCTCACCTTCCTGTCGCTGACCGTGGTCAGCGACACGGGTGCCTATGCCGTCGGCTGGCGCTTCGGGAAGCACAAGCTCGCGCCGCGCATCAGCCCCGGGAAGACCCGCGAGGGCCTGTTCGGGGCCGTCGCCTTCGCGATGGCCGCCGGTGCGCTGTGCATGCAGTTCCTGATCGACGGAGGTTCCTGGTGGCAGGGACTGCTGCTGGGACTCGCGGTCGCGGCCAGCGCGACCCTCGGCGACCTGGGCGAGTCGATGATCAAGCGGGACCTCGGCATCAAGGACATGGGCACGCTCCTGCCGGGGCACGGCGGAATCATGGACCGGCTGGACTCCCTGCTGCCGACCGCTCCGGTGGTCTGGCTGCTGCTGGTGCTGTTCGTGGGTTCCGGCTGAGTCCCAGGCCGACGCACCGGCCTGACCTGGGCATTTACGAGCGAGGGTCCGTTGTCCACAGGGCGGCGGGCCCTCATCGTTCTGTCTGCGACACTGGATGAACCATGCCTAAGCCCGGAGAACTCACTTTCGTCGCGCCCCGCGGAGCCAAGAAGCCGCCGCGGCACCTCGCCGACCTCACGCCCGCCGAGCGCAAGGAGGCCGTCGCCGCGATCGGCGAGAAGCCGTTCCGCGCCCAGCAGCTCTCGCAGCACTACTTCGCGCGGTACGCGCACGATCCGGCCGAGTGGACCAACATCCCGGCCGGTTCGCGGGACAGGCTCGCCGAGGCGATGCTCCCCGATCTGATGTCCGTGGTCCGTCACATCAGCTGTGACGACGACACCACCCGCAAGACGCTCTGGAAGCTGCACGACGGCACGCTCGTCGAGTCCGTCCTGATGCGTTACCCGGAGCGGGTGACGATGTGCATCTCGTCACAGGCCGGATGCGGGATGAACTGCCCGTTCTGCGCCACGGGACAGGCCGGTCTCGACCGCAATCTGTCGACCGCCGAGATCGTCCACCAGATCGTGGACGGCATGCGGGCGCTGCGAGACGGGGAGGTGCCCGGGGGTCCGGCGCGGCTCTCCAACATCGTCTTCATGGGCATGGGCGAGCCGCTCGCCAACTACAAGCGGGTGGTCGGCGCGATCCGTCGGCTGACCGACCCGGAGCCGGACGGGCTGGGGCTCTCGCAGCGCGGGATCACCGTCTCCACCGTGGGCCTGGTGCCCGCGATGCTCCGCTTCGCCGACGAGGGCTTCAAGTGCCGTCTCGCCGTCTCGCTGCACGCACCGGACGACGAACTGCGTGACACGCTTGTCCCGGTGAACACGCGCTGGAAGGTGCGCGAGGTGCTGGACGCCGCGTGGGAGTACGCGGAGAAGTCCGGCCGCCGCATCTCCATCGAGTACGCGCTGATCCGCGACATCAACGACCAGGCGTGGCGCGGCGATCTGCTCGGCCGGCTCCTCAAGGGCAAGCGGGTGCACGTCAATCTGATCCCGCTGAACCCGACGCCCGGCTCCAAGTGGACCGCCTCGCGGCCCGAGGACGAGAAGGCGTTCGTCGAGGCGATCGCGGCGCACGGGGTGCCGGTGACCGTGCGGGACACCCGCGGCCAGGAGATCGACGGAGCCTGCGGGCAGCTGGCGGCCTCCGAGCGCTGAGGCCGAATCGGCCCGTGTAATCTGGGCCCGAAATCAACTTCATATTCCGACAGGGGAGCGCCACAGCGCTGAGAGTGCGGCACCGAGAACAGGTCGGCCGCAGACCCTCTGAACCTCGCCCGGGTCATTCCGGGTAGGAAGTTCGGTCATCAACTCATGCTGTTGCGCCCTGCCCGCTCTCCGCGGGCGGGGCCGCGTCTCTTCCTGGCCAAAACCCAGGAGGAATCCACAATGAGCACCACGCGCAGAACCAAGCAGTTCGCCGCGACGGCCGTCGCCGCCGCGCTCGGCGTCACGGCACTCGCCGGATGCGGCGGTTCCGACTCGTCCGACTCCGGTTCCGGTGGCACGAAGGGCTCGAAGAGTTCCGGTTCGAAGACCGTGACTCTCGTCAGCCATGACTCCTTCAACGCCTCCAAGGATGTGCTCAAGGAGTTCACCGCGGAGACCGGCTACACCGTCAAGGTGCTGAAGAGCGGCGACGCGGGTGTCGCGCTCAACCAGGAGATCCTGACCAAGGGCTCCCCGCGCGGAGATGTGTTCTTCGGCGTCGACAACACCCTGCTCTCCCGCGCCCTGGACAGCGGCATCTTCACGCCGTACGAGGCCAAGGGCATCGACCGGGTGGCGGCCGGGACCCGGCTGGACGCCGCCGAGCACCGGGTCACCCCGATCGACACCGGCGACATCTGCGTCAACTACGACAAGAAGTACTTCGCCGACAAGAAGCTCGCGCCGCCGCAGTCCTTCGACGACCTGGCGAAGCCCGCGTACAAGAACCTCCTGGTCACCGAGAACGCCGAGACGTCCTCGCCCGGCCTCGGCTTCCTCCTCGGCACCGTCGCCGCCTACGGCGAGAAGGGCTACCAGGACTACTGGAAGAAGCTGAAGAGCAACGGCGTCAAGGTCGTCGACGGCTGGGAGCAGGCGTACAACGAGGAGTTCTCCGGCTCCGCGGGCGGCAAGAAGGCCAAGGCCGACCGGCCGCTCGTCGTCTCGTACGCCTCCAGCCCGCCCGCCGAGGTGCTGTACGCGAAGCCTCAGCCGGCCGAGGCCCCGACCGGGGTCGCCACCGGGACCTGCTTCCGGCAGATCGAGTTCGCGGGTCTGCTGAACGGCGCGAAGAACGAGGCGGGCGGCAAGGCCCTGCTGGACTTCCTGATCGGCAAGAAGTTCCAGGAGGACATGCCGCTCAACATGTTCGTGAACCCGGTCACCAAGGACGCGGAACTGCCCGAGCTGTTCACGAAGTTCGGCGCGACGGTGGACGAGCCGACGACCGTCGCCCCGGATCTGATCGCCAAGAACCGTGAGCAGTGGGTCCAGTCGTGGTCCTCGCTCGTAGTGAAGTAGCGAAGACACCCGTACGCGCGACGGACGCGGACGGGGAGTACACGGACAGGGAGGACGCCGGCGGGAACGGCGCGTACGGGGCGGGGCCGCGCGGGAAGCGGCCGCGGTCCGAACACGCCGATTCCGCGCGTGCGAAGGCCCGGCGCGGGAGCGCGGTGCGGCTCGGCCTGATGGCCGTGCCCGTCGCGTTCTTCGCGCTGTTCTTCGCCTACCCCGTCACCGCGATCGTCGGCCGCGGGCTGAAGGCCGACGGCGTCTGGCAGTTCGGCCGGATCGGCGAGGTGCTGGCCCGGCCGGACATCCGGGACGTCCTGTGGTTCACCACCTGGCAGGCGCTCGCCTCGACCGCGCTGACCCTGCTGATCGCCCTGCCCGGCGCCTATGTCTTCGCCCGCTTCGACTTCCCCGGCAGACAACTGCTGCGGGCCGTCGTCACCGTGCCGTTCGTGCTGCCGACCGTCGTCGTCGGGACGGCCTTCCTGGCACTGCTGGGGCGCGGCGGATTCCTCGACGAACTCTGGGGCGTACGGCTCGACACCACCGTCTGGGCGATCCTGCTCGCCCATGTGTTCTTCAACTACGCGGTCGTCGTACGGACCGTGGGCGGGCTGTGGTCACAGCTCGACCCGCGGCAGGAGGAGGCCGCCCGGGTGCTGGGCGCCGGGCGGTTCGCCGCCTGGCGGCGGGTCACCCTGCCGGCCCTGGCGCCCGCCGTGGCGGCTGCCTCGCTGATGGTCTTCCTCTTCACCTTCACCTCCTTCGGGGTCGTACAGATCCTCGGCGGTCCCGGGTACTCCACTCTGGAGGTGGAGATCTACCGGCAGACCGCCCGGCTGCTCGCGCTGCCGACGGCCGCCGTGCTGACGCTGGTGCAGTTCGCCGCGGTCGGCACGATCCTCGCCGTGCACGCCTGGACCGTACGGCGCCGGGAGACCGCGCTGAAACTGGTCGACCCGGCACAGACCGCCCGCAGGCCGCGCGGCGCCGGGCAGTGGGCGCTGCTCGGCGGCGTGCTGCTGACCGTGCTCGTGCTGATACTGCTGCCGCTCGGGGTGCTGGTCGAGCGCTCGCTGGACACTCCCGGCGGCCATGGCCTCGACTTCTACCGCGCCCTGCGGTCCGCGGACGCGGGCGGCGGTACGTTCCTGGTCGCACCGCTCGAAGCGGTCTGGAACTCGATTCAGTACGCGCTGGCAGCGACCGTCATCGCGCTGGTCATCGGGGGGCTCGCCGCCGCGGCGCTGACCCGGCGCGCGGGGCGGCTCGTCCGCGGCTTCGACGCCCTGCTGATGCTGCCGCTCGGGGTGTCCGCGGTCACCGTCGGCTTCGGTTTTCTGATCACCCTGGACAAGCCGCCGCTGGATCTGCGGACTTCCTGGATCCTGGTGCCGCTCGCTCAGGCGCTGGTCGGTGTGCCCTTCGTCGTACGGACCATGCTGCCGGTCCTGCGCGCGGTGGACGGCCGGCTGAGGGAGGCGGCCGCAGTGCTCGGGGCCTCGCCCCTGCGGGCCTGGCGGGAGGTCGATCTGCCGCTGGTGCGGCGGGCGTTGCTGGTCGCGGCCGGCTTCGCGTTCGCCGTGTCGCTCGGTGAGTTCGGCGCGACGGTGTTCATCGCGCGGCCCGACCGCCCGACGCTGCCGGTCGCCGTGGCCCGGCTGCTGGGGCGGGCCGGGGAGCTCAACTACGGCCAGGCGATGGCCCTCAGCACCATTTTGATGCTGGTCTGCGCCCTCTCACTGCTGCTGCTCGAACGTATTCGCACGGACCGGTCCGGGGAGTTCTAGGGATGCTGACACTGGAATCGGCCACCGTTCGCTTCGGCGAGCGGGCGGCGCTGGACCGGGTGGACCTGGAGGTCGCCGAGCACGAGATCGTGTGCGTGCTCGGGCCGAGCGGCAGCGGCAAGTCGACCCTGCTGAGGGTGGTCGCCGGACTGCACCCGCCGGACGGCGGCCGGGTGCTGCTGGACGGCGCGGACCAGGCGGGGGTGCCGGTGCACCGGCGCGGTCTCGGCCTGATGTTCCAGGACCACCAGCTCTTCCCGCACCGGGACGTCGGCGCCAATGTCGCCTTCGGGCTGCGGATGCGCGGGGTGTCGCGGCGCGATCAGGAACGCAGGGTCGGTGAACTCCTCGACCTGGTGGGCCTGCCCGGCGCCGAGCGGCGGGCCGTCGCCGCGCTGTCCGGCGGTGAACAGCAGCGTGTCGCCCTCGCGCGGGCGCTCGCCCCGCGCCCGAAGCTGCTGATGCTGGACGAGCCGCTCGGCCAGCTCGACCGCGGCCTGCGTGAGCGGCTCGTCGTCGAACTGCGCACGCTCTTCGGGCGCTTGGGTACGACGGTGCTCGCCGTCACCCACGACCAGGGCGAGGCGTTCGCGCTGGCCGACCGGGTGGTGGTGATGCGCGACGGGCGGATCGCCCAGGCCGGCACCCCGCTGGAGGTCTGGCAGCGGCCCGCCTCCGCGTTCGTCGCCCGGTTCCTCGGCTTCGACAACGTGGTGGAGGCGACGGTGACGGGCACGGCCGCCGACACGGTGTGGGGCAGGGTGCCGGTGCCCGAGGGCTCGCCGCAGGGGGCGTGCGATCTGCTGGTGCGTCCGGCCGGGGTGCGGATCGGTGCCCCGGACGAGGGGCTGCGCTGCACGGTCGGGGCGCGTACGTTCCGGGGCAACCACGTCGCCGTGCAGCTGATGCCACCGGGCGGTCCGGTCCTGGAGGCGGAGTGCGCGCTGCGGGACGCCCCCGAGGAGGGTGCGACCGTCGGGGTCGGCTTCGACGCGGCGGAGACCGTCGTCCTGCCCGCCGTCTTCTGACCTGCCCCGCGCGGGCGCGGCGTGCAAGCTGGAGGAGGACATGCGGAAGGTCCGGAACGACTCCGAGAAGGACGGGAACCATGACTCGGTCAGCACGCGAGGGCATCGACATCACCCGCGTCCTCGACGCCCCGCGGGAACGGGTCTTCGAGGCCTGGACGACGCCCGAGCACTTCGCCGCCTGGTACGGCGGCGATGCCGAGGTGCCGCTCGACCGGGTGGCGATGGACGTCAGACCGGGCGGCGCCTGGAGCCTGGTCATCGTGGTGCCGGGCACCGAGATGCCCTTCCACGGGGTCTACCGCGAGGTCGTCGCCCCCGAACGGCTGGTGTTCACGCTGAAGGACGCCACCGCGCCCGCCGACATCGAGGGCGAGACGGTCACCGCCACCTTCGCCGACCGCGGCGACAACACCACCGAAATGGTCTTCCAGCAGCGCGGCGGCAACCTCACGGCCGAGCAGTACGCGGCGGCCGAGGACGGCTGGGAGGCCTTCTTCGACTCGCTCGTGGCCCGGCTCGCGACCCTCTGAAACCGGCCCCCGGGCCTGTCTACCGCCGCGCCGACGAGCGGGCGAGCGCTTCCGGGACCTCGTCCACCGTGTCGACGAGCGCGATGCGGGACTCCATCGGCCGGCCGTCGGCCAGCGCGCGCAGCAGCGGCCACGCGGGCAGCTCCCGCGTCCAGTGGGCGCGCCCGACCAGCACCATCGGGGTCGGCCTGCCGCGGGAGCTGTAGTAGTTCGGCGTCGCGTTGCCGAAGACCTCCTGTACGGTGCCCGCCGCGCCCGGCAGGAAGATCACGCCCGCCCCGGACCGGGTGAGCAGCCCGTCCTCGCGCAGCGCGTTGGCGAAGTACTTGGCGATGTGGTCGGCGAACGGGTTCGGCGGCTCGTGCCCGTAGAACCAGGTGGGGATCGAGACCGAGCCGCCGCCGCCGGGCCAGCGCTCCCGTACGGCGAAGGCGGTCAGCGCCCAGTCGGTGACCGACGGGGTGAACGAGGGGGCCGCGGCCAGGAGTTCGCAGGCCTGGTCCAGCATCGGATCGGAGTACGGGGCCGCGTACGCCCCGAGGTTCGCGGCCTCCATGGCGCCGGGCCCGCCGCCGGTGGCCACCGTCAGGCCGCTCCGGGCCAGGGTCCGGCCCAGCCGGGCCGCGGCCGCGTACGGGGCGCTGCCGCGGGCCGTGGCGTGGCCGCCCATCACCCCGACGACGCGGGCGCCGGTGAGTTGCTCGTCCAGCGCGTCGGAGACCGCGTCGTCGTGGAGTGCGCGCAGCATCGAGGCGAACGTGTCGCCGCCGGCCCGGGTCTCCTGGAACCAGCGGTAGGCGCGGGCGTCCGGCGTCGCCGCGTAACCGCCGTCCGCCAGGCCTTCGTAGAGCGCGTCGGGGGAGTAGAGCAGGCCGCGGTACGGATCGAAGGGCAGCCCGGGCACCGGCGGGAAGACGAACGCGCCGTCGGCCCGCGCCTGCGCCGCAGCTTCGGGCGCCATCCGGCAGCCGAGGAAGACGGCGCCGGCCGTGTCGGTGGACCGCAGGGCGGCGCCCCGGTCCGTCAGGTCCACGGACTGGATCCGGTGTCCGGCCAGCCCGCCCGAGGCGACCGCCGCGTCGAACTCGGCGAGCGACTCGATCTCCGGTTCGGGTACGGGACTGCTGTCCTGCGGGTTGTCCACGGTGTCCTGCTCCGTAGCGGCCGAGGCGCGCGGGCGCGGTCAGGCCGTCAGCGGCAGCGCCGCCAGCTCGGCGACCAGCCAGGTCAGCGGGGCGAAGACGACCAGCAGTGCGACGGCGCGCAGGGCCGTCGCGGCCCGCAGCGCCGAGACCGGGGCGCCCAGCCGCAGCAGCGTCTGCGCGGTGGGAGTGCGGTCCTGCTTCGCCTCCAGCGCCGAGGTCAGCAGCGTCGCCGACGTACAGCCGAGGACGAGCACCGCTCCCAGCGTGGTGAGCGGGCCGAAGGCGCTCGGCCCCGTCCCGTACAGGGCGTAGGCGGCGATGATCGCGGAGAGCACCGCGCAGACCACGCCGAGCGGCCCGCCGATCCGGCGTGCCTCGTCCATCAGCACCCGGCCGGCCAGCAGGCGTACGGCGCCGGGGCGCACCGCCTGGAGCAGCCGCCCGCAGTGGTACGCGAGGCCGGGGCCGGCCATGGCCAGTCCGATCGCCGTCAGCGTCCATCCCGCGAGCACTCCGGCCGGGGTGGCGTCGAGCCTGCCGGGGAGCGGGAGGAGGCTGTGCCCGTCGCCGCGGCTCATGTACGCCTCGACGGCGAGACCGGCCGCGGTCAGCGCCACCCCCCACGGCAGCCCGGTCGGGGGCGCCGCCGGAGCGGGCTGCGGGTTCTCCGGCAGGGCGTCCGAGGAGTAGTCGTCGTCCGGGGCCGCCGTGACCGGCCGGGCGCGCAGCGCCAGCCCGCTCGCCGTGGCCGCGGCCAGCGGTACCAGGGTCAGCAGCACGAGCACGGCCGCGAGCGGCAGCGGGGCGTCCGCGTCGAGCAGCCCGGCTGCCGCGCCGTCGAACGGCAGTCCGGTCAGATCACCACGCAGGTGCAGGTAGAACAGCAGCGCCACCATCGACCCCAGGGCGCAGGAGACGGCGGTGGAGACCGCGGCGAGCACGGTGAGCCTGACCGGCCCGAGGCCCACGGCGGAAAGGCCGGAGCGAGGCCGGGTGCTCGGGTCCGTACGGGCCACCGCGACCGCGAACTGTACGGTGGCGGCCAGTGGTACGAAGCACCACAGCAGTCGCAGCACGGCCGCGGTGGAGTGCGCCGGGTGCCCCGACGCGTAACCCAGGGCGCACAGCAGCAGGAAGCCGACCCCGGCGGAGGCGGCCGCGACCAGCAGCCGCCGCATCAGGACCAGCGGATGGGAACCCCGGGCTAGACGGAGAGCGAGCACGCCGAGCGGCCCTCCGCATCGGATACGGCGGGCAGGGCGACGGTGGCGACGCGACGGCCGTCCAGCAGCGGGACCGTACGGTCGGCGAGGGCGGCGACCTCCGCGTCATGGGTGGCGAGCACGACCGTGATGCCGTGCGAGCGGGCCGCGCTGGTGAGGGTGCGCAGCACATGCGTGCGGTCGGTGCGGTGCAGGGTCGCGGTCGGCTCGTCGGCGAAGATCACCGAGGGCGAGGCGGCCAGCGCGCGGGCCACGGCGATCCGCTGGCGCTGCCCCTGGGGCAGCGTGTGCGGCCGCTTCTTGGCGCAGACGTCGATGTCGAGCCGCTCCAGCCACTCCAGGGCGGTCTTCCTCGCCTCCCGGTGCGAGGATCCGCGCAGCAGCAGCGGAAGGGCCACGTTCTCCCAGGTGTTCAGCTCCGGTACGAGCTGGGGCTCGGGGGCGATCCAGCCGAACCTGTCGCGGCGCAGCCGTTCGCGCAGCCGGGGGCCCATCGTGTGGACGGGAACGCTGTTGAACCACACCTCGCCGTCCTGGGGCACCAGTTGACCGGAGAGGCAGTGCAGGAGGGTCGTCTTGCCGCTGCCCCTGGGTCCGGTCACGGCGAGGATCTCGCCGTCGCGGACCTCCATGGAGACACCGCCGAGCGCCGGTGCGCCGTTGTGGGAGTGGTGCAGGGAACGCGCCCAGATCACGTCGTTGTCCGGCGGGGCCACCATGGCGTACACCTCGGTTCAGTTCGTCTGTCCTGTCCCTCTTACGGGGGAACGAAGAGGGGGCCGATGGGTCACTCGGCACCGTAAGGATTCGAACCGCGGTGTGGGCACAGCACACGGCCCGGGTGCGCTCCATCCCACTCGAATGGGCGCATCCGGGCCGTGTGAAGTGCCGGTCAGAGCTTGGTCCACGCCTCCGTGAGGACGGTCCGCAGGGTGCCCTCGATCTCGTCGAACGTCGACTGGTCGGAGATCAGCGGCGGCGCGAGCTGGACGACCGGGTCGCCGCGGTCGTCGGCCCGGCAGTACAGGCCGTTCTCGTACAGCGCCTTGGAGAGGAAGCCGTACAGGACGCGCTCGGTCTCCTCGTCGGTGAAGGTCTCCTTGGTGACCTTGTCCTTCACCAGCTCGATGCCGTAGAAGAAGCCGTTGCCGCGGACGTCGCCGACGATCGGCAGGTCGTGCAGCTTCTGCAGCGTCGTGAAGAACGCGTTCTCGTTGTCCAGGACGTGCTGGTTGAGGCCCTCGCGCTCGAAGATGTCGAGGTTGGCGAGGCCGACCGCAGCGGAGACCGGGTGGCCACCGAAGGTGTAGCCGTGCAGGAAGGTGTTGCCGCCCTCGTAGAACGGCGCGGCGATCCGGTCCGAGACGATGCAGGCACCGATCGGGGAGTAGCCCGAGGTCATGCCCTTGGCGCAGGTGATCATGTCCGGCACGTAGCCGAACTTGTCGCAGGCGAACATCGTGCCCAGACGGCCGAAGGCGCAGATGACCTCGTCGGAGACGAGCAGGACGTCGTACTTGTCGCAGATCTCGCGCACGCGCTGGAAGTATCCGGGCGGCGGCGGGAAGCAGCCACCGGCGTTCTGCACCGGCTCCAGGAAGACCGCGGCGACGGTCTCCGCGCCCTCGAACAGGATCTCCTGCTCGATCTGGTCGGCGGCCCAGCGGCCGAAGGCCTCCGGGTCGTCGCCGTGGATCGGGGCGCGGTAGATGTTGGTGTTCGGCACCTTGTGCGCGCCGGGGACCAGCGGCTCGAAGGGGGCCTTCAGGGCCGGCAGGCCGGTGATCGACAGGGCGCCCTGCGGGGTGCCGTGGTAGGCGACCGCACGCGAGATGACCTTGTACTTGGTCGGCTTGCCCTGGAGCTTGAAGTACTGCTTGGCCAGCTTCCAGGCCGTCTCGACGGCCTCGCCGCCACCGGTGGTGAAGAAGACCTTGTTGAGGTCACCCGGCGCGTAGTCGGCGAGGCGCTCGGCCAGCTCGACCGCCTTGGGGTGGGCGTAGGACCAGACCGGGAAGAAGCCCAGCTCCTGGCCCTGCTTGTACGCCGCCTCGGCGAGCTCGTGACGGCCGTGACCCGCGTTGACCACGAACAGGCCGGACAGGCCGTCGAGGTAGCGCTTGCCCTGATCGTCGTAGATGTAGGTGCCCTCGCCACGCACGATGGTGGGAACGGGCGCGTTCTCGTAGTCCGACATGCGGGTGAAATGCATCCACAGGTGGTCGTACGCGGTTCGGCTGAGGTCCTTGCTCACGGCTATCGGGTTCCCCACATATAGGTCTGCTTCTTGAGCTTCAGGTACACGAAGCTCTCGGTGGAGCGCACCCCGGGGATGGCCCGGATGCGTTTGTTGATCGTTTCCAGCAGGTGGTCGTCGTCCTCGCAGACGATCTCCACCATCAGGTCGAAGGAGCCCGCGGTCATCACCACGTACTCGCACTCGGCCATGGCCGACAGCGCCTCCGCGACGGGATCGAGGTCGCCTTCGACATTGATGCCGACCATCGCCTGCCGCCGGAATCCCACGGTGAGCGGGTCCGTGACGGCGACGATCTGCATCACGCCCTGGTCGAGCAGCTTCTGGACGCGCTGCCGCACGGCCGCTTCGGAGAGGCCGACGGCCTTGCCGATCGCGGCGTACGGACGACGTCCGTCCTCCTGGAGCTGCTCGATGATTGCGAGGGACACGGCATCGACCGTTGGGGACGATCCGTTCCCGGTCCTGGAGTCTGCGCTGCGACTGGCCACGGATCCACTGTGCACCGGGACTCGTCTGTCTGGCAACCCCGGATCGATGAAATTCGTTGTTTGAAGGTCTGGATCTCACCGAATCCGAAGTTCACGGCGGTTGGGCATGTCGAAAGCGATACCTGAGCGACTAGGCTGGTGCATCTCACCCATTGGACGTGTCGACAGGAGGGGTGGTTGTGACCACCGAGGTGCGCCGTCTGCGCAACTACATCAACGGAGAGTTCCGGGACGCCGCTGACGGGCGGACCATCGATGTGGTCAACCCGGCGACGGAAGAGGTCTACGCGACCTCCCCGCTCTCCGGCCAGGCCGATGTCGATGCCGCGATGGACGCCGCCGCGGCCGCCTTCCCCGCCTGGCGGGATGCCACGCCCGCCGAGCGTCAGAGGGCTCTGCTGAAGATCGCGGACGCCTTCGAGGAGCGCGCCGAGGATCTCATCGCCGCCGAGTCGGAGAACACCGGCAAGCCGATCGAGCTGACCCGCACCGAAGAGATCCCGCCCATGGTGGACCAGATCCGCTTCTTCGCGGGCGCGGCGCGGATGCTCGAAGGCCGCTCGGCCGGTGAGTACATGGAGGGCCTCACCTCCATCGTCCGCCGCGAGCCGGTCGGTGTCTGCGCGCAGGTCGCGCCGTGGAACTACCCGATGATGATGGCCGTCTGGAAGTTCGCCCCGGCGCTCGCCGCGGGCAACACCGTCGTCATCAAGCCGTCCGACACCACCCCGGCGTCGACCGTGCTGATCGCCGAGATCATCGGCCAGATCCTGCCCAAGGGCGTCTTCAACGTCATCTGCGGCGACCGCGACACCGGCCGCGCGATGGTCGAGCACCCGATTCCGGCGATGGCCTCCATCACCGGCTCGGTGCGGGCCGGCATGCAGGTCGCCGAGTCCGCGGCCAAGGACGTCAAGCGGGTCCACCTGGAGCTGGGCGGCAAGGCCCCGGTCGTCGTGTTCGAGGACACCGACATCGCCAAGGCCGTCGAGGGCATCTCCGTCGCGGGCTACTTCAACGCGGGCCAGGACTGTACGGCCGCGACCCGCGTCCTGGTCCACGAGTCGATCCACGACGAGTTCGTCACCGCCCTGGCCAAGGCCGCCGCCGACACCAAGACGGGGCAGCCGGACGACGAGGACGTGCTGTACGGTCCGCTCAACAACGCCAACCAGCTGAAGCAGGTCAGCGGCTTCATCGAGCGGCTCCCCGCCCACGCCAAGGTCGAGGCGGGCGGCCACCGGGTCGGCGAGAAGGGCTACTTCTACGCCGCGACCGTCGTCTCGGGCCTCCAGCAGGACGACGAGATCATCCAGAACGAGGTCTTCGGCCCGGTCATCACCGTCCAGAAGTTCACGGACGAGGCCCAGGCCGTCGCGTACGCCAACGGCGTCGAGTACGCCCTGGCCTCCTCCGTGTGGACCAAGGACCACGCACGGGCCATGCGGATGTCCAAGAACCTCGACTTCGGCTGTGTGTGGATCAACACCCACATTCCGCTCGTCGCCGAGATGCCGCACGGTGGATTCAAGAAGTCCGGTTACGGCAAGGACCTCTCCGCGTACGGCTTCGAGGACTACACCCGCATCAAGCACGTCATGACGTCGATCGAGGACTGATCCTCCGTCAGCTGCCGCGTACGGCCCCGGGCCTGAGCCCGGGGCCGTTCCCGTACCCCGGCATCGACAGGGTGTGCGGACGGAGCGTGTGCCGCTGGACGGTTGGTCCATTGCCCGCGCCGTCGCCCGACCGGCATCCTGCGCGGGTGCGAGCAACCCCGAAGAACCCCATGTCCCGCCGGTCCCCTTCTCCGGGAAGATCAGCCCGGCGCTGATGAACCACCAGGAGACCGGCCGGGACCTGATCGTCGTCAGCGACTGGATGGCCGCCCGCTTCGTACGGCTCGGCTGGGTGCAGGAGATGGACCGCGCCGAGCAGCCCAACGTCGCCGAGTACCTCGATCCGCAGCTGCGGATCCCCGCTTTCGACCGGGGCCGGACGCGCAGCGTCCCCTGGCAGTCCGGGATCACCGGCATCGCCTACAACCGCGGGAAGCTCGGCCGCGAGATCAGGCACCTGAGCGATCTGTGGGCGGACGACCTGCGCGGCAAGGTGACGCTGCTGTCCGGACTCGACGAGTCCTTCGCCCTCCTGATGCAGGGCAACGCCGTCGACATCACCCGCTGGGAGCGGGACGACTTCTACGAGGTGTGCGACCAGGTGGAGAAGCTGGTGAGGGGAAAACACATCCGCCGCTTCACCGGCAACGACTACATCAAGGACCTGTCGACCGGCGATGTGCTCGCCTGCCAGGCCTACTCCGGCGACGTCATCCAGCTCCAGGCCGACAACCCGGACATCGAGTTCGTCGTGCCCGAGGAGGGCGCCGAACTCTGGGCGGAATCCCTCATGATCCCCAACCTCGCCCGCCACAAGAGCAATGCCGAGAAGCTCATCGACTACTACTACGAGCCGGAGGTCGCCGCGGAGCTCGCGACCTGGGTCAACTACGTCTGCCCTGTCCCCGCCGCCCGCGAGGTGCTGGCCTCGTCCAAGGACGAGGAGACGGCCGCGCTCGCCGAGGACCCGCTGATCTTCCCCGACGACGCGATGCGCAAACGGCTGGCGATCACACGCGACATCACGTCCGAGGAGCGCCCCGGATTCGCGAAGAAGTGGAACTCCATCGTCGGCCTGTGAGCCGTACCGGGGGCGGCGTAAAGAGCAGGTAAACGCGGGCGTACGCTGCGGACATGAGCGAGCGAAGAGCCTTGCTGAGGCGCATACGCGTGTGGGTGGCCGTCTTTGTCGTCTGTCTGGTGCTGAGCGGGCTGACCGCCTTCCCGCTCGTCCATGAACTCCACTGGGCCGAGGACCTGCTGAAGTCCTCGGCCTCTCCCGTACCCGAGCACTTCCCGGCCCTGATGGAGTGGATCACCCGGGTCCGCACCGGCCTCGACGAGGCCGACGCGAAGTACCCCTTCGTGCTGTACGGCACCGACTGGCTGGCCTTCGCGCACCTCGTCATCGCGGTCGCCTTCTACGGCCCCTACCGCGACCCGGTCCGCAACATCTGGGTCGTCGAGTTCGGCATGATCGCCTGCGCCGGGATCATTCCGCTCGCCCTGATCTGCGGGCCGATCCGCGGCATCCCCTTCTGGTGGTCGGTCATCGACATGTCGTTCGGCGTCTTCGGGGTGCTCCCGCTGCTCGTCGTACGCCGCATGATCAAGCGGCTGGAGGCGCTGCCGCAGGGGCCGGAACCGGCACCGGCGACGGCACCTGCGACGGCCGCCTGAGCCGGATCCCGGTCACGGCTTCCGCGCCATCGCGCCGAACTGGGCGACCCGCACCGCACCGGGCTCCGCGCGCCAGTGCGCGCAGGACACGATGCCCGGCTCCACCAGGTCCAGCCCCGTCAGGAACGTGACCTCGTGCGTGTTGCCGGCGGTCGGCAGGCCGGCCGATGTCCAGGAACTGGCCGATCCCCGCGTCACCGGCGAGATACCGCACGGCCCGCCCCAGGAACGCCCGGTCGGCGCGCGCGCCACTTCGCCGATGCCCGGATACATGGTGGTGACCCGGTCGCCGACCGCGCGGTGCCGGACCGGTTCAAGAAGGGCCGGTGGGCGGGGAATCGGCCAGGACGCTGTGCAGGGCGTCGACCCGGTTGGTGGTGATCGAGTCGACCCCCTGCCGCACGAGGCGGCGCATGGTGCGCCTGGTGTCGGCGGTCCAGGCGGAGACCAGCAGTCCGTCCCGGTGGAGACGGTCCGTCAGCTCCCGGTCCACCAGGCCGAACCGGTAGTTCAGCCACCGCGGCCGCACCGCGTCGAGCAGCGTGGCGCGTGGCGGTGCGAGGGTCGTCCAGGTCAGGGCGATCTCGGCGTTCGGATCGGCGGCGCGCACCCGCAGCATGGCATCGGGGCCCGCGCAGTAGTACGCCCGCTCGCCGGCCCCGCACTCGCGCACCACGCCGACGGCCCGGCGTACGGAACCGTCGGTCGAGCCGGGCAGATCGACCATGACGCGGTGCGCCCCGGCGGCGAGCAGGGCATCGCGCAGCGTGGGCACACCGCCCCCGGTCAGCTCGGTGAGCTCCTGGTGGGTGAGCCGGTCCAGGCGTACGTCATGACCCCACAGCCGCCCCAGCGTGGCGTCGTGCAGCAGGACCGGTACGCCGTCGCGGGTGACCCGCACATCGATCTCGACCGCGTCCGCCCCCCGTTCGAGGGCGGAGCGGATCGAGGGCAGCGTGTTCTCGCGGACACGGTACGGATCGCCGCGGTGGGCCACGGCGGTGACAGTGGTGGCCATGGGGCCATTGTGACCACCGGGTCAGCGGCCGGTGCGCTCCAGCCAGTTCGCCGTGTACGTGTCGATCTCGGCGGCCAGCGTCCGCTTTCCGGCCGCGTCGAGGTACGAGGCCTCGACCGCGTTCTTCGCCAGCGCCGCGAGACCGCGCTCGTCCAGGCCGAGGAGGCGGGCGGCCACCCCGTACTCGTTGTTGAGGTCCGTGCCGAACATCGGCGGGTCGTCGCTGTTGATGGTGACCAGGACGCCCGCCTGCACCATCTCCCTGACCGGGTGCTGCTCGATGTCCGCCACCGCGCGGGTCGCGATGTTCGAGGTCGGGCAGACCTCCAGCGGGATGCGGTGCTCGGCGAGGTGGGCAAGCAGCCTCGGGTCCTGTACGGAGGTGGTGCCGTGGCCGATGCGCTCGGCGCGCAGATGGGTCAGTGCGTCCCAGACGGTCTGCGGCCCGGTGGTCTCCCCGGCGTGCGGCACGGAGTGCAGGCCCTCGGCGATCGCCCGGTCGAAGTAGGGCTTGAACTGCGGGCGGGGTACGCCGATCTCCGGGCCGCCGAGCCCGAACGAGACGAGGCCCTCGGGCCGCAGGTCCACGGCGAGCCGGACGGTCTCCTCGGCCGATTCGAGCCCGGCCTCGCCGGGAATGTCGAAGCACCAGCGCAGGACGACCCCGAGCTCGGCCTCGGCCGCCTTGCGGGCGTCCTCTATCGCCTCCATGAACGCCTGCTCCGGGATGCCGCGCCGGGTCGAGCTGAACGGGGTGACGGTCAGCTCCGCGTAACGGATGTTCTGCCGGGCCATGTCACGGGCGACCTCGAAGGTCAGCAGCCGGACGTCCTCCGGGGTGCGGATCAGGTCCACGACGGAGAGATACACCTCGATGAAGTGCCTGAAGTCCGTGAAGGTGAAGTAGTCGGCCAGCGCCTCGGGGTCGGTGGGGACCTTGGAGTCGGGGTGGTGCGCGGCCAGCTCGGCGACGATGCGCGGCGATGCGGACCCGACGTGGTGGACGTGCAGTTCCGCCTTGGGCAGCCCCGCGATGAAGGGGTGCAGATCGGTCATCGGATTCTCCGGGGGCGTGGGACGGTTCGGGTGCCGGGCGCGGGTCGGCCGGGCAGGGGACGGGGATCATCGTAGGCCGGGTCCTGCCGTGCGGCGGTGGGCCGTAGCATTACGGGATCACGATGGGGGAGGGCCATGTCAGACAACACAGAGCAGCCCGCGGGCGGGGCCGCGCCGCGCGATCCGTGGGCGCCGCCGGAGAACAAGGTGCCGCTGGAGAAGCCGGCCGGTGATCCCCGGCCGCCGGCGGTGCACGATCAGCAGACCGTCACCTCGATGCCGGGAGTGGGGGAGGGGCCCGCACCTGCCGCGGGACCGGGCTTCGGTGCCGGGGCGCCGAGCGGGCAGGTGCCCGGCCCCGGCCCCGGGTTCGGCCCCGGGGAGGTACCGCCGCCGCCGATCGCGCCGAACGGACCGGGCCAGCAGGTCCCGCCGGCCGCGGGGCAGTACGGCTACCCGGCCGCACCGGCCCCGCAGTACGGCGGCTACCCCGCCGGGTACACCGGCTACGGCCAGGCACCCTGGGGCGGTCCCTCGCCCGCCAACGGCCTGGGTACGGCAGCCATGGTGCTCGGCATCCTGGCCGTCGCCCTGTTCTGCATCTACGGGATACCCAGCCTGATCCTGGGCGCACTCGCCCTGATCTTCGGCATCCTGGGCCGCAAGCGGGTCCAGCGCGGCGAGGCGACCAACAGCGGTCAGGCCCTCGCCGGGATCATCATGGGGTCCATCGGCATCGTCTTCGGTGTGGCGATCATCAGCTTCTTCATCTGGCTGTTCGTCGCTCATGGCGACGAGTTCGACGACCCGTACAACGACGACCCGTACTCCACGTCCCTGGTGGTCGACGTCACGCGCTAGTGCCCCTCCCGATGGCCGGGCGGGCCGGACCCCCGGCTCTCCCGGTCATCGGACATCCCGGCCGCCTCACGCCGCGCGCAGCTCCGCCCGCGCGTCCATCAGCGCGAACCCCAGCAGATTCAGCCCCCGCCATGTCGCCGGGTTCTCCGCACGCGGGTCGTCCGCCGCCAGCCCGATGCCCCATATCCGGTCCATGGGGCTCGCCTCGACCAGCACCCGGTCCCCGGTGTTCAGCAGGAATTCCCGCAGCTCGGGGTGATGGGCGAACTTGTGGACGCTGCCGGCCACCACCAGGGCGTACCGCTCGCGCTCCCACACCGCGCCGTCGAAACCGCGAACCTGCCGCCCCACCTTCTTCGCCTGGGCCGGGCTCTTCGCCGCCACCGCGCGGTCCACCGCCTCCGCGTCGCCGAAGAGCCGCGCCTTGGCGGCCATCATCCAGTGCTCGGCCGATGCGTATGTCACACCGTCGACCGTGAAGGGCGCCGGCCACCACTGGCTGAGACAGCTCGCACCGATGCGGCCGTCCGGCCGCGGGCGGTGCCCCCAGAAGCGCAGGTACTTCACCTTCTCGCCGCGCCCGGTCCGTACCAGGAGATCGTCCATGTGTTCCATGACACGCGAGTCTGGCATCCGCCACTGACACTCCGTACGGGGAATTCCGCAAGGACGCGACACATGGTCGACAGATTCCGTCGCGTAACCAAAAGGCAACAACGGAATCACTTGTTGGGGTGGATCCCCTCTGTCAGGATCGGCACTCAAATCGAGCAGAGGCCACGCCGTCCCGTTTTCCGGGGACCGCGGCCGAGGAGAGCGTCATGGGCAACGGCATCCAGGTGCGGGACCGCTTCGCGGACGGCGCACAGTACATCGGCGGAAAGCTGCGGTCCGGGACATCGGGACGTCACCACGAGGTGGTGGACCCGGCCACGGGCGAGAGCGTCTACACGTACGAGTTGGCGGGCACCGCCGATGTCGACGCGGCCGTCGCCGCCGCACGCCAGGCGTTCCCCGGCTGGTCGGCCGCGACCCCGGCCGAGCGGGCCGAGGCGATGCACCGCTTCGCCGCCGTACTCGCCGGGCAGGCCGACGACTTCGCGTACGTCGAGTCCCTCCAGTGCGGCAAGCCGATCAAGCTCTCCACCGAGTTCGACATCCCCGGCACCGTCGACAACACCTCCTTCTTCGCGGGCGCCGCCCGCCACCTGGAGGGCAGGTCGGCCGCCGAGTACGACGGCGACCACACCTCCTACGTACGCCGTGAGGCGATCGGCGTCATCGGCTCCATCGCGCCCTGGAACTACCCGCTCCAGATGGCCGCCTGGAAGATCCTCCCGGCCGTCGCCGCAGGCAACACCATCGTGCTGAAGCCCGCCGAGATCACCCCGCTGACCTCGCTGATGTTCGCTCAGGCGGCCACGGAGGCGGGCATCCCGGACGGTGTGATCAACATCGTCACGGGGGCGGGCAAGGATGCCGGTGAGCATCTCGTCGGCCACCCGGACGTCGTCATGACCTCCTTCACCGGCTCCACCGCCGTCGGCAAGCGGGTCGCCGAGATCGCCACCTCCACCGTCAAGCGCCTCCACCTCGAACTCGGCGGCAAGGCCCCTTTCCTGGTCTTCGACGACGCCGACCTCGAAGCCGCCGTCCACGGCGCGGTCGCCGGGGCGCTCATCAACACCGGGCAGGACTGCACCGCCGCCACCCGCGCCTACGTCCAGCGCCCGCTGTACGACGCCTTCGTGCAGGGCGTCGCCGAGCTGATGGAGACCGTGCGGCTCGGCGATCCCTTCGACCCCTCGACCGACCTCGGCCCGCTGATCAGCCACGCGCAGCGGGACCGCGTCGCCGGATTCGTGGAGCGCGCCCGCGCGTACGCCACCGTCGTGACCGGGGGCGAGGCCCCCGGCGGCGAACTGGCGGCCGGTGCCTACTACCGGCCCACCCTGGTCGCGGGCGCCGCCCAGGACAGCGAGATCGTCCAGTCCGAGATCTTCGGCCCGGTCCTGGTCGTGCTGCCCTTCGACACCGACGACGAGGGCATCCGCCTCGCCAACGACACCCCGTACGGACTCGCCGCCTCCGCCTGGACCCGCGATCTGTACCGGGCGAACCGCGCCACCCGCGAGATCAAGGCGGGCTGCGTCTGGATCAACGACCACATCCCGATCATCAGCGAGATGCCGCACGGCGGGTACAAGGCCAGCGGCTTCGGAAAGGACATGTCGTCGTACTCCTTCGAGGAGTACACACAGGTCAAGCACGTCATGTACGACAACACCGCGGTTGCCAGGAAGGACTGGCACCGCACGATCTTCGGGGACCGATAACCCGGCCGACCCCCGGCCCCACACACCCGAAAGGGCAACGCGCATGGAGCAGTACGAGCCCGAGCGTCTCTCCGCGGCCCAGCTGGCCGCGATGCGACGCAGTCTGACCAGCGGCCGGGGCGCCCTGACCCGCCGATCACTGCTGCGCGCCTCCGGCATGGGAGCGCTCGCGATCGGCGGACTGGGGACGCTGAGCGCATGCGGCATCCCGCCCGCGAAGCGGGAAGGGGACGCCGCGGCGCCCACCGACGACCACTCGGCCAAGGAGAAGCAGATCAACTTCTCCAACTGGACCGAGTACATGGACGTCAGTGAGGACGAGAAGCACCGGCCCACCCTGGAGGCGTTCACGAAACGCACCGGGATCAAGGTCAAGTACACCGAGGACATCAACGACAACGTCGAGTTCTTCGGCAAGATAAAACCGCAGCTCGCCGCGGGACAGGACACCGGCCGCGACCTCATCATCGTGACCGACTGGCTCGCCGCCCGCATCATCCGGCTCGGCTGGGCCCAGAAGCTCGACCCGGCGAACCTGCCGCACGCCTTCGCCAACCTCTCGTCCCAGTTCCGCACCCCCGACTGGGACCCGGGCCGCGCCTACTCGTACCCCTGGACCGGCATCCCCACCGTCATCGCCTACAACTCCAAGGCGACCGGCGGCCGCAAGGTCGACTCCATCACTCAGCTGCTCGACGACCCCGCGCTCAAGGGACGGGTCGGGTTCCTCTCCGAAATGCGTGACTCCGTCGGCATGACCCTGCTCGACATGGGCAAGGACCCCGGGACGTTCACCGACGCCGACTACGACGCCGCGATCGGCCGGATCCAGAAGGGCGTCGACAAGAAGCAGATCCGCCGCTTCACCGGCAACGACTACACCGCGGACCTCGACAAGGGCGACATCGCCGCCTGTGTCGCGTGGGCCGGAGACATCATCCAGCTCCAGGCCGGAAACCCGGACATCAAGTACGCCATCCCGGCCGCCGGTTACATCACGTCGAGCGACAACATGCTGGTCCCGGCCAAGGCACGGCACAAGACCAACGCCGAGAAGCTCATGGACTACTACTACGAGCCGCCGGTCGCCGCGGAGCTCGCCGCCTACATCAACTACGTCTGCCCGGTCGACGGTGTCCGCGAGGAACTCGCCAAGATCGACGAGGCGATGGCCTCCAACACACTCATCCTCCCCGACAAGGAGATGGCGGCCCGATCGCACGCCTTCCGCTCACTGACGAGCAAGGAAGAGACGGCGTACGAGGAGAAGTTCGCCAAGCTCATCGGCGCCTGAGCGCCGTGCCCTTTCCCCCTCGCCCGATCTCCCCCTGACACCACTGGGACTGCGACCCATGACACAGCAGCAGACAGGCGGCGATGTCCGCCTCACCGGGATCAGCAAGACGTACGGCTCCTTCACCGCCGTCGAACCGCTCGACCTGACCGTCCCGCAGGGCTCCTTCTTCGCGCTGCTCGGCGCGTCGGGCTGCGGCAAGACCACCACCCTGCGGATGATCGCGGGCCTGGAGGAGGCCACCACCGGCACCGTCTCGCTCGGCGGCC
Organism: Streptomyces sp. NBC_01217; assembly: GCF_035994185.1. NCBI lineage: Bacteria > Bacillati > Actinomycetota > Actinomycetes > Kitasatosporales > Streptomycetaceae > Streptomyces > Streptomyces sp. NBC_01217. The sequence goes on from NZ_CP108538.1 coordinate 6,556,419, forward strand.
GGGACATCACGGGCCTGCCCCCGTACAAGCGGCCCGTCAACACCGTCTTCCAGAGCTATGCGCTCTTCCCGCACCTCGACATCACCGAGAACGTCGCCTTCGGCCTGCGCCGGCGCGGCATCAAGTCGGTGAAGAAGCAGGTCGACGACATGCTGGAGCTCGTCCAGCTCGGCGACTTCGCGAAGCGCAAACCGCATCAGCTCTCCGGCGGCCAGCAGCAGCGCGTCGCCGTCGCCCGCGCCCTGATCAACCACCCGCAGGTGCTCCTGCTCGACGAGCCGCTCGGCGCCCTCGACCTCAAGCTGCGCCGCCAGATGCAGCTTGAGCTCAAGCGCATCCAGACCGAGGTCGGCATCACGTTCATCCACGTCACCCACGACCAGGAGGAGGCCATGACCATGGCCGACACCGTCGCGGTGATGAACGCGGGCCGCGTCGAGCAGCTCGGCGCCCCCGCCGATCTGTACGAGAACCCGGGCACGACCTTCGTCGCCAACTTCCTGGGCACCTCGAACCTCATCGAGGGCGAGATCGTCTCCACGGGCACGGACATAGTCGTCGCGGCGGGCGGCGGAAAGCTGCGGCTGCCCACCGACCGGTGTACGGCCCCGACCACGGATGGCGGCAAGCTGCTCCTCGGCGTACGCCCGGAGAAGATCTCGCTGGCGCACGCCGACGACGCGGACGCGATCGCCGACGGCCGCAACCGGGTCACCGGCCGGATCGTCGACTCCAGCTTCATCGGTGTGTCCACGCAGTACGTCGTGGAGAGCCCGGCGGGCAAGGCGCTCCATGTGTACGAGCAGAACGTCGAGAGGCGCGCCGGCTTCACGGTGGGCGCCGAGGTCGTCCTGCACTGGAACCCGGCGCACACCTTCGGCCTCGACGCCGCACAGGACATCGACGCCGGTGTGGAGACGGTGGAGGACGCGGCGTGACCCTCACCAAGGAGGCGCCGCCAGCCGCGCCCATCACCCGGCCGAAGGTACGCAAACCCTCCACCCGCAAGCGCCTCGTCCCCTACTGGCTGCTGCTCCCCGGCATCCTGTGGCTGGTCGTCTTCTTCGCGCTGCCGCTGGTCTACCAGGCGTCGACCTCCGTACAGACCGGATCCCTGGAGAAGGGATTCGAGGTCACCTGGCACTTCCAGACGTACTGGGACGCGCTGAAGGACTACTACCCGCAGTTCATCCGGTCCCTGCTGTACGCGGGCACCGCCACGATCCTGTGCCTGCTGCTCGGCTACCCGCTCGCGTACCTCATCGCGTTCAAGGCAGGCCGCTGGCGCAACGTCGTTCTCGTGCTGGTCATCGCGCCGTTCTTCACCAGCTTCCTGATCCGTACGCTCGCCTGGAAGACGATCCTCGCGGACGGCGGCGCGGTCGTCGACGTACTGAACACCCTGCACGTCCTGGACGTCACCAGCTGGCTCGGCTGGACCGAGTCCAACCGGGTGCTGGCCACGCCGATGGCGGTCGTCTGCGGTCTCACGTACAACTTCCTGCCGTTCATGATCCTGCCGCTCTACACCTCGCTGGAGCGGATCGACGGCAGGCTGCACGAGGCGGCCGGAGATCTGTACGCCACCCCCGCCACCACCTTCCGCAAGGTGACCTTCCCGCTCTCCATGCCGGGTGTCGTCTCCGGAACGCTGCTGACCTTCATCCCGGCCAGCGGTGACTACGTCAACGCGGAACTGCTGGGCTCCACCGACACCAAGATGGTCGGCAGCGTCATCCAGACCCAGTTCCTGCGCGTCCTCGACTATCCGACGGCGGCCGCGCTCTCCTTCATGCTCATGGCGGTCGTCCTGATCATGGTCACCGTCTACATCCGCCGCTCCGGGACGGAGGACCTGGTCTGATGCCCGTACTGCGCTGGATTCGCCGGAACCTGATCGTCATCGCGGGTCTGCTGACCCTCGCGTACATGATCCTTCCGAACGTCGTCGTGATGGTGTTCTCGTTCAACAAGCCGAACGGGCGCTTCAACTACGCCTGGCAGCGGTTCTCGCTGGACGCCTGGAAGGACCCCTGCGGCGTCGCCGACATGTGCGGCTCGCTCTCGCTCTCCCTCCAGATCGCCGCCTGGGCGACGATCGGCGCGACCGTGCTCGGCACGATGATCGCGTTCGCACTGGTCCGCTACCGCTTCCGGGCGCGCGGCGCGATCAACTCGCTGATCTTCCTGCCCATGGCGATGCCCGAGGTCGTCATGGCGGCCTCACTGCTCACGCTCTTCCTCAACATGGGCGCACAGCTGGGCTTCTGGACGATCCTCATCGCACACATCATGTTCTGCCTGAGCTTCGTAGTGACGGCCGTCAAGGCGCGTGTGATGTCGATGGACCCGCGGCTGGAGGAGGCGGCCCGCGATCTGTACGCGGGCCCCGTACAGACCTTCCTGCGGGTGACGCTGCCGATCGCCGCCCCCGGAATCGCGGCGGGAGCACTGCTCGCCTTCGCGCTCTCCTTCGACGACTTCATCATCACCAACTTCAACTCGGGCAACACCGTCACCTTCCCCATGTTCGTCTGGGGATCGGCGCAGCGCGGCACGCCCGTGCAGATCAACGTCATCGGCACCGCGATGTTCATCATTGCCGTGCTGGTGGTCGTCGTCGGCCAGCTGATCGCGAACCGGCGTAAGAACAGCGCACATTAGAAGGCCCTGAAGGAGTTGGAAACCATGGCCCCAGCTGCCATGCGTACTGCTGCACAATCACTCCGCGAAGCCAAGCCGGTCTCGTTCTGGCTGGACGACCCCGGCAGGCCCGAGGCGCTGCCCGCACTCACCGGCGACGAGCACTGCGACCTCCTCGTCATCGGCGGCGGTTACAGCGGACTGTGGACCGCGCTGCTCGCCAAGGAGCGCGACCCGGAGCGGGACGTCGTACTGATCGAGGGGCACGAGGTGGGCTGGGCCGCCTCGGGCCGCAACGGCGGATTCTGCGCCGCCTCCCTCACCCACGGCCTGCCCAACGGCCTGGAACGCTGGCCGGACGAGATCAGGAAACTGGAGGAGCTGGGGGCACGAAACCTCGACGCCATCGAGGCCGCCGTCGCCCGCCATTCCATCGACTGCGCATTCGAGCGCACCGGCGAAATCGATGTCGCCACCGAACCCCACCAGCTCGAAGAGCTTCAGGAATGGCACCGGGAGGCCGAAGGGCTCGGATTCACCGGAATGGAATTCCTGGACCGGGACGCGCTGCGCGCCGAGGTCGACTCGCCCACATTCCTGGGCGGAATCTGGGACCGGAACGGCGTAGCCATGCTGCACCCCGCCAAACTGGCCTGGGGCCTGAAGCGGGCCTGTCTCGATCTGGGAGTACGGGTGTACGAACACACCCGGGGCCTCGAACTGGCCAGGACCGCCACCGGGATGGCGGTCCGCACGCCGTACGGGAGGGTCCTCGCCCGCCGGGTCGCACTCGGTACGAACATCTTCCCGTCGCTGGTCAAGCGGGTGCGTCCGTACACCGTCCCGGTCTATGACTACGCGCTGATGACCGAACCGCTCACCGCCGGCCAGCTCGCCTCGATCGGCTGGAGGAACCGGCAGGGACTGGGCGACAGCGCCAATCAGTTCCACTACTTCCGGTTGTCGGCCGACAAACGGATTCTGTGGGGCGGCTATGACGCGATCTATCCGTACGGGGGCCGGCTGAGCGCCGATCTCGATCAGCGTCCGGAGACCTTCCTCAAGCTCGCGGGCCAGTTCTTCGACTGTTTCCCGCAGCTGGCCGGGGTCCGTTTCAGTCATGCCTGGGGCGGGGCGATCGACACCTGTTCCCGCTTTTCCGCATTCTTCGGTACGGCCCATCGGGGCCGGGTCGCCTATGCCGCCGGATACACCGGTCTCGGCGTGGGGGCCACCCGGTTCGGGGCCGATGTGATGCTCGATCTGCTGGCGGGCGAAGAGAGCGAACTGACCGCTCTGGAGATGGTCCGCAGCAAGCCGATGCCGTTCCCGCCGGAGCCCTTCGCCTGGGCCGGGATCGAGCTCACCAAGCGGTCGCTGGCCAGGGCGGACAGCAACGGCGGGCACCGCAATCTGTGGCTGCGGACGATGGACCGGCTGGGGCTCGGCTTCGACAGCTGAGCGCGGTACGGAGTGGGGTGACCCAGGTCACTGCCAACTGACGACCCGAACCCGCGTAATGGATCGGCGCCACCCCTCTCTCCCGTGTGCACGCACCGGCAATGCATGGCCGGTGCACACGGATTGGAGGCTGGTCATGGCCGGCGCGGGGGTCAAAGCAGCGGTGGAGTGGCTCGCATCGGTGGCGCCGGATCCGGACGCCTGCCGGTGGGAATGGGAGCGCAACCCCCACGGGGTCGCGCTCCTTCCCGCCGGCCGGCGCTGGGACGTACTGATTCTTCCGGGGGAGCTGGGCTATCCCACGCTCGATGTGCTCACCCGTCTCATCGACCGGCCCGGGCCGGTTCTCTCCGATTTCGGCGAGGCCCGCATGGGCTTCTTCGTGCCACCGGGCACGGCCACGCGCTGGGTCGGCACCGGCGTACGGGGAGCGGGGCAGGGGACCTGGATCGTCGTGCCTTATCCGGGGCGCGAGGCCACGGGCGGGGTGCGCTGGCTGATCCCGCCGGACGGCTCGGGCACGCTCACCGACGCGACGCTTCTGGAGCTCGCGATGCATGAGGCGGTGGCGGGGAGGGCCGAGAACGGCGCGGACTGACGGGGGCGGCGGCGGGGATCACGGGGATCGGCGCACGCGCCCGACGGCACCTCGGCATGGGCCGGCGGGGGATCGGTGCACGCGGTCGGCAGCACCTCTGGCGGCACCCCGTCACTCCCGGGGTGCCGCCAGAGGTCTTGACAACCTGATTGGTCTGGACCATGTTGTGGCCGCCGCACTCAATTCCCCCATGCACGGAGGCCGTTGTGGAACGCACGGGACCCCCCGCCCGATTTACCGGACTTCTGGCCGCCGTCGCGGCCGCCCTGCTCGCCGCGGGAGGCCTGGCCGCCGCCGCACCGTCCGCCGCCGCCGCCGACTCCGATCTGGCACGCAACGGCGGCTTCGAGGCCGGCCTGGACGGCTGGAGCTGTACCGGCGGCAGCGGAGCCGTCGTCAGCACGCCCACCCATGGCGGCACCAAGGCGCTGAAGGCGACCCCGGCCGGCAGCGACAACGCCAAGTGCTCCCAGTCCGTGACGGTCAAGCCGGACTCCACCTACACCCTGAGTGCCTGGGTGCAGGGCAGTTACGCCTACCTCGGCGCGGAGGGCACCGGCACCACCGACGTGTCCACCTGGACGCCGTCGGCGACCGGCTGGCAGCAGCTCACCACCACGTTCAGGACCGGTCCGTCCACCACCTCGGTGACCGTCTACACCCACGGCTGGTACGGCACCCCCACCTACTACGCCGACGACCTCACCCTGATCGGCCCCGGCGGCGACCCGGTCGCACTCCCGGCCACCCCCACCGGACTGAGGGCCGGCACGGCCACCGCCTCCTCCGTCGACCTCTCCTGGACCGGCTCCTCGGGGGCCACCGGCTACAACGTCTACCGGGGCGGCACGAAGGTCCTCTCGGTCACCGGCACCTCCGCCACCGTGACGGGCCTCGCCGCGTCGACCACGTACAGCTTCCAGGTCGCCGCGACCAACTCCGCCGGTGAGTCCGCCAGGTCCACCGCCGTATCCGCCACCACCACGGCGGGCGGCCCAGGCGGCGGGGGCGGCGGCGCGCTGCCCGCCCACGCCCTCGTCGGCTATCTGCACTCCAGCTTCGCCAACGGCTCCGGCTACACGCGAATGGCCGACGTACCCGACTCCTGGGACGTCATCGACCTGGCCTTCGGCGAGCCGACCTCCGTCACCTCGGGCGACATCCGCTTCTCGCTCTGCCCGGTCAGCGAGTGCCCGAACGTCGAGTCCGTCGCCGAGTTCAAGGCGGCCATCAAGGCCAAGCAGGCCGCGGGCAAGAAGGTGCTGATCTCCATCGGCGGCGCGAACGGCCAGGTGCAGCTCTCCACCACCGCCGCCCGCGACACCTTCGTCTCCTCCGTCAGCAAGATCATCGACGAGTACGGTCTGGACGGCCTCGACATCGACTTCGAGGGCCACTCGCTCTCGCTGAACACCGGGGACACCGACTTCCGCAGCCCGACCACCCCGGTCATCGTCAACCTGATCTCCGCGGTGAAGACCCTCAAGGCCAAGTACGGCGACGACTTCGTCCTCACCATGGCCCCCGAGACCTTCTTCGTGCAGCTCGGCTACCAGTACTACGGTTCGGGCCCCTGGGGCGGCCAGGACCCGCGCGCCGGTGCCTACCTCCCGGTCATCCACGCCCTGCGTGACGACCTGACCCTGCTCCACGTCCAGGACTACAACTCGGGCTCCATCATGGGTCTTGACAACCAGTACCACTCGATGGGCGGCGCGGACTTCCACATCGCCATGACCGACATGCTGCTCACCGGATTCCCGGTGGCCGGCGACACCACCAAGGTCTTCCCGGCGCTCCGCCCCGACCAGATCGCCATCGGTCTGCCGGCCTCCACCCAGGCGGGCAACGGCTACACCGCACCCGCCGAGGTCAACAAGGCGCTGAACTGCCTGACGAAGAAGACCGACTGCGGTTCGTACGCGACCCACGGGACATGGCCGGGGCTGCGCGGGCTGATGACGTGGTCGATCAACTGGGACCGCTTCAACAACGGGGAGTTCTCGAAGAACTTCGACGCCTACTTCGGCGGCTGAGCCCCAGCGGCAGGAGCAGCAGCCCGCACAGGAACCAGCTGCCCAGCACATCCAGCGGCCAGTGATAGCCGCGCAGCACCAGACCGATGCCCGTCGCCGTTGTCAGCAAGGCAGCGGCGACGGGCATCATCCACGAACGCCTCGCATACGGCGCGATCAGCAGCGCCGCCGCCCCGTAGGCCACCGCGGCCGTCGCCGCATGGCCGGACGGGTAGTAACCGGTGGCCTCGGTGAGCGGTCCGGGGCGGGCGATCCAGTCCTTGAGCGGGACGACCAGCAGTGGCACTGCCGCCATGGTGAGCACCGCGTACAACGGCTCACGGCGCGCCCCGCGCACCAGCGCCCAGATGATCGCGCAGCCCAGCACCGGGAGCGCCACCTGCATGTTGCCGAGATCGGCGAGGAATCCGGTCGGCCCGGCAGGTCCGTGTCCGACGACTGCCCGGCCGGCCCGCTCGTCCAGCGACCTCAGCGGACCGCCGGCCCCGACCTGCCAGGTGGTGAGCGCGAAGAGTGCCAGGAGGGACGACACCAGGGAAACAAGAAGAGCCGGCCGCCCGGGAACAGGGGGGGTGGTTCCGGGGCGGCCGGTCGGATCGGTTTGCCGCGCGCCCCGGGGGGTTTGGGGCGAGCGGCCATCCGATCGGTGAGGAGTTCCGGAGCCGAAGGCCCCAGTGGCGTGCGCGAAGGCACGGCCAGAACGGTGCTGGGGAAGCTCCGGCCCGGCGTCGCCGACAGTCCCCTGCGGGCGGGGTGTTTCTCTCATCTGCGGAAACCGTACGTCAGCGGACGGGGGACCGACAGACGGAAACGGATCCCGCCATCGGCCCCCCACACGTTCTTCACAGGCCCTCACGCGGCCCCCGGCATCCCCGGCGAAAACGCCTTCCGTCGCCGCCGGGGGTTCGCACAGATCAGATCCGGCCGAAAGCCTGCTCGATGACGTCGAGCGCCTCGGTCAGCAGGTCCTCGCCGATCACCAGCGGCGGGAGGAAGCGCAAAACGTTGCCGTACGTGCCGCAGGTGAGGACGAGCACGCCCTCCGCGTGGCAGGCCTTGGCGAGCGTCGCGGCGGCCTCCGGGTTCGGGTCCTTCGTGCCGGACTTCACCAGCTCGATCGCGATCATCGCGCCACGGCCGCGGATGTCACCGATGAGATCGCCGTTCGGCAGCTTCGCCTGCATCTCGGCGAGGCGGCCCTTCATGACCTCCTCGATGCGCTTCGCCTTCCCGTTCAGGTCCAGCTCGCGCATCGTCTCGATGGCACCGAGCGCACCCGCGCAGGCCACCGGGTTTCCGCCGTACGTACCACCGAGGCCGCCCGCGTGCGCGGCGTCCATGATCTCGGCGCGGCCCGTGACGGCGGAGAGCGGCAGACCGCCCGCGATGCCCTTGGCGGTGGTGATCAGGTCGGGGACGATGCCCTCGTCCTCACAGGCGAACCACTGGCCGGTACGGCAGAAGCCGGACTGGATCTCGTCGGCGACGAAGACGATCCCGTTGTCCTTGGCGAACTGCGCGATCGCCGGGAGGAAGCCCTTGGCCGGCTCGATGAAGCCGCCCTCGCCGAGCACCGGCTCGATGATGATCGCGGCGACGTTGTCCGCGCCGATCTGCTTGGTGATCTGGTCGATGGCCTGGGCGGACGCCTCCGCGCCGGCGTTCTCGGCCCCGGTCGGCCAGCGGTAGCCGTACGCCACCGGCACCCGGTAGACCTCGGGCGCGAACGGGCCGAAGCCCTGCTTGTACGGCATGTTCTTGGCGGTCAGCGCCATCGTGAGGTTGGTACGGCCGTGGTAGCCGTGGTCGAAGACGACGACCGCGGTGCGCTTGGTGTAGGCGCGGGCGATCTTCACCGCGTTCTCGACGGCCTCGGCGCCCGAGTTGAACAGCGCGGACTTCTTGGCGTGGTCGCCCGGCGTCAGCTCGGCGAGCTGCTCACAGACCTCGACGTACCCCTCGTACGGCGTGACCATGAAACAGGTGTGGGTGAAGTCGGCGAGCTGCGCGGAGGCGCGGCGTACGACGGCCTCGGCGGAGGCGCCGACCGACGTCACGGCGATACCGGAACCGAGGTCGATCAGACGGTTGCCGTCCACGTCCTCGATGATTCCGCCGCCGGCGCGGGCGGTGAACACCGGCAGGGTGGAGCCCACACCTGCGGCCACCGTCGCGAGACGGCGGGCCTGCAGCTCCACCGACTTCGGGCCGGGAATGGCAGTGACGACGCGGCGCTCCTGCGGAATTGCGGTCATGAGGGGCTCCTGTGGGGTGTTTCGGACGCTTCTCTTCCTGCAGGCTATGGGCGAGGACCGGGGTCCGGCATGTTCCGTTCGGGAGTGGTGGCCGCACGCGCTTGTCCGCCACGGACATAGTGACGGGGTCACGGACGCCGGGCCGCGGCGTCGCGCGGGTGTGTGTCCGTGTGCGGGGAAGACCCCGGGCAGCGGCCGGAGACTTCCCGCCGGACCGCGTCTGACGGAGTGGTACGGGGCACTAGATTGATGACTTCGGGCGCCCGTGCCCGGAGTTACCGGTCGGCGCTGGTCAGGGGACGAGGGACAGCACATGGACACCGAGGGCACGTTCGACTCACGCGGCACCCGCTCCGGTCATCCGGTGCCGCGCCCGGCCGGCCCGCCACCGCCCGAACTGCCGCCCAGGCCCGGATACGCGCCCGCCTCGGGCCCCTCCCTGGCGGACTGGCTCCGCATCCCGAGACCCGCAGCCGAACCCGGTGTCTGGCGGCTCGGTCACGTGCCCCGGCCCGCCGAGGAGAAGGAGCGCACCCCGGACCGCACACTGATCAGCGGCGCGGTGATCTCGCTGCTGGCCTGCGTCCTCGTCTGGTCCCTCTGGCGCAACAACTACATCCCGTACTGGCGGGTGCCGCTGAAGCTCTTCACCCCCGGCGACTGGTGGGGGCCCTTCGGCGACGAGCCGCAGACCCGGGGCGCGGTCCGTGCGCTCGACCTCTACCGGCTGCTGATCATCGGCGGCCTCGTCTACGGATTCGGCCGCCTGGGCAACTGGCCTGCCGCCTTCGAACGGTGCGTCGCCGCCCGGGGAGCCGCCGCACGGGCGGGCGGTGCGGCGATCGGCGCGCTGCTGGTCTGGATTCTGGTGTGGAACGGGACCGTGCCGGGAATGGGGCTGGCCTTCGGTCTGGTCCCCGGCTCCTGGCTGGGCCCCGACCAGCCGATGTCCGTGGTGATCAGCTATGGGCTGTACGTCCTGCTCACCCTGGTGGTCGTGTGGCCGTTCGCCCGGCTGGGGCGGTGGACCGAGGTGTGGCGGCGCGGCCGGTCCCCGCAGCCCGCACCGGGCCGCGACGGCCGAGACCCGGCGCAGCCGCCCGTGCACGGCGGTGCGGACACCGTCGTGGTGGGCGGCGAGGACGACCCGGCCGAATGGCCCGATCTGCGCGCCGCCGGACAGCACCGGGCCGCCGCCAAGCTCGCCGAGGAGACCCGGTCCGGGCGGATGAACGACGTCGACTACGCCCGGATCCGCCGCGCCTGGACATCCGTACGCGCCGACCACACCCGGCTCCCCGCCTTCACCGACACCGTGCTGCGCAACGGCTCCGCCGCCTGCACTCACCCCTCCGGCGCACGTGACCTCCCGGTCCGCGCCGCCCGGCACGATCTGCTGGTCCAGCAGGTCAGGCTCGGCACCGTCGAGGACGGCGAGCGCAACCCGTACGCCCGGCGCGGCAGCGGCATCGCCCTCGACCCCGGGCTGCTGGGCACGTCCCTGCTCGCCGTCGGCCCGCCCGGCGCGGGCAAGAGCCGGGCACTGACCCGGCCCGTCGTCGAATCCCTCGCACTGCAGGCGCTCGCCGGACAGGCCGCCGTCGTCGCCGTGTGCGCCGCCGGTACCCAGCTCGGCGGCGACCAGGGGTTCGACGTCGTCATCAAGGTCGGCGACCCGTCCTCCGTGCACGATCTCGACCTGTACGGCGGCGCCACCGACCCCGACGAGGCCGCCACCGTCCTCGCCGACGGCCTGGTCGGTGACCTCCCCGAGGTCGACAGCCGCCGTGCCGCCACGGCCCTCGCCCAGCTCCTCGGCCCCTTCCGGGCCGCACACGGCCGCTTCCCCTCCGTACCCGAGCTGCGCGAACTCCTGGACGGCGTGCCCGATGCCCTGACCGCCCTGCGCGAGGCGCTCGACGCGACCGGGAACCCCGGCATGCGGCGCGAACTCGACGCCCGCGCCCGCCAGGCCGGTGCCCCGGGCGACCCGGGCCCGGCTCTCGCCGACCGGGTGGCGCTGCTCGACCGGCCCGCGTTCAGCGAGTTCTTCGACACCACGGGCAAGGCCCGCCCCTTCTCGCTGCGGGCCCTGGAGCATCCGCTGCGGGTCCGTATCGACCTGCCCGAACGCGGCCACGCCGAGGCGTCCCGGGTGCTGGCACGCCTGGTACTCGCCCAGTTCACCGCGAGCGCCGCTGCCCGCACCGACCGTTCCCTCTTCGCCTGCCTGGTCCTCGACGACGCGACCCACACCCTGACCCCCGACACCGTCCGCGGAATCCAGCGGCTGCGCTCCGCGCACGCCGGGGCCGTACTCACCCTGCGCACCCTGGACGACGTACCGGAGCAGCTGCACACGGCGCTGCTCGGCGCGGTCGGCTGCCGGATGGCGTTCTCCGGCATCACCACGTGGGACGGGAAGAAGTTCGCCGAGGCCTGGGGAACGGAGTGGGTCGAGACCCGCGACGTCACCCAGCGCACAGTCTTCGCCGACCAGCCGATGACCCGGGCCATCCACGCCTTCCGCAAACTGGTCACCGGCAAGGCGGTCACCACGGACGCGGTGACCGTCCGCCAGGTCGAGCGGGAACGCTGGTCGGCCTCCGAACTGGCCCACCGGGTGCCGGCCGGACACGCGGTGCTGTCCCTGACGACCGTACGGGGCGAGCACGCGCCGCCGCTGCTGGTGGACCTGAGCGGCTGAGCGTACGGGGTGTGGCCCGAGGGGGCAGGAGCGGGGCGAAAGCGGTTGTGGCAGGACCCTGCCGCTCTGGCAGAATCGGTGACAGTCGTTCATACGGGACGGCGAAAACCGACTTCCCGAGGTCCCGCGGTCCCCATGCCCCCCACTCTCGCCTCGCTCGTCCAGCATTCGGCGCTCAAACTCACGGTGCGTGCGGGGGCGGACCGGCTGGATGCGCCCGTCCGCTGGGCGCACGCCAGCGAGCTGACCGACCCCGTCCCGTACATGGAGGGCGGTGAGCTCCTCCTCGTCACCGCCACCAACCTCGACGCCGAGAACCCCGAGGCGATGCGGCGGTACGTGCGGCGCCTGACCGGGGCCGGAGTCGTCGGGCTCGGCTTCGCCGTCGGCGTCCACTACGACGACGTACCGCAGGCCCTGATCGACGCCGCCGATCAGGCGGGGCTGCCGCTGCTCGAAGTGCCGCGCCGCACCCCGTTCCTCGCGATCGCCAAGGCCGTGTCGTCGGAGATCGCCGCCGATCAGTACCGGGCGGTGACGGCGGGGTTCGAGGCCCAGCGGGAGCTGACGAAGGCCGCGCTCGCGGGCGACGGCCCCGGCGAACTCCTCGGCCGGCTCGCGGCGCACGTCGACGGCTGGGCGGCGCTGTACGACGCCTCCGGCGCGGTCGTGGCCTCGGCTCCCGAGTGGGCCGCCCGCCGGGCCGCCCGGCTCACCCCCGATGTGGAACGCCTGCGCGAGCGGCCCGCCCCGGCCAGCGTGGTCGTCGGCGACGCGGACGACCGGGTCGAACTCCAGTCGCTCGGCACCGGCCGCCGGGTCCGGGGCGCGCTGGCCGTCGGCACCGGCGCGGCACTGGGCACCGCCGAGCGCTACGCCGTGCACTCGGCGGTCGCCCTGCTCACCCTGACCACGGCCCGCTCCCGGTCACTCCAGGACGCCGAACAGCGGCTGGGCGCGGCGGTGCTGCGCATGCTGCTCGCCGGCCAGCCGGACCACGCACGGGCCGTCGCCGGGGATCTGTACGGGGAGCTGCTCGACGCCCCGTTCCGGCTGATCATCGCGGAGGCGTCCGTCCCCTCGACACCGGCGGCGCTCGGCGAGGCGATGGAGGCGGCGGCCTTCCGGACCGGCGAGACCCTGCTGGCCGTGCCCGAGGGCGAACGGCTCGTCGTCCTCGCCGCGGACGGCGGAGCAGCGGTCGCCGCCTGCACTGCCTACGCCGAGGCGCAGGAGGCCCAGGAGGAGCGCCCCCCGCGCGAACCGGCGACGGCGGAGGAGGGCCGGGTGGTCGTGGGCCTGTCCGCACCGGCGGGCCCCATAGCCGTCTCCGCGGCGTACAAACAGGCCGAGCAGGCCCTGTCGGTGGCCCGCCGCCGGGGCAGAGCCCTGGTCGAGCACGAGGAGCTGGCCACCGGCTCGGTGCTGCCGCTGCTCGCGGACGACGCGGTACGCGCCTTCGCCGACGGAATGCTCCGCGCCCTGCACGAACACGACGCCAAGGGCCGCGGCGACCTGGTCGCCTCGCTGAAGGCATGGCTCTCCCACCACGGCCAGTGGGACGCTGCAGCGGCAGACCTGGGAGTGCACCGCCACACCTTGCGCTACCGGATGCGCAGGGTGGAGGAGATCCTGGGCCGCTCCCTGGACGATCCGGACGTCCGGATGGAACTGTGGCTGGCCTTGAAGGCGACGAGCTCCCCGGCGGCGCCGGAGCGGTAGCCGCCGCGAGGCCCCGCGCTCCGCTCACGTCCACGCATCCGACAAACCGGCGCATCCCTGCCGTGTTCTGCTCCACGCCGGACAAACGCCAGGGCGGCCGCGCGGCCCTACGGTGGGGGACAGCACACCCCACGACTCCGAAGGGCCGGAACCTCCATGACTTCCACCCACGCCTTCTGGCTCGCCGGCCGCCAGGCCACCGGCGAGGACAGCTTCGACGTCACCAACCCCTGGGACGGCCGTCTCGTCGGCACGGTCAGCGTGCCGACCGACGCGCAGATCGAGGAGGCCGTCGCCGCCGCGCACGCCGTGCGCGAGGAGTTCGCCGCGACGCCTGCCCACGTCCGCGCCGCCGCGCTCGACCACGTCGTACGGCGGCTGGTGGAGCGCACCGAGGAGATCGCCCAGCTGATCTCCGCCGAGAACGGCAAGCCGATCAAGTGGGCACGCGGTGAGGTCGGCCGCGCCGTCTCCGTGTTCCGGTTCGCCTCCGAGGAGGCCCGCCGCTTCAACAGCGGTGACGCCCAGCGCCTGGACACCGACGCCGGCGGCACCGGCCGGCTCGGCCTGACCCGGCGCTTCCCGCGCGGCCCGGTCCTCGGCATCGCGCCCTTCAACTTCCCGCTGAACCTCAGCGCCCACAAGGTGGCCCCGGCCATCGCCGTCGGTGCGCCGATCATCCTGAAGCCCGCCCCGGCCACCCCGATCTCGTCGCTGATCCTCGGCGAGCTGCTGGCCGAGACCGACCTGCCGGCCGGTTCGTGGTCCGTGCTGACGGTCCCCAACGACCGTATGCCCGCCCTCGTCCAGGACGAGCGCCTGCCCGTGATCTCCTTCACCGGCTCCGCCGCGGTCGGCTACTCGATCATGGAGTCGGTGCCGCGCAAGCACTGCACCCTGGAGCTCGGCGGCAACGCCGCCGCGGTCGTCCTCGGCGACTACGCCTCCGACGAGGACCTCGACTGGGCCGCGACCCGTATCGCGACCTTCTCCAACTACCAGGGCGGCCAGTCCTGCATCTCGGTGCAGCGCGTCATCGCGGACGCCTCGGTCTACGACCGGCTCGTCCCGAAGATCGTCGCGGCCGTCGAGGCCCAGGTCACCGGCGACCCGTCCGACGCCACCACCGACGTCGGCCCGCTGGTCGACGAGAACGCCGCCAAGCGCGTCGAGTCCTGGGTCGACGAGGCCACGCAGGCCGGCGCCCAGCTGCTCACCGGCGGCAAGCGGGACGGCGCCACGTACGCGCCGACCGTGCTCACGGAGCTCCCCGACGGCGTCACCCTCGCCACCGAGGAGGTCTTCGGACCGGTGCTGACCGTGCAGAAGGTGGACGGCGAGGCCGAGGCGTTCGAGGCCGTCAACTCCTCCAAGTACGGCTTGCAGGCAGGCGTGTTCACCCACGACCTGCAGACCGCCTTCCGCGCCCACCGTGCCCTGGAGGTCGGTGGCGTGATCATCGGCGACGTTCCGTCCTACCGCGCGGACCAGATGCCCTACGGCGGCGCCAAGCAGTCCGGCGTCGGCCGCGAGGGCGTCACCTACGCCATGGACGACTACACCTACGAGCGCGTGCTGGTCCTCACCGGCCTCGCCCTGTAGGTCCGCTGACAGGATCGGAACCGACCGATCCGACAGTCGCCGCCTGCAATCCGCCTGGACAGCACGACAGCAGGCGGCAGAGACGGCCGCAGCCCACTGTGCGGGGGCTGCGGCCGCCGCGTTTCCACCAACCTGGAGACCAGCCGGTGGTGCGGCGGCGTTGCGGGCGAGGCGCCTGAGTTCGTGGACGGTGAGGATGACCTCCTGGTCGGGGGCCGCCTCCTTGATGTCGTACGCGAGCTTCAGGGCCTTCTCCAGCTCGGGCCGGGTTCTTGGCGTGAGTCACGAATCCTGCTCGGCTCCGGTCATCAGGGCGAGCAGGCTGTGGGGGGCCTCATCGTCGATCATGATCGTGTAGAAGCCGTCATCGTCAGCTTCTACGGCGGCTGCGCGGGCGAACATGCTCCGTTCGTGCTCGGCGAGCGCGGCCTCCACATCGTCAGGGTGTTCGGCGAGGACCTGGCCGAGCTCGGCGCCGTCCTGCATGGCCAGGTTGGCACCTTCGCCGTTCGGCGCCCTGAGGTGGGCGGCATCGCCGAGCAGGGTCACCCCCGGCACGCGGTCCCAGCGGTGTCCGGCCGGCAGCGTGAAGATGGAGCGCAGGACCGGCGGGGTGTCGCTGTCGGTGATCAGAGCGGTGAGCTCAGGGGTCCAGCCGTCGAACTCCTTCACGACCCGTGCGGTCAGGGCCGCGGCATCGGTGGTGTCGAGGCCGGCGAACCAGTCCTGGGGCTTCCTCAGCTGCGCGTAGGTGTGCAGAGTTCCGCCACCCTCCCGATGGGCCAGCAGTCCCCTGCCCGGCGCGAGCGCGAACAGCGATCCGGCCCCGACCGCCTCCGCGGAGGCGGGGTGGCGGGTGCCGCCGTCGAACAGGAACGTCTCCACACTGCAGACACCGAAGTACTCGGGAGCGGCCTCGGAGAGCAGCGGGCGAACCCGCGACCACGCGCCGTCGGCGCCGATGAGCAGGCTCGCGACGGTGGTGGCGCCGTCAGCGAAGCTCACCTCATGGCGGCCCCCGCCGAGGGCCCGCACCCCGGTGACCTTGTGCCCCCAGCGGACAGTGCCGGCGGGCAGTGAGCCGAGCAGCAGCTGCCGCAGCGCGCCGCGCGGCACCTCGGGGCGCCCGCCGGTGCCGTCGTCGGGCAGGTCGAGCAGCACGTTCCCCGCCCGGTCCAGGACCCGGTACGCCTCGCGGCCGGGCAGGATCAGCTTGCGGAACTCCTCGATCAGGCCGGCCGCCGCCAGGGCCGCCTGCCCGTTGTAAGGGTGGATGTCGAGCAGGCCGCCCTGGTGGCGGGCGTCCGGCGAGGGCTCCGCCTCGTAGACCGTGGCCGGGATGCCGTGCACGTGCAGCACGCGGGCCAGCGTCAGACCGCCCAGACCGGCTCCGATGATCGTGACCGGTGTCGCCATGGTTTTCTCCCAAGCTTGCGGGTGCCGTGACGCCCCCATTGGATCGCCACTCCAATCACGCTAACACGATGTTGGATCGACGCTCCATCCATGGGACACTGGGGACCATGGTGAGGAAAACAGCGAAGGGATCCGCGCGGGCCCCACGGCGCACGACCAGCCTGTCGAGGGAGCTGATCATCGAGACCGCGATCGAGCTCCTGGACAGCGGCGGCGAGAAGGCTCTGACGCTGCGCGCGCTCACCGTGCGCCTGAGTACCGGCTACGGAGCGATCTACCACCACGTCGCGGACAAGAGCGATCTACTCGCGACGGCCACCGACGGCGTCATCGCTGGCGTGCTGTCCGGCGCGGTCACCGATGCGGATCCGCGCACTGCTCTGCGCCGCCTCGCCCTGGGCCTGTTCGATGCGATCGACGCCCATCCCTGGGTCGGGGCAGAACTCTCCCGCCAACCGTGGCGGCCCGCGCTGCTGGACTTCTACGAGAGCATCGGCCGCTTGCTGGACGCCCTCGACGTACCCGAAAAAGCGCGCTTCGACGCGGCCGGGACGCTCGTGAACTACGTCCTCGGCGTCGCCGCGCAGAACGCCGCGAACGCACGGCTCCGCGCCGACAGCGACACGGACCGAGAGGCCTTCCTGGAAAACGCCGCCGCGCAATGGGCGCAGATCGACCCCGGCCGGTACCCGTTCGTACACGCGGCGGCGACGCAGCTGCGTGAGCACGACGAGCGCGAACAATTCCTCGTCGGAGTCGACATCTTTCTGGCCGGTATCTCGGCCCTGCGCTAGAGAACCACAGCGACCGCTGCCCTCGCGGCGCGCCGGCCACCGAACAAGCACAACCAGAACCGGCCCGCCGCCAACAGGTAGCGGCACAGGAAGTTGATGTGCCGGTCCTTGAACGGAGAGAGACGGGCAGTGCTGTACGTCGTCGACGACCTGCTGCCGCAACCCGCATGGCCCAGTGACCATCAGCCGCGCGTCGACGGGTTCCTCGTGCAACTGCCCGAGCACACCAACTTGCCCGGGACGGGCGCGACATGGGCATCAGGGCATCTCGTCGGTGCCCGTATCCGACGGTCTATCGTGGGCGGCATGGCCACTGATCTGATTCGTATCGTGTCCCGCGACTCGCCCATGGCACTCGCCCAGGTGGAGCGCGTCCGCACCGAACTGGCCGCGCTCCACCCCGGTATCCGCACCGAGGTCGTCCCCGTCAAGACGACCGGCGACAAGTGGATGGGCGACCTCAGCGCGGTCGAAGGCAAGGGCGCGTTCACCAAGGAAGTCGACCAGGCGCTCCTCGCCGGTGAGGCCGACGTCGCGGTGCACTGCGTGAAGGACGTCCCCGCCGACCGGCCCCTGCCCGCCGGCACGACGTTCGCGGCATTCCTCAAGCGCGACGACATCCGCGACGCCCTCATCCACCCGGCCGGACTCCGCCTCGACGACCTCCGGCCCGGCACCCGGATCGGCACCTCGTCCGTACGGCGCATCGCCCAGCTGGCCGCCTCACACCCGCACCTGGTCTGCGTACCGATGCGCGGCAACGCGAACCGGCGCCTGGACAAGCTCGCCGCAGGGGAGGCCGACGCCCTCCTCCTGGCCGTCTCCGGTCTCGAACGCATTGGCCGCACCGACGTGATCACAGAGGCTCTCTCGCCCGAGGTGATGTGCCCGCCGATCGGCGCCGGGGTGCTGGCCCTCCAGTGCCGCGAAGGCGACACCGACCTCATCGACCTCGTGAGCGCACTCGGCGACCCCGCCACCTACCGCGAGACGACGGCCGAGCGCATGTTCCTCCACGTCCTGCAAGGCCACTGCAACTCACCGATCGCCGGATACGCCCAGGTGGAAGGTGACAGCGAACTCTCGCTGCGGGCCAAGGTCTTCACGCCCGACGGGAAGACGGTGCTGAACGCGCACGAATGGGCCGGGCGCCTCGACCCGGCCACTCTCGGCACCTCCGTCGCCGTCGCCCTCCTGCGCCAGGGTGCGCGCGAACTGATCGACGGGATCGCCCACTGAGCCGGCAATGCGAGGGCTCACCCCGGCCGGCAGCCCACAGTCGCATGCGGTGTACGGCTCACCGCCGCTGGTCCGGGCCGGCGGGGGCTTCGGACATGAGGCCGGACACCAGCCGAGCGCCATGATCCGGTCATCCCAAATCCGGAGCCCCGGCGCCGAGTCCGCGGCCGTTCCCGCTTCCCTGCCACGGCCGGACCGCCGTGTCACCGCGGGGCTGGCCAGTGGAGTGGCTGCGGACCCGATCGGCGTCCGGGGGATGGTGGGAGTGCCGGTAATCGGGTACATCAGGACAAGTAGCACCGGTTGGTACGGCTCGGCAGGCGCCCCTGCGCGCTCCGGGCGGACCGGCCGCGTCCGCCCACCCCACAAAGCGGCGAGGTGAGCTCCTCATGTCCGCACCATCCGCTCCCAAGAACACGCCCAAGGTCACCGAGCGCGAAGCGCGCCAAGTGGCGGAGGCCGCGCGTGAACAGGACTGGCACAAGCCCAGTTTCGCCAAGGAACTCTTCCTCGGGCGCTTCCGTCTCGACCTGATCCATCCGCATCCGATGCCGGCCGCGGACGACGTCCGCCGCGGCGAGGCGTTCCTCGCCCGGCTGCGCGACTTCTGCGAGACCAGGATCGACAGCGCCCTGATCGAGCGTGAGGCGAGGATTCCCGACGAGGTGATCAACGGCCTCAAGGAACTCGGCGCGCTCGGGATGAAGATCGACCCGAAGTACGGCGGCCTGGGCCTGACCCAGGTCTACTACAACAAGGCCCTCTCCCTGGTCGGCTCCGCCAGCCCCGCGATCGGTGCGCTGCTCTCCGCCCACCAGTCCATCGGCGTACCGCAGCCGCTGAAGCTCTTCGGTAGCCAGGAGCAGAAGGAAGCCTTCCTGCCCCGGCTGGCCAGTACCGACATCTCGGCGTTCCTCCTCACCGAACCGGACGTCGGCTCCGACCCGGCCCGGCTCGCCACCTCGGCCGTTCCGGACGGACCGGACTATGTCCTGGACGGTGTGAAGCTGTGGACGACCAACGGCGTCGTCGCCGATCTGCTCGTCGTGATGGCCCGTGTCCCGAAGTCGGACGGTCACAAGGGCGGCATCACGGCCTTCGTCGTAGAGGCGGACTCCCCGGGCATCACCGTCGAGAACCGCAACGCCTTCATGGGCCTGCGCGGCCTGGAGAACGGCGTCACCCGCTTCCACCGGGTCCGGGTCCCGGCGGCCAACCGCATCGGCCCCGAGGGCGCAGGGCTCAAGATCGCCCTCACCACGCTCAACACGGGACGGCTCTCCCTGCCCGCCATGTGCGTCGGTGCCGGGAAGTGGTGTCTGAAGATCGCCCGCGAGTGGTCGGCGGTCCGCGAGCAGTGGGGCAGGCCGGTCGCCCGGCACGAGGCCGTCGGCGCCAAGATCTCCTTCATCGCCGCGACCACCTTCGCGCTCGAAGCGGTCGTCGACCTCTCCTCCCAGATGGCCGACGAGAACCGCAACGACATCCGGATCGAAGCGGCCCTCGCCAAGCTGTACGGCTCCGAGATGGCCTGTCTGATGGCCGACGAACTGGTCCAGATCCGGGGCGGCCGAGGCTTCGAGACCGCGGCCTCCCTCGCCGCCCGCGGCGAACGGGCCGTCCCCGCCGAACAGCTCCTGCGCGATCTGCGGATCAACCGGATCTTCGAGGGCTCCACCGAGATCATGCATCTGCTGATCGCCCGTGAGGCCGTCGACGCCCATCTGAAGGTCGCGGGCGACATCATCGACCCCGACAAGCCCCTCTCCGCCAAGGCGAAAGCGGGCGCGAACGCGGCAGGCTTCTACGCCCGCTGGCTGCCGGGGCTCGTCGCGGGGCCGGGCCAGCTCCCGCGTACGTACGGGGAGTTCAACCCGCCCGGACACCCGGACCTGTCCACCCACCTGCGCTACGTCGAACGCTCCGCCCGTAAGCTCGCGCGCTCCACCTTCTACGCCATGTCGCGCTGGCAGGGCCGGATGGAGACCAAGCAGGGTTTCCTCGGCAGGATCGTCGACATCGGTGCGGAACTCTTCGCGATGAGCGCCGCATGCGTCCGCGCCGAACTGCTGCGCTCCTCCGACGACCACGGCCGCGAGGCCTACCGGCTCGCCGACACCTTCTGCCGCCAGTCCCGCATCCGCGTCGAGGAACTCTTCACCCGGCTCTGGTCCAACACCGACGACCTGGACCGGCGCGTGGTCGACGGCGTCCTGTCCGGTGAGTACACCTGGCTGGAGGAAGGCATCGTCGACCCGAGCGGCGAAGGCCCGTGGATCGCCGATGCCACCCCCGGACCGTCCGTCCGGGACAACGTCCACCGGCCCATTCGCTGAGCCGTGGACCACCGGGCGGGCGCACGTCCGCTCACCGGCCGTACCCCGCCCGGCCCGGCGGGGTACGGCCGGATGACGGCCCCTGACCGTCATCCACCTCCCCGGCTCCAACGGCTGGAGGTCTGCGCGGCGGACCTCCGGCGGACGGGCATCACGTTCGACGACCCCGGCTGCGTACGAAAGACGTTCCCCGGGTTGCACGAGGTCTTCGCCGAGTTCACGGGACTCACGAACCGTCAGGGTTCGCGGGCCCGTTAGGGTTTCCGGGCCCATGCCGTCCCCGGGAGCCCTCATGTCCATGCCGCCCCACCAGCTGCCACCCTCCTACGGAACCGTCGCGTCGTGCCGGATCTGCGGTGCGATACCCGCGGTCCACGCCGTGGTGCGCGGACACCGCGGGCTCGTCGTCACCCTGCGCTTCCTCACCGAGGAGGGCGCCTTCTGCCGCACCTGCGGAACCGCCACATACCGCAGGATGACCTCGGACACCCTCTGGCAGGGCTGGTGGGGTCTGCTGTCGGTGTTCGCCGCGCCGGTCACGATGGCGATGAACATCAAGGCCCGATCCCGGATCCGCGCCCTGCCCCACCCGGTCGGCCATCTGCGGCCCCAACTCGCCCCGGGCCGCCGGGTTCTGGCCCGGCCGCCCGCGCTCGTCATCATGACCGCACTCGCGCTGGCCCTCGGTGCCGTCGTCGTACCGGAACTGATCCCGCACACCCGGCCCACGTTCACCGCCGGTGACTGCATCCGCAATCACGCGAAATGGCCCGAGCAGGACCTCGAAGAGGTCGGCTGCAGTTCGCCCGGGGCCGAGTACTGGATCTCCGACTCGGAAAAGTGCTGGGGCAGGGACTGGCTGCTGCATCTGGAATACAGCGCACAGAACAAGACCCTGTGCGCCCACCCCATGTCGAAATGACCGCCCGCGGGGACGCACTGTCCAAGTGCACAGCCGATGCGGCAACAATGGGGGGCATGAGCGACAGCCCTGCCCCCCTCGCCGACCCGCACCTCGTCTTCGACGCCACGGAAGGCCGCCGGGATCTCGTCATCCTCGGCTCCACCGGGTCCATCGGCACCCAGGCCATCGACCTGGTGCTGCGCCACCCCGACCGCTTCCGCGTCACCGCGCTGTCCGCTGCGGGCGGCCGGGTCGCCCTCCTCGCCGAGCAGGCGCGGCAGCTGCGGGTGCGTACCGTGGCCGTCGCCGCACCGGAGGCCGTGCCGGCGCTGCGTGAGGCGCTGCGCGAGCAGTACGGGACGGGAGAGGCGCTGCCCGAGGTCCTGGCCGGGCCCGATGCCGCCACACAGCTCGCCGCGAGCGACTGCCACACTGTGCTCAACGGGATCACCGGCTCGATCGGACTCGCCCCCACGCTCGCCGCGCTCGAAGCGGGCCGCACGCTCGCGCTGGCCAACAAGGAGTCGCTGATCGTCGGCGGCCCGCTGGTCAAGGCGCTGGCCGCGCCCGGCCAGATCATCCCGGTCGACTCCGAGCACGCCGCACTCTTCCAGGCGCTCGCCGCGGGCACCCGCGCCGACGTGCGCAAGATCGTCGTCACCGCGTCCGGCGGCCCCTTCCGGGGACGGACGAGGAGCGAGCTGGCGAACGTCACGCGCGAGCAGGCCCTCGCGCACCCGACCTGGGCCATGGGTCCGGTCATCACGATCAACTCCGCCACCCTCGTCAACAAGGGACTGGAGGTCATCGAGGCACATCTCCTCTACGACATCCCGTTCGACCGGATCGAGGTCGTCGTCCACCCCCAGTCCTACGTTCACTCCATGGTGGAGTTCACCGACGGCTCCACCCTCGCCCAGGCCACACCCCCGGACATGAGGGGCCCGATCGCCATCGGCCTCGGCTGGCCCCAGCGCATCCCGGACGCCGCACCCGCCTTCGACTGGTCGAAGGCGTCCAGCTGGGAGTTCTTCCCCCTCGACGACGAGGCCTTCCCGTCCGTGGGACTCGCCAGACACGTGGGCACGCTCGGCGCCACCGCCCCGGCCGTGTTCAACGCCGCGAACGAGGAATGTGTCGACGCTTTTCTGGCGGGACGGCTGCCGTTCAACGGCATCATGGATACGGTCACGGCGGTGGTGGCCGAACACGGCACCCCCGCCACGGGAACTTCGCTCACGGTCGCAGACGTCCTCGAAGCGGAGACCTGGGCACGCGCCCGGGCCCGTGAACTCTCGGCGAAAGCGACAGCGGAGGCGCACGCATGAGTATTACGACGGTCCTGTTGACGATTCTGGGCATCGTCGTCTTCGCCATCGGGCTGCTGTTCTCGATCGCCTGGCACGAGCTGGGACACCTGTCGACCGCGAAGCTCTTCGGCATCCGCGTCCCGCAGTACATGGTCGGCTTCGGGCCGACCATCTGGTCGCGGAAGAAGGGCGACACCGAGTACGGGATCAAGGCGATCCCGGCCGGCGGCTACATCCGCATGATCGGAATGTTCCCACCCGGTCCGGACGGGCGGGTGGAAGCGCGCTCCACCTCGCCGTGGCGCAGCATGATCGAGGACGCCAGAGAGGCCTCCTTCGAGGAACTCGAACCGGGTGACGAGAAGCGTCTCTTCTACACGCGCAAGCCGTGGAAGCGCGTGATCGTGATGTTCGCCGGACCGTTCATGAACCTGGTCCTCGCCGTCGCGATCTTCCTCGGTGTGGCGATGACCTTCGGGTTCCAGACCCAGACCACCGAGGTGGCGGGCGTCCAGAAGTGCGTGATCGACCAGAGCGTCGACCGCGACGCCTGCAAGAAGTCCGACCCGGTCTCGCCCGCACAGGCGGCGGGACTCAAGAAGGGCGACAGGATCGTCGCCTTCGACGGCCAGAAGGTGGAGGACTGGGCCACCCTCTCCGACCGGATCCGCGAGA
Organism: Streptomyces sp. NBC_01217; assembly: GCF_035994185.1. Taxonomy (NCBI): domain Bacteria; kingdom Bacillati; phylum Actinomycetota; class Actinomycetes; order Kitasatosporales; family Streptomycetaceae; genus Streptomyces; species Streptomyces sp. NBC_01217. Next base: position 6,580,117 of record NZ_CP108538.1, read on the forward strand.
CCATCGGCCCCGCCACCATCACCGTCCAGCGCGATGGCCGGGAACAGACCCTCCACGCCGTGCTGGAGACGAACTCGGTGGCCAAGAAGGACTCCAACGGTGAGGTGATCCCCGGCAAGTTCGTGGACGCCGGCTACCTCGGATTCGCCGCCCGGACCGAGATCGTTCCGCTCTCCTTCGGCGACTCGGTCGTCCGCATGGGAGACATGATCGAGAACGGCGTCGACTCGATCATCGCCCTTCCGTCCAAGATCCCGGGCCTGTGGGACGCGGCGTTCGGTGACGGGGAGCGGGCAGCGGACTCCCCGGTCGGCGTGGTCGGTGCCGCCCGGATCGGCGGTGAGGTGATGAACCTCGATGTCCCGGCGACGAACCAGATCGCGATGATGCTGTTCGTGCTCGCGACCTTCAACCTCTCGCTGTTCCTCTTCAACATGCTGCCCCTGCTGCCGCTCGACGGCGGGCACATCGCCGGAGCGCTCTGGGAGGCCCTGCGCCGCAATGTGGCACGGGTCTTCAGGCGCCCCGACCCGGGCCCCTTCGACGTGGCCAAACTGATGCCGGTCGCCTATGTCGTCGCAGGTGTCTTCATCTGCTTCACACTCCTCGTGCTGGTGGCCGACATCGTCAATCCGGTCAAGATCTCCTGATCCGCAGCACCTGATCCACCCACCGGTTCGGTGAACCATGCGTGACGGCCCGGCACACAGCGTGTGTCCGGGCCGTTCCCATACGCGGTACTCCCGGACGCGGTGTGCTCCGGGGCGCCCCGGGTGCCGTAACCTCGAAGCCCGGAGCCCGCCGATCTCGGGACCTCGATCCACACCTTGGGGATGCTCAGCGCATGACTGCGATTTCTCTCGGAATTCCGTCCGTTCCGACCAAGCTCGCCGACCGGAGGGTCAGCCGCAAGATCCAGGTCGGGTCGGTGGCGGTGGGCGGGGATGCGCCGGTGTCGGTGCAGTCGATGACGACGACGCGTACGTCGGACATCGGTGCGACGTTGCAGCAGATCGCGGAGTTGACGGCGTCGGGCTGTCAGATCGTGCGGGTGGCGTGTCCGACGCAGGATGATGCGGATGCGCTGGCGACGATTGCGAAGAAGTCGCAGATTCCGGTGATCGCGGATATTCATTTCCAGCCGAAGTACGTGTTCGCGGCGATTGATGCGGGCTGTGCGGCGGTGCGGGTGAATCCGGGGAACATCAAGCAGTTCGATGACAAGGTGAGGGAGATCGCGCGGGCGGCGAAGGATGCGGGTACGCCGATCCGGATCGGTGTGAACGCGGGTTCGCTGGATGCGCGGCTGCTGAGGAAGTACGGGAAGGCGACGCCGGAGGCTCTGGTGGAGTCGGCGCTGTGGGAGGCGTCGCTGTTCGAGGAGCACGGTTTCAGGGACATCAAGATCTCGGTGAAGCACAACGATCCGGTGGTGATGGTCAATGCGTACCGTCAGCTGGCGGCTGCGTGTGATTATCCGTTGCATCTGGGTGTGACGGAGGCGGGTCCGGCGTTCCAGGGGACGATCAAGTCCGCGGTGGCGTTCGGTGCGTTGCTGTCGGAGGGGATCGGGGACACGATCCGGGTGTCGTTGTCGGCGCCTCCGGCCGAGGAGGTCAAGGTCGGGCTTCAGATTCTGGAGTCGTTGAATCTGAAGCAGCGGCGGCTGGAGATCGTGTCGTGTCCGTCGTGCGGGCGTGCGCAGGTGGATGTGTACAAGCTGGCGGATCAGGTGTCCGCGGGTCTTGAGGGCATGGAGGTGCCGTTGCGGGTGGCCGTGATGGGGTGTGTCGTCAATGGTCCGGGTGAGGCGCGTGAGGCGGATCTGGGTGTCGCGTCCGGCAATGGCAAGGGGCAGATCTTCGTGAAGGGCGAGGTCGTCAAGACCGTCCCGGAGTCGAAGATCGTCGAGACGCTGATCGAAGAAGCCATGAAGATCGCCGAGCAGATGGAGAAGGACGGCATCGCCTCGGGCGAGCCCGAGGTCTCCGTCAGCTGACAAAGGCCCGCACGACCGCGCCCCGCTTGACGGCTTCCGTCGGGCGGGGCGCCGTCGTGAGCGACCTCACGGTGCTCCGCATGCGCTGATCCCGGCCACATGCGGCGCCGATGAGCCCCGTTGGGTACAGTGCGGAAATCAGCAGACCGCATGGTGAGGCCCCCTCGTGTTGACGCAGACCACCACCCGGGTCCTCGAACCCAGCGACCTCGGCGCCGCCCTCGCAGTCCTGGAGAGCGAACCCGTCGCCAACGCCTTCGTGACCGCCCGGGTCCAGATCGCAGGTCTCGATCCCTGGCGCCTCGGCGGCGAGATGTGGGGCTGGTACGCCGACGGACGGCTGCGCTCGCTGTGCTACTCGGGCGCCAACCTCGTACCGATCTGCGCCACCCCCGAGGCCGTCAGGGCCTTCGCCGACCGCGCCCGCCGGGCCGGTCGCCGCTGCTCCTCGATCGTCGGCCCCGCGGAGCCCACCGCCCAGCTGTGGCGGCTGCTCGAACCCGGCTGGGGCCCCGCCCGCGAGGTCCGGTCCCATCAGCCGCTCATGGTCACCGACCGTCCGTCCGACGAGATCACCCCCGACCCCCTGGTCCGCCGGATCCGCAAGGACGAGGTGGACGTCCTGATGCCGGCCTGCGTGGCGATGTTCACCGAGGAGGTCGGCATCTCCCCGCTCGCGGGCGACGGCGGACTCCTCTATCAGGCACGCGTCGCCGAGCTCATCGGCGCCGGCCGCTCCTTCGCCCGGATCGAGGACGGCAGGGTCGTCTTCAAGGCGGAGATCGGCGCCGCCACCCCCCAGGCCTGCCAGATCCAGGGCGTCTGGGTCGCCCCCGAACACCGCGGCCGAGGACTCTCCGAAACCGGCATGGCGGCGGTCCTGCGCTACGCACTTGCCGATGTCGCCCCCGTCGTCAGCCTGTACGTGAACGACTACAACACCCCCGCGCGCAAGGCGTACACGAGGGTCGGCTTCCGCGAGACCGGCGCGTTCATGAGCGTGCTGTTCTGACCGCCCGGCGGCCCGTGCCACCTACCCGTACCACCCACCCCACCCGGGCCAGTAGGGTCGGCCCATGGCAGCAGTTTCCGGGGGCGGCCCCCACATTCCCAGCGTCCGGATCGGACCGGTCGATCTCGCCGTACGCGTGGACGAGGCGCTCGCCGTGCAGGCCGTCGCCTTCGGCCTGGGCCCGGAAGAGATCGAGGTACGGCGCCACATCGTCCTCAGACACCTTGAGCACCCCTTCGCCCGTGCGCTGGGCGCCACCGCCCCGGGCGGCCGGCTCGTCGGCTTCGTCTACGGCATGCCGAACGAGCGCGGCCAGTGGTGGTCCACCGTCGTCGAGCCCTACCTCCGCGCCACCGGCTCCGCGCACTGGCTCGACGACTCCTTCGTGATCACCGAACTGCACGTCCACCCGGAGTTCCAGAACCAGGGCATCGGGCGCTCGCTGATCACCACCATCACGGACGCCGTCGACCAGCCCCGTTCCATCCTCTCCGCCATCGACACGGAGAGCCCGGCACGTGGCCTGTACCGCAGTCTCGGCTACCAGGACCTGGCCCGGCAGGTGCTCTTTCCCAGCGCTCCCAAGCCGTACGCGGTGATGGGCGCCCCGCTTCCGCTGCGCCGCAGGGACTGAGGCACGGGGCAATCGATTTCCGCCCACCCGTACCGCCCGGCTAACCTCCTGCACATCACCCTTCCGAGCAGGAGTTCATCATGGCCCAGGTCCAGCGCATGTCCCGATTGATGATCAAGACACTGCGCGACGACCCGGCGGACGCCGAGACGCTCAACCACAAGCTGCTCGTCCGGGCCGGATACGTACGTCGCACGGCAGCCGGAATCTGGACCTGGCTGCCGCTCGGCAAGAAGGTCCTGGAGAACATCACCCGCGTCGTGCGCGAGGAGATGGACGCCATCGGCGGCCAGGAGGTGCTGCTGCCCGCGCTGCTCCCCAAGGAGTCGTACGACGCCAGCGGCCGCTACGACGAGTACGGCGATCTGCTCTTCAAGCTCAAGGACCGCAAGGGCGCCGAGTACCTCCTCGGGCCCACCCACGAAGAGATCTTCACCCAGGTCGTCAAGGATCAGATCACGTCCTACAAGGACCTGCCCGTGATCCTCTACCAGATCCAGACCAAGTACCGCGACGAGGCCCGTCCCCGCGCCGGTGTGCTGCGCGGCCGCGAGTTCCAGATGAAGGACTCGTACTCCTTCGACACCACCGACGAGGGCCTCATCGAGGCCTACCGGCTGCACCGCGCCGCCTACATCCGGATCTTCGAGCGGCTCGGCCTCGACCACCGCATCGTCTCCGCCGTCTCCGGCGCGATGGGCGGCTCGGCCTCCGAGGAGTTCCTGGCGCCCGCCCCGGCCGGCGAGGACACCTTCGTCGACTGCCCCGCCTGCGACTACGCCGCCAACACCGAGGCCGTGACCTTCAAGGCCACCCCCGTGGACGGCTCGGCGCACGGCCCCGTCGAGGAGCTGGACACCCCCGACACCCCGACCATCGAGACGCTCGCCGCGCACCTGGGCGTCCCGGCATCCGCGACCCTGAAGAACCTGCTCGTCAAGGTCGACGGCGAGATCGTCGCGGTCGGCGTGCCCGGCGACCGCGAGGTCGACCTCGGCAAGCTCGGTGAGCACCTGGCCCCGGCCGTCGTCGAGCTGGTCACCGCCGAGGACTTCGAGGGCCGTCCCGACCTGGTACGCGGCTACGTCGGCCCGCAGGGCCTGGAGAAGGTCCGCTACATCGCCGACCCGCGCATCGCGGCCGGCACCGCCTGGATCACCGGCGCGAACAAGCCCGGCACCCATGCGAAGAACGTCGTCGCGGGCCGTGACTTCCAGGTCGACGACTACCTCGACGTCGTCGTCGTCGAGGCGGGCGACCCCTGCCCCAAGTGCGGCACCGGCCTCAAGCTGGACCGCGCCATCGAGATCGGCCACATCTTCCAACTGGGCCGCAAGTTCGCGGACGCCTTCCAGCTCGATGTCCTCGGCCAGAACGGCAAGCCGGTCCGCGTCACCATGGGCTCGTACGGCATCGGCGTCTCCCGCGCCGTCGCCGCGCTCGCCGAGCAGACCGCCGACGAGCAGGGCCTGTGCTGGCCCCGCGAGATCGCCCCGGCCGATGTGCACGTCGTCGCGGCGGGCAAGGCGCTCCAGACGGAGCTGGCCCTCGATGTCGCCGAGAAGCTCGCCGCCGCCGGTGTGCGGGTCATGGTCGATGACCGTGCGGGCGTCTCGCCCGGTGTGAAGTTCACCGACGCCGAGCTGATCGGTGTCCCGAAGATCCTGGTCGCGGGCCGCCGCTCGGCCGAGGGTGTCCTGGAGCTCAAGGACCGCCGCACGGGCGAGCGCGAGGAGCTCACGGTCGACGAGGCGATCGCCCGCCTGACCGTTCAGGGCTGACAACGTTCAGGGCTGACAACGCGAAAGCCGCAGGCCCCCGCGCACCGCGTGGGGGCCTGCGGCCTTTCCGTACGGGCCTACAGCCAGCCCGCGAACTCCAGCGTCAGCTCGCCCTCCTGGCGACGGCCGGCCGCCAGCGCCCGGGTGCCCGACTCCACTGCGCGGAACAGCGTCCAGCCGTGCAGCCGCTCCCGGTCCACATCCAGCGAATCGGCGAGCTTCTTGATCCGCCGACGGGCCGTCACCGGGCCGCCCGGGGAGGCGATCAGATCCTCGACGCGGTCGCGCACCAGGCGCGCCAGATCATAGGCCCGCTCACCGACCAGCGGCTCGGGACCGACCGTCAGCCAGGGCACCCGCTCACCCGCGAGCACCTTGCTCTGACGGAAGTTGCCGTGCAGCAGCAGGAGTTCGGGGGAGTGTGCGACCAGCTCCTCGCGTGCCGCGAGCGCCGCGGAGACCAGTGGCTCCAGGCCCGGATCGACAGCAGCGTGGGCGAGCATCGGCTCCGTACGGCGCCCGGTCCGCTCGGCGACCGTCTCGAATCCATGACCTGCCGGCGGCTCGACCCAGAGCCTGCGCACCGTCCCCGCCGCCTCCAGCAGCGCCTTCGCCTCCGGCAGCGAACGCAGCGACACCTCCGGGTGCAGCCGCTCCAGCAGCAGGGCGCCGGGTCCCGGGGTGAGGAGCCGTGCCGCGCCCCAGCCGTTCCAGTGCGCGAGCGCCGCCCGCTCCAGCTCGGGTGCGGCCCCGGGCGGGGCGATCTTCAGCGCGGCCGGGGTGCCGTCGGAGCATGTCACCAGCAGGACCAGACTGCTGCGGCCCCCGGGAGCCGCGACCCGTTCCACGGTCAACTTCTGCCCGGTCGAGGACAGCGCTTCCTCGGTCAGTGCGGGGAGCCGTGCCAGCCACTCGGCGGCGGCCACATCCCCGGACGACTCGCCGAGCGCTCGCACCAGACGCTGCGGCGGTTCGAAACCCATACGTGCTTTGTTCCCTTTCAGAGCTTATTCAGTGCGTCGCACCGGTCCCGTTCGTCACATCGGTCCCGTGGTCGCGCCGGATCCGGCCTTTGCACCGGTCCCTGCCGTCGCGTCCGTCGCGTCGGTCCCGTCGGCGGTCCGCTCGGCGAGCCCGGGAAAGGCTACGCCGCTGCCTCGCCAGCGGACCGCACGCACCGCGGCCTCGCGCAGTGCGTCCGCGGCCTCCCGCCTGAGCGGCCCCCCGGCGGCCCGCACGAGATCGGAGTACACGTCAGCGACCCGGTCCTCCAGCAGAGCGGCCAGCCGCACCGCCGCCGCCGGATCGGGCACCGCGAACGGCAGAGCGTACGCGGCCTGGGCCGCCACCGGTTCACCGCCCAGGTCACGCACGGTCCGCACCAGTGCGTCACGCCGGGCCCGGTGCGCGTGGTACGCCGCCGTGGCCTCGGCCCGGCGGCCGTCGGCGACCCGGCCGCCGACCACCCCGTAGCCGTACACCGCCGCGTGTTCGGCGGCCAGGGCCGCCTGCGCCGCCTTCTGGGTGCTGGCGCTCATGACGAGGTCTCCTTGGCAAGTTCGGTCAGCAGATAGACGTGGGCCGCGCCCGCCGCCGCGATGGACGCCAGCAGCCGGGCCAGCTCCGGCGGGGCCGTCAGCAGCGTCGCCGTGTGGGCGTCCGATGCGCGTCGCTCCGCCGCCGCCAGCTCCTTGACGGCGGCCCCGGCGTCGGCCGGGGGCGACGGCGGGGCCGCCGGCGCCTTGCCGTCATCGGGCGCCAGTGCCGTGGCATGGGCCCGTACGGCGTCCCGCAGCACGGAGAGCCCGGCGGCGGTCGCCGGGTGGGCGCTGACCACCTGTTCGTACTGCGCGAGCAGCTCCCTGCTGGTACGCGCGGCACCTGCCCGCAGTGTCTTCTCCACCCGCGCGGCGGCGGCCTGCTCGGCCGCGGTCGTCGCGTCGGTACCGGCGGAGTCCTTCCGGCGCTCGGTCCCGTCACCGCAGCCGGCGAGCACCGCCCCCATGGCGATCGCCCCCGTCGCGGTGAACGCACCTCTGCGCGTCGTCCCCGTGCGCCGCACTTGTTCTCCTTCGGGCTTGCACCTGTCTTGACTGGATCTGTCCTGAAGTGATCACCGCAGGCGAGCGTACCCGCGGCTGCGGGGCAGGCGGACGGCAACACCCCTCGGGACCGGATACCCTTTGACCTGACACGCGAGATCCCCACAACAGCACACGCGGCCGAGGAGTCACCCGGATGAGCACCACCCAGAGCGAGAGGCTGCGCGGACTGCTCGAACCGCTCGTCAGCGCCGAGCAGCTGGATCTCGAAGAGATCGAGGTGTCCCGGGCAGGCCGCCGCCGGGTGCTGCGGATCATCGTGGACTCCGAAGAGGGCGTGGAGCTGGACACCTGCGCCGAGCTGAGCCGCGCGATCTCCGAGAAGCTCGACGAGACCGACGCGATGGGTGAGGGCGAGTACGTCCTCGAAGTCAGTTCCCCCGGTGCCGACCGTCCGCTGACGGAGCACCGCCACTACGTACGTGCCACGGGCCGCCTGGCCAAGCTGCACCTGCGCGAGGGCGGCGAGCTGGTGGCCCGCATCCTCGCCGTGGACGAAGAAGGCCTCGACCTCGAAGTGCCGGGCGTCAAGGGCCGCAAGCCCACGTCCCGCCGGGTCGCCTTCGACGAGATCGCCAAGGCGCGCGTGGAGATCGAATTCAGCCGCAAGGACAAGAAGGAAGAGGAGGCGTAGCCGTGGACATCGATGTGAAGCTCTTGAAGGGCTTGGCACAGGACAAGGAGATCCCCTTCGACGTGCTCGTCGAGGCGATCGAGTCGGCCCTCCTCATCGCCTACCACCGTACGGACGGCAGTCACCGCCGCGCGCGCGTCGAGCTCGACGAGCGCGGCCACGTGACGGTGTGGGCGAAGGAGGACCCGGCCGACCTCGAACCGGGCCAGGAGCCCAAGGAGTTCGACGACACCCCGTCCGGCTTCGGCCGGATCGCCGCGAGCACCGCCAAGCAGGTCATCCTGCAGAGGCTGCGCGATGCCGAGGACGACAGGACGTTCGGCGAGTACGCGGGCCACGAGGGCGATGTCGTCACCGGCGTCGTCCAGCAGGGCAAGGACCCGAAGAACGTCCTGGTCGACATCGGCAAGCTGGAAGCCATCCTGCCGGTGCAGGAGCAGGTCCCGGGCGAGGAGTACACCCACGGCCTGCGTCTGCGTACGTACGTCGTACGGGTCGCCAAGGGCGTGCGCGGTCCGTCCGTGACGCTGTCGCGGACCCACCCCAACCTGGTGAAGAAGCTCTTCGCGCTGGAGGTCCCGGAGATCGCGGACGGTTCCGTCGAGATCTGCGCGATCGCCCGCGAGGCCGGTCACCGCACCAAGATCGCGGTCCGTTCGACCCGCTCCGGGCTGAACGCCAAGGGTGCCTGCATCGGCCCGATGGGCGGCCGGGTGCGCAATGTCATGGCCGAGCTGCACGGCGAGAAGATCGACATCGTGGACTGGTCGGACGACCCGGCCGAGATGGTCGCCAACGCCCTGTCGCCCGCACGGGTGAGCCAGGTCGAGGTGGTGGACCTCGGCGCACGGTCCGCCCGGGTCACCGTGCCGGACTACCAGCTGTCGCTCGCGATCGGCAAGGAGGGGCAGAATGCCCGCCTCGCCGCCCGTCTCACCGGCTGGCGCATCGACATCCGTCCGGACACCGAGACCGACGCCGAGCGCGACGTCGCCGACCGGGAGCGGGCCGAGCGGGCCCGCGAGCGTTCGGAGCGCGGCTGACCTTCCTGCGGCCGCGGGAATACAGCGGCCGCAGGGAATACATCCGGGCGGCATGCCGCTGAGATCGCGACAACATCCGTTCGATTTTTGCCCCAAAGGGGTGAGGTCGGTGCGGGGAGGTAGACTTAAACGTGTCTGGCCGGACGCACGCCCGCGCTTGCCCTGAGCGAACCTGTGTGGGATGCCGGGAGCGGGCGGCCAAGAGCGAGCTGCTGCGCATCGTCGCGGACGAGGACGCATGCGTCCCTGATCCTCGCGGTACGCTGCCCGGCCGGGGTGCATATGTACACCCCGGCCCTGCCTGTCTGGACCTGGCGGTTCGCCGCCGGGCATTCCCCCGGGCCTTCAAGGCCAAGGGGCCGTTCGACCCCGCCGCTGTGCAGCGGTTCGTCGAGCGGGTGACACCGTAATAAATGAACGGCACGGGACCCCGTGCGGTCAGGTACCTCGCGAGTTGGAAGTAGGTCGAGATTGCGATGAGCACTCGATGAGTACGCGATGAGTACGCCCATGAAGTAGCGACGGTCCGGCGGTAACCCGGACCTAAAAGGAGCGAAGTGGCTAAGGTCCGGGTATACGAACTCGCCAAGGAGTTCGGCGTCGAGAGCAAGGTCGTCATGGCCAAGCTCCAAGAACTCGGTGAATTCGTCCGTTCGGCGTCCTCGACGATCGAGGCGCCGGTTGTACGCAAGTTGACTGACGCACTGCAGGGGCCCGGCGGCAACGCCGGCAAGTCCGCTGCCAAGCCTGGTGCGCCCCGCAAGGCGGCGCCCGTAAAGCCCGCAGCGCCCTCCCCGGCCGCTGCGGCACGTCCTGCTGCCCCGAAGCCCGGCGCCCCGGCCCCCAAGCCGGCCGCCGCCGCCCCGGTGAGCAGCACCCCCGCAGCGCCTTCCGCGCCGTCCGCAGGCCCGCGTCCGGGCCCGAAGCCCGCGCCCAAGCCCGCTCCGGTGACTCCGGTTCCCGCTGCCGAGTTCTCGGCTCCGGCTCCGGCCCAGCCGGCTGCCCCGCAGCAGCCGCAGGCCCCGCGTCCCGCGGGTGCCACCCCCGGTCCGCGTCCTGCCGGTGCCCGTCCGGCCCCGGCCGGCGGCCGTGGTGGCGAGCGCGACGGTGGCCGTGGTGGCGAGCGTGGCGGCGACCGCCCCGCACGTCCCGCAGGCCAGGGCGCCCCGCGCCCCGGCGGCCGTCCGGCCGGTCCCCGTCCGGGCAACAACCCCTTCACCTCCGGTGGCTCGACGGGCATGGCCCGTCCGCAGACACCCCGTCCCGGCGGCGCCCCGCGCCCCGGTGGCGGTCAGGAGCGTCCCGGCGCCCCGCGCCCGCAGGGCGGTCCCGGTGGCGCCCCGCGTCCGCAGGGACAGGGCGGTGCCCGTCCCACTCCGGGCGGCATGCCCCGTCCGCAGGCTCCGCGTCCGGGCGGTGCGCCCGGTGGTAACCGTCCGAACCCCGGCATGATGCCGCAGCGTCCCGCTGCGGCACCGCGTCCCGGTGGTGGCCCCGGCGGTGGCCGTGGTCCCGGTGGCGGCGCAGGCCGTCCCGGTGGCGGTGCAGGCCGTCCCGGTGGCGGCGGCTTCGCCGGTCGTCCGGCCGGTCCCGGTGGCGGTGGCGGCGGTTTCGCCGGTCGTCCCGGTGGCGGCGGTGGCGGTGGCGGCGCAGGCCGTCCCGGCGGTGGTGGCGGCGGCTTCGGCGGTCGTCCCGGCTTCGGTGGACGTCCCGGCGGCCCCGGTGGCCGTGGTGGCACACAGGGTGCGTTCGGCCGTCCCGGCGGTCCCGCGCGTCGTGGCCGCAAGTCGAAGCGGCAGAGGCGCCAGGAGTACGAGGCCATGCAGGCCCCGTCGGTCGGCGGCGTCATGCTGCCTCGCGGCAACGGACAGTCCGTCCGTCTGTCGCGCGGTGCCTCCCTCACCGACTTCGCGGAGAAGATCAACGCCAACCCGGCGTCGCTCGTCGCCGTGATGATGAACCTCGGCGAGATGGTCACGGCCACGCAGTCGGTCTCCGACGAGACGCTGAGGCTGCTCGCGGACGAGATGAACTACGTCCTGGAGATCGTCAGCCCGGAGGAGGAGGACCGCGAGCTGCTCGAGTCCTTCGACATCGAGTTCGGTGAGGACGAGGGCGGCGAAGAGGCTCTGGTCTCCCGTCCGCCGGTCGTGACCGTCATGGGTCACGTCGACCACGGTAAGACCCGACTGCTGGACGCGATCCGCAAGACGAACGTCGTTGCGGGCGAGGCCGGCGGCATCACGCAGCACATCGGTGCGTACCAGGTCTCCTCCGAGGTCAACGGCGAGGACCGCCGGATCACCTTCATCGACACCCCGGGTCACGAGGCGTTCACCGCCATGCGTGCCCGTGGTGCGAAGTCCACCGACATCGCGATCCTCGTGGTGGCGGCGAACGACGGTGTGATGCCCCAGACGATCGAGGCGCTGAACCACGCCAAGGCGGCCGACGTGCCGATCGTGGTCGCGGTCAACAAGATCGACGTCGAGGGTGCCGACCCGACCAAGGTGCGCGGTCAGCTCACCGAGTTCGGTCTGGTGGCCGAGGAGTACGGCGGCGACACGATGTTCGTCGACATCTCCGCCAAGCAGGGCCTCAACATCGAGGCTCTTCTGGAGGCCGTCGTCCTCACCGCCGACGCCTCGCTCGACCTGCGGGCCAACCCGGAGCAGGACGCGCAGGGTATTGCGATCGAGTCCCACCTCGACCGCGGCCGCGGTGCCGTTGCGACCGTCCTGGTCCAGCGAGGCACCCTGCGGGTCGGCGACACGATGGTGGTCGGCGACGCGTACGGCCGAGTCCGCGCGATGCTCGACGACAAGGGCGAGAACGTCGAGGAAGCGGGTCCGTCGACCCCCGTCCTCGTCCTCGGTCTCACCAATGTCCCGGGCGCCGGCGACAACTTCCTGGTGGTCGACGAGGACCGTACGGCCCGTCAGATCGCCGAGAAGCGTGCCGCTCGTGAGCGCAACGCCAACTTCGCCCGCAAGGGTGTCCGGTTCTCCCTGGAGAACCTGGACGAGGCGCTCAAGGCCGGTCTGGTCCAGGAACTCAACCTCATCATCAAGGGCGACGCGTCCGGTTCGGTGGAGGCCCTCGAGTCCTCGCTGCTCCAGCTCGACGTCGGCGACGAGGTCGACATCCGGGTCCTGCACCGCGGTGTGGGTGCGGTCACCGAGTCGGACATCGACCTGGCGACCGGCTCCGACGCCATCGTGATCGGCTTCAATGTGCGCGCCGCAGGGCGTGCGCAGCAGATGGCCGAGCGCGAAGGCGTGGACGTCCGGTACTACTCGGTCATCTACCAGGCGATCGAAGAGATCGAAGCGGCCCTCAAGGGCATGCTCAAGCCGGAGTACGAAGAGGTCGAGCTCGGTACGGCGGAGATCCGCGAGATCTTCCGCTCGTCCAAGCTGGGCAACATCGCCGGTGTGCTGGTCCGGTCCGGCGAGGTCAAGCGCAACACCAAGGCGCGCCTGCTGCGCGATGGCAAGGTCATCGCGGAGAACCTCAACATCTCCGGTCTGCGCCGCTTCAAGGACGACGTCACCGAGATCCGCGAAGGCTTCGAGGGCGGTATCAACCTCGGAAACTTCAACGACATCAAGATCGACGACGTCATCGCGACGTACGAGATGCGCGAGAAGCCGCGAGGCTGACCCGCAGGGATTTCCGGGGGGACACCCCCGGACCCCCTTCAACAGTCGGGGCCGGTCGACGGGACGTATTTCCGTCGATCGGCCCCGGCCGTTCCGTGTACGGTTCTTGTGTCCCTGCCAAGCATTGGCAGGGCGCGAACCCGAACCGGCGGGACATCCGGACATACATGTATGTGGGGACACTGTCCTTCGATCTGCTTCTCGGCGACGTACGGTCGTTGAAGGAGAAGCGCTCCGTCGTCCGCCCGATCGTCGCCGAGCTCCAGCGCAAATACGCGGTGAGCGCGGCGGAGGTGGGCGGTCAGGATCTCCATCGCAGGGCCGAGATCGGCCTCGCCGTGGTGTCCGGGGACACCGGACACCTCACAGATGTTCTGGACCGGTGCGAGCGGTTGATCGCCGGCCGGCCGGAGGTGGAGCTGCTGTCCGTACGACGGCGGCTGCACAGCGACGAAGACGATTGAGCAAGGCTGAGAAGGAGACGGACCAGTGGCCGACAACGCGCGGGCGAAGAAGCTGGCGGACCTCATCCAGGAGGTGGTCGCCGAGAAACTGCAGCGCGGTATCAAGGACCCGCGTCTGGGTACGCACGTGACGATCACGGACACCCGGGTCACCGGTGACCTGCGGGAGGCCACGGTCTTCTACACGGTCTACGGGGACGACGAGGACCGGGCGAGCGCAGCCGCCGGCCTGGAGAGCGCCAAGGGCATCCTGCGCTCGGCGGTCGGAGCGGCGGCGGGGACGAAGTTCACCCCCACGCTGGCCTTCGTGGCCGACGCCCTCCCGGAGAACGCGAAGGCGATCGAGGACCTCCTCGACCGGGCCCGGGCCTCGGACGCACGGGTGCGCGAGGCGTCCTCGGGCGCCACGTACGCCGGTGGCGCGGACCCGTACCGCAAGGCGGACGACGAGAACGACGAGGACACCGCCTCCGAATGACATCGCAGAACAGGACGCCGGACGGTTTGGTCATTGTCGACAAGCCGTCCGGCTTCACTTCGCATGACGTCGTCGCCAAGATGCGCGGCATCGCCCGGACCCGTCGTGTCGGCCATGCCGGCACGCTGGACCCGATGGCGACCGGCGTTCTCGTGCTCGGTGTCGAGAAGGCCACCAAGCTGCTGGGCCATCTCGCACTGACCGAGAAGGAGTACCTCGGCACGATCCGGCTCGGCCAGAACACCATCACGGACGACGCGGAGGGCGAGATCACCTCGTCCACCGATGCCTCCGGTGTGACCCGTGAGGGCATCGACGCCGGGGTCGCGGCCCTGACCGGACCGATCATGCAGGTGCCTTCCAAGGTCAGCGCCATCAAGATCGACGGCAAGCGGTCCTACGCACGGGTGCGCGGCGGCGAGGAGTTCGAGATCCCGGCCCGGCCGGTGACGATCTCGTCCTTCACCGTCTACGACGTCCGCGAGGCGGTCGCCGAGGACGGGACGCCGGTCGTCGACCTGGTCGTCTCCGTCGTCTGCTCCTCGGGTACGTACATCCGCGCGATCGCCCGCGACCTCGGCGCCGGGCTCGGCGTCGGCGGGCATCTGACCGCGCTGCGGCGCACCAGGGTCGGGCCGTACGGCCTCGATGCGGCGCGGACGCTCGACCAGCACCAGGAGGAGCTGATCGTGATGCCGGTGGCGGAGGCCGCCGCCTCGGCGTTCCCCCGCTGGGACGTGGACGAGAAGCGCGCCAAGCTGCTGCTGAACGGCGTGCGGCTCGACATGCCGGCCTTCCCGCCGGGACCGGTCGGGGTCTTCGGGCCCGACGGGCGGTTCCTGGTCCTCGTCGAGGAGCAGAAGGGCAAGGCCAAGAGCCTCGCCGTCTTCGCCTGACCGGCGATCCGGTGCCCTCGGACCCCGTCGTGGAGCGGGCTGCCCCCTGCGCCCGCTCCACGCCCCGTGAGTTTCTGTCCATCGGACACCATGAATTCACCCCAACGAGCAGGCGCTCGGAGTGAACCGGGGGTGCATTCGGGGGCGCTTTTAATCCGAGTGGTACACGCCGATCATCGCCGACCTAACGTCGGACCATGGGCAGCGGGGTGGGAAGCGGGGACCGGGCGGCGCTGGTACGTATCTGCGATCCGGCCGGCCGGCCGCGGGGGACCGGATTCGTCGCCGACGACCGGGGCACGGTGGTGACCAGCCATGAAGCGGTCGACGGGCTCGCCCGGCTCATCCTGCACGGAACGGACGGCCGCAGTTGCCCCGTCGTGGCCGCCGATGTCACCGCCCTGCCCGGACTGGACCTCGCCCTGCTTCGCACGGGAGGCCTGTGCGCGCTCGGTGTGGAGCCGACGCCGATCTCCCTGCGCGGCCGGATCGACGCCGGTACATATGTGACGATCGCCGCCCACGGCTGGCGCGAGGCACGGGTGCTCGGCGTCGTCCCGGTGACGTACACCGCGAACGGCCGCTCCCACCGGATCGGCGCGGCGCTGGAGCTGGCGCTCGGCACGGACGGCAGGGACGCGCTGAGGCTCGGCGGCGCGGTCGTGGGCGGGCCCGTACTCGATCCGGTGAGCGGCGCGGTCATCGCCGTACTGGGCGCCGCGCTGAGTGCCGGGCATCCGGCGGCGGCGCTCGCGGTGCCGCTCGGGGGCGCCTGTGCCGACGGCCCGCTGGAGGCGCTGCTGCGGCGCAACGCGACGAGCGTTCCCGGGTACGGACGCGACCTGAATCTCGCCGGCGCGCTGCATCTGACCGCGACGTCGCTCGGCTCGGCGGACGGGCCGACGGCCTGTCCCGATCCGGTCGAACGCCCGGACGTCATCGCGGAGTTCACCACCTTCTCGCTCCCCGGCAGCCCCTCGTCCGCGCCGCACGGTCCCGCTGTGGTCCTCGGCGTCGTCGGAGCGCCGGGCACCGGCCGTACCACCGAACTGGCGGCGCTCGCCGCGCGCCGTGCCCGCGGTTCCGTGCCAGCGCCCACCCTCTGGCTGCGCGGGGCGGATCTGCTGGCCGACGACACCTCGGTCGCCGACGCGATCGCCCGTACGCTCCGGCGGTCCTGCCGGATCGTGACCGCCGCCGGTGCGAGGGGCGACATGGCGACCGCCACCC
Organism: Streptomyces sp. NBC_01217; assembly: GCF_035994185.1. Taxonomy (NCBI): domain Bacteria; kingdom Bacillati; phylum Actinomycetota; class Actinomycetes; order Kitasatosporales; family Streptomycetaceae; genus Streptomyces; species Streptomyces sp. NBC_01217. The sequence goes on from NZ_CP108538.1 coordinate 6,596,052, forward strand.
CCGAGCGGGTGGCCCGGCTGGCCGGGGAGTCCGGGAGCCCGCTGCTCGTCCTGCTGGACGGACCCGAGGAGATGCCTCCTTCACTGGCCCACGGGCTGGCCCGGTGGACCGCGGGCACCGTCGAGTGGCTGCGGAGCAACGGCGCGCGGCTCGTGGTGGCCTGCACGCCCGAGCACTGGGAGACGGCCGGTGCGCTCTGTCCGCCCGGTGCGCTGCACCGCCCCGCCAGGCCGGCCGGGCGGCTGCCGTCCGCGGTCCGTATCGGCGACCTCACCGCGAGCCAGGCCGAGGAGGTCCGGGAGCGTTACGCCATCCCGCCCGGGGCGCTCGCCCCCGGCCACGACCGGCACCCGCTCACCCTGCGCCTTCTCGCCGAGGTGCGCGAGGCCCTGCCGGGGGACGTCGCCGGGCAGCCGGACGAGGAGGACGTCTTCGGCGCCCACCTGGACCTGATGTGCCTGCGCATCGCGGTCCGTATCGCGGCCGTGTCCGGCCCCGCGCCCGGCGGCACCGCGGTCCGCCGGCTGGCCGCGCGGGTGGCGGGGCAGGTCCACGAGGCGGCGCGGCGCTGTCTGGGCCCCGGACAGGGGGAGCTGGACCGCGCGGCGTTCGAGGAGGTCTTCCCCTGGCGCACGGGCTGGGCGTCGGCGGTCCTCACGGAGGGGCTGCTCGTCCCGGCCGGCGCGGGCTACCGCTTCGCGCACGAGGAGCTGGGGGACCGGGTGCAGGGCGCCCATCTGGACCTGGACGCGGCGCTGTACGCACTGGTCCACCGGTGGCACTCGGAGGAGGCGCCGGTGGCGGCGGAGCCCCGCGTTCCGCAGCCGAGGAGTCCGCGTGGCGGGCGCAGCCCGGTGCCCGCGGCGCAGACCGGTGCGCCGCAGCTGCCGCGCACCCTGCCCGTACCGCGCCATCGGATCGGCCCGGTGATCCAGTCCCTCCTGCTCCTGGCCCGCCGCCAGGGCCCCACCACCCTGGCCCACCACCTGGCCGACCTCATCGACGCCCTGGACCGACTGCCACCGGGGGCGGGGGCGGAGCCGGCGGAGGCGGACACGGAGAGCGGCTCATCGCGTCATGACGCCCGCTGGTGGGCGGTTCACCTGCTCTCGGAGACGCTGCTCCGGGTGCCCGATGCCCGTCCGTACCTCGGGGTCCTGCGGCGGCTCGCCGGACGCATCGTCCGGCAGGCGGGCGGGCACGGGGTGTACGGCGAGTTCGGGCCGTGGTTCTGGCGGCGGCTGAGGCTGCCGGACGTGGACCGGATGGATCTGTTCCGGCGTCTCGTCCCCGCCGACCGCCCGCGCCGGGGCGATGGGCGCGTCTGTGCTCCGTACCCCGAGGGCGACGGCGACGAGCGGTTCCTCGATGCCGTCGCGCGGCGGCTCGCCGCCCAGCCCGGGACCATGCAGCCGCTGCTCTGCGACTGGTTCACCGACGAGCGCCCGCTGCCCGCCGAGGAAGGCGTCGCGATGCGTCCGACCGTGGCCGACGCCGCTCAGGCGCTGCTCTACGCCCGTCGCGATCTGGCCGTCGACGATCTGACCGACGCCCTCGTCTCGACCGCCCACCCCCGGGCCGGGGAACTGCTCGCCGCGCTGGCCGAGGACGAGCCCTCCGCGCTGTGCCGGGCCGTCGACCGCTGGGCCCGCGACGAGGACCGGCGCGCCCGCCGGACCGCCGCAGCCTCGTACGCGCTGGTCACCGCCGCACACACCACCCTCGATGCCGACCACGAGCTGCTGCGCGGGGCCGCGCTCGCCCTGCTGGCCCGCCCTTTTGACACCGCCCTGCACGGGCCTGCGCTCACCCTCCTCGTACAGGATCCGCAGACCAGGGACCGCTACCTCCCACAGGCGCTGCGGGCCTTCGTCGCGGGCGAGCCGCGGCTGTCCGCCGAGGCCCTCGCGGTCGCGCTGTCCTCCCATGCGGAGCCGGTGCTCGCCGCGCTGCGGGAGCGGCTCACCCGGCCCGACGACGAGGCGGGCGAGGTGCTGTGCTCGCTCGCCGGGATCGACGCCCCCGCGCTGGCCCTGCACGCCGCCGGGCTCGTACGGGCGTACATCGACAGCCACCCCGACGACGCCGTGCACGCCGCCTCGTACATCGACCGCAGGCTGGAGCACGGCCCCGCCGCCCGCGCGCTGCTGCTGCCCCTGGTGACCGGGCTGCTGAGGGACCGCCCCGTTCCACCGCCGGTGCGCGGTGCGCTCGCCGGGGTGCTCGCCGCGCCCGGCACCGCCGCCTCCGGGCAGCTGAGGGGCGAGCTGCTGGAGGTCCTGCTGGATTTCGAGCAGGACGCCCACCGCGACCCAGCTGTGCTCGACGCGCTGCTGCGGGCCGCCGCGACCGGCTCCGGCGCCCGCGCACCGGCCCGCACCCGCGCCCTGGTCCACCGCACCGGAATGCTGCTGGTCCGTACCCCCGAGGGCGCCGTCCGCTTCGACCGCCGGCTGGTCGAGCTCGCCCGTGATGTGCCGGGATTCGCCGCCCTGGTCACCGGGTGGCTGGCCGAGGCCCCGCAGGAGTGGGCGGCGCTCGTCGGCCCGAGCGCCGGGCGGACGGTGGAGGCCCTGGGAAGCCCGAAGACGATGCCGATGCAGGCCGCGGGGCGTGAGCATGGCAGTCTTAGACCTGCGTAACAGGCAATCTCACGTACACAGGTTCGGGCGAGGAGCGGTCACAGTGCAGCGCTGGCGTGGCTTGGAGGACATCCCCCAGGACTGGGGACGCAGCGTCGTCACCATCGGCTCCTATGACGGGGTGCACCGCGGGCACCAGCTGATCATCGGGCGGGCCGTGGAGCGGGCACGCGAGCTGGGCGTGCCGTCGGTCGTGGTGACCTTCGACCCGCACCCCAGCGAGGTCGTACGGCCCGGCAGCCACCCGCCGCTGCTCGCCCCGCACCACCGGCGCGCCGAGCTGATGGCGGAGCTCGGGGTGGACGCGGTGCTGATCCTGCCGTTCACCACCGAGTTCTCGAAGCTGGCGCCCGCCGACTTCATCGTGAAGGTGCTCGTCGACAAGCTGCACGCGCAGCTGGTCATCGAGGGCCCCAACTTCCGCTTCGGCCACAAGGCGGCCGGAAATGTGCAGTTGCTCACCGAGTTCGGCGAGACCTACGACTACGGCGTCGAGGTCATCGACCTGTATGTGAGCGGCGAGGCGGGCGGCGGCGAGCCGTTCTCCTCCACCCTCACCCGGCGACTGGTCGCCGAGGGCGATGTCGCGGGCGCCGCCGAGATCCTGGGCCGTCCCCACCGCGTCGAGGGCATCGTGGTCCGCGGCGCGCAGCGCGGCCGCGATCTCGGCTTCCCCACGGCCAATGTGGAGACCCTGCCGCACACCGCGATCCCTGCCGACGGCGTCTACGCGGGCTGGCTCAACGTGGACGGCGAGGCGATGCCCGCCGCGATCTCGGTCGGCACGAACCCGCAGTTCGACGGCACGGAGCGGACGGTCGAGGCGTACGCGATCGACCGCGTCGGCCTCGACCTCTACGGGCTCCACGTCTCGGTCGACTTCCTCGCGTACGTACGCGGGATGCTGAAGTTCGACTCGATCGACGACCTGCTCGTGGCGATGGCCGGCGATGTGAAGCGGTGCAGCGAGCTGGTCTCCGCGTACGAACGCGGCTGATCCTCTCCTCGTGCACGACCGGGGCCGGGACCGCTTTGACGGTCCCGGCCCCGGTCGTGGTTTCATCAGCCGTTCAGTTCCTCCAGCGTCCGCCCCTTGGTCTCCACGGCGAACCACGCGACCACCGCCCCGGCCACCGCGACGCAGCCCAGCTGCGTGAAGACCATCGCGAGACTGCCGCCCGAGCCGATGATCGCGCCCACCACGATCGGCCCGAGGATGACTCCGAGCCGGTTCCACACCCCGCCGAACGATGCCCCGCGCGCCCGGCTGCGGGTCGGGTACAGCTCGGGTGTGTACAGGTAGAGGCTGACATTGGTGGCGAACACGAAGAGCGTGGCCACCGAGGCCCACACGGCGACCTGGCCGCCCGAGGTGGCGCCGGAGACGGCCAGCGCGAGCAGCGCGACCGCCGCGCCGCCGAGCCCGACGGTGAGCGAGATCCGGCGTCCCACCCTGTCGATGACGAGGGCGACCAGGAGACAGCCGATCAGCCCGGTCACATTGGACAGCAGCGCGTAGTTCAGGGCCGTCCGCAGATCCAGGCCGAACGTCTTGGTGTAGAGCGAGGGCAGCCAGGTCGCGATGCCGTGGTTGACGTAGTACGCGACGAACCACAGCGCCGAGACGACCAGCGTGCGCCGCAGATAGCGGCCGGCGAACAGATCGCGCAGCCCGCCGCGTGCTGTCTCCACGGGCTGTGCGGGACCGGGCTCCGGAAGCTGCGAACCGATGGATTTCGTCACGTCCCGCTCGATCCGGGCGATGACCTCCTCGGCTTCATCGACCCGGCCGCGCGAGAGCAGCCAGCGGGGGGACTCGGGGACCTGACGGCGCAGGACGACGACCAGCAGTACGGGCAGCGCGCCGATCAGGAACATCACCCGCCAGCCGAAGCTGGGTACCACCCAGCTGGCGACGAGCGTCGCCGAGGCGAGTCCGGCCGGGAAGATCAGCTCGTAGAGCAGCACGAACCGGCCGCGGTGGTCGGCCCGGGCGATCTCGTTGATGTACGTGGCGGCGACGGGCACCACTCCGCCGATGCCGAGGCCCTGGACGAACCGGAAGGCGGTGAACAGGGCGAAGCCCGGGGAGACGGCGACGGCGAGGCTGGCCAGCGCGGTCACGGCGACGCCGAGCGCGACGGTGCGGACCCGGCCGATGCGGTCGCCCAGCCAGCCTGCGACCAGCGCACCGAGCAGCATGCCGACCGATCCGCTGGTGACGATCATCGTGCCCTGACCGGTGCTCAGCTTCCACTGTTCGGTCAGGACGGGCAGTGCGGAGGCGGTCAGCAGCTGATCGAACGCCTCGAAGAACGTGACGGTGCCGATGAGCGTGCGGACCTTGATGTGCCAACGGGAGCTCGGCAGGCGTTCGAGCCTGGCCGATACGGAGCTCACGGTGGGGCCGGTGGCCACGACTGACATGGGGATCCTTCCGCGAACAGAGGGGTTGCGGTGACCCTAGGTAGAAGTGTCTTAGGGGTCAATAACTAAGCACTTAGATTTCATAACGAAGTGGGGCCGGGCGCCCGGGGAATGGCTCCCGCAGGGGTTCGACGGCGGGCGCCGGTTGTATCGTGGACACCCTCGGCCGCACCGTCCGCGGCACGCCAGGAAGGGGGGGCGAGAGGTCTCGGCGCCGACGCCGCCCTCCCAGCGAACATGACCCGTAGAGCCACCGGTCGCCCCGACGCGGTCGACCTCGTCCTGGAGCAGTGGAAGCGGGAACTGCCCGAGCTCGACGCCTCCCCGATGGAGGTGCTCGGCCGGCTCCACCGCAGCTTCCTGCGCTACCAGTCGCTGCTGTCCGATCTCTTCGACTGCTTCGATCTGAACATGGCGGCGTTCGATGTACTCGCGGCTCTGCGCAGGTCAGGGCCACCCTACCGGCGGACGGCCGGGGAACTCGCCGATATCGCCCTGGTCACCACCGGCGGCATCACCCTGCGGCTGGACCGTCTGGAGAAGGCCGGACTGGTGACACGCGAGCGCGATCCCGGCGACCGTCGCGTCGTGCACGCGCGGCTCACCGAACGGGGCATCGAGATCGCCGATGTCGTCGCCGTGGCGCACTTCGCCAACGAGGAGCGGATGCTGGCCGAGCTGACCGCGAGCGAGCGCCGCCAGCTCGGCCGGCTGCTCGGAAAACTGGAACGCTCCCTGGAAACGGCCGAACAGACCCCGCCCGACCCCGAGGCGCTCACGGCGGCCACCCGGAGGGATCGCACCCGAAGCGCCCAGTGGTCAGTATCTGAGCGCTAAAGCATGGCAGCCGACTTCGAACCCGGCCGCGATACGGGGCACGGCGACCTGCGGCAGGATTGAGCCATGCCGACCGAGTCAACCGAGTCAGACAAGATCGAGCTGAGCGAACACGAACTTCGTGAGATCGCGGGCTACGCGGCTGATTGTGCGAGCAGGGCGCTGTCGATCTTCGAACAGAGTCTTCCCGCCGACACGCGCCCTCGTGACGCCATCGACGCCGCACGTGCTTTCGCCGGGGGCGGCCGGCGCACGGCCGCTCTGCGACAGAGCGGTTGGGCGGCGTTCAGAGCGGCGCAGGAAGCCGATTCACCCGCTGCGGTCGACGCGGCACGAGCGGCAAGCCATGCGGCCGCCGCCGCGTTCCTTCATCCTCTGGCAAACGCCCATCAGGTGAAGCACATTCTCGGTGCGGCAGCGCATACGGCGCGTGCGCAAGAGCTGGCGTCCGGAGAGGACCGGAGTGTCACTGCGGGGACTCTTGAATGGGCGCGTCACCACGCACCGCCAGCGGTCACCGTCGTGCTCGGCCGTCTGCCCGCCGCACCTCCCGGAGGCGGGCGCGTGGGAGAGTTCATTCGCGATCTCGACGCCGCTCTTCGCCCGAGGACGATCGGATGCCAGAGGCCCGCAGAGGGATCCCCTTACGTGACCCCGGAGATCCGTGCGTTCGGGGAGGTACTGCCGTAGCAGGCGGTCGGAATTCGCCCATCACAAGGCCCCCGCCCCCGGGCCCGCCCGGCTGTCCGCCCGGCGGGCCCGGTCGCCCCGCTAAACCCGCGCCTGCACGGCCGCGTTCGCGGTCGCCCAGTGACATGCCACCTGGGTCCGGCCGTCGCCCGCGAGCACCGGCAGGTCCTTCGTGCGACAGGCGTCCGCCACGCCTGCCCGTTCTGCCTCGCCCGAGGCCAGGACCTGGCAGCGGGCGTGGAAGCGGCAGCCGGACGGGACCTTGGACGGGTCCGGTGGTTCGCCGGTCAAAATCACCGGATCGGTCTCGGCCTCCGGCAGCACCGACAACAGCGCCTGGGTGTACGGATGCTGCGGAGCCGTCAGGATCTGCTCGACCTCGCCCGTCTCCACGATCCGCCCGAGGTACATCACCGCGACCCGGTCGGCGATGTTCCATGCCAGACCGAGGTCGTGCGTGACCACCAGCGCCGACAGGCCCAGCTCGTCACGCAGCCGCAGCAGCAGCGCCAGGATCTCGCCGCGCACCGACGCGTCCAGCGAGGCCACCGGCTCGTCGGCCACGATGAGTTCCGGCTCCAGGACGAGCGCGCCCGCGATCACGACCCGCTGGCGCTGACCGCCCGACAGCTCGTGCGGATAGCGCAGGAAGAACCGCTCGGGAGGCCGCAGCCCCGCCCGCGACAGCGCCTGCGCCACCGCGGCCCGCTCGTCACCCGCGTACCCGTGGATCCGCAGGCCCTCCGCCACCGCGTCGTACACCGTGTGCCGGGGGTTGAGCGAACCACTGGGGTCCTGGAGCACCAGCTGGACCCGTTTGCGGTACGCCTTCAGCGCCCGGCTCGCATAGTCGAGCGGCTGCCCGCCGAAGGTCACCCGCCCGGACGTCGGCGGGACCAGACCCAGCAGCGAACGCGCCAGCGTCGTCTTGCCGCAGCCCGACTCGCCCACCAGCGCGACGATCTCGCCGGGCCGGATGTCCAGGTCGACGCTGTCCACGGCACGCGCCGGGGCTGCCCCCCGCCGACCGGGGAAGGTGACCTTCAGCCCCTCCGCGCTGAGCAGGGGAGTGGTGGTGGTGGTCATGGTGTGCTCCTTGCTTCCTCGGCATCCGGCCGGGCCGCGACCGCGACCGCCCCCGGCTCCACCAGCACACAGGCGGCCCGCCGCCCCGCCCCCGCGTCCCGCAGCTCCTGGTCCTGCGTCGTGCAGGAGTCCAGGGCCACCGGGCAGCGCGGATGGAACGTACAGCCGCCGGGCAGCGCCGAAGGGTCCGGCGGATCGCCGGGCAGGCCACGGGGCGCGAACCGGGAGGCCGGGTCGCCGATGCGCGGAAAGGCGCCGGACAGGGCCCTGCCGTACGGGTGGCGCGCGTTCTCGTAGACCTCGGACGCCGGGCCCTCCTCCACGACCCGGCCCGCGTACATCACCGCGAGCCGGTCGCAGGTGTCCGAGAGCACCGCGAGGTCATGGCTGATCATGATCAGACCGAGGCCCTGCTCGGACACCAGCTGCTCGATCAGCCGCAGGATCTGGGCCTGGATCATCACATCGAGAGCCGTGGTCGGCTCGTCCGCGATGATCAGCCCCGGATCGCAGGCGAGCGCCATCGCGATCATCACGCGCTGGCGCTGACCGCCGGAGAGCTCGTGCGGATAAGCGTTCGCGCGGGCGGCAGGCAGCCCCACCTGCTCCAGGAGTTCACCGGCCTTCTTCGCCGCCGCGGCCTGCGTCGCCTTCTTGTGCAGCAGGATCGGCTCGGCGATCTGGTCCCCGATGCGGTGCACCGCGTTGAGCGAGTGCATCGCGCCCTGGAACACGATCGAGGCCCCGGCCCAGCGCACCGCCCTGACCTGCCCCCACTTCATGGTGAGGACGTCCTCGCCGTTCAGCAGGATCTGGCCGGAGACCTTCGCCCCGGCGGGCAGCAGCCGCAGCAGCGCCAGCGCCAGCGTCGACTTCCCGCAGCCGGACTCACCGGCGATGCCGAGCTTCTGCCCCGCGTCGACGCTGAGATTCACCCCGCGGACGGCCTGCGCCCCGCCGGCGTACGTCACCGTGAGGTCCCGTACGTCCAGCAGCGGCGTCTTGTGGATGCTCGTGGTACTCAACGGGCCACCCCCAGCTTGGGATTGAGGACGGACTCGATGGCGCGGCCGCACAGCGTGAACGCCAGGGCCACCGCCGCGATGGCGATGCCGGGCGGTGCCAGGTACCACCAGTCACCGGCGCTCACCGCACCCGCCTCGCGGGCGTCCTGGAGCATGCCGCCCCAGGAGGTGGTGGTCGGGTCGCTGAGGCCGAGGAAGGCGAGAGTGGCCTCGGTGAGGATCGCGCTGGAGATCACCAGCGTGGTCTGCGCGAGCACCAGCGGCATCACGTTCGGCAGCACGTGCCGGACCATGATGTGCCCGTGGCCGCCGCCCAGGGCGCGGGCGCGCTCGATGTACGGGCGGGACTCCACGGCAAGGGTCTGGGCACGGACCAGCCGCGCCGTCGTCGGCCAGGTCGTGACGCCGATCGCGATGATGACCGTCCACATCGAGCGGTCCATCACGGTGGCGAGCGCGATCGCGAGGACCAGGGTCGGCATCACCAGGAACCAGTCGGTGATCCGCATCAGGACCGTCGAGTACCAGCCGTGGAAATGACCTGCGACGATGCCGACGACCGTACCGATGGCGACGCACAGGAACGCCGCGAGCAGCCCGACCGTCAGCGAGACACGGGCGCCCCACACCAGCAGGGCCAGCACGCTGCGCCCGAACTGGTCCGTACCGAGCGGGAATTCACCGCTCGGCGACTCCAGCGCGCCTCCGGGCGCTCCGGTGACGCTCTGCGAATCGGCGCCGACGAGCTGCGGTGCGAACAGGGCGATCAGCGCGATCAGGACGAGCGCGCCCAGACCCCACAGGCCACTCCTGTGACCGCGGTACTCCCGCCAGAAACGGGCCGCGGACCGGCGTTTGCGCGCCCGGGCCAGAGCGCGCGGGTTCTTCTCGGCCGCTTCGGCCTTCGTGGGCGTGGGCATGGATTCGGTCGTCATCGGCCCACCCGGGGATCGAGCAGCGGATAGAGCACATCGGCAAGGGTGTTCGCCAGGATCACCGCGGTGGCGAAGACGAAGAACAGCCCTTGTACGAGGGGAAGGTCGGGCACGCTGAGGCCCTGGTAGAAGAGACCGCCGAGGCCCGGCCAGGAGAACACCGTCTCGACCAGGATCTGCCCGGCGACCACATGCCCCAGGTTCACGAACATCAGCGTGAAAGTCGGCAGCATCGCGTTCGGCACGGCGTGCTTGCGGCGCACGACATCGTCCCGCAGCCCCTTCGCACGGGCCGTCGTCAGATAGTCGCTGCCCATCTCGTCCAGCAGCGAGGAGCGCATCACCAGCAGGGTCTGCGCGTACCCGACCGCGACGAGCGTGATCACAGGGAGGACCAGATGGTGCGCCACATCGAGGATGTAGGCGAATCCGCTCTCGCCGCCCGATTCCAGACCGCCCGTCGGGAACATCCCGGGGATCGGGCCGACGCCCACCGAGAAGACGATGATCAGGAGCAGACCCAGCCAGAACGACGGCACCGAGTAGAGCGTGAGCGCGAACGCGGTGTTGAACCGGTCGCTCGTGGAGCCGTTGCGCCAGGCGGTACGGGTGCCCAGCCAGATGCCGAGCGCGGTGTAGAGGACGTACGACGTGCCGGTGAGCAGCAGGGTCGCGGGGAGCGCCTCGGTGATCTTGTCGATGACGGGTGCGTGGAACTGGAACGAGGTGCCGAAGTCGCCCGTGAGGGCGTCCCCGACGTAGCTGGTGAACTGCCGCCACATCGGCTGGTCGAGGCCGAACTGGTGCCGGAGCGACTGGAGCTGCTCGGCGGAGACCGGGCGGCCGCCCGTCATCTGCTTCACCGGGTCGCTGGGGATGAGCCGGAACAGGAAGAAGCTGGTGACCAGGACCGCGAACAGGGAGACGGTCGCTCCCGCGATCTTGGCCGCCACGTACTGGAGATAGGCCTTGGTGTTGCGCGCCCGTGGACCGCGGGCGGCCGAGGAGCCGGCCTGGGCCGGATCCTCGGTGTCCGCGTCCGCGATCTGCACGAGCGCCGGAGTGCTTTCAGCTGTCATGGGGAACTCTCGTTACTCGTGCTGCACTTAGAGGGACCGGCAATTGGGGGGCGGCGTCGCCGGGCTGGGCACGCGCATCTGCGGCGTTGTCGTCAATCACCATGGCTCCGCCATGCCTCGATCCTCCGCCTCGCAGCTGCACGCACCCAGCCCCGCTCCTTCTTCCACCCCCCAATTGCCGGTCCCTCTTCGAGGAACCGGCGGGGCGGCTCCTTCGCCGCCCCGGCCGGCCCCTCTCAACCCGTCCGCGTGATTACTCGCGGTCGTCCACAGTGGTGCGGCGGCGCCGTGCGATGAACAGCCCGCCGGCGGCGAGCACCACGACCACCACAATGACGCCGATGACGACACCGGTGGAGCTGGACCCGCCGGAGCCGTCCGAACTGCTGCTGCCCGCCGGAACGGCCGACCACCAGCTCCAGTACCCGTCCTGGCCGTAGATGTTGCCTGCCGCCGAGGGCATGGTCGTGATCGACTTGATCTGGTCGGTGCGGTAGGCCTCGACCGCGTTCGGGTACGCGATGATGTTCATGTACCCGGAGTCGTACATCCACGACTCCATCTGCTTGACGATGTCCGCGCGCTTGGCGGGGTCGTACTCGGCGAGCTGCTTCTTGTAGAGCTCGTCGTACGTCTTGTCGCAGATGAAGTTGTCCGTGGCGGCGCTGTCCTTGGCCTTGGCCGGCAGGGCGGCGCAGGTGTGGATGCCGAGGACGAAGTCCGGGTCCGGGTTCACGGACCAGCCGTCGAAGGCGAGGTCGTACTCACCGGCGTACCAGGGCACGGAGACGTCGTCGAGACAGTCGACCTTGAGGCCGATGCCGAGCTTGCCCCACCACTCCTTGAGGTACTTGCCGATCGCCTTGTCGTTCGGGTCCGTGGCGTGGCACAGGATGCGCAGGTCGAGCGGCTTGCCGTCCTTGCCGACGCGCTGGTCGCCCTTGAGCTTGTAGCCCGCGTCGTCGAGGAGCTGGGCCGCCTTGGCCGGGTCGTACGCGAGGCTCTGCTCGGCGGACGGCTGCCAGAAGTACGTCGAGAAGCGCGGCGGGATGTAGCCCTGGCCCTCGACGGCGTGGCCCTGGAAGACCTTGTCGATGATGGTCTTGCGGTCGATCGACAGGAAGAGGGCCTGGCGCACCTTCTGGTCGAGAAGGGCCTTGTTGCCGTCGCCGAAGTTCTTGCCGTCCTTGGTCTGCGCGCCCGGGTTGGTGGCCAGCGCGAAGAAGCGGCGGCCGGGGCCCTCGTTGACCTTGACGTTCTTCTCGCCCTTGAGGGACGCGGCCTGGGCGGGCGTCAGCGCGGGGGAACCCGCGACGAAGGAGACCTCGCCCTTGCGCAGGGCGGCGACCGCGGCGTCCTGGTCCTTGTACGTCTTGAAGACCAGCTCGTCGAACTTCGGCGCACCGCGCCAGAAGTCCTTGTTGGCCTTGAGCTTCACGTACTGGTCGACCTTGTAGTCCGTCAGGATGAACGGCCCGTTGCCGACGATCGGGAACTTCGTGTCGTTGTTGAACTTGGAGAAGTCACCGACCTTCTCCCAGACGTGCTTCGGCACTATCGGCACATCGAGCGCGGCCATGGTGGCCTGCGGCTCCTTGAGCTGGATGACCAGCTGCGTCGGGCTCGGAGCCGTCACCTTCTCGAAGTTCGCGACGAAGTTGCCGTTGGCCTGCGCGGCGCCCTCATCGCTCATGATCTTGTTGAACGTCCATGCCGCGTCCTCGGCGGTGACCTGCTGGCCGTCCGACCACTTGGAGTCGGACCGGATGGTGTACGTCCAGGTCAGCTTGTCCGCGGACGGCTCCCACTTGGTGGCGAGGCCGGGGATCGCGTGGTTGTCCTTGGCGTCGTAGTTCGTCAGGAAGTCGTACATGAGCCGACTGACGCTCGTACTGAACAGCTTCTGAGCGAGGAACGGGCTCAGGGAGTCGACGCTCTGTGCGACGGCGACGGTCAGCGTCGACTTGCCGCTGTCGGCTGCCTGCGCCTGCTGCGGCGCGGCAACGAGGGGCACGCCCGGGACGATGGATCCGGCGGCCAGCGCCAGAGCGGCGGCACCGGAGGCCAGAAGCACACGCAGACGTGAGCGTGGCTGGGCGGAGGGTGGTGGAACTCTTACGACCATGGTCAGGGACCTCGCGTCATGACTCGCACGGAGAAGGCGGTTTGATCTGGGGTTCGCCAGCTGGTGAAGCGAAGGTTTATCAGCGGTGGTCGAGCCACGTCAACGGTCACCGAAACGGCGTGTGGTCTGCGGGAATGCATTGAGGGCCCGCGCCGTGGAGACGGTGCGGACCCTCATTGGTTTAGACCTCTGTCGCCTTACTGTTGAGGCGCTGACGGCGGCTGCTGATGCCATCCGGCAGGAGGTACGGGACCCTGCAGGTCGGGCGGGACCGGCTGACCGGACTGACCCGGCTGACCGGGCTGTTGCAGCTGGGGCGGCGGCGGCCCGGCCGGGCTCGCCGCGGACTGGGACTGCGAGGGCGGCGACTGCTGCCAGCCGTTCTGCTGCACTCCGGGACCGGGCTGCGGGGGGTACGGCTGCGAGGGTTGCTGCCCGCCGTACGGCTGTTGCTGCTGCGGGTACGGCTGTTGCGGGGCGTACTGCTGCTGGCCGGGCATCGGCGGGGCGTACTGCGGCGGCGGGTTGGAGCCGCTCGACGTCCACAGTCCCTGCTGCTGCTGGGCGCGCGCGAAGTCCTCGGCGACCATCGCGGAGAGGTTGAAATACGCTTCGCGGGTCTTGGGGCGCATCATGTCGAGGTCGACCTCGGCACCGGCCGACAGATGCTCGTCGAAGGGAACGACGACCACGCCGCGGCAGCGCGTCTCGAAGTGCTGCACGATGTCATCGACCTTGATCATCTTGCCGGTCTCGCGGACACCGGAGATGACGGTGATGGAGCGCTGTACGAGCTCCGCGTACCCGTGCGCCGAGAGCCAGTCCAGCGTGGTGGACGCACTTGACGCACCGTCGACCGACGGCGTCGAGATGATGATCAGCTGATCGGCGAGGTCCAGCACTCCGCGCATCGCGCTGTAGAGCAGACCGGTGCCCGAGTCGGTGAGGATGATCGGGTACTGCTTGCCCAGCACGTCGATCGCGCGCCGGTAGTCCTCGTCGTTGAACGTCGTGGAGACCGCCGGGTCCACGTCGTTGGCGATGATCTCCAGACCGGAGGGCGCCTGCGAGGTGAAACGGCGGATGTCCATGTACGAGTTGAGGTACGGGATCGCCTGGACCAGGTCACGGATGGTGGCCCCGGTCTCCCGGCGCACCCGGCGGCCGAGCGTGCCCGCGTCCGGGTTGGCGTCGATGGCGAGGATCTTGTCCTGCCGCTCGGTGGCCAGGGTCGAGCCGAGGGCGGTGGTCGTCGTGGTCTTGCCGACGCCGCCCTTGAGGCTGATGACCGCGATCCGGTAGCAGGACAGCACGGGCGTACGGATCAGGTCGAGCTTGCGCTGCCGCTCGGCCTCCTCCTTCTTGCCGCCCAGCTTGAAGCGGGCCGCGCTGGACGGCGTACGGCTGCTCTTCGCCTTCTGCTTGCCCCGGACGAGCCGGTCGGAGGAGAGCTCCACGGCTGCCGTGTACCCGAGCGGGGCGCCGGGCACGGAGCGCTCGCGCTGGTCGTGGGTGACCGGGGTCGGCCAGGCGGCGCCGGTGCGCGGGTCGACGGGCTGTCCCTGCGGCTGCTGCTGGGGCGGCTGATGCTGCTGAGGTGGCTGGGGGTAGGGCTGCTGCTGCGCGGGCGGCTGCGGGGCGTACTGCGCGGGCAGGTTGGGCGTGCCGCCCTGGGCCGGTGGGAGCGGCTGGACCGGCGGGAGAGGCTGCTGGGGTGCCTGGGGGACCTGCGGCGGCAGGGGAACGCCTTGCTGCGCGGGCCACTGGGGTGCCTGCGGGGGCTGGGGTGCCTGAGGAGGCTGCGGGAACCCGTAACCGCCCTGCGCGGGAGTCGGCTGCGCGGGGGGCGCGGGCTGCTGCGGGAACCCGTAACCGCCCTGCGGCGGCTGAGGTGCATGCGGCGGCTGGGGCGCTCCGGCCTGCGGGAATCCGTAGCCGCCGGGCACCTGATCGGCCGGTGTCTGCGCGGGCCACTGCGGCGCCGGCTGGGGCGCGACGGGCTGCGGCGTGGCGGGCTGGAAGGCGGGCGGCAGCGGCGGCAGGGCGCTCTGAGGCGGCGCCGGGGTCCAGGGGGTCGGCACGGCGGACGCCGGGCCGTCCTGCGGTGCGCCGACGGGCGGTGCGTCCTGGGGCGCCGCATCCGGGATGCCGCCTGAGGGTGCGTCCGCGTTGGCCGGAGTCTCGGTGGGCGCCGGGGCATCGGCGCCGGAATCCGCGGAGGCGGCGCTGTCGGTCTCCTCGGCGGTCGCGTCCGCCGCCTGCGCTGCGCCGGAGGCCTCGCCCTCATCCGTACCGTCGGCACCGGCATCCGCACCGGCGCCCACGGAGGGCGTACCCGGACCCGGGCCGCCCCCGTCCGCGTTCCTCGACGCCTCCTCGCGCTCCGCGATCTCCCGCTTCAGCGCGGCCGGAGAGAACCGCATGGTCGCGCCGCTCTCGACATCACCGCCGCCGAACGGGTCCACCATTCCGTCAAAAGCCTCCGCGGGAGAAGGGCCGGCGTCACCCGCCGCGGCCTGAATCGGAGCCGGAGCCTCAGCCGGAGCGGGAATGGGAGCAGGCGCCTGGGCCGGGGCAGGCGCAGGAGCGGGCGGCGCCGGAGCCCAGTCGGGGTCGAATCCGCCCGCGGCCGGCGGCGCGGGCACGGACAGCGGGGCCCCATTGGGCGGCGGAGGCGGCGCGAGGTGCGTTCCGGCACCGCCCGACGAGTCCCCCGGCGCGTTCTGCGTGTACCAGGCGGGCGGGGTGTAGTCGATGGTGAACTCACCCGTCATCTCGGCGGGCTCCGCGTCGGACGACTCGTCGACGGGCTTGTTCCAGCCCCCGCGGATCTCGTCCCGATCGCCGTTCACTTTGCCTCCTGGTGTGGTCGAGCACCCTTGTGCCTTGGTGGGTGGGGGCGACCGTTTCCGTCTTCCTAACCGCCCGGCTCTCCCCCCGGGACACGCATCGCCTGCCCGCAGGTTCTTCTGCCGCGCCCGGACCCACCCTAATCGTCATGGGCCTCGCTCCGGCAGGCCGTACGGCACCGCAAGAGCTGTCCCGTACATCACGCACTGCCCCCAAGTGAACCGAGTGCGGCACAACATGGAGGGCGAAGCGGTCAAACTCGCACATCTGCGTGCGGAATGCCGAACGTTCCGTACGGGCCGCGAGGGAGCAGGCCTCCGTCAGTCCATCCGGCGCGCGCCGCCCAGCAGTCCGGTCTCGGCGTCCGTCGCCTGGGTCATGACGAACTGCCGGTCGCGCTCCGCGCACCAGAGGGTGACGCCGTCCGCCAGTGTGGACAGCGCCTGCGTCTCGGCGTCCGGAAGATGCAGCATGCGACCGATCTGTGCCGCTTCATCGGGAGACACCCGTTGGATGCCGACCAGGGAAGACTTCTCGATCAGCCTCGGCGCCACCGGACTCAGATACGGCAGCAGCGTCAGCACCGACTGCCACGGCCCGGACACCACCCGCCCGCGCGGTGGCCGCATGCCGCAGTCCCGCACCACGACCACCGGCGAACCCGCCGAGGGCCCCTGCGGCGGCACCCGCCCCACGTCGTGCAGCGTGATGCACGGCTGACCGCCGCCCGCCGCGTGCGCCAGCGCCGTCCATGTCTGGGCCCGCCCGGTCTCCACGACGATCCGCGCACCGGTCGCGGCCGCCCGCAGCGCGAGCACCTGCGCCGTCCACAGCCCGCCGATCAGCGTGATGTCGTACGGAGTCGGCCGGTTGATGCCGAGCACGGCGGCGCGGCCATGGGCGTCCACGCCGATGACCACCCCGTCGTCACCGACCGGCAGGGCCAGCGACGCCAACTGGTCGAACGGGACGGACTGGCGCTCGCGGCGCGGACCGACAAGACCGAAACCGAGCCGGGCACGAGCACGCGTGGGTACGGACATCAGCGGGTACCCCCGAGCGGAAGCGTGGCGAGCACACCGGGCAGCTGCTCGCGGTCGAGCCGTACCAGCGCGGTCTTTACCCCGCGGGCGGTGCGCTCCAACTCATGGCGGGCGCCCACCAGTTCCTCGTCGCTGCGCCCGGTGATCCGGATGTGTCCGGTGATCGAGACGCCCTGCCGCTCACCCTGCCCCAGCGTGAGGCTGAACGTCGTGGCGAGCGCCGGCATCGAGGTGAGCAGGGCGACGAGCTGAGGCATCGCCGCACCGCCGCCACCACCGCTGCCGCCGAACTGCGGCCAGCGCGCCACCCAGTAGGTCGTGTGCCACCGGTCGTCGCAGCGCCAGGTCCGCGAGGTCTCCTCGGTGCGGCGCACCGGCGTCCCGCTCCGGCCCGCCTGCGCCATGGCCGGGGCGCTGGCACAGACCGAGGTCGCGATCGCGGACGTCAGCTCCTGCTCGGTCAGCACCGTCGCGCGGAAACCCGCCCCGGTCAGCCTGCTGGACAACTGGTCGGCCGCGCGCACCACGCACTTCTGCGCGCCCGTGATGCCACCGCCGCGCGCCTGCACGGCCTCCGGGCAGAGCTCCGGGTCCAGCTTGAGCGCGATCCAGGTGATCCGGACGGCGGGCGAACCGGTCTGGGCCTGCAGCGGCGCGTAGTTGCGTGCGGCGACGGACTGCTGGGGCAGATGCGGGGCGGGTGCGGGCTGGGTGTGCTGCACGATCTGCGCCGACTCCAGCCGGATGCCGTCGACTTCGAGCACATCCCGTACGAGCGCCAGGGGCAGCGGCTGCGCGGACCGGTCCGGCCTGAGAGCCGAGGCGTCCGACTCCACCTGGAGGACGGCCGTGACGAACGTACCGTCACCGATCATTCCGACCGGCCGCCGGTCACGGTCGCTGAAGGAGTACGTGCGCAACGCCGGATCGCACTCGACGGCGGGCGCGATCCCCGGCTCGGTACCCGTGGGCAGCTCCAGCGAACCGGCCCTGCGCGAACGCGCCCGCAGCGAGAGGACGGTGCCCAGCCACTCCGGAAGCGAGCGGCGGTGCCTGCGCACGACGGCCAGCAGTACCAGCAGCGCCGCGACCACCACGGCCGGGACCAGCAGCAGGGGCTCGACCACCCACGCCGCGAGCAGCAGCGCGGCCGCGATCTCCAGCAGTACGAGTTGTTGCAATCGGAACGAACCCAGCTGTCCCGGGCGTCCGTTGAGCCGTGCCGGGGCCGGTCCGCCGGAGCCCCGCGAACGACCGCGGGAGGCCGGTGGGCCGGCAGCCGGGGGAGCCGTGGGGACAGTCGCGTTCCCGGCCGGACGTGTCCGTGTCGCGGAAGCCGTCATTCCGGCGTTCCCCCCGTTCGTCAGTCCCCAACTCCACCCGTATTCCGCCTGTCCCGCAGGGGGCTTCGGCGGCTGGATCACCCTACCCGCCCCCACACCGCCGACGGTCAGCAGGCATAGTAGGGGGCCGGTCCGGCACCGAGGTCCGGCATCGCGGGCCCGGCACGGGGCCGGTGATGCGACCGCCCCTGGTGCCGCGCGGGGAGACACGGGAGAAGAAGCGACTCATGGCATCACGGCGGGATGAGCTCAACGCATACACCTTTGCGAAGAAGCGCACGGTGGCGGCATTCCTCCAACCCTCGCCCACCGGCACCGAGGAGGGTGCCCCGCGACCGCTGCGGGCGGTCCTGCCGAGTGTGGTCGTCGGCGCGTTGATCCTCGCGGGCTTCGGCGCCTTCGGGATGTTCAAGCCCACCGTGCCCAAGGACTGGGACAGGCCCGGCACCAAGGTGATCGTCGGCAAGAAGTCCACCACCCGCTATGTCGTGCTCACCACCGGCAAGGGCAAGAAGACAAAGACCCTGCTGCACCCCGTGCTCAACCTCGCCTCGGCCCGGCTGCTCCTCAATCCGCAGAACTACGACGTCATCCAGGTCGCCGACGAGGTCCTGGACGCGGGCAGGCCCCCGCGCGGACCGATTCTCGGCATTCCGTACGCCCCCGACCGGCTGCCCGAGGCGAAGGATGCGGGGACGGCCAAGCGGTGGGCCGTCTGCGTACAGCCCGGCGGCAAGGGCAACACCGTGCAGAAGGCCGCCTTCGTCTTCGGTGAACGCGACAACAAGCTGACCGAGGGCAAGCACAGGCTCGGCGGCGCCCAGGTGCTCTACGTGCAGGGCCAGGACCGGGCCCGCTATCTCGTCGACGCGAACGGCACCAAGTACCGCATCGCCGAGACCACCACAGACAACGGCCATCTGACCAACGCCCTGGTCGGCAGCAGGCAGCCGCAGCCCGTCACCGACGACTGGCTGGCCACCCTGCGCGACGGCAGCCCGATCGTCTTCCCGCAGATCCCCGGCACCATCGGCGCACCGGCACATGTCCAGGGGCAGCTCTCCACCGAGGAGAACAAGGTCGGCATGGTCCTGCGGACCGAGACCGGCGAAGGCACGAGTTACTACGTGGTGCTCGACGGAAAGGTCCAGCCCGTCTCCGAGTTCACCGCCTGGCTGCTGATCAACTCCCCGCAGACAGCGAGCCTGAACCTGGACAGCGAGGCACGCGCCGTCGGCCTGCAGGACTTCGTACCCGACACGGCGGCCTTCGCGGGCCAGGCCGCGCACTGGCCGGCCCACAAGACCGGCCAGGTGAACTCCGTCGAGGGCGGCAGCGGCAGCCGCGACACCATCTGCAGCGTGCTGCGCAAGGTCGACGGTTCGGGCCGTCCGACCCTGAGCACCTGGGCGGGCACCGCGTACCCCGCCACGATCAGCGCCGGTGGCACCAGCACCTATGTGACCCCCGGCAGCGGCCTGCTCTACACCCAGGTCCGGGGCCGGCAGTCCAGCCCCGACGGATCGCTCTTCCTGGTGACCGACACCGGACTGCGGTACGCCGTCCAGGCGAACGGCGACAGCGACGCCCGGCGCTCCGACATCGGGGCCGGTGACGGGCAGCAGCAGTTGGACGGCCGCCCCGAGCCCAGCCAGGCGCAGAGCAGGCTCGGATACGAGAAGGTGACGCCGGCCCTCGTACCGATCGCCTGGTCGGAGTTCCTGTCCAAGGGCCCCCGGCTCGACACCAACAGCGCCCGCCAGCCCCAGGGTTCATGACGCCCCGGGGCGTCGCGGACGGAGCAGGGCACGGGGGAGGGGGAGAGGAACAGATGCTGTACCCAAAGACGGTTTTCGCGGCGAGCGCCGCCGTACTGACCGCGCTGACCGCGTTTGCGGGACCAGGAGCCGCGTACGCCGCAGAGGGCGTCCAGGGCCCCGGTGATGTGGGCATAGACGGCAGCGGCGAATGCACCTTTCCGATGAAGCAGCAGTACGAGGGCCGACCCTGGTCGCTGCAGCGGGTCCTGCTGGACGAGCTGTGGCAGGACACCAAGGGCAAGGGCGTACGCGTCGCGGTCATCGACACCGGCGTGGACGACGTCAACCCGCAGCTCAGGACGGCCGTCGACGCTTCGGCGGGCGCCGACTACCTCAAGGGCGGCAGGAGCGACGGCACGGTCGACGAGGTCGGCCACGGCACCAAGGTCGCCGGCATCATCGCCGCCCGCCCGCACAAGGGCACCGGATTCGTCGGACTGGCCCCCGAGGCCACGATCATCCCGATCCGCCAGAACGACGAGAAGAACAGCGGCAAGGACACCACGATGGCCACCGCGATCGACCACGCGATCGCCAAGGGCGCCGACGTCATCAACATCTCCCAGGACACGACGAAAGCCCTGACGGAGACCTCCGACCTGGGCAGGGCGGTGGCCAGGGCGCTCGCCAAGGACATCGTCGTGGTCGCCTCGGCGGGCAACGACGGCATGAACGGCAGGCTCAAGCGCACCTACCCCGCGGCCTTCGACGGCGTCCTCGCGGTCGCCTCCTCCGACCGCAACAACGAACGTGCCCCCTTCTCCCAGGCCGGTGATTTCGTCGGCGTCGCAGCACCGGGCGTCGACATCGTCTCCACCGTCCCGGGCTACGGCCAGTGCACCGACAACGGCACCAGCTTCTCCGCCCCGTACGTCGCCGGGGTCGCCGCCCTGATGCGCGCCAAGTACCCGAAGTGGACAGCGGCCCAGATCGTCGCTCGCATCGAGCAGACCGCCGAACGCTCCGTCACCGGCCATGACGACTTCGTCGGCTGGGGCGTCGTCGACCCGGTCCGCGCCCTGTCCGGCGACGACCTCCCGCAGGACGCCCCGCATCCCGACCCGGCACCCCCGAAGGCACCGGCCCCCGAGCCCGCACACCTCTCCCTGTCGGAGACTCCGCAGGAGCGCAGCGAGCGGTACGCCACCTACGCGCTCGCGGCGGCGGCGGTGCTGGTCGGTGTGATCGCCGGAACCGCGACGGTCGTCCGCGACGTGCGACGCCGGCGTGCCACGCGGTGACGCGGCCGCCGGGTGCGGCGGGCCCTCTCCGTGGCTGTCGCCCGCAGTTGGGGAGAGCCGCCGAAGTGGCTAGGGTGGTAACAGACTTCACGTGTGTGACGGGGGAACGAGAAGTGGACGAATCCGGTTTCGGAGCGCGGGAATGCCTACATCGCGCTTCCCGGTCCCGCAGTTGCCCCACTCCTTTGCCGGAGCACACGGGGGACAGGAAGAGGCCTGACCGCGCAGTGCGGACTGGCCCGGGAACTGAGAGATAGGACCTCCGGATGACCAATCCCGCAGGCGGTTTCGGACTTGCCGACGATCCGATCGTCCAGGCGAAGAACAAAATCATCGAGACGGCCGAAGCGGTGTCCCGTCAGTCCAGGGAACTGGCCGACATTCTCGCGACGGCCGGCGCCGGATGGACGGGCGTCGGTGCCTCGGGATTCACCTCGGCACAGGTCATGATCAACGAGGACCACGACGAGATCCGCCGGCTTCTCAACGTCCTGCTCAACGCGGTGGGCAGCACGAAGAATCTCAGCAACGCCAACGACGAGGAGGTCCGTGCGGCCTTCAACGCGGTCAAGGAGCAGGCGTCGTCCGCCAACACCTCAGGGCTGAACAACCTCTGAGCCACGCCGCACCACCCCTTCCGTACACGCTGAGCAGCCAGGAGAAGACACATGGGGCACGATCCGAACACCAAGGTCAGGTACGAGAGCGTCCAGGAGATGGCGAACCGCATCCGCAAGGTGTCGCAGAACATCGTCAACGACCTCACCGAGATGGACACCGCGCTCAAGGTCGTCACCGACACCTGGGACGGTGAGGCGCACGGGGAGTACGTGATCCTCCAGCGCAAGTACAAGCAGAAGGCGGACCACATGAAGAACCGCCTGGCAGAGGTCGCGAAGATCATCGAGTCCGGCAAGGACAGCTACCGCGCCACGGACCTCAAGGCCTCGCGCGCGTTCACCGAGGCGTACTGACCGCCGCACACGCGCCGAAGGAGGGGCAGGCTCCGACGAGCCCGCCCCTCCTTCCTTCTGCCGTACTTTCTGCCGCAACGACTACTTCAGGTCGAACTCGCCGTCCCGCGCACCCAGGACGAAGGCCCGCCACTCGGCCTCGGTGTACCGCAGCACCGTCTCCGGATCCAACGAGGACCGCATCGCCACCGCGCCACCCGGCAGATGCGCGATCTCCACGCGCTCCTCGGCCTCTTCGGTACCGGGCGCACTCAGCCACTCCACCCCCGAGATGTCGAGTGCGTACAGCTCGTCCTTCTCCGCCTGCGTGCCCATCGGGTGCCTTTCCTCTCGTGCGGCAAAACGTGTTCGTCGCCCGCGTGCAGACTATCCCTCGCCGCCGCGCCCCACAGTCCGTGCTGGACAGTCTGCGCACCACGGTGGTAGACGCCCGCGGCGTGCACCGGCACGCCGTCCGCTCAGCCCTGCTCCGGCAGCCGCCCGATCTGCACCAGAGGGTTCCCCCGGCGCCGCGAGGCGAAGTACCCGCGCCCCGGGGGCATGGCGTGCCCGCGCACCGAGCCGATCAGATCGCCCTCGGACGGGTCACCGGACAGCACCACGCCCTGGGCCCCCAGCTCCTTGATGCGCTGCATGAACGCCTCGTACATCGACCGCGAGGCCCCCGCGGAGTTGCGCGCGATGACGAAACGGACGCCGGTGTCCCGGGCGAACGGCAGGTACTCCGCCAGCGGGGCCAGCGGATTGCCCGCGTTCGTCGCCACCAGGTCGTAGTCGTCGACGATGATGAAGATCTGCGGACCGGTCCACCAACTGCGGTCGCGCAGCTGCTGCGGTGTGACGTCCGTCGGCGGCTGCCGACGCGCGAACACCCCCGCCAGCGCCTCCATGTGCATCTGCATCGAGCTCGCCATCGGCGCGTACTCCAGCAGATGGCTCTCCGGCAGCACGCCCAGCAGCCCCCGCCGGTAGTCGCCGACGACGAGCTTCGCCTCGTCGGGGGAGTAGCGCTCCGCGATCTGCTTCGCGATCAGACGCAGCAGGTTCGTCTTCCCCGCTTCGCTCTCGCCGAAGACCAGGAAGAAGGGATCGGTCTCGAAGTCGACGAACACCGGCTCCAGATCGCTCTCGTCGATGCCGATCGCGATGCCCCGCTGCGGAAACTCGAAGCCCTTCGGCAGATGATCGGCCGGCAGCTTGCGCGGCAGCAGCCGTACGGCAGGCGCCGCCGGACCCGCCCAGTTCGCCTTCACCGTCCCGACGAGCGCGGCCGTGCCCTCGGAGAGATCCGCGGCGCTGCTGGAGGAGTCGACACGCGGCAGCGCCCCCATGAAGTGCAGCTTCTGCGGCACCTGGCCCCGCCCCGGGACACCCGCGGGCACATTGGCCGCGACCTTGCGGTCGAACTCGGAGTCCATGACATCGCCGAGCCGCAGCTCCAGCCGGCCGAGGATCTGGTCCTTCAGCGCCGCCCGCACCTCCATGTAACGGGCGGCCGTGACGACGACGTGGATGCCGTAGCCGAGCCCGCGCGCGGCGATGTCGGTGACGACCTGCTCCAGCATCTCGTACTCGGACCGGAAGCCGCCCCAGCCGTCGACGACCAGGAACACATCGCCCCACGCCTCGCCGGGCAGTTCACCCAGTGCGCGCTTGCGCCGGTAGGTGGCGATGGAGTCGATGGAGTGGGCGCGGAAGAACTCCTCACGCCGGTTCAGTACGCCTGCGACCTCGGCGACCGTACGCCGCACCCGCTCGGGATCCAGCCGGGAGGCCATCCCGCCGACATGCGGCAGCTCAGCCAGCGAGTCCAGACCGCCACCACCGAAGTCCAGCCCGTAGAACTGCACTTCCTGCGGGGTGTGGGTGAGTGCGAACGAGGAGATGAGCGTCCGTACCAGCGTCGACTTGCCGGACTGCGGACCGCCGATGACCATCATGTGGCCCGCCGCACCCGAGAAGTCCCGGTACAGCACCTCGCGCCGCTGCTCGAAGGGCTTGTCGATCAGCCCGAGCGGCACCGTCAGGCCGCCCGGGCGGGTGTACTCCGTCGCCGTGAACCCGCGCTCGGCCGTCGGCGCGAGCCCCGGCAGCAACTGGTCCAGCGTCGGCGCCCGGTCCAGCGGCGGCAGCCACACCTGGTGGGCGGGCACCCCCTGCCCCTCCAGACGGCGCACGATCACATCGAGCACCGTGTCGGCGAGAGCGTCGTCCTCCGCGCTCCTGCGGGCCGCCACCAGATGCGTCGGATCGGGCGCCGCGTACACCACCGGCACCGGAAGCGCGCTGAACAGCGCGGGCCGCCGCTCGATCGGCAGCGCCCCCACCGACAGATCGGGACCACCCGTGCGGTACGTCCCCGACACATACGCCGCCTTGAACCGCGTCATCTCGTCCGTACCGAACTTCAGATACCCGGAACCGGGCACCGAAGGCAGGTGATACGCATCGGGCACACCCAGCGCCGTACGCGACTCGGCGGCCGAGAAGGTCCGCAGCCCGATCCGGTACGAGAGATACGTGTCGAGCCCGCGCAGCTTGCCCTCCTCCAGACGCTGGGAGGCGAGCAGCAGGTGCACACCCAGCGAACGCCCGATCCGGCCGATCTGGATGAACATGTCGATGAAGTCGGGCTTGGCGGTGAGGAGTTCGGAGAACTCGTCGATGACCAGGACGAGCGAGGCCAGCGGCTCCAACGCCGCACCCGCCGCCCGCGCCTTCTCGTAGTCGTGGATGTTTGCGTAGTTGCCGGCCGAGCGCAGCAGCTCCTGCCGCCGCTGCAGCTCACCGCGGATCGCGTCCCCCATGCGGTCGACCAGCGTCAGGTCGTCCGCGAGGTTGGTGATGACCGCCGCCACATGCGGCATGTGAGACATCCCGGCGAACGTCGCACCCCCCTTGAAGTCCGCGAGCACGAAGTTCAGCGTCTCCGAGGAATGCGTGACCGCGAGCCCCAGCACCAGCGTCCGCAGCAGCTCCGACTTGCCGGAACCCGTCGCACCGACACACAGCCCGTGCGGACCCATGCCGTCCTGCGCGGCCTCCTTCAGGTCCAGCATCACCGGCTGACCGTCCTCGCCGACCCCGATCGGCACCCGCAGCCGCTCGGAGACCGACCGCGGCCGCCAGGTCCGCGCCACATCGACCGAGTCCGCGTCGCCCAGATTCAGCAGATCCGTGAAGTCCAGGTTGGCCAGCAGCGGTTCGTCGTCGTCGCCCCCGCCCATCCTGAGCGGAGCCAGCTGACGGGCCAGCGCCTCGGCCGCGGGCAGCGACATCCCGTCCGGCACACCCTCGTACGCCAGCCCCGCACCCGACTCCAGCCGCAGCAGCCCCGGTCGCACCACCACAGACAGACCGCCGCGCGGCTCGTCCAGCTCGCCCGGCACCACCTCGACGATCGTCACGCCCTGCAGGCCCTCGGCCGCCGCGAACAACGAGTCCGGCGGCACCATCCCGCCGTCCAGCACCACCACGATGTGCGGCTGGTCCAGCAGCGGCTGCCCCTCCCGCCCGAACCGCGGCCGCCCCTCCAGGCGGCTCGCCAGCAACTGCTCCAGCTCGCCCAGGTCATCCCCGAACAGCCGCTTCGTACCGGCCCCGTCGACCTGCCCCGGCACCTGCAGATGCGGAAGCCACTTCGTCCACTCCCAGCGCGACACCGCACCCCGCGCCGCCACGACGGCGACCAGCAGATCCTCGGGGGAGTGCAGCGTCACCAACTGCGCGACCAGCGCCCGCGCCGCCGACTGCGCCGCCTCCGCCCGCCCGGAGACCGTCACGTGGTAGAACGCCCGCATCGACACGGCCATCGGCAACCCGTCCAACGACCCGTGCACGGCGAGGAACCGCTGCATCGCCCCCGCGCACATCGGCTCCAGCTCATCCACCGGCGCGGTCTCGGGCGCGACCAGCGGCGTGGCCAGCTGCTGCGCCCCCAGCCCGACCCGTACCTGCCCGAAGTCCTTGTCGCCGACGCGCCGTTCCCACACCCGGCTGCCCTCGGCGACCACCGACCACAACTGCTCGGGAGCGGGCTGCAGATAGAGCTGTACATCGCGCTGGGCGCGCGCCGTGCGGCGCACCGTACGCCGCGTCTGAGCCAGGTACTTGAGGTAGTCGCGCCGGACATCCGCCATTTGCCCCTGCGTACCGCGGCGGTGGCGCACCAGCTGGGCGACCACCATGCCGACGGTCGAGACCAGCATCAGAACACCCATGATCCGCATGAACGGAGGGGCCTGCGGTGAGAAGAAGAAGACCACCGACGAACCCATGCCGAGCACCGGCAGGATCTGCATCAGCATGCCCTCCTGCTGCCCGCGGGGCAGTTCGGGAGGGGCCTCCAACGTCAAGTCGTCCATGGGTACTTCCGGCGGCAGGGACCGCGGAGGTCGTTTCACGACGATCTGGCTCACCGAAACATCAATCCCTCGGTACGGACGGGCGGAAGACCGGCCGAACGTGCACCGAAGCCCCCGTGGCTGCCGCGGAGGGCCGGACATCCCTCCGCGCGACCGTGATCCTACTTGCAGATGACCTGTCCCCCTCCCGGTAGGGTGGCGCGCGCACCGTGCGCAACCGCGAATCAGGGGGACCAGACACGTGAGTTCGACTGCAGCGACGGGCTTCTGCCGCGTGACCGTCGTGGCGCCCGACAGCCGGATCGATGTGGCCCTGCCGGAGGACATCGCCGTCGCCGACGTCTACCCGGAGATCCTCCGCCTCACCGGCCAGACCCAGGCGGCCGGAACTCCCACCGGATACCACCTCGTTCGCCGCGACGGCACGGTCCTGGACGGAGCGCGTACCCTCGCCGCCCAGCAGGTCCTCGATGGCGAACTCCTCAGCCTGCGCCCCTTCGCCCAGTCGTTGCCGCCCGCCGTCTTCGACGACGTCTCGGACGCCGTCGCCTCGGCCGTCACCCGCGACCGCCATCTGTGGAGCGACGAACTGCTGCGCGGCGCGGGCCTGGCCGGCGGCGTACTGCTGCTCGTCCTGATGGGCTTCGTGCTGTGGTTCGCCGACCCCGTACGGCACGACATGCAAAGCCTGCCCGGCATCATCGCGGGCTCCGCCGGACTGCTGCTGACCGCGTACGCGGGGGTGCGTGCCCGGGTCTACGGGGACCGGGCCACCGCCGTCGCCCTCGGCCTCGGCGCGCTGCCCCTCGTACTCATCGCAGGCTCCGGCATCATCGGCCCGGACGCCGGCCAGGGCCCCGGCCGGCTGCAGTTCCTGCTCGGCTGCGTCGCCGTCCTGGTCGCCTCGGTCGCGCTGGTCGCCCTCACCCCGAGCGGGGACGCCCCCTTCGTCGCGGCGACCTTCCTCGCCACCGTCGGCACCCTGGCGACCTTCGTCGCGATCCTCACCGAGGCATCCGCCACCGAGACCGCCGCGGTCTGCGCCCCGGTCGCCCTCGGCCTCGTGGCCTTCCTGCCCGGCCTCTCCGCCCGCTTCGCCCGGCTGCCCATCGGCTACGCCTCGCCGCACACCACCCCCGGCGGCTACGACGACAGCTTCACCGACCCGAACGCGGAGCCCCACGCCCGGCCCGCCCCCGTCGACGCCGACCGCATCGCGGCCCAGGCCCGACGCGGCCACGAGATGCTGCTCGGCCTGGTCGGGGGATGCGCGGCGGTGGTCGTCGGCTGCGCGGCCGTCCTGGGCTTCTCGGACAACATCTGGGGCCAGCTCCTGGCACTGGCCGCCGGACTGGCGATGCTGCTGCGCGCCCGCCTCTTTCGCTACACCTCGCAGGTCGCCTGCGTACTGGTGGCGGGCATCGGTGCGATCGCCCTGCTGATCCTCGGCCTCTCCCTGAACCCACCGACCGATCTGCTGTTCGATCTGGTCCGGTACGGCGACCGCGGCTCCCTGGACATCCGTACGATCTGGCTCTCCGCGGCCGTCGCCGCCGGGGCCGCCCTGCTCACCGCGATCGGCCTGATCATCCCACGCAAGGGCCTCTCCCCGTTCTGGGGCCGCCTCCTCGACCTGACCGAGAGCGCCGTCCTCCTCTCCCTGGTCCCGCTCTGCCTGGCAGTACTGGACGTCTTCACAAGGGCCAGAGCCCTCACGAGCTGACAGGGCCCGGTCCGCCCGGGCGGACCGCCCCGCCCCCACACAGCCCGCCCCGCAGGGACTGGTACGCTGTGTGACGGCCGTTTGTGTACGCGCTCCCGGATCATCCTGGGAGCTGCGCTCATCGGACCTTCGCCCCCGAGTTACGGAAGACCCCCTGAGAACAAGACCAGGGGCACTCGTGGACGCATCGAACACCAAAGAGGAGTACCGCGTGTCGCTCGACGCCGCTACGAAGAAGCAGATCATGTCTGAGTTCGCCACCAAGGAGGGTGACACCGGTTCCCCCGAGGTTCAGGTCGCGATGCTCTCCCGTCGCATCTCGGACCTGACGGAGCACCTCAAGGTCCACAAGCACGACCACCACTCCCGTCGTGGTCTGCTGATCCTGGTCGGCCAGCGTCGCCGCCTGCTGCAGTACCTGGCCAAGAAGGACATCCAGCGCTTCCGCGCGCTGGTCGACCGCCTCGGCATCCGCCGCGGTGCGGCCGGCGGCGCCAAGTAATACGCCGTGAAGGGAGCGGTTCCCACGACTGAGGGAGCCGCTCCCTTTGTTGTACGTACGGTTGTGCGTACGTATGCATGTACGGGATGTGACGGGTCCGCCCGCACGACCGGAATGCCAAGCTGAGCCGAATCTCAGTAACCTGGTCGCAGAACGTCCCACAGACGAGCGAGAAGAAGACTCCCCGCCGCCGGTCCTCGGTAGTGGCCCCCGGACACAGCAACCCGGGTGCTTCGATCGAAGACCGGCCCGCCGATGGAGGGCTTCTCCGCAACCGCCTCCCGCCACACGGGCGTGGGGGCGAGAAGACGATATGTATCGGAGAAAACGCTAGTGGAGAACGAGACCCACTACGCCGAGGCCGTTATCGACAACGGAACCTTCGGCACCCGCACCATCCGCTTCGAGACGGGCCGCCTGGCCAAGCAGGCCGCCGGCTCCGCCGTCGCGTACCTGGACGACGACACCATGGTGCTGTCGGCCACCACGGCTTCCAAGAAGCCCAAGGACCAGCTCGACTTCTTCCCCCTCACGGTGGACGTCGAGGAGCGGCAGTACGCCGCAGGCAAGATCCCCGGCTCCTTCTTCCGTCGTGAGGGCCGGCCCTCCGAGGACGCGATCCTCACCTGCCGCCTGATCGACCGCCCGCTGCGCCCCTCCTTCAGGAAGGGCCTGCGCAACGAGATCCAGATCGTCGAGACGATCATGGCGCTCAACCCCGACCACCTGTACGACGTGGTCGCGATCAATGCCGCCTCCTGCTCCACGCAGCTGGCCGGCCTGCCCTTCTCCGGCCCGGTCGGCGGCACCCGTGTCGCCCTGATCAAGGGCCAGTGGGTCGCCTTCCCGACGCACACCGAGCTCGAGGACGCCGTCTTCGACATGGTCGTCGCCGGTCGCGTCCTGGAGGACGGCGACGTCGCGATCATGATGGTCGAGGCCGAGGCCACCGACAAGACCATCCAGCTCGTCAAGGACGGTGCCGAGGCCCCGACCGAAGAGGTCGTCGCCGCCGGTCTCGAAGCCGCGAAGCCCTTCATCAAGGCCCTCTGCAAGGCCCAGTCGGACCTCGCCGCCAAGGCCGCCAAGCCCACCGGCGAGTTCCCGGTCTTCCTGGACTACCAGGACGACGTCTTCGAGGCGCTCGCCGCCGCCGTGACGTCCGAGCTGGCCCAGGCGCTCACCATCGCCGGCAAGCAGGACCGCGAGGCCGAGCTGGACCGCGTCAAGGAGATCGCCGCCGAGAAGCTCCTCCCGGCCTTCGAGGGCCGCGAGAAGGAGATCTCCGCCGCGTACCGCGCGCTGACCAAGAAGCTGGTCCGCGAGCGCGTCATCAAGGACAAGGTCCGCATCGACGGCCGTGGCGTCACGGACATCCGTACGCTCGCCGCCGAGGTCGAGGCCATCCCGCGCGTGCACGGCTCGGCGCTGTTCGAGCGTGGCGAGACCCAGATCCTGGGCGTCACCACCCTCAACATGCTCCGTATGGAGCAGCAGCTGGACACCCTTTCTCCGGTGACCCGCAAGCGCTACATGCACAACTACAACTTCCCGCCGTACTCCGTCGGTGAGACCGGCCGCGTGGGCTCGCCCAAGCGCCGCGAGATCGGCCACGGAGCGCTCGCCGAGCGCGCCATCGTGCCGGTGCTGCCCTCGCGCGAGGAGTTCCCCTACGCGATCCGCCAGGTCTCCGAGGCGCTGGGCTCCAACGGCTCGACGTCCATGGGTTCGGTCTGCGCCTCCACCATGTCGCTGCTGAACGCCGGTGTGCCGCTCAAGGCCGCCGTCGCCGGTATCGCGATGGGCCTGATCTCCCAGGAGATCGACGGCAAGACCCACTACGTCGCCCTCACCGACATCCTCGGTGCGGAGGACGCCTTCGGTGACATGGACTTCAAGGTCGCCGGTACGAAGCAGTTCGTCACCGCTCTCCAGCTCGACACCAAGCTCGACGGCATCCCCGCCTCGGTCCTGGCCGCCGCGCTGAAGCAGGCCCGCGACGCCCGCCTCCACATCCTCGATGTGATGAACGAGGCCATCGACGTCCCGGACGAGATGTCCCCGAACGCCCCGCGGATCATCACCGTCAAGATCCCGGTGGACAAGATCGGTGAGGTCATCGGCCCCAAGGGCAAGATGATCAACCAGATCCAGGAGGACACCGGCGCCGACATCACGATCGAGGACGACGGCACCATCTACATCGGTGCCGCCGACGGACCGGCCGCCGAGGCCGCCCGCGCCACGATCAACTCGATCGCCAACCCGACCATGCCGGAGGTCGGCGAGCGCTACCTGGGTACGGTCGTCAAGACCACCACCTTCGGTGCGTTCGTGTCCCTCATGCCGGGCAAGGACGGCCTGCTGCACATCTCGCAGATCCGCAAGCTCGCCGGTGGCAAGCGCGTGGAGAACGTCGAGGACGTGCTGGGCGTCGGCGCCAAGGTCCAGGTCGAGATCGCCGAGATCGACTCCCGAGGCAAGCTCTCCCTGATCCCCGTGATCGAGGGCGAAGCCGAGTCCGACAGCGGCTCTGCCGCGGGCGAGAAGAAGGACGACGCCGCCAAGTGACGTCCCGTAGTTCCGTGACGACGGCCCGCGCCTCCTCGAAGGCGCGGGCCGTCGCCCGTACCCAAACGCTTCTCAAGGGCAGCAACGGCATCGGTACGGTCCGCCGCACCGTCCTCCCCGGCGGCCTCCGGGTCGTCACCGAGACGCTGCCCTCCGTCCGCTCCGCCACCTTCGGGATCTGGGCCAACGTCGGATCACGCGACGAGACCCCCGCCCTGAACGGCGCGACGCACTACCTCGAACACCTCCTCTTCAAGGGCACCGCCAAGCGCAGCGCCCTCGACATCTCCGCCGCCCTCGACGCGGTCGGCGGCGAGATGAACGCCTTCACGGCGAAGGAGTACACCTGCTACTACGCGCGGGTCCTCGACACCGACCTGCCGCTGGCCATCGACGTGGTCTGCGACATGCTGACCGGCTCGCTGATCACCGCCGAGGACGTCGACGCGGAGCGCGGCGTCATCCTCGAAGAGATCGCCATGACCGAGGACGACCCGGGCGACTGCGTGCACGACCTGTTCGCGCACACACTGCTCGGCGACACCCCCCTCGGCCGCCCGGTCCTCGGCACCGTCGACACCATCAACGCACTAGACCGCGGCCGGATCGCCCGCTTCTACAAGAAGCACTACGACCCCACGCACCTGGTCGTCGCCGCCGCGGGCAACATCGACCACGCCACGGTCGTACGCCAGGTCCGCAAGGCCTTCGAACGCGCGGGCGCCCTGTCGCACACCGACGCCGTCCCGGTCGCCCCGCGCGCCGGCTCCCGCACCCTGCGCACCGCGGGCCGTGTCGAGCTGCTGAACCGCAGGACCGAGCAGGCCCATGTCGTCCTCGGCATGCCCGGCCTGTCCCGCACCGACGACCGCCGCTGGGCGCTCGGCGTACTCAACACCGCCCTCGGCGGCGGCATGAGCTCACGCCTCTTCCAGGAGGTACGGGAGAAGCGCGGCCTCGCCTACAGCGTCTACTCGTACACCTCGGGCTTCGCGGACTGCGGACTCTTCGGCGTGTACGCGGGCTGCCGGCCCAGCCAGGTCCACGACGTCCTCAAGATCTGCCGGGACGAACTCGACCGGGTAGCGTCCGAAGGACTCAGCGACGAGGAGATCGGCCGCGCCATCGGACAGCTCTCCGGCTCCACGGTCCTCGGCCTGGAGGACACCGGCGCGCTGATGAACCGTATCGGCAAGAGCGAACTGTGCTGGGGCGACCAGATGTCGGTCGACGACATGCTGGCCCGGATAGGACAGGTCACCCCCGATGACGTGCGCGCGGTGGCGGGCGAGGTCCTCGGGCACCGCCCCTCGCTCTCCGTCATCGGCCCGCTCAAGGACAAGCAGGCCGACCGCCTCGACGAAGCGGTCGCCTAACCCCACCCGTAAGGAAGCAGAGCAATGAGCAAGCTGCGCGTGGCCGTTCTCGGTGCCAAGGGCCGTATCGGGGCCGAGGCGGTACGAGCCGTCGAGGCCGCCGCCGACATGGAGCTGGTGGCCGCCCTGGGCCGCGGCGACAAGCTGGAGACCCTCGCGGAATCCGGCGCCCAGGTCGTCGTCGAGCTCACCACCCCCGCATCGGTGATGGGCAACCTCGACTTCTGCATCCGGCACGGCATCCACGCCGTCGTCGGCACGACGGGCTGGTCCGACGAACGGCTCGCGCAGCTCAACACCTGGCTCTCCGGCTCCCCGGAGACCGGGGTGCTCATCGCACCTAACTTCTCCATCGGCGCCGTCCTCACGATGAAGTTCGCGGAGCAGGCCGCCCGCTACTTCGAGTCCGTCGAGGTCGTCGAACTGCACCACCCCAACAAGGTCGACGCCCCCTCGGGTACCGCCACCCGCACCGCCCAGCTGATCGCCGAGGCCCGCAGGAAGGCCGGCTGCGCCGCGCAGCCGGACGCCACCACCACGGCCCTGGACGGCGCCCGCGGCGCGGACGTGGACGGGGTCCCGGTGCACGCGATCCGGCTCCGTGGACTCCTCGCCCACCAGGAAGTGCTGCTCGGCGGCGAGGGCGAGACGCTCACCATCCGGCACGACTCCCTGCACCACAGCAGCTTCATGCCGGGCATCCTGCTCGGCGTACGCCGCGTGGTGACCACTCCCGGCCTCACGTTCGGCCTGGAACACTTCCTCGACCTGAACTGACTGAGCCCCGCCATGCGCGCAAAGATCACTTACTTCGTCACCGCTGCCGTCCTGGTCTTCTACTTCGTCCTGGCCGGCAGCCGCGGCGTCCTGCTCATCGAGCACGGAACACTGCTGACGGTCACCTTCGGGGTCGCGGTGCTGATCCTGCCCGTGATCGGTGTCTGGTTCCTCTGGAAGAACACCCAGTTCGTGGCCCGGGCCAATGCGCTGGCCGCGGAACTGGACGCGGAGGGCGGCCTGCCGGTCGACGAACTGGTCCGCACTCCGTCCGGCCGCATCGACCGCGTCTCGGCCGATGCCGTGTTCACACGCCGTCGCGAGGAGACCGAGGACACCCCGGACGACTGGCGCTGCTGGTTCCGCCTGGCCGTCGCCTACCAGGACGCCAGGGACACCCCCCGCGCCCGCAAGGCCATGCAACGAGCCATCGCCCTGCACACGAGGCCCGCCCCGAACCGGCCCGTCCAGCCGAAATCAAGCCCGTCCGGCGACTGAGTCAAGCCCGTCCGGCGATTGAGGACAGACCAGTCACCGGACGGCCCGGCAACCAACCCCTCACCCCCGCCGGTACTCATCCCCCCACGCCTCAACCGTGTCGGCCGCACGGTCGAACGCCTCTCCCCGCGCCAGGAAATCCGCGTTGCTGTCGGTGAGCAGGGGCTCCATCGCCTCGCCCCCCTGGCGTACGACGATCAGCGCCTGCCCCTGCACCGTGCGCGGAAACCCGAGCCACCTCACCGGCTGCTGCACCGTGCGGACCGCCGCGACCCGGTTCCACGGCACGGTCGTCGTCGAGAGGAAGCCCACCCGGCGCACGCCGTGCCGGCTCACCCACGCGCCGACCCGCAGCAGCCGCAGGGCACAGACGATGACCACGAGGGCGAGCGTCAGACATACGGTGGCCCCCGGCACGGCCCCGGCGAACACGATGATCATCCCGGCGATCAGGACGAACGACGCGAGCAGCAACAGGGAGGCCGCGGCGGCGACCCGCCAGGGCCCGGGGCGGTACGGACGCCGCCAGCTGTCGTGGTCGTCGAACGGCAGCGCTACATCCTCAGCGCTCGCGTCAAACGCGCGGTCGGCCGTCAGGAAGGGCAGGGGCACGACTGATCCTCACTCACAAGCACGCTCGATTGCTGTGCCCGGTGAGGCTACCGAGGAGGCCACCGACCCGACCACCCCAGGGGGCCTGTACGAGTCAGCGCCCGTGGGCGGCCTCGGTCTGCTGGGTGTGCGAAGGCCCCTGGGCGGGGCTCAGAGCGGGCAGGCCGAGGATCAGCGACCCGGCGAGCCCTGCGACGGCCGTCAGGCCCATGAGGGAGCGGCCGGCCAGCTGGGAGACGGTGGTGCGCTCCCGCGGAGGCGGGGTGACGTTACTGCGGAATCGGTCGGCCTCGGCCACGAACGAGAACGGGACGGATTCACGCCGGCGGAACATGAGGAAGCTCTCCTTGAACTCTGTTACGGATGCTGCTACTGGTTCAGACGTTCGGCGGAGCCGTTCGGTGCCCCGAATTGCCGAATTGGTGGCAGAAATCCCCGGACGACCCTTCCGGCCCTCGTTGTCAGTGGCGGCCCGTAGAGTGGGCGCCGCCCGAGCGACGCAATTGGAAGGACCCCGCCGGTGACCGAGACCCCCGAGCCCGCAAAGCCCAGCTTCCGCAGCGATGTCACCGTTGACCTGGTGAAACACGATGCCGGCGACTCCGACGTCCTGTTCGCGGCCCGTGTCTCCACGGCCGGTGAGCAGTCCCTGGAGGAGGTCACCAAGGACCCCGAGCGCTCCAAGGGGCTCATCAACTTCCTGATGCGCGACCGGCACGGCAGCCCGTTCGAGCACAACTCGATGACCTTCTTCATCAGCGCCCCGATCTTCGTGTTCCGCGAGTTCATGCGGCACCGCGTCGGCTGGTCGTACAACGAGGAATCGGGCCGCTACAGGGAGCTGGAGCCGGTCTTCTACGTTCCGGGGGAGTCCCGCAAGCTCGTCCAGCAGGGGCGCCCCGGCAAGTACGAATTCGTCGAGGGCACCCAGGCCCAGCGGGAGCTCACCGGCCGCGTCATGGAGGACACCTACCGCCAGGCGTACGAGGCGTACCAGGAGATGCTCGCCGCTGGAGTGGCCCGCGAGGTCGCCCGCGCGGTGCTCCCCGTCGGCCTCTTCTCCTCGATGTACGCCACGTGCAATGCCCGCTCGCTGATGCACTTCCTCGGCCTGCGCACCCAGCACGAGCTGGCGAAGGTTCCGTCCTTCCCGCAGCGGGAGATCGAAATGGTCGGCCAGCAGATGGAGGAGCACTGGGCCCGGCTCATGCCGCTCACCCATGCAGCCTTCAACAAGAACGGACGTGTAGCTCCGTAAGCGGTGTCCGTATTGCGGCGTTTCGTGAAGTTCATCTAGGCTGATCAAACGGACCCGGCACTGCTTGAACCCCCGAGCAGGCAGTGCCGGGCTCCTACTGTGTGTCCCCCCGAGGGGGCATTGGGCGCTGAGCAACGAGTAGCGTGTTACCCATGGCTCCGATCTCCACTCCGCAGACCCCCTTCGGGCGGGTCCTCACCGCTATGGTCACGCCCTTCACGGCGGACGGCGCACTCGACCTCGACGGCGCCCAGCGGCTCGCCGCCCATCTGGTGGACGCAGGCAATGACGGCCTGATCATCAACGGCACCACCGGCGAGTCCCCGACCACCAGCGACGTGGAGAAAGACCAGCTCGTAAGGGCCGTACTGGAAGCGGTGGGCGACAGGGCCCATGTCGTCGCAGGCATCGGCACCAATGACACCCGACACAGCGTCGAGCTCGCCCGCACGGCCGAACGCTCCGGCGCCCATGGCCTCCTCGCGGTGACGCCGTACTACAACAAGCCGCCGCAGGAAGGAATCTTCCGCCACTTCACGGCCATCGCCGACGCCACCGCCCTGCCGGTGATGCTGTACGACATTCCCGGCCGCAGCGGTGTGCCGATCGACACAGAGACGCTGGTACGGCTCGCCGAGCACCCGCGCATCGTCGCCAACAAGGACGCCAAGGGCGACCTCGGCCGCGCCGGCTGGGCCATCGCGCGGTCCGGCCTCGCCTGGTACTCCGGCGACGACATGCTGAACCTGCCGCTCCTGTCGGTGGGCGCCGTCGGATTCGTCTCCGTCGTCGGCCATGTCGTCACCCCCGACCTGCGTGCCCTCCTTGAGGCGTACCTCGGCGGCGACGTCCAGAAGGCCACCGAGATCCACCAGAAGCTCCTGCCGGTCTTCACCGGCATGTTCCGCACCCAGGGTGTGATCACCACCAAGGCCGCGCTGGCCCTCCAGGGCCTCCCCGCGGGCCCGCTCCGCCTCCCCCTGGTGGAACTCACCGCACAGGAAACGGCGCAGCTCAAGATCGATCTCGCCGCCGGCGGGGTAGAGCTGTAACCACAGACTTCACAACTGAATAAGCGAAGAACACTCGCAGAAGCGAAAACACAGACAACAGCAAGTGCACGAATGACACGCGCGCCACGTGCCCAAGCGGTACGTGGCGTGCGTGGTAAGGAGAGTCTTTTGAGTCATCCGCATCCCGAACTCGGTACCCCGCCGAAGCTCCCGAAGGGCGGCCTCCGTGTCACCCCGCTCGGCGGCCTCGGTGAAATCGGCCGCAACATGACGGTCTTCGAGTACGGCGGCCGCCTGCTCATCGTCGACTGCGGAGTTCTCTTCCCCGAGGAAGAGCAGCCCGGAATCGACCTGATCCTGCCGGACTTCACCACGATCCGGGACCGTCTCGACGACATCGAGGGCATCGTCCTCACGCACGGCCACGAGGACCACATCGGTGGTGTCCCGTATCTGCTGCGACTGAAGCCGGACATCCCCCTCATCGGCTCCAAGCTGACCCTCGCCCTCATCGAGGCGAAGCTCCAGGAGCACCGCATCCGTCCGTACACCCTCGAAGTCGCGGAGGGCCAGCGCGAGCGCATCGGCGTCTTCGACTGCGAGTTCATCGCGGTCAACCACTCCATCCCGGACGCTCTCGCGGTCGCCATCCGCACCCCCGCGGGCATGGCGGTGGCGACCGGCGACTTCAAGATGGACCAGCTTCCGCTGGACGGCCGGCTCACCGACCTGCACGCGTTCGCCCGGCTGAGCGAGGAAGGCATCGACCTTCTTCTCTCGGACTCGACCAACGCGGAGGTCCCCGGCTTCGTACCGCCCGAGCGGGACATCTCCAACGTCCTGCGCACGGTCTTCGCCAACGCCCAGAAGCGCATCATCGTGGCGAGCTTCGCCAGCCATGTGCACCGCATCCAGCAGATCCTCGACGCGGCACACGAGTACGGCCGCCGGGTCGCCTTCGTCGGCCGCTCGATGGTCCGCAACATGGGCATCGCCCGTGACCTCGGCTATCTGAAGGTCCCCGCGGGCCTGGTCGTCGACGTCAAGACCCTCGACGACCTGCCGGACGACGAGGTCGTGCTGGTCTGCACGGGATCCCAGGGCGAGCCGATGGCCGCACTGTCCCGCATGGCCAACCGCGACCACCAGATCCGCATCGTCCAGGGCGACACGGTGATCCTGGCGTCGTCCCTGATCCCGGGCAACGAGAACGCGGTCTACCGCGTGATCAACGGCCTGACCCGCTGGGGCGCCCACGTCGTCCACAAGGGCAACGCGAAGGTCCATGTCTCGGGCCACGCCTCGGCCGGCGAGCTGCTGTACTTCTACAACATCTGCAAGCCGAAGAACCTGATGCCGGTCCACGGCGAATGGCGCCACCTCCGGGCCAACGCCGAACTGGGCGCCCTCACCGGCGTACCCAAGGACCACATCGTCATCGCCGAGGACGGCGTCGTCGTCGACCTCGTCGACGGCAAGGCCAAGATCGTCGGCAAGGTCCAGGCGGGTTACGTATACGTCGACGGCCTCTCGGTCGGCGATGTCACCGAGACCTCCCTCAAGGACCGCCGCATCCTCGGCGACGAGGGCATCATCTCGGTCTTCATCGTTGTCGACAGCACGTCCGGCAAGATCACGGGTGGTCCCTACATCCAGGCCCGGGGCTCCGGCATCGACGACTCGGCGTTCAACGCCGTCGTGCCGAAGATCGAGGACGCCCTCAACAAGTCGGCCCAGGACGGCGTGATGGAGCCCCACCAGCTCCAGCAGCTCGTCCGCCGCTCGGTGGGCAAGTGGGTTTCCGACACCTACCGCCGGCGCCCGATGATCCTTCCCGTCGTCGTCGAGGTCTGACCCCGACAGGCGCGAACTCCGGAGCGGGGCCCCCGATTTGCATCGGGGCGCCCCGCTCCAGTACGTTTACGGCTCCGCCTGACAGGGAAGCACCGCGCACACTCGTGTGCCGTGGAGCTCCCGAGCGGGGCGGGAATTCCGACTCAGAACTTCTGATAAAGTCGGATCCGCCGAAAGGCAAAGGCCACTCCAACGGCCACCGGAATTCAAATTCGGACCGGAAACGGAA
Source organism: Streptomyces sp. NBC_01217 (assembly GCF_035994185.1). Lineage (NCBI taxonomy): Bacteria > Bacillati > Actinomycetota > Actinomycetes > Kitasatosporales > Streptomycetaceae > Streptomyces > Streptomyces sp. NBC_01217. The sequence goes on from NZ_CP108538.1 coordinate 6,634,946, forward strand.
CGAAAAGGTTCTGGTAAGGTTGGAACCGCCGGAAAGGGAAACGCGAAAGCGAAGA